>NZ_JBEYVM010000008.1:0-312022 GCF_040643995.1 Streptomyces sp. NPDC047049 | reverse complement strand
CCGGAGCGGGTGGGTGTCCGGACGTAAAGCGAAGCAGTCCGGACACCCACCCGCGGAGGCCCGTCACCGCACCCGACAGCCCCGCGCAGCGGACCGGCCCGCCGCCAGGCGAAAAGAGGAGCAACCCCCACGACGGGAAAGCCGAAAACGCAGGAAAAAAAGACTCGCTACGCGTCGAGCCCAATCGCAAACGCAGCCTCAAGGTCATGCTGCGAATACGTGCGGAACGCAATATGCGTCTCGGTGGAGGCGACGCCGGGGACCTTGCTGATGCGGCCGGGGATGACGTCCGCGAGGTCGTCGTGGGCGGCGACCCGCACCATCGCGATCAGGTCGTGGGCGCCGGTGACCGAGTAGACCTCGCTGACCCCTTCCAGCGCGGCGATCTTCTCGGCGATCTCCGGGATCTGGTCCACGTTGGTCTTGATGAGCACGATCGACGTGATCACGGCTGGCTCTCTCCCTCGGTCGCCCGGTCATTCCCCCTGGTGGCCCCCACACTATCCCTCCGGTAGCGGGCCCAGGCGTACAGGAAGCCGAGCGTGAAGCCGATGACGTGGGCGAGGTAGGCGACGCCGGGACCGCGGGGGTCGTCCTGTGCGGCCTGCCACTGCAGGAAGAACCAGAACAGCAGCACGATCCAGGCGGGGAAGCGCAGCGGCAGGAAGAAGAGGAACGGGAAGAGGCTGGTGACCCGGGCCGTGGGGAACAGGAAGAGGAAGGCGCCGAGGACGCCGGAGATCGAGCCGGAGGCGCCCACCAGGGTCTGCCCCGAGGTGGCGTGCGCGGCCGCGTAGCCGAGCAGCGCCAGGTAGCCGATGATGAGGTAGAAGGCGGTGAACGGCAGCCTGCCCATACGTGCCTCGGTCATGGCGCCGAAGACGTACAGGAACAGCACGTTGCCGAGCAGGTGCAGCCAGCTGCCGTGCACGAATAACGCGGTGAGCGGGGTGACCAGCGCGCGCAGCGAACCGCTCCACAGCTCCAGCGGGATCACGCCCCACCGCTCGAAATAGGCGGTCTGGGCCTTGAGCAGGGCCTCGCCGGCGCCGTATATCCGGTTCAGGCCGGAGGCGGGGCCGAGCACGAAGACCGCGCAGCACAGGCCGATCAGCACATTCGTCATCCGCGAGAACACCGCGGCCAGCGACCGGGTGGGGTGCGGAGGGCGGGGGAGGAGACCGGACGAGCGGGGTGAACGGGGTGAGGGGGCCGGCGCCGTCATGAGGTGATCATGGCCCAATGCGGGCAATCGGGACAGAGTGCCTCGCCGCGTCCCGGCACCTGGGCGGGCCCGCGCCGGCCCCCCATCAGGCCGTAGGGTTACAGGCAGTACTTTGCGTACTTCCGCGATCCGACGGCGCACCGCGTGAACCGCGCAGCAGCACGACACCGATGAGCACGAAAGAGGACGACACGATGGCTGTTCCCCTGCCGACGGACGGGACCCGGTGGCGCTGCACGCTGTGCGGCAACCTCACGCGGTTCGACGTGACGCGCCGTTCCAAGGTCGTGGAGTACGTCCACCTGGACCTGGCCGGGGCGCCGACGGTGGAGGAGCGCGAGGTCCTCAGTGAGAGCATCGAGTCCGTGCGCTGCCGCTGGTGCAACGCGGTCGACCAGATCGAGCTGGTCGACCGTCCGGGCGCGAACGCCTGAGATCGGAGCGATGCAGCCGTGGTGGACCGTCCAGAAGGGGAGCCGGAGGACCGGCGTGACGACGCACCCGAGAGTGCGGCGGACGACGTGCTCGACCGTCCGCTGCCCGAGGGCGTACGGCGCCGGGTCGTGGCGCTCACCGCGGAGTCGTTCGGCGCGCTGACCCTCGCCGAACTCCCGCCCCCACTGCGGCAGTACGCCCGCTTCACCCCGACCCGTCGGGCCAAATTCGCCGGAAATGCGATGGCCGCGGCGCTGGAGAGCGACGCGGTCTTCCGGCAGCGGATCGCCGGCAAGCTGCGCGAGGCGCAGTCGGAGCTGGCCGAGGCGCTGGAGCACGGCACGCCGCCCGCGGCCGCGGATCCGCTCGATGTGGCGGCGGCCGCTTATGTGCTGCGCCCCGAGGGCTGGGTCAAGCTCGTCGCGGCGGCCGGTGAGGAGGCGCAGCGGGCGCGCGCCGAGCGGGCCGGCGAGGAGGCCGAACGCGAGCTGGTCAGGCTGCGCGAGGAGCTGGCGCAGGCGCGCGGCGAGGCCCGTACGGAGGCCGACCGGATCCGGGTGGACCTGGACGCGGCCCGCAAGGAGAACGAGTCCCTGCGGCGCAAGCTGCGCAGCGCGCTGAGCGACGTCAAGCGCGGTGAGGCCGCGGTGCGCAAGGCCGAGGCCGCCGTGACGGACGTACGGGACCGGGCGGCGACGGAGAAGACCGCGGCGGACAGTGAGGTGCGTCGGCTCAAGGCCCGGATCGCCGAGGCGGAGACGGCGTTGGAGACCAGCCGGCGCTCCGCCCGCGAGGGCCGCAGCGTCGAGGACATGCGGCTGCGGCTGCTGCTGGACACGGTCCTGGACGCGGCGCAGGGGCTGCGCCGCGAGCTGGCGCTGCCGCCCGCCAGCGTCCATCCGGCGGACACCGTCGAGGCGGTCGCGCCGGGGCGGATGACGCCCAAGGACATCGCGACGCGGGCGCTGTCGGAGATGGACCCGGCGCTGCTCGACCAGCTTCTGGCGCTGCCGCAGGCGCATTTGGTGGTGGATGGCTACAACGTCACCAAAACCGGCTATCCGACCATGCCGCTCGACAAGCAGCGGCTGCGGCTGCTGGGCGGCCTCGCGGTGCTGGCGGCGCAGACCGGCGCGGAGATGACCTGTGTCTTCGACGGTGCGGAGCTCGCGGCGCCGGTGCTGCTCGCGCCACCACGCGGAGTCCGGGTCCTGTTCAGCAAACCGGGCGTAACGGCCGATGAGTTGATTCGTCAGCTGGTTCGGGCCGAACCGCCCGGCCGTCCGGTCGTCGTGGTCTCCACGGACCGGGAAGTGGCCGACGGGGTGGCGAAGGCCGGGGCCCGGCCGGTGGCATCGGCCCTGCTCCTCAAACGACTTGCCCGGACCTGACAGGCTGCCCGCTCCGGCGGCCGGAACACCGGAAAACACCGACGATCCGTCTCTGAGCGTCAATTGGCGCTCACTGCCTGTGCGATGTTGGTAAAGGATGGGGCTGGTGACGCAGAATTTTTCCCTGAGGATTTGAAGCGATCACAGCTCGGTTACTAAGGTCAGGGCCCGAACCTTCATGAATCCGATCATCCAACCGGGATGAACCGTGGAGGTACCGCCGAGTCCGCGGCGTTCACGCGGAGCCGGGGTCTCACCCCCCCCACTTCCCGGTAGGCGGCTGGAGGAAGAAGGAGCTCGCCCCCGTGGCGTCCCACCGTCGACCCAAGCAGCCGAGCCGTACTCGCGTGACCGTGCTCACCGCCACCGCCGCGGCGGCCGTCGCCCTTTCGTCCCAGGCCGCCCAGGCCGACCCTCACCAGTCGAAGAAGGACGTCAAGTCCGAGGTCGACAAGCTGTACAACGAGGCCGAGCAGGCCACCGAGAAGTACGACGGGGTCAAGGAGCAGCAGGACAAGCTCCAGAAAGAGGTCGACGACCTCCAGGACAAGGTCGCCCGCGGCCAGGGTGAGCTGAACCAGATGCGCAAGGGCCTCGGTGCCCTTGCCTCCGGCCAGTACCGCAGCGGCAGCATCGACCCCTCGGTCCAGCTGTTCCTCTCCGGCGACCCGGACACCTACCTCGAAAAGGCCGCCACGCTCGACCAGTTGAGCGGCAAGCAGGCCGACCAGCTCAAGACCGTCGCGGACAAGCAGCGCCGGCTCGCCCAGGAGCGCGCGGAGGCCTCGGCCAAGATCAAGGACCTCTCCGAGACCCGTAAGGCGCTCGGTGACAAGAAGGACGAGATCAAGGGCAAGCTGGCCGAGGCGCAGCAGCTGCTCAACAAGATGACGGCCAAGGAGCGGGCGGCCATGCAGGCCGAGGAGAACCGCGCCAACCGCAGCAACTCGCGGGTCAACCTCGGCGATGACGTGCCGGCCTCGCAGCGCGGTGCGGCCGCCCTCGCCGCCGCCCAGTCCAAGATAGGTTCGCCGTACGTCTGGGGCGCCACCGGCCCGTCGTCCTTCGACTGCTCGGGTCTGACCTCCTGGGCGTACCAGCAGGCCGGCCAGTCGCTGCCGCGTACCTCGCAGGCCCAGGCCAACGCCGGTACCCGGATCGCCTCGCAGAGCGACCTCAAGCCCGGCGACCTGGTGCTCTTCTACAGCGACCTGCACCACATCGGTCTCTACGCGGGCAACGGCCAGGTGCTGCACGCCCCCAAGCCCGGCGCCTCCGTGCGCTACGAGCCCATGAGCAACATGGAGTTCGCGTTCGGCGTCCGGGTCTGACACGTCCGGGCCTGAAACGCCGGGTCTGAAAAGCCTCACAAACCGCTCAACCTGCCGCCCGAACGGGCGAATTGCGGCTTCGGCCACTGACTTACCGCCCCGCCGGTGACCTGCACAGTCACCGGCGGGGCGGCTTTTTGCGGGCGAAACGGCGGCTTTGGCCGGATCGCACCGGCGCCGTACTGTCTGCCCTCGCAGCTTCCGGTTCACCGACCGCCCTCCTTCGGCGGCAGGGGCTTCCCCCGGGCTCTCGGCTGCGCTCAAGCAGGGGGTACCCCCGTCGGAAGGAGTTCGGCTCTCGTGGCGTCCCACCGCCGTACCTCGCAGCAAGGCCGGACCACCCTCGCCTCGGTCACCGTGGTGTCGGCCGCCCTGACGGCCGCGGCCGCCGGGCTGTCGGCACCGCAGGCCGTTGCCGACCCCGCCGGCCGCACCGCCGCCCGCGACGCGGCGGCCTCGCGGGTCGACCGTCTCTACGAAGAGGCGGAGCGGGCCACCGAGAAGTTCAATGGCGCGGACGCCCGGACCAAGAAGCTGCGCGGCCAGGTGGCGGCCCTCCAGGACCGCACCGCCCGCGCTCAGGAGCGGGCCAACCGGCTGCGCGGCAGGCTGGGCGCGCTCGCGGCCGCCCAGTACCGGGCCGGCGGGCTGGACCCCACCATCCGGCTGATGCTCTCCGAACGCCCCGACACCTACCTGGAGAAGGCCTCCGCCCTCGACCGGCTGGGCGCGGGCCAGGCCCGCGAGCTGCGCGGGCTGCGGGCCGCACAGCGCTCCCTGGAGCAGCAGCGCAGGGAGACCGTGCGCAAGCTGGCGCAGCTGGAGGCCGGACGCAAGGAGGTCGCGCGCCACAAGAAGGACGTCCAGCACAAGCTGGCCACCGCGCGGCGGCTGCTGAACGCCCTGCCCAAGGACGCCAGGGCGGCCTACGCACGGGCTTCGCGGAGCGACGGGCGCCATGAGGCGGCCCCGGACCTGCGGGGGGCCGTACCGGCCTCGGGGCGGGCCGCGGCGGCCGTCGCCGCGGTGCGCGCCGCGGTCGGCCGGCCCTACGCCTGGGGCGGCAACGGCCCCTCGGCCTTCGACTGCTCCGGACTCACCCAATGGGCCTACGGGCGGGCCGGCGTCTCCCTCCCGCGTACCTCGCAGGCGCAGCGCGGCGCCGGCCGGCAGGTGCCCCTGAGCCAGGCGCAGCCCGGTGACCTGGTCATCTACCGTTCGGACGGCAGCCATGTCGGGATGTACGTCGGCAACGGCCACGTGGTCCACGCGCCCTATCCCGGCGCACGGGTCCGCTACGACCCCGTCGGGATGATGCCGATCTCCGCCGTCACCAGGCCCTGAGGCGGAGCGCAGCGTTTTTGCCCCGGCCGGGCCGGATCTACGATCGTCCGCATGTCACACCAGTGGGCAAGGCGACGGCTGCCGCGGGCCGGGGCGGCGGGCTGTGCCGCCCTGCTCCTCGCGCTGTTCGTCCCGCTGACCGGCTGTGCGCCCACGAACTCCACCCCGGCCCGTTACCCGGACGTCCAGCGGATGCTCGACGCCCGTGCGCGGGCCGTCCAGCGCCGGGACGCGGCGGGCTTCCTGGCCACCGTCGACCCGCGGGCCACCGGCTACCGGGAGCGCCAGCGCACGATGTTCGCCCACCTGGCAGGCGTGCCGCTGGCCGAGTGGCACTACGAGCTCGACGCGACCGGCGCCTTCCCGCTCGCGGCCGGCGAGACCGACGCGCGCCTGGCCGCGAAGGTGCAGCTGCGCTACCGCTTCCGGGGCTACGACACCTCGCCGGTGCACGCCGTCCAGTACCTCACCCTGACCCGGCGGGACGGGCGCTGGCTGATCTCCTCCGACACCGACGGCACGGCGGCGGGCAAGAGCGGCACCCGCCAGCTGTGGGACCAGGGCCCGGTGCGGCTGGTCCGCGGCCGGTACAGCCTGGTGCTGGGCGACGCCGCGCACCTGGCGCGGCTGAAGGACCTGGCGCACCGGGTGGACCGGGCGGTGCCCAAGGTGTCGGCCGCCTGGAAGGGAAAGTGGTCGCGGAAGGTCGTGGTGGAGGCGCCGGATTCGGTCGAGCGGATGGCGCAGCTGATGGGCAGCGACGACGCGTCCGGCTATGCGGGGATCGCGGCGGTCACCACGGGGGAGGCGGGGGTCTCCACCCCCGCGCCCGCGGACCGCGTGATCGTCAACCCCGAAGCCTACGAAGAACTCAACGACCTGGGCCGCACGGTGGTCCTCACGCACGAGACCACCCATGTCGCCACCCGCACGGCCACCACCACGGCGACCCCGCTGTGGCTCTCGGAGGGCTTCGCCGACTGGGTCGCCTACCGGGACAGCCACCGCAAGCCCGCCGCCACCGCCCCCGAACTGACCCGTGCCGTCGCCCGGGGCACGGTCCCCGCCCGCCTGCCGGCCGACGCGGACTTCGGCTTCAAGGCCGGTGCCGACCGGCTGGCCAAGGCCTACGAGGGCAGCTGGCTGGCCTGCCGGATGATCGCCGGCAAGTGGGGCGAGGACAGACTGATCGCCTTCTACCGGGCGGCGGGCCAAAGCGCGCTCGGTGTCTCGTCGGGGCGCGCGGAAGCGCCGATGGAGGCGGCCACGGCGGCCACGGCGGCCGCCGCGGGCTCCGCCACGGCCGCACGGGCCGCCGGGACCGGACACCGGCCGCCGGCCCGCGCCGACCGGACGGACCGCGCCCTGCGCTCCCAACTGGGCATCGGTATCGCGGAGTTCACCCGGCTGTGGCGGGCCTATGTGACGGCACAGTTGCGGCGGTGAGGGTGCCCGCCGGGCTCAGCGCCCCGGTGCCGGCGACCCGTCCGCCGGGGTCTGCGTCCGCTGCGCGGAGCCCGTGAGCCGTGGGGGAGCGGCGGCGGTCTCGCCGGCCGGCCGGCGTGCGCGCACGACGTCCGGCGGCGCCGTACGCCCGGCCCCGCCGTTTCGCGTCGCGACCCACAGCCGGCGGCAGGCGAGCAGCGACGCGGCGACCAGCAGACCGTTGCGCACGGCCAGCAGCACCACGGCCGGCAGATCGCTCGCCACGATGTGCGCGAACCAGACGGGGAACTCCAGCTGGGTGAGCCCGGTGGCCAGCAGGACCAGCACGGCCGGCAGCGTCTGCCGGCCCGCCCGGACCGTCACGCACACCGCGGCGAGCCCCACCAGCCACAGCATGTACTGCGGGCTGATCACGCGGCTGGTGGTCGTGAACAGCAGGGTGGCGGTGAAGGCGGCCTCGCACAGCGTCGTGGGGCCCGGCTCCCCGGCGCGCAGCCGCCACAGGAACAGCCAGCCCACGGCGGCGAGGCTCAGGGTGAGCGCCACGGTGCTGACGAGCGGGACGCCCGGACCGAGGAATTCCAGTGAGCCGTAATGCAGCAGCACCTGCCCGTCCCACCCGTACTGCCGGGCGATGTGGAAGACCAGCGCGCCGAGCGATTCGACCTCCGTCCCGCGGTCGCGCTGGAAGGTGAGGAAGACCAGCGCGCCCGGTGCGGCGGCCACGAAGCACAGGGTCAGTCCGGCCGCGGTGCCGGCCGCGCTCCACCACAGGGCGCGGGCCCGGCGCCCGCGCACCGCCGCCCCCGTCAGCAGCAGCACCGGCCAGACCTTCAGCAGCGCACCGAAGGCGACCAGGGCGCCCGCCACCCGTGGCCGGCGGGCGGCCGCGAACAGCGCGGCGACGGCGACGGCGGTGACCATCAGGTCGTAGCGGGCGTAGGCGGTCGGGCCCAGCAGCGCCACGCCCGCGATCCACACCCAGGCCCCCGCCGGGCGGTGGCCGGGGCGCCGGCCGGCCCGCAGGAAGAGCGCCAGCGCCGCCGCGTCCGTGAGCAGGATCAGGGTGTAGAACGCGGGGGCGTACTCCAGGAACGGCAGCAGTCCGGGGGAGAGGACCGCCAGCGCCGCGGCCGGCGGGTACTGCCAGGTCACATCGGCCAGCGGGAAGGTGCCGGTCTTCAGGACCTCGGACCAGTTCTGATAGATCACCGAGACATCGGTGGTGACATCCGGCCCCGGCAGCACCAGCACCCTCAGGACGCAGAGCAGGATCACGGCCCGGGTCACGGCCCAGGCCGCGACCGGGAGCCACACCCCGCGCGCTCTGCTGATGCTGCTCATCGTCACCTCATCGCTCCTCGGCCGTGGCCCGCCGGCGCCGCCCGCTGCCCCGCGGACCCGGTGCCCGGTGCACCGCGGACCGCTCGTGGCCTCTGCATGATGCCGGTAGTGGCCGGTCACGACCGTAGACGAGAAGGGGCGTGGCGGGGCGGGCCGCCCCCGGCCGGGCGCCGACCGGTACTGTCGGGCCGAAACCGCCGCGACCGACAGCCGAGACCACCGCCGAGAGACCATCGTGCACAAGACCTTGATCGTCACGAACGACTTCCCGCCCCGGCCCGGCGGCATCCAGGCCTTCCTGCACAGCATGGCGCTGCGTCTGGATCCCTCCCAGGTCGTCGTCTACGCCTCGACCTGGAAGCGCGGCGCCGAGGGTCTTGCGGCCACCGCCGCCTTCGACGCCGAGCAGCCGTTCCCGGTGGTGCGCGACCGTACGACGATGCTGCTGCCCACCCCGCGGGTGACCCGCCGGGCCACCGGGCTGCTGCGCGAACACGGCTGCTCCTCGGTGTGGTTCGGCGCGGCGGCGCCGCTCGGGCTGATGGCGCCGGCGCTCCGCTCGGCCGGTGCCCGCCGCATCGTGGCCACCACGCACGGCCACGAGGCGGGCTGGGCGCAGCTGCCGGCCGCCCGGCAGCTGCTGCGCCGGATCGGCGAGGGCACCGACACACTCACCTACCTCGGCGAGTACACCCGCTCGCGGATCGCCGGTGCGCTCACCCCGCAGGCCGCGCGGCGGATGGTCCAACTCCCGCCCGGCGTGGACGAGAAGACCTTCCACCCCGGCTCGGGGGGCGACGCCGTACGGGCCGCGCTCGGGCTCACCGGCCGGCCGGTGGTGGTCTGCGTCTCGCGGCTCGTCCCGCGCAAGGGCCAGGACACCCTGATCGAGGCGATGCCGGCCGTCCTGGCCGCGGTGCCCGATGCCGTCCTGCTGATCGTCGGCGGCGGCCCGTACGAGAAGGAACTGCACGCGCTGGCCCGGGAGAAGGGCGTCGCGGACGCGGTGCGCTTCACCGGCGCGGTCCCCTGGGAGGAGCTGCCGGCCCACTTCGGCGCCGGCGACGTCTTCGCGATGCCCTGCCGCACCCGCCGCGGCGGGCTGGACGTCGAGGGCCTGGGCATCGTCTACCTGGAGGCCTCCGCCACCGGACTCCCCGTGGTGGCGGGCGACTCGGGCGGCGCCCCCGACGCGGTCCTGGACGGCGAGACGGGCTGGGTCGTCCCCGGCGGCTCCCCGGCCCCCACCGCGGACCGCCTCGTCACCCTGCTCCAGGACCCGGACCTGCGCCGCACCATGGGCGCACGCGGCCGCGCCTGGGTGGAGGAGAAGTGGCGCTGGGACCTGCTGGCGGAACGGCTGAAGGAACTGCTCTAGGGCACCGCCCCCACGCACCCGCCCAGGCTGCCCGCTCCGTACGGAGCGGGCATACGGCGTCCCGGGCAACGAAAATCCGCCGTCGTGGCGCACGGCCACGACGGCGGATCACAACGGCAGCGGACCGGCCGCGGCCTGGCCCTACGCGCGGTAAAGCGCCTCGATGTCCTCCGCGAAGTCCTTGGCCACCACGTTCCGCTTGAGCTTCAGCGACGGCGTGACATGGCCCGACTCCTCGGTGAACTGGGTCGGCAGGATGCGGAACTTGCGCACCGACTCGGCCTTGGAGACGGCCGCGTTGCCGTCGTCGACGGCGCGCTGGACGGCGGCCAGCAGCTCCGGGTCCCCGGAGATCTGAGTTGGTGTCACATCGGCGGGGTGGCCGTGCTCCTCGGCCCAGCGGGGCAGGAACTCCTCGTCGAGGGTGACCAGTGCGCCGATGAACGGCCGGCCGTCGCCGACGACCATGCACTCGGCGATCAGGGCGTGCGCCCGGATACGGTCCTCGATCACGGCGGGGGCGACGTTCTTGCCGCCCGCGGTGACCAGGATTTCCTTCTTGCGGCCGGTGATGGCGAGGTAGCCGTCCTCGTCGAGGGTGCCGAGGTCGCCGGTGTGGAACCAGCCGTCGGACAGCGCCTCCTTGGTGGCCGACGGGTTGTTCCAGTACTCGGTGAACAGGTGCTCGCCGTGCAGCAGCACCTCGCCGTCGTCGGCGATCCGCACGACCGAACCGGGCAGCGGCTGGCCGACGCTGCCGATCTTCTGCCGGTCCCAGGGGTTGAAGGCGGTCGCCGCACAGGACTCCGTCAGGCCGTAGCCCTCCAGGACGGTGAAGCCGATGCCGCGGTAGAAGTGGCCCAGGCGCTCGCCGAGCGGGGCGCCGCCGGAGATGGCGTGGGTGGCGCGGCCGCCGAGGACGGCGCGCAGCTTGCCGTAGACGAGCCGGTCGAAGGCCTTGTACTTCAGCTTCAGTCCGAGCGCCGGGCCCTGGGGGGTGTCCAGCGCGCGGCTGTAGGCGATGGCGACGTCCGCCGCCTTGTCGAAGATCTTGCCCTTGCCGTCGGCCTGCGCCTTGGCCCGCGCCGAGTTGTAGACCTTCTCGAAGACCCGGGGCACGCCCAGGACCAGCTTCGGCCGGAACGAGGCGAGGTCGTCGGTGAGGTTCTTGATGTCGGGGGCGTGGCCCAGCTTGATGGGCGCCATCACCGCGGCGACCTGCACCAGCCGGCCGAAGACGTGCGCGATGGGGAGGAAGAGCAGCACCGAGGATTCGCCGGTGCGGAACAGCGGCCGCAGCCGCTCGACGATGTTGCCGCACTCGGCGAAGAAGCTGCGGTGGCTGAGCACACAGCCCTTGGGGCGGCCGGTGGTGCCGGAGGTGTAGACGATGGTGGCCGGGGAGTCCGCGTCGGCGAGCGCGCTGCGCGCGTCCACCTCCTCGTCCGTGACGCCGGCGCCCGCGGCCCGCAGCCGCGGGATGGCGTCCCGCTCGATCTGCCAGATGTTCTCCAGCTCCGGCAGCCGGTCGCGGACCGATTCGACGGTCGCCTCGTGGGTGGGGGACTCCACCAGGCAGGCCACCGCGCCGGAGTCGCCGAGGATCCACTGGATCTGTTCGGCCGAACTGGTCTCGTACACGGGGACGGTGACGGCTCCCGCGCTCCAGATGGCGAAGTCCAGCAGCGTCCACTCGTAGCGGGTGCGCGACATCAGGCCGACCCGGTCGCCGGGCCGCACGCCCGAAGCGATCAGACCTTTGGCGGCGGCGCGGACCTCGGCGAGGAAGGTGGCGGCGGTGACGTCCTGCCACCCGCCGTTCACCTTGCGTCCCATGACGGCAACATCCGGGTGCTGCGCGGCATTTCGGCGGATGAGATCCGTCAGGTTGCCGTCCGCGGGGACCTCGTACAGGGCCGGAAGGCTGAACTCGCGCAAGACTGCTGCTCCTCAAAAGCGCCGGCGCCACGACGCTGTGTGCACACCGACGGCGGTCCATGGTGATGCAAGGGGGATTGGACTGCCCGGACGTTACCCATGGGTATTGCGTTCGGGATAGAGGGGATGGCCAGATGTTCGATGCGTCACACGCCGTGGGGCACGCCATGGGGTACTTTTCCCGCGCAGACTAGACCAGCGGGTCGGTGACCCGAAAGTAACCCGGGGTACCGGCCCCCTCCCCGTGCCCGCCCGCGCGATCTAGGGTGACGCCATGCGTGTGCATGTGGTCAGTGACGTACACGGCAACAGCCGGGACCTCGCGGCGGCCGGAACCGGTGCCGATGCCCTGCTCTGCCTCGGTGACCTGGTTCTCTTCCTCGACTACGCCGACCATTCGCGCGGCATCTTCCCCGACCTCTTCGGCGCCGAGAACGCCGGCGCGATGGTCGAACTGCGCACCGCCCGCCGCTTCGAGGAGGCCCGCGCACTGGGCCGCCGGCTGTGGGGCGAGCTCGACGCCACGGGCGCGAGCCGGGAGTCCGTCATCGAGGGCGCGGTCCGCAAGCAGTACGCCGAACTCTTCGCGGCCTTCCCCAGCCCCACGTACGCCACCTACGGCAACGTCGACATCCCGCGCCTGTGGCCCGAGTACGCGGGAGACGGCGTCACCGTCCTGGACGGCCAGCGGGTGGAGATCGGCGGCCGGGTCTTCGGCTTCGTCGGCGGCGGCTTGAGCACGCCGATGCGGACCCCCTACGAGATCAGCGACGAGGAGTTCGCCGCGAAGGTCGAGGCGGTCGGCGAGGTGGACGTGCTGTGCAGCCACATCCCGCCCGAGGTCCCCGAGCTCTGCTACGACACCGTCGCCCGCCGCTTCGAGCGCGGCAGCACCGCCCTGCTGCACGCCATCCGCACCACCCGGCCGCGCTACGCCCTCTTCGGGCATGTCCACCAGCCGCTGGCCCACCGGGTCCGGGTCGGGGCCACGGAATGCATCAATGTCGGCCATTTCAATGCGACCGGGACGCCCTATGTCATGGAGTGGTGAGGCCGGCCGTCCCGGGGCGTGAACCCGGGCCGCCCCGGGTCGCGGAGCCGGCGGCCCCCGGCCGGGAACCCGGTGGCGGGCGGCCGGGCGGCGCCCCGCCCCGTCGTGCCGGGCCTGCTGGTGTCCGCCCGCGGGTTCCCGCGCGGTAGCCTCAGAGCCGGTAGCAGCACAGACACCGCGCAATGGGGTCTCCCCGGCTCATGGGGGCGCCACCGCTCAGGCGAAGCCGGGAGCGGGGGAGGAGCCGAGAGCTCGGGGAAGGTCGGCGGACCGGCATGAATCGGCATGATGGAGGAGTCACGGCGATGGCCGAACACACCAGCTCGAGCATCACGATCGAGGCGGCACCCGCCGAAGTGATGGGAGTGATCGCCGACTTTGACCGCTATCCGGAATGGACCGGCGAGGTCAAGGAGGCGGAGGTCCTGGAGAAGGACGACCACGGCCGCGCCGCGCAGGTGCGCCTGCTGCTGGACGCCGGAGCGATCAAGGACGACCACACCCTCGCCTACACCTGGACCGGCGAGATGGAGGTCAGCTGGTCCCTGGTCAAGTCGCAGATGCTGCGCGCCCTCGACGGCTCCTACCGCCTTGCCGCACTGGGCAACGGCGCGCGCACCGAGGTGACCTACCAGCTCACCGTCGACGTCAAGATCCCCATGCTCGGGATGATCAAGCGCAAGGCGGAGAAGGTCATCATCGACCGCGCGCTGGCCGGGCTGAAGAAGCGCGTCGAGAGCGGTCCCGCCGAGCACGCCGCAGGGTCCGACCACGCCGCCGGGTCCGCCGACGAGGCCAAGAAGCTCTGAGCGTGCGCACCGTCCTCGTCACGGGCCCCGGCGGCGCGGGCCGCACCACGCTCGCCGCCGCGACCGCCCTGGCCGGCGCCCGCCGGGGCGCGCGGGCACTCCTGCTCACCACCGAGAGCAGCGCCCCGGAGGCGGTGCTCGGCACCCCCCTCGGCGCCGACACCCCCACCCCGATAGCGCCGGGCCTGCACGCCCTGCGGATCGACCCCGGCGACCGCTTCCGCCAGGAATTCCTCGCCTTCCAGGAGCGGGCGGGCGCGGCCCTCGACCTGCTCGGCGCCAGCCCCCTCGACGAGGACGAACTCACCGAACTCCCCGGCTCCGAGGACTTCGCGCTGCTGCACGCGCTGCGCGCCGAACACGCCTCGGGCGACTGGGACCTGGTCGTCGTCGACATGCCCTCGGCCGCCGAAACGATCCGGCTGCTCGCCCTGCCGGCCCAGGTGCGCCGCTATCTGCGCCGCCTGCTGCCGCCCGAACGCCAGGCGGCCCGTGCCCTGCGTCCGGTGCTCGCCCAGCTCGCCGGTGTCCCGATGCCGGCCCAGAAGCTCTACGACGCCGCCGAGCGCTGGGAGAGCGAACTCGCCGCCGTCCAGCGGGCGATCGACGACCCCGGCACGTCCGTACGCCTGGTCACCGACGCCGGACCGGTCGCCGCCGCCAACCTGCGCACCATCCGCGCCGGCCTGGCACTGCACGGCCGGCGCACCGACGGTGTGGTCGTCAACCGGCTGCTGCCCACCGGCTCGGCCGACCCGTTCCTCGCCGCGCTCTCCGGCAGCCAGCAGACCGCCCTCAAGGCGCTGCGCGAGGAGTTCCCCGACCTCCCGGTCCACGAGGTGGCGCACCTGGGCCGCGACCCGCAGGGCGTCGACGAGCTGGACGGGCTGATCGACGGGCCGGCCGCCCGGATCGGCGCCGGGGGACCCGACGACGGGCCCCGCCCCGACCCCTGGACCGTCGAGGACCGGCTGGCCACCGACGGCATCCTCGTCTGGCGGGTGCCGCTGCCCGGCGCCGAACGCAAGGGCCTCGGCCTGGTGCGCCGCGGCGACGAGGTCGTGGTCAGCGTCGGCCGCTTCCGGCGGATCCGTACGCTGCCCTCCGCGCTGCGCCGCTGCACGGTCTCCGGCGCCGGACTGCGCGACGGCTCCCTGGAGATCCGCTTCACCCCCGATCCGGACCTGTGGCCCAAGAGCGACTGAACGCGCTACCACCGTTCGGGTACCGTCGAGGGTGGGCCCCACCCGGGGTGCCTTGCACCCCTTCGCCGTACCGCCTCGCCGCAGGAGTCACGGAGTTCCTCATGAGTGATGCCACCGAGCGCCCCGCCGACCGCAGGGCCGAGCCCGATGCCGACGCCTGGGAGACGGCCTGCGCCGAGGACCTTGCGGCGGAGAAGGCCCGGCACCGCGCCGCCCACGGCCCGCAGCCGGGCAGCGCGGCGGAGGAGCTGCGCAAGCTCGCCGACGCGGTGACCGACAAGCTCTCCGGCATCCAGCTGCCCGGCGCGCTCGGCGGCATCGCCGCGCAGGGCGCCGTCAGCCAGCTGTTCAAGCAGGCCAAGGCGGCCGTCGAGCCGGTCATCGAGCGCAACCCCGACCTCTTCGACCACCTCGCCGCGGCCGGCTCCGAACTCCTCGCCGCCTACCGCTCCGCCGTTGAGAGCAGCGAACGCCGCTGGACTCGCGACGACCTCGGCGACGGCCCCGCCGCCCGCCGCGGCGACGACCCCCGCGACGACGACGGCCCCACCGGCACCGAGCGGATCGACCTCGACTGAGTCCCCGCGGCCTCGCACCACGGGGCGGCCGCCCGGCCCGCCGCTCGACGGGCACGGCCGGCGCCCCCGCCTCCGGTACGGTGGGTCCTGGCGGGGTTCGAGCGAAAAACTGAGGGACACATGGGACTCACCATCGGCGTCGACATCGGCGGCACGAAGATCGCGGCCGGCGTGGTCGACGAAGAGGGCTCGATCCTTGAGACGTGCAAGGTTCCGACTCCGCATGCCACCGAAGCGCTGACCGAGGCCATCGCGGACGCCGTGCGGACCGTCGGGGCCGGCCACCGTGTCGAGGCCGTCGGCATCGGCGCCGCCGGCTATGTCGACGAGAAGCGCGCCACGGTCCTGTTCGCACCGAACATCGACTGGCGCCACGAACCGCTCAAGGACAAGGTCGAACAGCGCGTCGGCCTCCCCGTGGTCGTCGAGAACGACGCCAACGCCGCGGCCTGGGGCGAGTACAAGTTCGGCGCCGGCCAGGGCCACAGCGACGTCATCTGCATCACCCTCGGCACCGGCCTGGGCGGCGGCATCATCATCGGCAACAAGCTGCGCCGCGGCCGCTTCGGCGTCGCCGCGGAATTCGGGCACATCCGGGTGGTGCCCGACGGTCTGCTCTGCGGCTGCGGCAACCAGGGCTGCTGGGAGCAGTACGCCTCCGGCCGCGCCCTGCTGCGCTACGCCCGCCAGCGCGCGTTCGCCACCCCCGAGAACGCCCAGATCCTGCTGTCGCTGGGTGACGGCACCTCCGAGGGCATCCAGGGGCGGCACGTCAGCGAGGCCGCCCGCCAGGGCGACCCGGTCGCCATCGACTCGTTCCGTGAGCTGGCCCGCTGGGCCGGCGCCGGCCTCGCCGACCTCGCCTCGCTCTTCGACCCGTCCGCCTTCATCGTCGGCGGCGGCGTCTCGGACGAGGGCGAGCTGGTCCTGGGGCCGATCCGCAAGTCCTTCCGACGCTGGCTGGTCGGCAACCAGTGGCGGCCGCACGCCCAGGTGCTCGCCGCCCAGCTCGGTGGGAAGGCCGGTCTGGTCGGCGCGGCCGACCTGGCGCGCCAGGGCTGAGCCCCCGCGGGCCGGCACGCCTGCTCATCCGTACGGCACCGCCCGTCGCGTCCCCCAGGGGTGCGGCGGGCGGTGCTCTATGTTGGCCCGCGTGACGATCCCGGTGAGAGGACCCGCCGCCGTGCTCCGGCTTCCCGACTCCCGTACCGAGCCGGACGGTACGGCCGTGATCCGGGTGCTCAGCTACAACATCCGCTCGATGCGCGACGACCGGGCGGCGCTGGCCAGGGTCATCCGGGCCTGCGCTCCCGATCTCGTGCTGATCCAGGAGGCGCCGCGGTTCTTCCGCTGGCGCAAGGCCGCCGAGAAGCTGGCCCGCGCGGCCGGTCTGGTGTACGTCACCGGCGGCGCCACCGCCGCCGGACCGATGATCCTGTCCACCCTGCGCGCCCAGGTGGAGCGCACGGAGGACGTCCTGCTGCCCCGCACCCCCGGCCTGCACCAGCGCGGTTTCGCCACCGCCGTGGTGCGGATCGGCGGTGCCCGGCTCGGCGTGCTCAGCTGCCATCTCAGCCTCGCCGCCCGGGAGCGTGACGCGCAGGCCGGGCTGCTGCTGGAGCGGCTGGCGGCCCTCGGCGTGCCGCACGCCGTGGCCGGCGGCGACCTCAACGAGCGGCCGGACGGCGTCAGCTTCCGGCGGCTGGCGGGGGCGCTCACCGATGCCTGGGCGGCCCGGCCGTGGGGCGGGGAGCTCACCTCCACGCCCCGTGACCCGCATCAGCGGATCGACGCGATCTTCACCACGCCGGGCGTGGAAGTCCTCGGCTGCGGTGTGCCGCACGGCCTGCCGGGGGTACGGGAGAGCGACCTCACCGCCGCGACGGACCATCTGCCGGTGCTGGCCGCGCTGCGGGTGCCGGCCGGGAGCTGACGCACTCCACCGCCGACTCACACCACCGCGCCGCTGCCCGGCAGATCGTTGTCGTCCTCGTCGTCGTTCTTCATCCGGGCCACCAGGGTGGCGAACCCGCCGAGGAAGCCGCCGATGCCCAGGACCGTGATCCACCAGGTCACCGGCTGCTGCAGCAGCACCATGGCCACCAGCAGCAGCGGACCGCCGATCACCGCGATCCAGGCGAACTTGGCGGTGACATCGGCCTGCGGCAGCGGGGGCGGCTCGGGCGGGGTGAAGTGGCCCTCGTCGGTCTCGTCGAAATCGTCGTCGGACGGCTCGGCGGGGGACCAGTTGCGGGGGCCGACGCCCGGCGCGAAGACGACGAAGCTGCCCGGACGGGGGGCGTCGTCCCTGCCGTCCCCGGGCCCGTCCTTCCCGGAGTCGTCCGGGGCGTCCGCCGGGGAGACCTTCCCGGAGCCCGCAGAGCCCGTCGAGCCAGCCGGGTCCGTCGAGCCAGCCGAGCCAGCCGGGGCAGCCGAGCCAGCCGGGGCAGCCGAGCCCGCCGGGTCAGCCGGGCCTGCCGAGTCGGCCGAGCCCGCCGTGGAGTCCTTCCCGGTGTCCGCCGCGGCGCTCTCCCCGGCGTCTTCCGCGGGGTTCGCCGCAATCCTCTTCGTGCCGCCGTGCCCGGCCGGTTCGTCCGTGCCGTCGTCGCCGTCTTCCGGGGGGAACGACGGCTGGTCGCCGTAGCCCGCCACGATCTGGGCCCAGGCGGCCTCTTCGTCCAGCGGGTCCCGGGGGTCGCGGGGGCTACGCTCCGCCACTGGCCGCCGTCCCCTCCGAAGCCGCGTCCGCCCGCCGTGCGGGTGCGAGGCGGGTGATGAAGGCGGCCGTCTCCCGGAAGATCTGCTCCGCGTCGTGGTCGAGGGTGGCGACGTGGAAGCTGCGCTCCAGGAGCGTCTGGCGGACGTCCGTCGAGGACACCCGGCTGAGGATGCGCTCGGAGTCCGCCGGCGGGACGACATGGTCCTGCGGGCTGGTCATCACCAGCAACGGCTGGGTGACACCGGGGAGTTCGGAGTCGACCTGCTGGAAGAAGCGGCGCACCGAATACGCGGCGTGCAGCGGCACCCGCTCGTAGCCGACCTCCTCGGCACCGGGCTTGGCGATGTCGTTCGTCAGCCCCTTGGTCGTCCGTACGAGATGGCGCAGCACCGGCAGCAGTGGCCCGGCCGCGTCATGGACCTTGTTGGCGGGGTTGACCACGGCCACCCCGCTGATGGCGTCGCCGTGCTTGGCGGCCAGTCGCAGCGCCAGCGCGCCGCCCATCGACAGGCCGCAGACGAAGACCGAGGTGCAGCGCTCGGTCAGCGCCCGCAGCTCGCGGTCGACCTCGGCGTACCAGTCCTGCCAGGTCGTGATCTGCAGATCCTGCCAGCGGGTGCCGTGACCGGGCAGCAGCGGCAGACTGACCGTGAGCCCCTGGCCGGCCAGGTACTCGGCCCAGGGGCGTACGGACTGGGGGGAGCCGGTGAAGCCGTGGCACACAAGGACGCCGACCTCTCCGCCGTCACGGCGGAACGGCTCGGCTCCGGGAAGGAGCGGCACCGGGGGACTCCGATCGATGAGGGGGGCTGGCGAGTTACCTCAGGGTACGCAAAGTGACGGCGGGCGGATAGGTCCGGCGGCGGCCGCGGCGCGAGGGGGCCACCGTGGCAGGTTAAGGTCTTTGCGTCACACACAGGAGGCAGTCGGTTGATCTACGGCGCAATGAAGTTTTCCATCGGCGGGTCGCTGAAGCTTGCCTTCAGGCCCTGGGTGGAAGGCATCGAGAACATCCCCGCCGAGGGCCCGGCGATCCTCGCGAGCAACCACTTGTCCTTCTCGGACTCGTTCTTCCTGCCCGCGGTGCTCGACCGCAAGGTCACCTTCATCGCGAAGTCCGAGTACTTCACCTCCCCGGGGGTCAAGGGCAAGCTGACCGCCGCGTTCTTCAAGGGCGTGGGCCAGCTGCCGGTGGACCGCTCGGGCGGCCGGGGCGCGGGCGAGGCGGCGATCAAGAGCGGTATCGAGGTGCTGGAGCGCGGTGAGCTGTTCGGCATCTACCCGGAGGGCACCCGCTCCCCGGACGGCCGGCTCTACCGCGGCAAGCCGGGCGGTCTGGCGCGGGTGGCGCTGGCCACCGGGGCGCCGGTCATCCCCGTGGCGATGATCGACACCGAGAAGGTGCAGCCACCCGGCAAGATCGTGCCGAAGATGATCCGGCCGGGCATCCGCATCGGCAAGCCGCTGGACTTCACCCGCTACCAGGGCATGGAGGGCGACCGCTTCATCCTGCGGTCGGTCACCGACGAGGTCATGTACGAGATCATGAAGCTCTCCGGCCAGGAGTACGTCGACATCTACGCGACGGCGGCCAAGCGGCAGATCGCCGACGCGGCGAAGGCCGAGGCGGCACAGGCCGAGGCGCAGAAGAAGGCCGAGGCGGAGCGGGCCAAGAAGGCGGCCGCCGAATAGACGGGCAGGGCCGAGACCGGGCGTGAGCACGCCCGGCGAGGGGGACGGCAATGACGGATACGGGCACGGAGACGGGCACGGAGACGGGCACCGGCACGGCGGGCGCCGCCGCCATGGCCGCCAGGCGCCACGGCAAACGCCCTCCCAAGGTGCTGCGGATGTCCGTCGAGCTCCCGCTGTGGCGCGCGCTCACCGGCTACCGGATCCTCACCCTCGTCTACACCCTGTGCCTGGTCGCGCTCTCCTACCGGCAGTACGCCCATCCGCTGGGCGCCGCCGCCTACATGGGCGCGCTGACCGTCTGGACGGTGCTGACCTGGCAGCGCACCACCTCGGCGGAGCGCTGCACCCGGCACTTCCTCGTCGCCGACCTCGGCTTCGCGATCGGCGGCATCCTGCTCACGCTGGTGGTCGACACCCACGCCCGCATCATGGGCGGCGGGCCGACGCTGCCGTCGATCTGGACGGCGGGCGCGGTCCTGGGCTTCGCGATCAAGGGCGGCTGGCGCTGGGCCGCGGTGGCCTCCACCATCGTGGCGGTGGCCAATCTCGTCGAGCGCCAGGAGCTGGCCCGCGACACCATCCACAACGTGGTGCTGGTGTGGGTGGCCAGCGTCGGCCTCGGCTATGTCGTCGAGGTGGCCCGCTCCAGTGAGCGCACCCTCGCCCGCGCCCTGCAGATCGACGCCGCCACCCGGGAGCGGGAGCGGCTGGCCCGCGACATCCACGACAGCGTGCTGCAGGTGCTGGCGATGGTGCAGCGGCGCGGCGCCGAGATCGGCGGCGAGGCGAGCGAACTCGGGCGGATGGCCGGTGAGCAGGAGGTCGCGCTGCGGACCCTGGTCGCCGGCGGGCTGGTGCCGCCGCCCGCGCTCCGGACGCTGGTGCCGCACCGGGCGGGCGAGCGCGCGGGGGAGCCGGCCGCGGCCTCCGCGGTGGCCGTGCCGGCGCCGGCCGGTGACGGACCGTGCGATGTCCGGGCGCTGCTCGCGCCGTACGCGGGCGCCGGCGTCACCTTCTCCGAACCCGGTGCCCCGGTGGCGCTGCCGCCCGCCGCGGCGGCCGAGCTCGCGGCCGCTGTCAGTGCCGCGCTGGACAATGTACGGGTGCATGCGGGGGCGACGGCCCACGCATGGATCCTGGTGGAGGACGAACCGCACGCGGTGATCGTGACGGTCCGCGACGACGGCCCCGGTATCCCCGAGGGCCGGCTCGCGGACGCCGAGCGCGAGGGCCGTCTGGGGGTGGCCCTGTCGATCCGCGGCCGGCTGCGGGACCTGGGCGGCAGCGCGGAGTGGATCTCGGTCCCCGGCCAGGGCACGGAAGTGGAGTTGACGGTCCCCAAGGGCGCTGCGCCCGAGGGCGGAAAGCGGGGGAAGGGCGGCGCGTGAGCGAGCAGGGGCTGAAGGTCATGGTGGTCGACGACCACCCGATGTGGCGGGACGCGGTCGCACGGGACCTGGCGGAGGCCGGGTGCGAGGTGGTCGCGACGGCCGGCGACGGGCTCCAGGCGGTGCGCAGGGCGCAGGCCGCGGGACCCGAGGTGCTGGTCCTCGACCTTAATCTGCCGGGGCTGCCCGGTGTACGGGTGTGCCAGGAACTGGTCGGCGCCAATCCGGCGCTGCGGGTGCTGGTGCTCTCCGCGAGCGGGGAGCACGCCGATGTCCTGGAGGCGGTCAAGTCCGGGGCGACCGGCTATCTGCTGAAGTCGGCGAGCACCGACGAACTGCTGGACGCGGTGCGGCGCACGGCCGCCGGTGACGCGGTGTTCACCCCGGGCCTGGCCGGTCTGGTGCTCGGCGAGTACCGCAGGCTGGCGACCGAACCGGCCCCGGCGGCGCCGGACGAGGTGGGCGCACCCCAGTTGACGGACCGGGAGACCGAGGTGCTGCGCCTGGTCGCCAAGGGACTCTCGTACAAGCAGATCGCCGAGCGGCTGGTCATCTCGCACCGCACGGTGCAGAACCACGTCCAGAACACCCTCGGCAAGCTCCAGTTGCACAACCGCGTGGAGCTGGTGCGCTATGCGATAGAGCGCGGCCTCGACGAGGGGTGAAGCCGCGGCCTCGACGAGGCGGCACGCCACGGTTTCGAGGAGGCGTGGCCGGGGCGCGCACCGTCCGCCCCGGACCGCCACCCGGAGGAAGCCGCCCGTACGGGTGAACGCCCCCTGCCAACTCCCCGGTAAATAACGGACATCGCCGTCTGCCCCATCCCGGAGTGACCCAGATCACCATTAGCGTGACCGTCGTCGGCTCACACACGGCCGTGCGCGGCCACTGTCGGGAGGTAGGTGAAGCAGCGATGCGGGTCGGAGTACTGACCGGCGGCGGCGACTGCCCGGGTCTGAACGCAGTGATCAGGGGTGTCGTCCGTAAGGGCACCCAGGAGTACGGATACGAGTTCGTCGGCTTCCGGGACGGCTGGCGCGGGCCGCTGGAGGGCGACA
The DNA here is from genome assembly GCF_040643995.1 of Streptomyces sp. NPDC047049. NCBI lineage: Bacteria > Bacillati > Actinomycetota > Actinomycetes > Kitasatosporales > Streptomycetaceae > Streptomyces > Streptomyces sp. NPDC047049. The sequence goes on along the minus strand of NZ_JBEYVM010000008.1, from coordinate 289,687 downwards.
CGGTCCCGCTGGACATCCCGGCGGTGCGCGGCATCCTCCCCCGTGGCGGCACCATCCTCGGCTCCTCGCGGACCAACCCCTTCAAGGAGAAGGACGGCGTCCGCCGGATCCGGGAAACGCTCGCCAAGCAGGAGGTCGAAGCGCTGATCGCGATCGGCGGCGAGGACACCCTCGGCGTCGCCGCCCGGCTCTGGGGCGAACACGCCGTCCCCTGCGTCGGCGTCCCCAAGACCATCGACAACGACCTGTCCGCCACGGACTACACCTTCGGCTTCGACACCGCCGTCGGCGTCGCCACCGAAGCCATCGACCGGCTGCACACCACCGCCGAATCCCATATGCGGGTGCTGGTCGTCGAGGTGATGGGCCGGCACGCCGGCTGGATCGCGCTGCACTCCGGCCTCGCCGGCGGCGCGAACGTCATCCTCATCCCGGAGCAGCGCTTCGACATCGAGCAGGTCTGCCGGTGGATCGACTCCCGCTTCAAGGTCCGCTACGCCCCGATCGTGGTCGTCGCCGAGGGCGCGATGCCCAAGGACGGCCAGATGGTGCTCAAGGACGACTCCACCGACTCCTTCGGCCATGTCCGGCTGTCCGGGGTGGGGGAGTGGCTGGCCAAGGAGATCGAGGCGCGGACCGGCAAGGAAGCGCGGACGACGGTCCTCGGGCACACCCAGCGCGGCGGTACCCCCAGCGCCTTCGACCGCTGGCTGGCCACCCGCTTCGGGCTGCACGCCATCGATGCGGTCCGCGACGGCGACTTCGGGAAGATGGTCGCGCTGCGCGGCACGGACATCGTCCGGGTACCGATCGCGGAGGCGACCGCCCAGCTGAAGACCGTCGATCCGGCGCGCTACGCCGAGGCCGGGGTGTTCTTCGGCTGAGCCGGCCGTCGCGGCTGCCCATGACCCGCAGCCTCCCGCCGCCGCCCCGGGCGCCGGGCGGCACCCGCAGGCCAGGGGCCGTATATTCGCCGTATTCGCCATTTGCGCCATATGCGGCATACGTGCGATATCCGGCCCCTCGCCCCCGGGCGGGGCGCACCACCGGCGGGAGAGACGGGAGAGCTCGTGGAGATCGTCGCCTTCGGGGTGCAGGCCGATGAGCGGCCGTATCTGGAGAAGGCCTTCGCCGGCCGCCACCAGGTCCGCAGCCTGGATGTCTTCCTCAACCGCGACACCGCGCCCATCGCCCGCGGCTACGAGATCGTCAGCTCCAGCGTCAACGCCGATCTGGGCGCGGACGTCCTGCAGGCCCTCGCGGCCGGCGGGACGAAACTGATCGCCCAGCGCTCCACGGGCTTCAACAACATCGACCTGGAGGCCGCGGCCGACCTCGGGATGAGCATCGGCCGGGTCTCCTGCTACTCCCCCTACGCGGTCGCCGAATTCGCCTGGGCGCTGGCGCTGGCCGTCAACCGGCGGATCGTGCCGGCCGCCACCCGCACCCGTAACTTCGACTTCCGGCTGGACGGCCTGATGGGCCGCGATCTGCGCGGGCGGACGGCGGGGGTGCTGGGCACCGGCAGGATCGGCGAGGCGTTCACCCGGATCGCCCACGGCTTCGGGATGAACCTGCTGGGCTGGGACCTCGTTGAGAACCCGCGCTGCGTGGAGCTGGGCATGCGCTACGTCCCCCGGGAGCGGCTGCTGGCCGAGGCGGACCTGATCACCCTCCATCTCCCGCTGGTGGACGGGACCCGGCGGATCGTCGACGCCGCCGCGCTGGCCGCGATGAAGGACGACGCGATCCTGGTCAACTCCAGCCGCGGCGGGCTGATCGACACCGAGGCCCTGGTCGACACGCTCAAGGCCGGCCGGCTCACCGGCGTCGGCCTGGACGTCTACGAGGAGGAGGCCAGGTTCTTCTACGTCGACAAGTCCCTGGACGTCATCGACGACGACACCCTCGCCCGCCTGATGACCTTCGGCAATGTGCTGGTCACCTCGCACCAGGCGTACTTCACCGAGGACGCGGTCGGCCAGATCGTCGCGGCCACCGTGGCCAACGTCGAGGACCACCTGGCCCACCGCACCAACGAGAACATGCTGGTCACACGAGGACAGCTGCCAGCAGCTGCGCGGTGACCGAGGCGCCGTCCAGGGTCAGCACCGACTCCGGGTGGAACTGCACACCGGCGAAGCCCGGCCCGCGCAGCGCATGCACCTCACCGCTGTCCGCGTCCCGGCTCAACTCCACCCGGTGCATGGCGAGTTCGGCCGCCGTGGTGTCGTCGCAGCGGGCCGTGAAGGTGTTGTAGAAGCCGACGGTCTCCGGGCGGCCGAAGAAGTCGATCCGCTCCTGCGCGCCCTGGCAGGGCACCTCCTTGCGGACGATCTCCAACCCCAGCTCGGCGGCGAGCAGTTCATGCCCCAGGCAGACCCCCAGCAGGCCGTCCCGGTGCCCGGCGACCAGCTCGGCGGTGAGCGACCGCAGGAAGCGCATCTTGGGGTCGGCGGCGTCCGACGGGTTGCCCGGCCCCGGGCCCAGCACGACCGGGCCCCGGTGCGCGCGGGCGGCCTCGCGCAGCCCCGGCTCGTCGAAGCGGCGCACGGTGACGTCCAGCCCCGAGGTGCGCAGCAGGTGCGCCAGCATCGCGGTGAAGGTGTCCTCCGCGTCGATGACCAGCGCGTGCCCGCTCAGCTCGGCGATCGGCGCGGTGGTCTGCATCCGCAGCCAGAAGGGCGCGAGGCCGGCGCGACGGGCGTCCAGCGCGGCCCGCACCCGGGGGTCGTCGGCCAGCCGCTGCCCGCCGCCCGCGGCCGCCGCCCGGGCGGGCGCCGGCCGTACCCCCAGCGCGCTGAGCACCCCCGCGGCCTTGGCGTGCGTCTCGGCGACCTCGCTGCGCGGGTCGGAGGCGCGGACGAGCGTGGCGCCGACCGGTACCCGCAGCCGGCCGTCCGCGGAGATGTCGGCGGTACGGATCAGGATCGGCGAGTCCAGTGTCTGCGCGCCGCCCGCGTCCCGGCCGATCAGCGCCAGCGCCCCCGCGTAGTAGCCGCGGCCCCGCCCGTCGGCGTCCGCCGGCTCGTACCGCTCGATCACCCGGCAGGCGTTCTGCACCGGCGACCCGGTGACGGTCGCCGCGAACATCGTCTCCTTCAGCACCTCGCGCACATCGAGGGTGGACCGGCCGCGCAGCTCGTACTCGGTGTGCGCGAGGTGCGCCATCTCCTTGAGCCGGGGCCCGATCACCACCCCGCCCTTGTCGCCGACGGTGCACATCATCTTCAGTTCCTCGTCCACCACCATGGACAGCTCCTCGGCCTCCTTGCGGTCGTCGAGGAACGCCAGCAGGCTCTCGGCGGTGGGGCCGCCCTCCGGGTAGCGGTAGGTGCCGCTGATCGGGTTCATCACGACCGTCCCGGCCGCCCGCCCGCCGTCCCCGGGCCCGCCGGTCATCCGGACGTGCACCTCGGGGCTGGCGCCGACCAGGGTGTGCACCCCGGGGCGGTGCACCACATAGGTCCAGTACGCGCCCCGCTCACCGGCCAGCAGCCGCCGGAACAGCGCCAGCGCGCCGGCCGCCGAGAAGTCCTCGACCGTGCCCTCGAAGGTCCTGCGGATGACGAAGTTCGCGCCCTCGCCGGTGCCGATCTCGTCCCGCACCACCCGCCCGACGATCTCGGCATAGGCGTCGTCGTCCACGTCGAACGCCCCGTCCGTCACCCGCACCTCCTGCACGGGCAGCGCCGCCAGCACCTCGTCGAGCGGCAGCTCCGCGCTCTCGCGGGGGCGCAGCACGGCCAGCGGTGTGCCGTCGTCATGGGCCCGGAAGCCGCGCTCGCGGATCTGCCGGAACGGGATCAGCGCGAGCGCGTCGGTCACCGGCGCGTCCGGCACCCCCTCGCCCAGCGGGATGTCGGCCAGCCGCCCGACCTCGTCGACCTCACCGATCAGCACCTCGACGGTTGCCGCCTCCCGGCCGGGCGTGCGGCGGTGCAGCAGGGCGAACGGCGGGCAGGCGGGGTCGAGCAGCCGCCGGACGAGTGCGGCGGCGTCCGGGCGGGCGGCAGGGGGCTCGTGGTGCATGACGGGTTCCTTCCGGGGAGGAGGAACGGCCGCCGCAAAAGGCTGAAGGCCGCCCCTCGGGCGGCCTTCGCGAAGTGTGTGGGTGCGCGCGAATCAGTGGGCCGCCGGATGAGCGGTCCACCACCAGTTCATGTTCATGGCCGGTCGCGTGCACATGGGTGGCACCCTACCGGACGTCCGGGTGCCGTGCGTCTCACAGTCCGGATGCCCGGACGGACACCCTCACGGGACCCCGTAATGTGGGACTTGTGACCGTGAACGCTGAAACCCACGCCGGTGGCCACACCTGGCGAGACCTGCCCGCGGCGCAGCAGCCTGACTGGCCGGACCAAAAGGCTCTGCGCGATGTGATCGCGGAGCTCGAGTCCTATCCGCCGCTCGTCTTCGCGGGCGAGTGCGACCAGCTGCGCGAGCGCCTGGGAGCGGTCGCCCGTGGTGAGGCGTTCCTGCTTCAGGGCGGCGACTGCGCGGAGGCCTTCGACGCCGTATCCGCCGAGCACATCCGTAACAAGCTCAAGACGCTCCTCCAGATGGGCGCCGTCCTGACCTACGCCGGGTCCGTCCCGGTGGTCAAGGTCGGCCGGATCGCCGGCCAGTACAGCAAGCCGCGCTCCAAGCCCACCGAGACCCGCGACGGGGTGACGCTGCCGACCTACCGCGGCGACTCCGTCAACGGCTTCGAGTTCACCGAGGCGGCCCGCATCCCGGACCCCGAGCGGCTGAAGCGGATGTACCACGCCTCCGCGGCGACGCTGAACCTCGTGCGCGCCTTCACCACGGGCGGCTACGCCGACCTGCGGCAGGTGCACGCCTGGAACCAGGACTTCGTGAAGTCCTCGCCCTCCGGACAGCGCTACGAGGCGCTGGCCCGCGAGATCGACCGCGCGATGAACTTCATGAACGCCTGCGGGGTGGACCCGGAGGAGTTCCGCACCGTCGAGTTCTACGCCTCCCACGAGGCGCTGGTCCTGGACTACGAGTCGTCGCTGACCCGTGTCGACTCGCGCACCGGCAACCTCTACGACGTCTCCGGCCACATGGTCTGGATCGGCGAGCGCACCCGTCAGCTCGACGGCGCGCACATCGAGTTCGCCTCGCGCATCCGCAACCCCCTCGGCGTCAAGCTGGGCCCGACGACGACTCCCGAGGACGCGCTGACGCTCATCGAGCGCCTCGACCCGGAGCGGGAGCCGGGCCGGCTGACCTTCATCACCCGCATGGGAGCGGACAAGGTCCGCGACAAGCTCCCCGAGCTGGTCGAGAAGGTCACCGCCTCCGGTGCGCAGGTCGCCTGGATCTGCGACCCGATGCACGGCAACACCTTCGAGGCGGCCTCCGGTCACAAGACCCGGCGCTTCGACGATGTGCTGGACGAGGTCAAGGGCTTCTTCGAGGTCCACAAGAGCCTCGGCACGCACCCGGGCGGCATCCACGTCGAGCTGACCGGTGACGACGTCACCGAGTGCGTGGGCGGCGGCGACGAGATCTTCGTCGACGACCTCCACCAGCGCTACGAGACCGCCTGCGACCCGCGGCTCAACCGCAGCCAGTCGCTCGACCTGGCCTTCCTGGTGGCGGAGATGTACCGCGACCAGTGAGCCGGTCGGCCGCTGACCTGCGCTGACGGTCAGAGGCACCACGCAGTGGGGCGCGGATCCTGTGATCCGCGCCCCACTGCGTTGTGCAGCCCCCGCCGGGCCAGGTAAGGTAAGGGTTACCTCACTCAAGATCAGCCGGATGGGGTGAGGTGACTCCACGGAAGGTGAAGCCGCGTGTACGTCTGCTCCTGCTTCGGGATCACCGAGCAGCAGGTCCGTGAGCACGCGGACACGGGTGCCTGCACGCCCCGGCAGATCGCCTCGGCCTGCAAGGCCGGCACCGACTGCGGTGGCTGCGTCAAGCGCATCCAGTCCCTGCTTGGCCGGGGCGCCTGCCCCCGCCGGGAGCTCATCGACAGCGGTGCGCCCGAACCGCTGGGCGTGGAGGCGGACGCCGTGGGGCCCGCGGCGCTCTCGGAGGCCGCGTAGTCCTCAGGGGTGACGGGGGTCTCCCGCAGCCGGTGCGGTCCGCGCCGAGGGATGACATCCGGCCGCTCGCTCAGCTCGGCTGCTCGATGACCTGGGCGATGTAGAGCGCTTCTCCCAGCTTCTCCACCAGCTCCAGCTGGGTGTCGAGATAGTCGATGTGGTGCTCCTCGTCCGCGAGGATGTCCTCGAAGATATTCGCCGAGGTGATGTCGCCCTTGTTGCGCATGAGCTCGATACCGCGCTTGAGGCGGTCGATGGCTTCGACCTCGATCTGCCGGTCGGCCTGGAACATCTCCGTGACGGTCTGGCCCACCCGTACGTGGAACAGCCGCTGGTAATTCGGCAGAGCTTCCAGGAAGAGAATCCGGTCCGTCAGGATCTCTGCGTGCTTCATCTCGTCGAAGGACTCCGAGCGGGTGTACTTCGCGAGCTTCGTCCAGCCGAAGTTCTCCTGCATCTTGGCGTGCAGGAAGTACTGGTTGATCGCGGTGAGCTCGGCGGTCAGCTGCTCATTGAGGAATTCGATGACCTCGGGGTCGCCCTGCATGGCTGCGGGCTCCTTCCACGCGAGAACTGGGCAGGTGCCGCATCCTCGCACCGCCCGGAGCGGGGCGTCCAGTAAGTGCACGCTTAGTGCGAGTTGCCCGAATCCCTCCCTGCCTGGTCATCGGCACCCCTTCCGGTCTGACACCATGGAGGGCATGGGTCAGCCGGAAAGCCGCGAAGAGGAGCAACCTCAGCTGCCTCCGGGACAGCGGTTGCAGCGGGGCTGGCCGGTGACGCATTACGGGCCGGTGCCGAAGTTCCGCGCCGAACGCTGGGAGTTCCGGGCTTTTGGCGCCACCGCCGACGGCGCGAAACACTGCTGGTCGCACGAGGAATTCACGGCGCTGCCGTACACCACGGTCGTTGCCGATATGCACTGCGTAACGAAATTCAGCATGCTGGGAGCCGAATGGGGCGGAGTGTGCACCCGAACGATCCTCGAACTCGCACCGCCGGCCCCCGATGTCACCCATGTCATGGTGTGGGCCGAGTACGGCTTCAGTTCGAATGTGCGGATCGAGGATTTCGCCGCGGAGAAATGCCTCTTCGCCACACACCGCTCGGGTGAACTCCTCACCGCGGAGCACGGCTTCCCGGTCCGCCTGATCGTTCCGCACCTGTACGCCTGGAAAGGCCCCAAGTGGGTCCGCGGCATCGAGTACATGCGGGCCGACCGCCGCGGCTTCTGGGAGGAACGCGGCTACCACAACCTGGGCGACCCCTGGCGGGAGCAGCGCTACTCATACCAGGAGGAGCCCGGGGACGGCCCCGAGCTCTGATCCCGGCACCCGGGACGGGGCTCAGGTCCCGCGCAGCTCCTTGAGCCGGGCCACGTCCGCCGCGTGCCCCTCCTTACCGCCCGGGGTCTCGACCACCAGCGGCACACCCTCCGTCGCCGGGTGCCGGAACAGCTCACCGAACGGCTCCGCACCGATGTGACCCGCGCCGATGTTCTCGTGCCTGTCCTTGTGGGCGCCGACGACATCCTTGGAGTCATTGGCGTGGATCAGCCTCAGCCGGCCCTCGCCGGCGACCTCCACCAGCTCGTCCAGCAGCGCCTTCGTGCCGCCCGGCGCCGCCATGTCGTGCCCGGCCGCGAACGCATGACAGGTGTCGAGGCAGATCCCCAGCTTGGGGTGCCGGTCCAGCGCGTCGAAGTACGGACCGAGATCTTCCGCCAGCGCACACAGCGACGCCCCCTGCCCGGCCGTCGGCTCCAGCAGCAACCAGGGGTCGTCCGGGTGCGTCAGCTCATCGAGCAACGGCCGCATCCGCTCTCTGACCTGCGCCATCGCGGTCTCACGCGGCCGCCCGCCGGTCGCCGAACCGGTGTGCACGACCACGCCCAGCGCGCCGATCTCCCGGCCGCGGCGCAGCGAGTGGCGCAATGAGTCCACGGACTTGTCGACGGTCGCCTCGGTGTGCGAACCGAAGTTGATCAGATACGGCGCATGGACATACACCGGAATCCCCTCCTCGGCGCAGGCCGCCCGGAACGCCTCGTCCTGTCCGGGGCTGCCGGGCAGCGTCGCCCAGCCGCGCGGATTGGCCACGAAGACCTGGACGACCTCGTCGCCCATCTCCCGGGCGTAGGGAAGACCGGTCTTGGCCAGGCCGCCGGCCACCGGAACATGGCCGCCGACCGGGTTGCGTGCACGGGCGCGCTGCGCGGCGCCCTCGGGGAAGGTACTCACCCTCCCCAGGGTGCCAGGTGCCCCACGACCGCCGGACGGCAGCCGTGGGGCACGGACGGCGGGGCTTACAGCCCGCCCTTGAGCTCGATGGTGATCGTGCCGCCCTTCGGCGCCTGCTTCCCGGGCTCGACGGACTGGCTGTCGACCGTGTCCTTCGGGAAGAAGAACGGCTTCTTCACCTCGACCTGGAAGCCCAGATCCGTCAGCTGCTTCTTGGCGTCATCGACGTTCTTGCCGGTGACGTTCGGGACGGCGATCATCTCCGGCCCCTTGGAGAGCGTGAGGGTGACCGTGTCGCCCTTGCCGAGACTCTTGCCCTCGGCCGGGGTCTGCCGGGCGACGGTGCCCTTGTCCTGGGTGGAGAACACCGGCTCGTCGGCGAAGCGCACCTGGAAACCGGCCTCGCGCAGCGTGTTCGCCGCGTCCGCGCGGTCGCTGCCGAGCACGCCGGGCACCTCGACCGCGCTGCCGCGGCTGACCGTCAGCCCCACGCCCGTATCGGGCCGCCGCTTGGTCCCGGCAGCCGGGTCCGTACGGATCACCGAGCCCTTGGCCACCTCGTCGTTGAACTGCCGGGTGACGGTGGCCGGCACCAGCCCGCGGTCGCGCAGCTTGCGCTTGGCGTCGGCGACCGGAGTGCCGGACAGGTCCGGGACCTCGACGATCTCCGGTCCGCGGGAGATGGTGACGGTGACCGTGCCGGTGCCACGGATCTGCTTGCCGGTCGCCGGAGCCGTCTTCATGACGTGCCCGCGCTCCACGTTCGAGCTGAAGCCGCGCACCACCTTCACGCCCAGCCCGTCGTCCCGCAGGGTCTTCTCGGCCTTGGCCTGTGTCATCTCCAGCACCGGGGGAACGGTGGTGAACTGGCCTTCGGTGATGTACCAGACGCCCGTACCGACCCCGAGGATCAGCAGAACGGCCGCGATGACGGTGACGAGCGGCCGCCGCCGGAGCCCGCGGCGGGGTGCCTCCTCGGCGGGCACCGGCCGCAGCCGGGTGGTCTGCTCGGAGGCCGTCGGCACCTCCAGCCGGCTGGTGCGGTTCAGCTCCGCCGCGCCGTCGGTGCGGGGTATCACGTCCGTACGCGCGAAGTCGTCGACCGCACCCCCCGCGGCCAGGTCCCTGGCCTCCGGCGGTACGACATCCAGCTGGGCGTCGGTCAGCTGTGCGCGGGCCTCCTGCGCCCGGGCCAGCAGCACCACCGCGTCCTGCGGCCGCAGCTGCGGCTCGCGGGCGCAGGCCAGCGCGACCAGCTCGTCCAGCTGCGGTGCGAGACCGGGCACCAGCCCGGACGGCGGCAGCACGTCCTCGTGCAGATGCTGGTAGAGGATCTGCGCCACGGTGCCGCCGGTGTGCGGCTTGCCGCCGGTCAGCATCTCGTAGAGCACCACACCGCAGGCGTAGACATCGACCCGGGCGTCCGCGGTGCCGTGCTCCAGCTGCTCGGGAGCCAGGTAGGAGACGGTGCCCAGCACCGAGCCGGTCGACGCGGTGGTGTTGGTGTCCACCGCCCGCACCAGCCCGAAGTCGGCGACCTTGACCCGGCCGTCGTCGCCGATCAGGACGTTCTCGGGCTTCATGTCGCGGTGCACCAGCCCGGCACGGTGCGCGGCCCCCAGGGCTGCCAGGATCGGCTCCAGGATGTCCAGCGCGGCCCGCGGCTGCAGGGCGCCCCGCTCGCGCAGCACGTCGCGCAGCGTGCAGCCCGCGACGTACTCCATGGCCAGATACACGTACGTACCGTCCGTGCCCTGGTCGAAGACACCCACCACATTCGGATGCGACAACCGCGCGACCGACTTCGCCTCGCGGATGAAGCGCTCGACGAACGCCCCGTCCGTGGCGAGGCCCGGGTGCATCACCTTCAGCGCGAGCACGCGGTCGAGCCGGGTGTCCATGGCCTGGTAGACCGTGGCCATCCCGCCTGCGGCGATGCGCGCCTGGACGCGATAACGGCCGTCGAGCAGCTGGCCCACGAGCGGGTCCTGGAGGGTGGTATCCACGGGAGACGAGTCTATCGTTCCTCGCGTTTTGGCTTTCCCGCCGTTCCGCTGCGCTTTGCCTGTGGCCCACGTTTTTGGCTTTCTCGCCGTTGCGCCTGGCGGCGGGCGGTGCCGCTGCGCGGACCCCGCCCGCCGCTGGGGGTACCTCCCACGCCCTTTAGGCAGTGGGGGAGCAACGGCGAACAACCCCCATGGCGGGAAAGCCAAAAACGGCCCGAGGCAAAGCGCAGCGGACCGGCGGGAAGGCCAGAAAACTCAGAACGCCGGCCGCTCAGGGTCGAACTCCGGCACCCCCTGCGTCGGGGACGACGCCAACGCGAAGTGGCGCCGCGGAATGCGCCCCGCGCAAAACGCCAGGCGGCCCGCCGTGACGGCGTGGCGCATCGCGGAGGCCATCAGCTCGGGTTCCTGGGCGCGGGTCACCGCGGACGCCAGCATCACGGCCGCGCAGCCCAGCTCCATGGCCAGTGCGGCGTCCGACGCCGTGCCTGCGCCCGCGTCGAGGATGACGGGGACGCCGGCCCGCTCGGTGATCAGCTGGAAGTTGTGGGGGTTGCGGATGCCCAGGCCGGAGCCGATCGGCGAGCCCAGCGGCATGATCGCGGCGCAGCCCACGTCCTCCAGCTTGCGGGCCAGTACCGGATCGTCGTTGGTGTAGGGCAGCACGGTGAAACCGTCGTCCACCAGGGTCTCGGCGGCGTCCAGCAGCTCGATCGGGTCGGGCAGCAGGGTGCGCTCGTCGGCGACCACCTCCAGCTTGACCCAGTCCGTGCCGAGCGCTTCCCGGGCGAGCCGGGCGGTGAGCACCGCTTCGCCCGCGGTGAAGCAGCCCGCGGTGTTCGGCAGCACCTTGATCTTGTGGCGCTCCAGTACGGACAGCACCGAGCCCTGCACGGTCGGATCCAGCCGCCGCATGGCGACCGTGGTCAGCTCCGTACCGGAGGCGAGCAGCGCCCGCTCCAGGACGTCGAGGCTGGGTGCGCCACCGGTGCCCATGATCAGGCGGGACGTGAAGGTGGTGCCGGCGAGGGTGAGGGGGGCGGGGTCGCCGGCCGTGGCGAAGCCGCCGTCGGACGCGGGGGCCGCTCCCCGGAGCGCTGAGGTGTCGGTCATGTCTGCGGATCAGCCTCCCTGGACCGCGGTCAGCACCTCGACGCGGTCGCCGTCGGCGAGCGAAGTGGCGGGCCACCCGCTCCGGGGCACCACGGTCTCATTGACCGCCGCGGCCACCCCGGCGGGCGCCTGGGACAGCGTCGCGACGAGCCGGTCGAGGGTCAGGCCGGCGGGAATCTCGCGGCGCTCCCCGTTGACGGACACCGAGACGGTGGGGGCGGGTGGGGCGGCGTTCATACGGGCTGCTCCTGGGGGGCACGGGTGCGCTCGGTTCCCGGCGCGGCGATCGGGGTCCCCCCGGGCCGTTCCGGCGCGGGGGAGAAGCGTGCGGGGGAGAAGGGGCGGGCCTCCTCGGGAAGGAGGCCGGTGGCCAGTACCTCGGCCATCGCGTCACCGGTGACGGGGGTGAGCAGCACTCCGTTGCGGAAGTGGCCGGTGGCGAGGTGGAGGCCGGGCAGTGCGGTCGGCCCGAGCATCGGGGCGTTGTCGGGGGAGCCGGGGCGCAGTCCGGCGCAGGTCTCGACGAGCGGGAGCTCGGTGATGCCGGGGACCAGCTCGTGGGCGTCGCGCAGCAGCTCGTAGACCCCGCCGGCGGTCACGGTGGTGTCCCAGCCCAGCTCCTCGCTGGTGGCGCCGACGACCAGTTCGCCGCTCTCGCGCGGGACCAGGTAGAGCGGGCCGCCGCGGACGACCGCCCGTACGGTGCGGGAGAGGAAGGCGGGGCTGCCGGCGGGCATCTCCGGCAGCCGCAGCCGCAGTACCTGGCCCTTGACGGGGCGCACCTGCGGCAGGATCGCGTCGGGCACGCCGTCGAGCCGGCCGCTCCAGCTCCCCGCGGCCAGTACGACCTGGCCGGCCGCGATCCGGGTGCCGTCGGCGAGTTCGGCGCCGGCGGCCCGGCCGCCGTCGACCGTCAGCCGCACGGCCCGGCTCCGGTGGAACGCCACCCCGGAGCGCTCGCAGGCGGTCGCCAGCGCGCTCGCCAGCCGGCGCGGATCGACCTGGTGGTCGCCGTCCACCCGCAGACCGCCGCGCACCCCGGGGGCCAGCATCGGCTCCAGCCGCCGGCACTCGCGCCCCGTGAGCCACTGCGACTCCAGCCCCGAGCGGGTCTGCAGGGCGTGCAGGTCGCGCAGGTGGGCGCGGTCGTCGGCGTCCAGCGCGACGGCCAGGGTGCCGCACCGCCGGTAGCCGACGGGCAGTCCCGCGGCCTCCTCCAGCTCTTCGACGAAGCGGGGGTAGCGCCGGGCGGAGGCGAGGTTGAGGCCCAGCAGGGTCTGCTCGCCGTAGTGGAGCTCGGTGACCGCGGCCAGCATCCCGGCCGCGACCCGGGCGGCGCCGCCCCCGGGCGCGGAGTCGGCCACCGCGGCGCTCAGCCCGCGGACGGCCGCCCGCCAGGCCGTGACCAGACCGATGATGCCGCCGCCGATGACCAGCACATCAGGGCTCCGCGGGGTGGGTTGTGAGCGGGTGGCGGTTGCGTGCATGGGCGTCCAGCCCCTCCCTTCGCCGGCATGACCCGGATCAGGTTCGTACGGTCGGAGGCCGGCCAGCCTCCCTCTCAGCCCGGTGCGTCCGGGCTCCCGCGAGTGCGTGTATCCGTCACCCTAATACGGGGCCGCGAGGCACCGTAAGAGAGCGCCCCCGGCCTCCCGGGGCCCGCGCCCCGGGCCGCCCGGACGGTGACGCTGTGTCAGAGATCTCCTTGCGCGCTGCTGCGAGCCGCCTCACACCCCGTCCTAGAGTGATCGGGTGAGCGAGCAGAGCAAGTCCTCCCAGGCCCCTGACCGCACGCCGCACGTCGTGATCGCCGGCGCCGGAATCGCGGGTGTGCAGACCGCGGTCGCCCTGCGCGAACACGGCTGGCCCGGCGCGATCACGCTCCTCGGCGACGAGCCCCACCGGCCCTACGACCGTCCGCCGCTGTCCAAGGCGGTACTGCTGGGCAAGGCCGAGGGCTCCGCCTTCGACGTCGACTTCGCAGCGCTCGGCATCACCCTCCACCTCAGCCGCCCGGTCACCGGCCTGGTGCCGGACGCCCGTGTGATCGAGACGGCCGAGGGCCCGGTCCCCTACGACTACGCGGTCCTGGCGACCGGCGCCGAGCCGATCGTGCTGCCCGGCAGCGAGGGACTGCCCGGCGTCCATCTGCTGCGCACCCTGGACGACGCCGAACGGCTGCGTCCGGTGCTCGCCGCCCAGCACGAGATCGTGGTCGTCGGGGCCGGCTGGATCGGCGCCGAGTTCGCCACCGCGGCGCGCGAGGCGGGCTGCGCGGTCACCGTCGTCGAGGCCGCCGACCGCCCGCTGGCCGGCGCGCTGCCCGCCGAGGTCGCCGCCCATATGACCGGCTGGTACGCGGACGCGGGCGCCGAGCTGCGCACCGGCGCCCGGGTCGCCTCCGTCACGGCGGGCGCGGTCACCCTCGACGACGGCACGGTGCTGCCCGCGGACGCGGTGGTCATCGGGATCGGCGCCCGCCCCGCGACCGGCTGGCTGGCCGGCTCGGGCGTCGAGCTCTCGCCGCGGGACGGCTCCGTACTGGCCGACGAGCAGCTGCGCACCTCCGTGCCCGATGTCTACGCGGTCGGCGACTGCGCCTCCTTCCCGTCGGCCCGCTACGGCGCCCGCCTGCTGATCCACCACTGGGACAACGCCCTCCAGGGCCCGCGCACGGTCGCCGAGAACATCGCCCGCGGCGAGGCGGAAGGGGTGGTCTACGACCCCGTCCCGTACTTCTGGTCGGAGCAGTTCGGCCGGTTCGTGCAGTACGTGGGGCACCACGGGGCCGCCGACGAGCTGGTCTGGCGCGGTGACCCGGCGGGGGCCGCCTGGTCGGTGATCTGGCTGCGGGAGGGACGGCTCGTCGCGCTGCTGGCCGTGGGGCGGCCCCGGGACCTCGCACAGGGGCGCAAGCTGATCGAGCGGGGCGTCGCCCTGGACCGGGAGCGGGCCGCGAATGCGTCGGTGCCGCTGAAGGCCGCGGCGCTGTAGCCGGATGCCGGAGCGCGGTGACCGGTGGTGGCCGGCCGGGCGCCGGCCGTCACCCTCCGGTGTGCAGCGGGCCTCCGATGGCGATGCCCGGCTACCGGCTGTCAGTGGGAGGTGGCAGGCTTGTCCTGTGACCGAGATTGACGCAAACATCGATGGACTCGTCCCCGCCTGGCTCACCCTCCCCGACATCGCCGAACAGCTCGGCGTCGAGGTGACGCGGGTCCGGCAGCTGGTCAAGGAGGGCCAGCTGATCGCGGTGCGCCGCGGCGAGAACCGGGCGCTGCACGTGCCCGCCGATTTCATCAAGGACGACAAGGTGGTCAAGGGCCTCGTCGGCACCCTCACCCTCCTCAAGGACGACGGTTTCACCGACGAGGAGATGCTGGAGTGGCTGTTCACCCCGGATGAGACCCTGCCCGGCACGCCCGCCCAGGCGCTGCGCGAGAATCGCGGTACGGAGGTGAAGCGCCGGGCCCAGGCGCTCGCCGTCTGACGCCATGACGCGGCCCGCACTGCGCCGGCAGCCGCGCCCGCACCCGTAACCGCATCCGCGGGGCGTACGGACCGGAAGGCCCGGACCGTACGCCCCCGACCTGGGGGGAAGTCGCCCGATGACCACCGCACGCCCGGCTCTGTCCGATGCCCGGCTCTACCTCTGCACGGACGCCCGCAGGCGCCAGGGTGATCTCCCGCAGTTCCTGGACGCGGTGCTCTCCTCGGGTGTGGACATCGTCCAGCTGCGGGACAAGGGCATGGAGGCCGGCGAGGAACTGCGGCATCTGGAGGTCTTCGCGGACGCCTGCCGGCGGCACGGCAAGCTGCTCGCGGTCAATGACCGCGCGGATGTCGCCCATGCGGCGGGCAGCGAGGTCCTGCATCTCGGGCAGGGCGATCTGCCGGTCCCGGCCGCCCGCGCCCTGCTGGGCCCGGACGTCCTCATAGGCCGCTCCACGCACGCCGAGGCCGAGGTGGACGCCGCGCTCACCGAACCCGGTGTGGACTACTTCTGCACGGGCCCGTGCTGGCCCACCCCCACCAAGCCCGGCCGTCACGCCCCGGGCCTCGACCTGGTCCGTTACGCCGCGGCCCGCGCCCCCGAGCGCCCTTGGTTCGCGATCGGCGGGATCGACGCCCGGAACCTGGACGAGGTGCTGCAGGCGGGCGCCCGCCGGGTCGTGGTGGTCCGCGCCCTCACGGAGGCGGACGATCCGGGAGCGGCGGCCGCCGCACTGGCCCGGCGCATCCGGACCTGGGACGCCCCGGATGCCCTGGACGCCCCGGATGCCTCCGCGCCGTCGCGTCCGGTCCGCGAGGCCGGGTGAGCGAGTGCCGGGTGACCGGGCGAGGGGCATCACCGTGCGCGGTGTCGGGAGCCGGGCGGTTTCCTGACCTCCGGGCGACCGGAAAATGTCCACCCAGTGGACATCAACCCGGCCAACCAGGCATTACGCCCGACGCGGTTGGTGTGGGCCCGGCCGGTGGTTAACCTGCCGGTATGGCCCTAGGTACAGCTTCCACCAGGACTGATCGCGCACGCACGGTGCGCGACCTGCTTGCTTCCGGCAAGCAGTCGTATTCTTTCGAGTTCGCCGCCCCCAAGACGGAGAAGGGCGAGCGGACCCTGTGGAACGCCATTCGCCGCATCGAGGCCGTCTCGCCGACGTTCGTCTCCGTGACGTACGGCGCCGGCGGCACCTCCCGTGACGGCACGGTGCGCGCCACCGAGCGCATCGCCACCGACACCACCCTGACCCCGGTCGCCCACCTCACCGCGGTCAACCACTCCACGGCCGATCTGCGCAACATCATCGGCCAGTACGCCGACGCCGGGATCCGCAACATGCTCGCGCTGCGCGGCGACCCGCCCGGTGACCCGATGGGCGAGTGGGTCAAGCACCCCGACGGCATCGGCTACGCCGCCGACCTGGTCCGGCTGATCAAGGAGTCCGGCGACTTCTGCGTCGGCGTCGCGGCCTTCCCCGAGATGCATCCGCGCTCGACGGACTGGGACACGGACGTGGCACACTTCGTCGCCAAGTGCCGGGCCGGTGCGGACTTCGCCATCACCCAGATGTTCTTCTACCCCGAGGACTACTTCCGGCTGCGGGACCGCGTTGCGGCGGCGGGTTGCTCGACGCCGATCATTCCGGAGATCATGCCGGTCACGAACGTGCGCCAGATCGAGCGGTTCGCTCAGCTCAGCAACGCGGCCTTCCCGCCCGAGCTGGCCGAGCGGATCCTCGCCGTCAAGGACGACCCGGCGGCGGTACGCTCCATTGGTATCGAGTACGCAACGGACCTGTGCGCACGCTTGATGGCCGAGGATGTTCCCGGGTTGCACTTCATTACCCTGAACCACTCCACGGCGACCCTGGAAATCTACGAGAATCTGGGGCTGCACCAGCAGTCCTGATCACGGTGGCCGCGAGCGGCGGAAGAGGGGCGTATATGGGCTGGACGGTCCTCTACATCGCGTTCGGCCTGGTGGCGCTGTGGCTGTTGGGTGAGGTCCTGCTCCAGAACAAGGCGCGGCTGCGCTGGCGGCTGCTGGCCTTCGCCGGCTTCATCGGTGTGGTCGTCGGTGTCATCATCCCGTCAATACTCGTGATCGGGCTGGGACTTGTCGCCTTCGCCATCGGGCAGACGAATGTGACGCTCTCCTTCCGTCGCGGCTTCACCACCGGCTGGGCCCTGCGCAGCAAGCCCGAGGCCGGGGCGTCCGGTGACAGCGGCCGGCGCCGCCGGGCCCGCCCGTCCGGACCGCCCCCCGCCGAACCGACCCTGGAGGTCTCCGGCCTGGAGGCGGTGGCGCCCGCCGAGGCCCCCGCACGGTCCGGCGACGGGGGCCCGGACACCTTCGAGAGCACCGGCGGCTTCCAGCGGGTGGACCCCTACGCCGCACAGGACACCTTCGCCGGGCAGGGCTCCTACGGCGGGCCCGGTACCGCCGCGGGACAGGACGGCTTCGCCGCGCAGGACACCTTCGTCGCGGGGCAGGAGGCCTTCGCCGCGCAGGAGACCGTGGTCGGGCAGGGCTTCTACGGCTACACCCCCGGCGACGACTACCGCGGCCAGGACCCGTACCAGGGGCAGCGGCAGGACCAAGACGCCTACGCCACCCAGGCGTTCGCCGCCCCGGACGACTTCGCGCCGGCCGACGCCACCGCCGTCTACGCCCCCCAGCCGATGCCCGAGGAGACCGGCCAGTACGGCGTCTACAGCCCCGACGCCCGTGGCCAGCAGCCCGGTTACCAGGGTTACGGCGGATACGACGCCTACGACGCCGCCGGCAACGGCAGCAGCAATGGCAACGGCTATGCGTACGGCGGCGGTTACGACCAGACCGGAGCCGGCCAGGCCCCCTACGCCGACCCCTATGCGGCCTACGGCGACGGCCAGGGCCAGCAGGCGGCCTACACCGACCCGTACCTCGGCGGTCAGCAGTGCGCCGGGTCCTACGACCCCTACCAGCAGGCGGACCCCTACGCCTCGTCTCCCTACGCGGCGCAGCAATACGACGCCCAGGGACAGCCGCTCGGCCAGGGCTACGGCGAGACCCCGCCCGGTGGCGTCTGGGTCCCCCAGCAGCGCGACACCGAACTCCCGCCCGAGCAGCAGCCCTACCCGCCCTACCAGCAGCCGGGGTACGACGGGCAGCAGTACCGCTACTGAGCGGCCGCAGGGACGCACGGACGGACGCAGGGACGCACGGTCGGCGGTGCCGCGCGCCGCGGCGGCCCCGGCCCGCCGGGCCCCCGGCCGGGGCAGCCCCGTCCCGCCCCTCAGGTGGAGCCGTGCCAGTCGTCGCCGTTCACGATCAGGCCCGCGACGATCGCGCCGGACATGCCGGCATGCGCCGGTCCGCCGCCCGGGTGCGACCAGCCGCCGACCGTGTAGAGCCCCGGTATCCGGGTGCGGTTGCCGGGCCGCAGAAAGCGGCCTTCCCGGCCGGCCAGCGCCGGGCCCGGCACCAGTGCGTCCGGCTCCGGCGGCAGCACCTCCCGCCACAGCACCCGTTCCCGCAGCCCGGGAACGGCGGCCTCGGCGCTCTCGGTCATCCGCTCCGCGCAGGCATCCGCGGCCTCCCCGCCCGACCAGGCGACCGGGCCGGGCGCGGCCACCGTCGCGGTCAGGGTCACCGCCTCATGGGCGTCGTCCGGCCGGGTCGCCGGATCGTCCGGGCGCAGCACCGTCACCGTCGTCCGGGCGCACGGGGTCCGCGGCCCGGAGCCGCCGCCGAACACGCCCGCCAACTCGGCCTCGCGGTCCGGGGCATGGACCACCGTGCGGTGCACGGCGTCCGCGGGACGCGCGCCGCGCAGGGCCAGACAGACCGTGAGCCGTCCGGTGGCCCGGTCCTCCGGGTCCAGGGCGGGGCGCACCTCGTCGGCACCCCACGGCTCCCTCCCGCCGCACAGCTCCACCAGCCGTGCCGGATCGATGCCCGCGACCACGAACTCGGCCTCCGCCACCCGGCCGTCGGCCAGTTCCACGCCCGCCGCCCGGCCGTCCTTCTCCACGATCGCGGTCACCGCCGTGCCGAAGCCGAACTCCACCTTGCGCGCCAGGCACCGCTCGTACAGCGCCTCGGCCAGCGCCCGCATACCGCCGCGCGGATACCAGCTGCCGAAGGTCTGCTCCATGTACGGCAGCACCACGGCGCTCGCCGGGGCGCTGCGCGGATCGAAGCCGTACGCCAGCGCATGGCTCTCCAGCAGCGCGGTCAGCCGGGGGTCGGCCAGCTCGCGGCGGGCCACCTCGGCGAGCGTGGCGGTGGTGGGGCCCTTGCCCCGGCCGAACAGCCCGCGCCTGCGCACCGCCGGATACGGATCGCGCCCCAGCACCTGCCAGTCCTGCCACAGCGGCTCTTCCAGGAGCGGGCGGCGGGTGGCGTCCCAGGCCTCGCGGGCGCGGCCCATCAGGTCGCTCCAGCGTTCACCGCGGCCCGCGCCCAGCGCCTCGTCGAGAGCCGCCAGCACCCCGGCCCGGGAGGCGTTCGGCAGCGAGACGGCCGTTTTGTCGGCGAAGACATGCTGGCTCGCGGGGTCGACCTGGGACAGCTCGACACAGCTCTCCAGCGGCTCGCGGCCGGTCTTGAGGAACAGATCGCGGTAGACGGCCGGCAGGTGCAGCAGGCCGGGGCCCGTATCGAAGGCGAAGCCCTCCCGCTCCCGCCGTTGCAGCGCGCCGCCATGGGTCGCGCCGCGCTCGAACACCGCCACCCGGTGGCCCGCGACGGCCAGCCGGGCAGCGGCTGCCATCGCGCCCATCCCGGCGCCGATCACCGCAATCCGTGCCATGCCTGCGACTTTATCCGGACCCACTGACAACGCCCGCACGGCCGGTGCCACGGCCCGGCAGCGGCCGTGCCGCCGCCGGGGCGGCAGGCCGTCAGAACGCCGGGGGCAGCGCCTCGCCCGCCGCGGCCAGTCGTTTCTCCTCGCGCCGCTGCCGGCGGCGCCGCAGGTAGCGGCGGATCCGCGACCACAGGAACACCACCAGGGCGATGCCCGCGGCCAGCAGCGCCGCCGCGATGACCGCCGCGGCCACCGGATGGAACACCGCGAACGCGATGATCCCGGCGACGCCCAGATCCTCGGCGAGGCTCAGCACGATGTTGCTGGCCGGCTCCGGTGAGGTGTTGACCGCGATCCGGGTGCCGGCCTTGACCAGATGGCTCAGCAGCGCCGTGGAACCGCCCACCGCGCCCGCCGCCAGCTCGGGCAGCGAGCCGTTGTGACCGGCCAGCAGCGCCGCCACGACGGCTCCGGCCACCGGCCGGATCACCGTGTGCACCGTGTCCCAGACCGAGTCGACGTACGGGATCTTGTCGGCGACGGCCTCGCACAGGAAGAGCACCCCGGCCACGATCAGCACATCGGGGCGCTGCAGCGCCGCGGGCACCTCGTCGGTGACGCCGGTCGCGCCGAGCAGGCCGAAGAGCAGGACGACGGCGTAGGCGTTGATCCCGCTCGCCCAGCCACTGGTGAACACCAAGGGAAGTACGGACACGCAAGAAAGCGTAGGCCCCGGCCGGCGTCCGGGGCTCAGGAACGCAGGCTCCGGCTGGGGGCCGGTGCTCAGGGTTGAGTATCCGTACTCAGTCGCCGAGATGAGTAGGTACGCGGATGGGCCGGTACCCGTCCGGAAGGAAGAGTGGGGACCACGGAAGGGAAGCGGCGCCGCACCGCCGACACGGGGCGGCGGAGCGGCGCGGCTCCCGGACGTGACGGGGGAACACGGGGGAACGGGGGAAGCACGGGGGAGTGCGGGGGAAGCGCTGTCCTGGTCGGATCGATGGGGGAACGATCCGCGCCAGGGCAGCGCACTCTTTTGTGCGGGCCCCGGGGGAAAGGCGGTGCGCGCCGTACCCGACCACTACGGCGCGCACCCGCTGCCTCCCCCCGGGAGACCCGCCCGGGCTACGAGGGACGGCCGCTGACCCGCCCCTGGAGCAGGCGCGACAGCGCCGCGTGCACCTCGTCGATCGACCGGTCCGGCTGGTAGGACTGCCAGTCCAGGGCAGCCACCAGCACCATCCCGAACAGCGCCGACGCGGTCAGCGGGATGTCGATCTCCTCGCTCAGCTCCCCGCCCGCCACCGCCTCGCGCAGCACGTCCTCCACCACGGTGATCGCCCGCTCGCGCACCCCCATCAGCGTCGACTGCCAGGACCGGTTGGTGCGCCACAGCTCGGCCACGTAGAGCTGGGTGAGCGCCGGGTAGCGGGAGATGAAGTCCAGCCCGGCCCGGATCATCGCGTCCAGCGCGTCGATCCGGCTGCCGCCCCGGCCGGTGACCTCCTCGGCGGCCGCCTGCAGGGAGGTCGTCAGCATGTCGATGCCGTGCACCAGCAGCTCTTCGAAGAGCACGTTCTTGCTCGCGAAGTTGTAGTAGACCGTGCCCTTCGCGACACCCGCCCGCTCGGCGATCTCGTCCACCGTGGTGGACGAGAAGCCCTGTTCGGCGATGAGCGTGACCGCGGCATCGAAGAGCTTGCGCCGGGTGGCGTCGCGGCGTGTATTGGAGCTGTCCATGGGGGCGATTGTGCCGGTCCCCGCGGATCGGTGCGCGGCTCGGTGAGGCGACCCCCAGGCGGGTGGCGCCGGGGCAACCGCCGGACGGGCGGCCGCGGCCGCCCGTCCGGCGCTCACAGGCTCAGCTCCGGGTGCAGGTCCTTCATCCGCACCACCTGCCGGCCGCGCGCCGTCAGGGACGTCAGCACGAGCGCCCCCGCGGTGAAGGCCACCAGCACCACACTGCCCTGCCACACCGGCGCGAGCTCCCCGCCGGTGATCAGCCGGCGCAGCCCCTCCACGACGTAACTCATCGGCAGATACGGGTGGATGGCGGCGAAGAAGCCCGGACTGGTCTGTACGGGATAGGTGCCGCCCGCGGAGGTCAGCTGGAGCATCAGCAGCGCCAGCACCAGGATCCGGCCGGCCGGGCCGAACTGTGCGTTCAGCCACTGCACGATCGCCGAGAAACAGGCCGTGACCAGCACGAGGAAGCCGATCGTGCCGGCCGCCCGCACCATCTCCAGGCCGATCGCGAAGTGCAATACGGCCATCAGGGCGGCGGTCTGCAGCACCCCCACACCGAACACCGGCAGCCATCCGGACACCGCCACCCGCCAGGAGGGCGCGCCCATCGCCAGCGCCCGCCGGTTCAGCGGCTGGATCAGCATGTACGCCACCATCGCGCCGACCCACAGGGACAGCGGGATGAAATACGGGGCGAACCCGGTGCCGTAGTTCGGCGCCTTGTGGGCGGCGTCCGAGGCCAGCTGTACGGGGTCGGACATGACCTGGGTGCGTGCGTCGCGGTCCTTCCTGCCGTAGTCGGGGATCTGCTTCGCCCCGTCGTGCAGCCCCCCGGCCAGCTTCTGCGAGCCGTCGGAGAGCTTGAACATGCCGCCGTTCAGAGTGTGGGCGCCGTCCTTGAGCCTGCCCACACCGGAGTCGAGGTCGCCCATACCGGCCGCGGCACGGCCGGTACCGTCGTGCAGCTGGTGCGCCCCGTCGTCGAGCTTGTCCGCGCCGGCGGCCAGCCGGGCGTTGCCTGCGGCCAGCTTGCGCGCTCCCGCGGACACCTTGTGCGCCCCGTCGTTGAGGTCGTTGATCTTCTTGACGGCGGCGTCCATGTCGGCGCCCAGGGTCGGCCCGTGCCGGGCCAGCTCGCCCGCCAGGGAGTGCAGCGTGTCCAGGTCCCGGCCCAGTTGGTCGAGGTTCTTCTGGTCGTGGACGTACTCGCTGACCTCCTCGGCCCGGTTCGCCGCGGTGGCCGCCTCCTCCGTGAGCTGCTTCAGCTCCGTGCAGGACGTGTCGAGCCGCACCGCGCCCTCGCAGCGCAGCCGGTAGTAGGCGGCCAGATGGTCGGAAACCCCCCGGGAGAGCTTCGCCCCGCCGGCGGCCGCGGCGGGGAGCTTGCCGAGGTGGTCACGCACGGCCTGCGAACCGTCGGCGACGAGCTGCGCCGCCTCGCCGATCTCCTTGCCGTGCGCCCGGACGAAGGGCCCCACCTTGCCGACGACTCCGTTGACCTTGTCGGCCAGCTGCTGGGTCCCCTGTGCCACCTGCCCGGAACCGTCGGCCAGTTGGCGCGAGCCGTGGGCGGCACTCCCGGCTCCCCGGGCGAGGTCGGAGCTGCCCCGGGAGAGCCGCCCGGCGCCCGCGTCGAGGTCGCCCAGGCCGGTGACCAGCTTGCCGCTGCCGTCCTTCGCGGTGCCCAGGCCGTCGGCCAGTTCGCCCGCGCCGTGCCGGGCCTGCCCGATGCCGTCGTGGAGCCGGTCGGCGCCGTCCGCGGCCTGCTCGGTCTTGCCGTGCAGCGTCGAGAACGAGACGAAGATCTTGTCGAGGAAGGTCCGCGCCGACTTCGTGGAGGCCGCGGAACGCACCTCGGAGAACACCGTCCGGGAGATCTGCCCGACGATGTAGTTGTTCGCGTCGTTCGTCCGTACCTTGAGGGCGCCGGTCTCGGGGTGGTCCCCGGAACTGGAGGCGATCCGCCGGCTGAAGTCCGCCGGGATGGTCAGCGAGAGGTAGTACGAGCCGTCCTCGACGCCCCGGGCGGCCTCCTTGGCGTCCACGGGGCGCCAGTCGAAGGTGTGGCTGCCGGCCAGCCCGTCGACGATGCTGTCGCCGGCCGAGAGGTGCTTCCCGTCGACGGCCGCACCCTTGTCCTCGTTGACCAGCGCCACCGGAATCTTGTCCAGCCGCCCGTACGGGTCCCAGAAGGACCACAGGTACAGCGCGCCGTACAGGAGCGGCAGCAGCAGAAGGGCGGCCAGCGCGGCGCGTGGCAGCTTCCCCCTCCCGAACCGCTTCAGCTCAAGCGCGGCCAGCTTCGGCGAGCGCATCGGCCGCCCCCTCCTCGTCGTCGGGCCCGTCGTGCTTGCCGGCCGTGCTGTCTTCGGCGGCCTTGGTGGCCGTGGCGGCCTTGTCGGCGTTGGCGGCCTCGTTGCTGTCCTGCTCGTCCGTGGTGTCCGGGGCGTCTGTGGCGTCCGTGATGGCCGGCGCGTGCGCGGTGTCCGCGAGGTCCGTGGCCTCCGTGGGGGCCGTGGCCTCCGTGGTGGCGGGGGATGCGCCGGACGCGCCCTTCGGGGTGTGCCGCTCCGGGCGGGCGCCCGTGTGGACCAGCACCACGCCCTCGCCGTTCTCCGGCGGCTCGCTGCACACCGCCAGCACGGTGGTACCGGCCGCCGCCAGGCCGCGCAGCAACGCCCAGGCCGCGGCGCGCTCACCGTCGGACAGCTTCAGATCGGTGTCGTCGACGGCCAGCAGCCGCGGGCCGCCGATCAGCGCGAGCGCCACGGACAGCCGCAGCGCCTCCAGCCGCTCCAGGTCGCGGACGGACGTACGGATCCCCTTGGGCAGCGCCTCCGGGTCGAGCCCCGCCGCCGCGAGGGCGGTGTCCACCAAGGCGCGGGCTTCGGTCCGGCGCTCGCGCCGCGGCCGCAGCAGCGCCCGCACCGAACCGCCGAACCGGCCCTGCAGCAGGGCGCGTTCCCGCAGATGCTCGCCCACCGTGAGGGCGGGATCGAGCTCGGCGACCCCCGGCACATGGGCGAGCGCGGTGACGGACCGGACGGCGGCCCTCTTCTTCGGCAGCGGCAGTCCGCCGACCTCGGCGGTGCCGGCGGCGGACTTCATCCGGCCGGTGAGTGCGAGCAGCAGACACGTACGGCCCGAGCCCGAAGGGCCCTGTACGACGATCAGCGAGCCGGGTCCGGCGGTGATGTCGATGTCCCGGAACGCCCATCCACGGGGGCCCTTGACCCCGAATCCCGTGGCCGTGACCGCCGCCCCGTGCGGGGTGCTGTCCACGATCCCCTCCTTGAACTGACTGGTCAGTTCAAAAAGTATGCGGTATCCCACCCCCCGTTCCGCAAGGGGGTGTTGCGAATCCGCCCCGGAAATCCGGCCCGGGGGTCAGGCCGGGAAACGCGCCCCGGCGCATGTCCCCTTTCCAACGAAAGTGCAGGTCAGCGTCGATTGTCAGTGGCGTACGTCACGATGGCTTCATACGGTCCGAATCGACTTCGGTCCCGAACCGGCATGCGACGACAGGAGGTTCGTCATGGCAGCTCGTCCCAGCGGGGGCAGCTCCGCTGCGTACGGTCCCCCGAGCGATGTCCACCCCGTCCTGCGGCGGGCGGCCGCGCCACCCGCCGCCCTCACCCTGCTCGCCCAGGCCCAGCAGGGCCTCGACGAAGCGCAGACCCTGGAAACCCCCAACGAACAGTTCGCCACGGCCCATCTGGCCGCGCTGCGCACCGCCGCCGCTGTCCTCGCCGTCCGCGGCCGGCCGGAGAGCACCCTGCGCCGCAGGCAGCGTATCCGCAGCGCCTGGGAGGTTCTTCCCGAGGTCGCGCCCGAACTCTCCGAGTGGAGCGCCCTCTTCGCCGCCGGCGCCCCCCGCCGGGCGAAGGCCGAGGCCGGTATAGCCGGCGCGGCCTGCCGCCGGGACGCCGATGATCTGCTGCGCGACGCCGCCATGTTCCTGCGCCTGGTGGAACGGATGCTGCTCCTCCAGCCGTCGCTGCCACCACAGCGAGCGGGGTAGGGGCGCCGCGATCACGGCGTGGGCCGGGGGTGACAGGCCGGGGCGGCACGCCGGTACGCCGGTACGCCGGGGCGGCGGGGCGGCGGGGGGCCGGCGATGGGGGAGTGGGGTGGGGAGGGGGCGGGGCCCCGGGGGGGGGGGGAGAAGGGAAAACGCAGAAGCGGCGCCCGCCCCCACGTCCCCCGGCGCCCGGCCCCCCGGCGCCCGGCCCCCGGCGCCCGGCCCCCGCCCCCGGCGCCCGGTCGGCTCCGCGGGCGGCGGACGCTGGACGGCGCGGGACGGAATAGGGTGGTGAACGCCTAGACGTTCATGCCCCCGCCGAGGAGCCACCCGCCGTGTCTGACCCGCTGCGCCCCCGCGCCTCCCTTCGTACCGCCGTGGTCTGGGACGTCCTCAAGGACGCCCTGGAGCGCCGGGTCAAGGCCGCCGGGCGCGACGCCCTGGATGTCCTCGACACCGGCGGCGGCACCGGCAACTTCGCCGTGCCGGTCGCCCGCCTCGGCCACCAGGTCACGGTCGTCGACCCCAGCCCCAACGCCCTCTTCGCCCTGGAGCGCCGCGCCGCGGAGGCGGGCGTCGCCGACCGGGTACGCGCCGTGCAGGGCGACGCTCACGGTCTGTTCGACGTCGTCGAGCGCGGCGGCCATGACGTCGTGCTCTGCCACGGCGTGCTGGAGTACGTCGACGACCCGGCCGAGGGCATCCGCAACGCCGTCGACGCGCTGCGCCCGGCCGGCACCCTCAGCCTGCTCGCGGCCGGTCTGGGCGGCGCGGTCCTCGCACGCGCCCTCGCGGGCCACTTCACCGCGGCCCACCAGGCCCTCACCGACCCGTCCGGACGCTGGGGCGAGGGCGACCCGATGCCGCGCCGGTTCACCGCCGACCAGCTCACCGAGCTGGTGTCCGGCACCGGTCTGCAGGTCGGTGCGGTGCACGGCGTGCGGGTCTTCGCCGACCTCGTCCCCGGGGTGCTGGTCGACACCGAGCCGGGCGCCATGGACGCCCTGCTGAAGCTCGAGGCGGCCGCGGCCGAACAGCCCGCCTTCCACTCCGTGGCGACGCAGTTGCACGTCCTCGCCGAGCGCGACTGACCCACCCGGCACACCGGCTACCGGGTGCAGTCGGCCACAGACCACCCGATCAGCCCCTTCGCCCCGTATGATCGGGGTACGACGTTCCGGCATGGCGGACAGGCGGGTGGGGAATGCAGGCAGCATCACCACCGGTCGCCGCGGCGGCCCGGACAGTGAATTGGCGTCGAGGGGCGGGTTTCACGGGGACGATTCCCTGCCTATCCTGAAAGGGTCGCACCCCGGTCGCCCCCCGCGACCGACGAGTAGGAGGACTCCGTGCCGCTCTCGGAGCACGAGCAGCGCATGCTCGAGCAAATGGAGCGAGCGCTGTACGCCGAAGATCCCAAGTTCGCGACAGCGCTTGAGGGAAGCGGGCTGCGTACGTACACCCGGCGACGGGTCTACCAAGCGGTCGCGGGCTTCCTGGTGGGTATCGCCCTGCTCATGGCCGGCATGGTCGCGCAGCAGATCTGGATCAGCGTGGTGGGATTCCTCGTCATGCTCGGCTGCGCGGTGCTGGCGGTCACGGGCTGGCGCAAGGCCCCCAAGCCGGGTGAGCAGCAGTCCGGCGCGGGTTCCGGAGGTGGTGCGCCGGCGCGCCGACAGGCCCGGCAGCGGCGCTCGATGATGAACCGCATCGAGGACCGCTGGCAGCGGCGCAGGGACGAACAGCAGGGCCACTGACGAATAGCAGAACCACTGAGCAATGGCAGGGCCGCTGAGGAACAGCAGGCCTTTGAGCCGCCGGGGCGAGCGAGGAAGCGAGCCCGCGGAACTGTCCGAAGTGGGTCCGAAGCCCCATTGAGCTCGTTCCGGCGAGCCCAATGGGGCTTCAGCAGTTACGCCGGTATTTCTTTTCCGAATCCATTTCTCCTGCTGCTTTTCCGGCATTTCTTCCGGCTGTTTCTCCTTGCTCTGTGCACCGCTCCGTGCGCCGTTCTTTCCCGCCGGGACTTCTCCACTCGCCGAAGGCCAGGCTCTTTGCTTCCGGGCTGAGCCCGGCCTTCCGGCGCTTCGGAGGCACCCGCCCCGGGCCGTGTGGCTATGCCCGCTGCCGGCCCGGCCGGAGGGCGGCCGCCGCGCGCCGTACCGAGGTCACAGGGCGGCTGCTGCGGCACCGGACCAGCCAGGCCGTCCACCGCGCTGACCAGGCCCAACGGAGGCGGGCCACCGAACGCGGGGCGAGCTGGGCGCGCAGCCGCAGCCCACGGGGCGCGGCGTCCCGCAACCCGGCCCGTACCTGTTGCACCTCCGCGGCGAGTCCGGACACCGGCTGCGGTTGCGGTGCGTACAGGACCTGCTCCACCGCCGCCGCAACGCGCCGGGCGGCCGCGGCGGGCTCCGGTTGCAGTTCTCCGAGCCGGATGATCCGCGCGGCTGCCTTACGCGGAGTCAGCGACTCGTCCGGCAGGATGCCGAAGTCCCAGGCGGTGTCCTGCAGCTCCTGCCAGGCGGCGAGGGTGCCCGCCGCCAAGTCCCCGTCCTGGCCGGCGGCGGCCAGCCGTCGGGCCCGCGTCCGCAGCCGCCACAGCAGCGGGGCCGCGGGCAGCAGCAGGGCGAGCAGGACCGCCAGCGCGATACCGGCGGCCGCCCAGGGGAACGAACCGTCCTCCGGGGGGCGGATGCCCCCGTTCTGAGTGGGCGGCGTCAGACACCCCGAACCGGCGCCCGCGCCGGAACGCTGTTCGCCGGGGCCGCAGGACGGGTCCGCTGAGGGGTCCTCCGAGGGGGCCGCGGACCGGGAGGGCCCCGGGTCCGGGCTGCCGGGGTCGGCCGTTCCCGGCGTGGCGGGGTACGCGTAGTCGGGGATGCTGCCGCGGCTCGGGGTCGGTTCGAAGCGGGTCCAGCCGACGCCCTGGAAGTACAGCTCGGGCCACGCATGCGCGTCCTTGAGGCCGACCGAGGTCGTGCCGTCGGGCTGCTTGGTGCCCGGGGTGAAACCGACCGCGACCCGGGCCGGGATGCCCAGGGTCCGGGCCATCGCCGCCATCGAGAAGGAGAAGTGGACGCAGAATCCCTCCTTCTGCCGCAGGAACCGCGCGATGGCCTGGGAACCGCTGCCCGCCCGGACGTCGGTGTTGTAGCTGAAGCCGCCGTTGAGCGCGAACCAGTCCTGCAGCTTGACGGCCTTGGCGTACGTGGTCGGTGCGCCGCGGGTGACCCGGCGTGCGGTGTCGCGTACGACGGAGGGCAGCGAGTGAGGGACCTTGGTGTACTCGCGCAGCAGGTCGGCGGGCGGCGCCGGCGCGGCGGCCAGCTGTCCGGAGGTGGGCCGCACCTGCAGGCTCTCGACCTGGTACTGCAGGCCGTGGGTGTTCTGCCCGCGGTCCCCGACGAGCGTGCGGCCCTGGGGCTCGAAGCGCCAGCGCCCGGAGATGTCCACCTTGGACGCCGGATAGGGGAGCGGCAGCCAGTTCTGGGCGTACCACCCCGCGGTCGAGATGGAGGTGTTGATCCGGTTGAGGCCGACCGCGGAGCTGAGGCCGGGCGGCCGCGGAAGCTGCTCGGGGACGTCCGTGACCGTGCGCTCCGAGGGCTTCCAGGTCGTGCCGTCGAACTGGTCGAGCGCGACGATCCGCAGATACAGATCGCGGGTGTCGGAGGCGGTCGTGCGGTAGTTGAGGACTTCCTTGTCCTCGGGCTGGTTGAGGCTGTCCTGCAGCGACACCAGCGGGTTCACCGCGGAGATGGTGCCACCGCCGCCGGGTCCCGTGCCGTTGCCGGAGGTGCCCAGCAAGCCGCTGCCGAGGGAGGGCAGCACGGCGGGTACCACCACGGCGAGCCCGAGCGCCATCGCGCCGATCCTGCGGCCCGTACGGACCGGGGCGGACGCCGGCGCGCCGGCGGCGGCCGCGAACCCCCGGCCGCCGCGCGGCCCGTCCGCTCCGGCGCCCGGCCCGCCGAACACCCGGCCCCACTGGGAGAGCCGGTCGCGGCCCTCGGCCAGCAGAAGGAGCAGATAGCCGGCCGCCGCGATCAGGAACAGCAGCCAGCCGGCGCCGCCCTGGGACAGTCCCGCCGCCACCGAATACAGCGCGAGCAGCGGCAGCCCGGCGGGCGCGGCGCTGCGGTAGGTGACCGCCAGCGCGTCCACCGCCAGGCCGATCACCAGCACGCCCAGGACCAGCAGCAGCCGGATGCCGGGGGTGAGGGGGGCGGGGATGGCGTACCGGCCGACGTCATGTACGCCGTCCTGCAGCAGCCGGCCGAATTCCGCGAGGGCGTCCGGTCCCGGCAGCAGTCCGAGGACCGCCTCGTTCCTGACGAACAGCAGGGTCATCAGCAGCACGGCGGCCAGGGCCTGGACGCCGATGATCAGCGGTCCGGCGAGGGGCGCCCGGCGGGCCGCCGCGCCCACGCCGGTCATGAGGGCCAGCAGGATCGCCGCCTCGACCATCCAGGTGATCGGATCCACCAGCGGCAGCAGCGCGCCGGCGGCACACAGGGTGGCCACCGCCGCGCACACCGCCAGCCGCGCCCGGCCGCTCATGCCCGTACCTCATTTCCCTCGGGATCCGGGCACCGCACGTACGGTCCGCCGGCCCGGCCGCGGGGCGCACCCGGCCGCCCGCCCCCGGGCAACTGCTCGTCCGTCACCCGTACGATCTCCACGCCCCCGTTCACGACCGGCCCCCGCCCACCGTCTCCGGCGCGCTCGCGTCCGCCGGCCGCCCGGGCTCCGCCCCGGCGCCGTCCGCGGCCGCCCGCCAGAGGTCGGCGAGCGCGTCGCCGGGAGTCACCGGCAGTGCCGTCCAGCCCGCGCGGCGCAGCAGCTGCACCCGTTCGGCCACCGGGACCTGGCCGGCGGAGAATCTGATCCCCCCGGGGCCCCGCGCCCAGGCGTCGCCGTCCACGACGAAGGCGACGGCCGCGCCGCAACGCTGCCGTATCCGTCCGGCGACCGCCGCCTGCTCCTCGTCCAGATCGCCGAAGAAGGCGATCAGCACGCCTTCGTCGCCGCCGCGCACGGCGTCGTACGCCGCCGACAGCCCCTCCGCCTCGGAGTGGTCCACGACCGCGAGGGTGTCCAGCAGCAGGCCCACGGCGTCGGCGCATTCGGCGCCGCCCGCGAAGCCGACGGCGCCGTCGGGACCGGGCACCGAGGTGCCGGTGTCGGTCAGCAGCCGCACCGAGAAGCCGCGCTCCAGCAGGTGCACCGCTGCCGAAGCGGCGCCCGTCACCGCCCACTCGAAGGCCGAGTCGGGGCCCGCTCCCGGGTGGGCGACGGCGCGGGTGTCGAGCAGGACCGTGCAGCGCGCCTTCTGCGGCTGCTCCTCCCTGCGGACCATCAGCTCGCCGTGGCGCGCGGTGGACCGCCAGTGGACCCGGCGCAGATCGTCGCCGTGCCGGTAGCCGCGCGGAATGAGGTCGTCCTCACCGGCCAGCGCCAGGGACCGCCGGCGTCCGTCGCCGTATCCGGCGGCCTCACCGCCCAGCCGCACCGGCGGCAGCGGTTCGACCCGCGGCACCACCGTCAGGGTGTCGACGGTGCTGAACGAACGGGTCAGCTCGCACATCCCGAAGGGATCGGAGAGCCGTAGTTGCAGCGGCCCCAGCGGATAGCGTCCGCGCAGGTCGGCGCGGACACGGTAGGAGACCTCGCGGCGGCCGCCGGGCTCGACGCGGTCCAGGACGAAGCGCGGCCGGGGGCCGAGGACGTACGGCACCCGGTCCTGGAGCATCAGCACGCCCGTCGGCAGCCGGGAGACGTTCTCCATCCGCAGCCGGACCCGGGACTCGGCGGCCGCGGGCACCCGGGCGGGGGAGAGCGTACGGCTGCCCGCGACCCGGTAGCGGGTGCGGTGCAGCACCAGGACGCACACCAGCGGGAGGGCCGCGAGCAGCAGACCGACCCGCAGCAGATCCGGCTGCCCCAGGAGGTAGGAGCACGCCACCGCCGCCAGCCCGGCCGCCAGGAACGATCTGCCCCGTGTCGTCAGCCCTTCGAGGGCCGCCCGCAGTCCGCGGTGCTCCGCCGCCCCCTCGCCGCCCCCCTCGGACATCACAACCCCCGTACGCCGGGCGGCTGCTGACCGGGTGTTCGCCAGGCCTGCGCGGACGGGTCGGGGACCGGGACGCGCCGCAGGATCTCCAGCACGATCTGTTCGGCCGTCCGGCGGTTCAACTGAGCCTGGGCGGTGGGCAGCAGCCGGTGCGCGAGCACCGCCACCGCCAGCGACTGGACGTCGTCCGGGAGGACGTACTCCCGCCCCAGGAGCGCGGCCGAGGCCTTGGCGGCGCGCAGCAGATGCAGGGTCGCCCGCGGTGAGGCGCCGAGCCGCAGCTCGGGGTGGCTGCGGGTGGAGGCCACCAGGTCCACGGTGTATCTGCGCACCGTTTCGGCGACATGAACCGTGCGTACCGCCTCGATCAGTTTCACGATCTCGTGGGCGTGCGCCACCGGCCGGAGGTCGTCGAGCGGTGAGGCACCGCCGTGCACATCCAGCATCTGCAGTTCGGCCGACGGGCTCGGGTAGCCGATGGACACCCGCGCCATGAAGCGGTCCCGCTGGGCCTCGGGGAGGGGGTAGGTGCCCTCCATCTCGACCGGGTTCTGGGTGGCGACCACCATGAACGGGTTGGGCAGCTCGTAGGTCTGCCCGTCCATCGTGACCTGGCGCTCCTCCATGGACTCCAGGAGCGCCGACTGGGTCTTGGGCGAGGCGCGGTTGATCTCGTCGCCGATCACGATCTGGGAGAAGATCGCGCCGGGCTTGAACTCGAATTCCCGCTGCTGCTGGTCGAAGATGCTGACGCCCGTGATGTCGGAGGGCAGCAGGTCGGGCGTGAACTGGATGCGACGCACCGAGCAGTCGATGGAGCGGGCGAGTGCCTTGGCGAGCATGGTCTTGCCGACGCCGGGCACATCCTCGATCAGCAGGTGCCCCTCGGCCAGCAGCACGGTCAGCGCGAGCCGTACGACCTCCGGCTTGCCCTCGATCACGCCCTCCACCGACCGGTGCACACGCTCGGCGGTGGTGATCAGATCTCCCCCTGAGCCCGGCCCTTCCCCCCTCGGCTCCGCTCGGGCGTGGGGACCCCCGTACGCGGGGGGACCCCCAAGGCTCGCTCGTTCGTCATACGCCGTCACTCGGCCCTCCTCGGCCCCGCACTACGGGCCGGTGCCCCCTTGCGGACCGGCCCACCCCGAATGTGGCGTCGCACCCGGCCACCGCCGGGGCGACGTCACCCCCGCATTCTTGCCGCCCGCGCGGCTTCGCGTCATGACCTGTGGATAACTCACAAGGATAAGCCCCGGCCTTCGTGACGAATGCGACTTTTCGTTCCCGTTCGCACGTCAGGGAGGCCGGGGCCGGGGTGTGTCAGCGCTGCGGATCGATCTCCCGCAGCAGTCCGGTGGTCACGTCGAAGACAAAGCCGCGGACATCGTCGGTGTGCAGGAGGAAGGGGGAGGTGCGCACCCGCTCCATGGACTGCCGTACGTCCTCGTCGAGGTCCTTGAAGGCCTCGACCGCCCAGGTGGGGCGCTGTCCGACCTCGGCCGCCAGGTCGTGGCGGAAGTCCTCGGTCAGGCTGAGCAGACCGCAGCCGGTGTGGTGGATGAGGACGACTGAGCGGGTGCCCAGGGCGCGCTGGCTGATGGTCAGGGACCGGATGATGTCGTCGGTGACCACGCCGCCGGCGTTGCGGATGGTGTGGCAGTCGCCGAGTTCGAGGCCGAGCGCCTTGTGCAGGTCGAGTCGGGCGTCCATACAGGCCACGACGGCGACCTTTTGGACGGGCCGGGCGTCCATCCCGGGGTCGGTGAAGGCTTCGGCGTAGCGCCGGTTCGCCTCGACGAGACCGTCCGTGACGGTGTCACCGGCACGGTTGCCGGCACTGCCGGCGGACGAGGACAGCGGCTGCGATGCAGGTATGGGCATGGATTCACGGTAATCGCCGCCTGCCGCCCCGGCCGCATGGGAGGCCGGGCATAGGGGGCAACGTCACTCCATGTGAGGTAATCCACAGGGTCGTCCGGGGCGCCGCCGTCCGGGTGAGGAGCCCGCGGCGAAGGCGGTGCGAAAGCCGTCGCAGGACGCGCGGAACCGGTTGATTGACCGGGGCGACCGGTGGACTAAAGTGGCGCGAAGTGGGAGGCGTGACGCTCTCCTTGGATACCGGATTCCTCGCGTGCGCGCGTCGTACGTACGGCTCGGCCTCCTCCCGCTCCCATGGTCTTCCGACGTCACTTCCCCGTCGCCGGAGGGCCACTTCCCCTTCAGAGCGGGCGGGGACCAAGCGGTACGTGCGGCATCCCCCAGCCAGCGGCCGGGGCCCCACCTGCCGCCCAGCCCATCGGAAGGCACATGAGCGAGCGTAGCGAGCGATTCAGGAAGCGGTGCGCACACGGCGCCCGCAGGCGGGCCGAGCGCAGCGGGGCCGTCGCATGACCAACAGCACTCGCCACGTCCCCGTCATGCTCCAGCGGTGCCTGGACATGCTCGCCCCCGCTCTCGCCGAGCCCGGCGCGGTCGTCGTCGACTGCACGCTCGGCCTCGGAGGGCACAGCGAGGCGCTGCTCGCCACCTTCCCGGCGGCCCGGCTGATCGCCCTCGACCGTGACCCCTCGGCCCTGAAGCTCGCGGGCGAACGGCTCGCCCCCTACGGAGAGCGCGCCACCCTGGTGCACGCCGTCTACGACGAGCTCCCCGAGGTCCTCGACCGTCTCGGCACCCCCCGCGTCCAGGGCGTCCTGTTCGACCTCGGGGTGTCCTCCATGCAGCTCGACGAGGCCGACCGCGGCTTCGCGTACGCGCAGGACGCCCCGCTGGACATGCGGATGGACCAGACGACCGGCATCAGCGCAGCGGATGTCCTCAACACCTATGCGCCCGGTGAGCTGGTCCGGATCCTGCGCTCCTACGGGGAGGAGAAGCAGGCCAAGCGGATCGTCGAGGCCGTCGTCCGGGAGCGCGCCAAGGAGCCGTTCACCAACAGCGCGCGGCTGGTCGAGCTGATCCGGGACGCGCTGCCGCAGGCCGCCAAGCGCACCGGCGGCAACCCCGCCAAGCGCACCTTCCAGGCGCTGCGCATCGAGGTCAACGGTGAGCTGGCCAGTGTCGAGCGCGCCGTCCCGGCCGCCGTGAAGGCGCTCGCCGTGGGCGGCCGGATCGCCGTGCTCTCCTACCACTCGCTGGAGGACCGGCTGGTCAAGCAGGTCTTCGCGGCCGGAGCGGCCAATACGGCGCCCGCCGGGCTGCCGGTCGTCCCCGAGCGCTACCAGCCCCGGCTCAGGCTGCTGACCCGCGGCGCCGAACTCCCCACGGAGGAGGAGGTCGCCGAGAACCGCCGGGCCGCCCCCGCCCGGCTGCGCGGCGCGGAGCGTATCCGCGAGGACGTCGAGGACACCGCATGAAAGGCCAGGGGCGGCCGCGCGGCAGGCAACGCCTGGCCGCGCTCTTCCCCTCCGGCGCCGGGTCCGCCGGCACCGCGGCCCGCACGCCCTTCGTGGTCCTCATCGTCGTCCTGCTCGGCTCCGGCCTGATCACCCTGCTGCTGCTCAACTCCGCCCTCAATCAGGGGTCGTTCGAGCTGAGCAAGCTGGAGAAGAAGACCGACGAGCTGACGGACGAGCAGCAGGCGCTGCAGCAGGACGTGGACGCGTACTCCGCCCCGGGCGCGCTGGAGCGGCGGGCCCGCCGGCTGGGCATGGTGCCGGGTGGCAGCCCCGCCTTCCTGCTCCCGGACGGCACCGTCCGCGGCAGGACGGGCCCGGCCACCTCGGACGGGGCGCCGCTGAGCACGTCCGCCGAGCCGTCGGCGACGAGCGCGGCCGGCCACCGGGCCCCGGCCGCCCCGGCCGCCCCGGCCGTCCTCTCCCCGACGACCTCCGGCAGGTGAGCGCGGCATGACCGAGCCCAGGGACCCCCGCCGGGTGCCGCGCCCCGCCCAGCGCGGCGGCCAGGCGGGCGGCCGAGGCGGCCAGGCCGGTGGCCGGGGCGGCCGCCCGCCCGCCGGACGCCCCGCGCCCCGGCCTGGTCCCCGGCCCCCCGCCCGCCGCCCCGTGCGCCCCCGCCCGGGGTCCCCGGCGCTCCGCCTGGGCAGCCCGCGCCCCCGGCTGCGGCTGGTCTCCCTCGCGCTGACGCTGGTGATGCTGGTCTTCGTCGTACGCCTCTTCCAGGTGCAGGCCGTGGACGCCGGGGCCTTCGCCGCCAAGGCCAACGAGAACCGCTATGTACCGGTCAAGCTGGCCGCCGAGCGCGGTGCGATCACCGACCGCAACGGCGTGGACCTCGCCACCACCGTCGACGCGTACGACATCACCGCCGACCCGAGCCTGCTGGCGCCCGCCAAGACCAAGATCCACGACGCTCCGCAGCGGGCCGCCGCGCTGCTCGCGCCGATCCTCGGCGAGGACAGGGCCACCCTCGCCGCCAAGCTCGACCAGCCCAAGGCGCGCTACGTCCTGCTCGCCCGGCAGCGCGCCCCGCAGGTCTGGAAGCGGATCAAGGACCTGCGCGCCGGCCTCGACGCCAAGGCGGCCGCCGCCCCCAAGAGCGCGCCCCGCCCCGACGTCCTGGTCGGGATCTTCGCCGACAAACACAGCAAGCGCCTCTACCCGAACAAGGACCTCGCCTCCGGCGTCCTCGGCTTCGTCAACGGGGCCGGCAAGGGCGGCGGCGGCCTGGAGGCGCTGCTGAACAAGCAGCTGGCGGGCAAGGACGGCAAGCTCGTCTACGCCCAGTCCGGCGGCCGCCGGGTGCCCACCGCCGACACCCAGGAACATCCCGCCGTCCCCGGCAGCGACGTCGAGCTCACCCTCGACCGCGACATCCAGTGGGCCGCCCAGCAGGCCATCACCGAGCAGGTCGCCAAGTCGAACGCCGACCGCGGCTACGTCGTCGTCCAGGACACCCGCACCGGAGAGATCCTGGCGCTCGCCAACGCGCCCGGGTTCGACCCCAACGAGGTGTCGAAGGCCGATCCGGAGGCGCTGGGCAACGCCGCGCTGTCCGACGCCTTCGAGCCGGGGTCCACCAGCAAGCTGATGTCGATGGCCGCCGTCCTGGAGGAGGGCGTCGCCACGTCCGCCACCCGCGTCACCGTGCCCAACCGGCTGCACCGCGGCGACCGGCTGTTCGCGGACGACGTCGACCACGCCACCTGGCATCTGACGCTCAACGGCGTGCTCGCCAAGTCCAGCAACATCGGCACGATCCTCGCCGCCGGCCAGCTCGGCAAGACCCAGGCCCAGGCCAACCAGGTCCTCTACTCGTACCTGCGGAAGTTCGGTATCGGGAAGCCGACCGGCCTCGGCTTCCCCGGGGAGACCGACGGCATCCTGGCCAAGCCGCAGGACTGGAACACCTCACAGCAGTTCACCATCCCGTTCGGCCAGGGGCTGTCCCTCAACGCCGTACAGGCGGCCTCGGTGTACTCCACGATCGCCAACGGGGGCGAGCGCATCGCCCCCACACTGGTCCGCGGCAGCACCGGACCCGACGGCCACTACGCACCGGCGCCCAAGCCCGGCAGGGACCGCGTGGTCAGCCCCGAGACCGCGCGCACCCTCGCCACCATGCTCGAATCGGTGGTCGACGACGAGGAGGGCACCGGAGCGAAGGCGAAGATCGACGGCTACCGCGTCGGCGGCAAAACCGGAACGTCCAACCGGGTGGACCCCCAAACCGGCCGCTACCACGGCTACACCGCGTCCTTCGCCGGCTTCGCACCCGCCGACAAGCCCCGCATCACGGTCTACTGCGCCGTGCAGAACCCCACCACGGGCAGCTACTTCGGCGGCCAGGTCTGTGGCCCGATCTACCAGCAGGTCATGGCCTTCGCGCTGAAAACCCTCCAGGTCCCGCCGACCGGTGCCAAGCCCCCGCGGCTGCCGGTCACCTTCACGCCAGGCCAATGAAATCGAGGCAATTCCGCCGTGACGACCATCACTCCCGACGGCACCCCCGACGGCACCCCCATCGCGGGAAACTGCTCCTCCCCACGGCCCTCACTTCGCCCCGGGCCGGTGGTGCCCGGTACGCTCACCGCCGTGTCACACGCTGATCAGTCCCCGAAAGCCCAGCACGCCGAGAAGGGCGGGCCCGGCACCTACCCGGGAGCCCCGCGCCCTGAAACGGTCCGCCCCACCCCTCTGGCGGACCTCGCCGAGCAGCTGGGATGCCCCGCCCCGGAACCCGGCCGGCCCGGTGCAGGCACCGGCTCCACCGGAGCGGCTGCCGCCGCGCAGCCAGTGATGGTCACCGGCATCACCCATGACTCCCGTGCGGTCCGCCCCGGCGACGTCTATGCCGCGCTGCCCGGCGCCCGTCTGCACGGCGCCGACTTCGTCGCCCAGGCCGCCGACCTCGGCGCCGCGGCGATCCTGACCGACCCGTCGGGCGCCGAGCGCGCCGCGGCGACCGGCCTGCCGGCCCTCGTCGTCGAGAACCCGCGCGCCCGGATGGGCTCCCTGGCCGTCTCGATCTACGGCGCGCCGGGCGAGGACCTGCTCCAGATCGGCATCACCGGCACCTCCGGCAAGACCACCACCGCCTACCTCATCGAGGGCGGGCTGCGGGCGGCCGCCGCGAAGCGCGCCGACGGGGGACTGACCGGTCTGATCGGCACCGTCGAGACCCGTATCGGCGACGAGCGGATCAAGTCCGAGCGCACCACCCCCGAGGCCACCGACCTGCAGGCGCTGTTCGCCGTGATGCGCGAGCGCGGCGTCCGCGCCGTGGCCATGGAGGTCTCCAGTCACGCCCTGGTCCTCGGCCGGGTCGACGGCTGCGTCTTCGACGTCGCGATCTTCAACAACCTCAGCCCGGAGCACATGGAGTTCCACTCCGGGATGGAGGACTACTTCCAGGCCAAGGCCCAGCTGTTCACCAAGGCCCGCAGCCGGGCCGGCGTCGTCAACCTCGACGACGACTACGGCAAGCGGCTGGCCGAGGGCGAGTCCGAGGTCCCGGTCACCACCTTCTCCGCCGAGGGCCACCCGGACGCCGACTGGCGGGCCTCGGACGTCGAGGTCGGCGCGCTCGGCTCGACCTTCACCGTGCACGGCCCGGACGGCCGGACCCTGCGCGCCGCCTCACCGATCGCCGGCCCGTTCAACGTCGCCAACGCGCTCGCCGCGATCGTCTCGCTGGTCGTCGCCGGCATCGACCCGCAGACCGCGGCCGACGGCGTCGCCGCGGTGCCCGGCGTCCCCGGCCGCCTGGAGCGCATCGACGCAGGCCAGCCGTACCTGGCGGTCGTCGACTACGCCCACAAGACCGACGCCGTCGAATCGGTTCTGCGCGCGCTGCGCAAGGTCACCGACGGCAAGCTGCACGCCGTCCTCGGCTGCGGCGGCGACCGCGACCCGCACAAGCGCGGCCCGATGGGCGCCGCGGTGGCCCGGCTCGCCGACACGGCCATCCTGACCTCCGACAACCCGCGTGGCGAGGACCCGCTCTCGATCCTCGCCACCATGCTCGCGGGCGCCGCGGAGGTCCCCATCCACGAACGCGGCACGGTGCTGGTCGAGGAAGAGCGGGCCACCGCCATCGCCGCCGCCGTCGCCCGCGCCGAGCCCGGCGACACCGTGATCGTCGCGGGCAAGGGCCACGAGCAGGGCCAGGACATCGCCGGAGTGGTACGCCCCTTCGACGACCGCCAGGTGCTGCGCGATGCCATCGAGGGCTCGCTGAAGTCACAGCAGTCGCAGCCGTCACCGCAGCCGAACCACCAGGGATGACACACCGCCATGCGCGCACAACCCCTTTACCGTCACCGCCCGCCCCTCGCCGGGGGTGACCTGTGATCTCCCTGTCGCTCGCCGAGATCGCGAGCATCGTCGGCGGCCGGCAGCACGACATACCGGACGACGGCCGCCGGGTGACCGGACCGGTCGTGGCGGACTCCCGCGCGGTGTGCCCCGGCGCGCTCTTCGTGGCCTTCGCCGGTGACCGTGCCGACGGCCACGACTTCGCGGCGGGTGCCGTCGAGGCGGGCGCGGTGGCCGTCCTGGCCGCCCGCCCCGTCGGTGTCCCCGCGATCGTCGTCGACGACGTGGTCGCCGCCCTCGGCGCGCTCGCCCGCGCCGTCGTCGAGCGGCTGGGCACCACCGTCGTCGGCCTCACCGGCTCGGCCGGCAAGACCAGCACCAAGGACCTGATCGCCCAGCTGCTGCAGCGCACCGGCCCGACGGTCTGGCCGGAGGGCAACCTCAACAACGAGATCGGGCTGCCGCTGACCGCGCTGCGCGCCGATGAGACCACCCGTCACCTCGTCCTGGAGATGGGTGCCCGCGGCGTCGGCCACATCCGCTACCTCGCCGGGCTGACCCCGCCGAGGATCGGTGTGGTGCTCAACGTCGGCAGCGCGCACATCGGCGAGTTCGGCGGCCGGGAGCAGATCGCCCTGGCGAAGGGCGAACTCGTCGAGGAGCTGCCCGCGGCCGAGGACGGCGGGGTCGCGGTGCTCAACGCCGACGACCCGTATGTGCGTGCCATGGTCCCCCGGACGAAGGCCCGCACGATCTTGTTCGGTGAGGCCGCGGACGCCGCCGTACGTGCCGAGAATGTCCGGATCACGGAGTCCGGACAGCCCTCCTTCACGCTTCACACACCCTCCGGGTGCAGTGATGTGACCATGCGGCTGTACGGTGAGCACCACGTGTCGAACGCGCTCGCCGCGGCCGCCGTCGCCCATGAGTTGGGCATGTCCGTGGACGAGATCGCCACCGCGCTCTCCGAAGCCGGCACGCTCTCCCGCTGGCGTATGGAGGTCACCGAGCGCGCGGACGGCGTGACGGTCGTCAACGACGCCTACAACGCGAACCCCGAGTCCATGCGAGCGGCGCTGCGAGCGCTGGTCGCCATGGGCGCAGCCGCCAAGGCGAAGGGCGGTCGCACGTGGGCGGTGCTCGGTGAGATGGCCGAGCTCGGCGGGGAGTCGCTCGCCGAACACGACGCGGTCGGGCGGCTGGTCGTCCGGCTCAACGTCAGCAAGCTCGTGGCAGTCGGCGGCAGGGAAGCGGCCTGGCTCGACATGGGCGCCAAGAACGAGGGTTCGTGGGGTGAGGAGTCGGTGCACGTGTCCGACGCGCGGGCGGCGGTCGACCTGTTGCGCAGCGAGCTGCGACCGGGAGACGTCGTGCTGGTGAAGGCGTCCAGGTCGGTGGGGCTGGAGCGGGTGGCCGCAGCATTGCTGGACGACGGGGGCATTGCGGGCGCTGAGGGCGCCGCCGGCGCCGAGGGTGGAGCCGCGTCCCGATGAACTCGATGAAGCAGATCCTCTTCTCCGGAATGATCGGGCTCTTCCTGACCCTGATCGGCACCCCGCTGCTGATCAAGCTGCTGGCCAAAAAGGGATACGGGCAGTTCATCCGCGATGACGGCCCGCGCGATCACCACAGCAAACGCGGTACGCCCACCATGGGTGGTATCGCCTTCATCCTGGCCACGATCATCGCCTACGTGCTGACCAAGGTCATCACGAGCAGTGACCCCACCTTCTCCGGTGTGCTGGTGCTGTTCCTGATGGCGGGCATGGGCCTGGTCGGCTTCCTCGACGACTACATCAAGATCGTCAAGCAGCGTTCGCTGGGCCTGCGTGCCAAGGCCAAGATGGCCGGCCAGCTGATCGTCGGCATCGCCTTCGCCGTGCTCTCCCTGCAGTTCGCCGATCTGCGCGGGCAGACCCCGGCGTCCGACCGGCTCTCCTTCACCCAGGACTTCGGCTGGCAGATCGGCCCGGTGATCTTCGTGATCTGGGCCCTGTTCATGATCCTGGCGATGTCCAACGGCGTGAACCTCACCGACGGCCTCGACGGCCTCGCCACCGGCGCCTCGGTGATGGTCTTCGGCGCGTACACGTTCATCGGCATCTGGCAGCACCAGGAGTCGTGCGCCAACCAGATCACCGCGGGACCGGGCTGTTACGAGGTCCGCGACCCACTCGACCTCGCGGTCGTCGCCTCGGCCCTGATGGGTGCCTGCTTCGGCTTCCTGTGGTGGAACACCTCGCCGGCCA
The DNA here is from genome assembly GCF_040643995.1 of Streptomyces sp. NPDC047049. Taxonomy (NCBI): domain Bacteria; kingdom Bacillati; phylum Actinomycetota; class Actinomycetes; order Kitasatosporales; family Streptomycetaceae; genus Streptomyces; species Streptomyces sp. NPDC047049. The sequence continues at coordinate 248,171 of NZ_JBEYVM010000008.1, read as the reverse complement.
AGATCTTCATGGGGGACACCGGTTCGCTGGCCCTGGGCGGCGCACTGGCCGGTCTGGCCATCTGCTCCCGTACGGAGCTGCTGCTGGCCATCCTCGGCGGTCTCTTCGTCCTGATCACGATGTCCGTGGTCATCCAGGTCGGCTCGTTCCGGCTCACCGGTAAGCGGGTCTTCCGGATGGCGCCACTCCAGCACCACTTCGAACTCAAGGGGTGGTCCGAAGTCCTTGTGGTGGTCCGGTTCTGGATCATCCAGGGCATGTGCGTCATCGTGGGACTCGGCATCTTCTACGGCGGCTGGCAGGCGGCAAAGTGACCATGCAGAGCCCGGCCCCATTTCCCGCGGGGTTCGCGGGCCGGCGCATCACCGTCGCCGGCCTGGGCGTGAGCGGCGTTCCCGCCGCCCGCGCCCTGGCCGGCCTCGGCGCCCGCGTCACCGTCGTCAACAGCAGCGACGGTGAGCGCGAGCGTGCGCAGGCCGCCGAGCTGGAGAAGCTGGGAGTCACCGTCCGCCTGGGCGACGGCGACACCCTCCCCGAGGGCACCGAACTGGTCGTCACCACCCCGGGCTGGAAGCCGGCCAGCCCGCTCTTCGCCGCGGCCGAAAAGGCGGGCGTCGAGGTGTGGGGCGATGTCGAACTGGCCTGGCGGCTGCGCGGCCCGGATGCCGCCGACTGGCTGGCGGTCACCGGCACCAACGGCAAGACCACCACCGTCCGGATGCTGGCCTCGATCCTGCAGGCGGCGGGGCTGCGGACCGCCGCCGTCGGCAACATCGGCGTCCCGCTCGTCGATGTGGTGCTCGGCGAGGGGCAGCCGGACGGCGCGTCGTACGACGTCCTCGCCGTCGAGCTCTCCAGCTACCAGCTGCACTGGGCGCCCTCGGTACGGGCGCACTCCGCGGCCGTCCTCAACCTCGCCCCCGACCACCTGGACTGGCACGGTTCCATGGCGGCCTACGCCGCCGACAAGGGCCGCATCTACGAGGGCAACACCGTCGCCTGCGTCTACAACGCCGCAGACCCGGCGACCGAGGAGCTGGTCCGGGCGGCCGACGTCGAGGAAGGCTGCCGCGCCATCGGCTTCACCCTCGGCACCCCCGGGCCCTCCCAGGTGGGCGTCGTCGAGGGCATCCTCGTCGACCGCGCCTTCGTGGAGAACCGGCAGCAGCAGGCCCAGGAGCTCGCCGAGGTCTCGGACGTCACGCCCGCGGCCCCGCACAACATCGCCAACGCCCTCGCGGCCGCGGCGCTGGCCCGTGCCTTCGGGGTGGCCCCCGCCGCCGTACGCGACGGGCTGCGCGCCTTCCACCCGGACGCCCACCGCATCCAGCACGTAGCGGACCTCGGCAACGTCCGCTACGTCGACGACTCCAAGGCCACCAACACCCACGCCGCCGAGGCGTCGTTGGCGGCGTACGAGCACATCGTGTGGATCGCCGGCGGCCTCGCCAAGGGCGCGACCTTCGACGAGCTGGTGCAGAAGTCGGCGGCCCGGCTGCGCGGTGTGGTGCTGATCGGTGCCGACCGGGCGCTGATTCGCGAAGCCCTGGCGCGACACGCCCCCGATGTCCCGGTGGTCGACCTCGACCGGACCGACACTGGGGCGATGTCCGAGGCGGTCCGGGAAGCGAGCCGCCTGGCCGAGCCCGGCGACACCGTCCTGCTGGCTCCGGCCTGTGCCTCGATGGACATGTTCGTCAATTACAACGAGCGGGGCGAGGCCTTCGCCGACGCGGTCGGCGAGCTGACCGCACGGGATCACTAGACGTTTCTCCCCGTCGTCGTCGTCAGCCGGCGGCGAGCGCACCTGTGGAGGGGACGAGGATGACGGCCCGATCGGCGAAGCCGGCCCCGTCGCGTCCGCGCCGGCCCTCCGCGGTGCGCACGCCGCGCGCCGGCCGCACACCGGGCGGCCCCCGGGGGCTCCACACCCGCCTCAAACGGGCCTGGGACCGCCCGCTGACCGCCTACTACCTGATCCTCGGCGGCAGCCTGCTGATCACCGTCCTGGGGCTGGTGATGGTCTACTCGGCGTCCCAGATCAAGGCGCTGCAGTCCGGCCTCGCCCCGACGTACTTCTTCCGCAAGCAGCTGCTCGCCGCCGTCCTGGGCGGCGGGCTGCTGCTGGCCGCTTCCCGGATGACCGTACGGCTGCACCGCACGCTGGCCTATCCGCTGCTCGCCGTCTCCGTGTTCCTGATGTGCCTGGTGCAGATTCCGGGCATAGGGGTCGCGGTCAACGGCAACCAGAACTGGATCAACCTCGGCGGCCCTTTCCAGATGCAACCGAGCGAGTTCGGCAAGCTCGCGCTGGTGCTGTGGGGCGCCGATCTGCTGGCCCGCAAACAGGACAAGCGGCTGCTGGTGCAGTGGAAGCATCTGCTGGTGCCGCTGATCCCGGTGGCGTTCCTCCTGCTCGGGCTGATCATGCTCGGCGGCGACATGGGCACCGCGATCATTCTCACGGCGATCCTCTTCGGGCTGCTGTGGCTGGCCGGTGCGCCGACCCGGCTGTTCGTGGGGGTACTGGGCAGCGCCGCGCTGATCGGGGCGCTGCTGATCAAGACCAGCGCCAACCGGATGTCCCGGCTGGCCTGCATCGGCGCGACCGATCCGGGCCCCGGCGACCAGTGCTGGCAGGCCGTGCACGGCATCTACGCACTGGCCTCCGGCGGATTCTTCGGTTCGGGTCTCGGCGCCAGTATGGAAAAATGGGGAGAACTCCCCGAACCGCACACCGACTTCATCTTCGCCATCACCGGGGAGGAACTGGGTCTGGCGGGGACGCTGTCGGTGCTCGCCCTCTTCGCGGCTCTAGGCTATGCGGGTATCCGCGTGGCCGGACGCACGGAGGACCCCTTCGTACGGTACGCCGCGGGAGGCGTGACCACCTGGATCACGGCTCAGGCCGTGATCAACATCGGTGCGGTGCTCGGCCTGTTGCCGATCGCCGGTGTCCCGCTCCCGCTGTTCTCCTACGGAGGTTCGGCCCTGCTGCCGACGATGTTCGCCATCGGGCTGCTGATCGCCTTCGCGCGTGACGAGCCCGCTGCGCGGGCGGCGTTGTCGGCCCGGTCGGCGCGGAAGCCGGTCTTCGGCAGAAGGCAGGCTGGGGTGAGATGGAAGACGATGAGACGGCGCGTCAAGAAGCGGCCGTCCGGAGAGCGGTGAATTTCGGTGCATGTCGTACTCGCCGGTGGGGGGACCGCCGGCCACATCGAGCCCGCGCTCGCCCTCGCGGACGCACTGCGGAGGCAGGACCCCACCGTGGGGATCACGGCACTCGGTACGGAGAAGGGCCTGGAGACCCGCCTCGTCCCGGAGCGCGGCTATGAGCTGGGTCTGATCCCGGCCGTCCCGCTGCCGCGCAAGCCCACCCCCGAGCTGATCACCGTCCCCGGGCGGCTGCGCGGCACGATCAAGGCCGCCGAGCAGATCCTGGAGCGCACCAAGGCCGACTGCGTCGTCGGCTTCGGCGGCTATGTGGCGCTGCCCGGCTACCTCGCCGCCAAGCGCCTCGGGGTGCCGATCATCGTCCACGAGGCCAACGCCCGCCCCGGCCTGGCCAACAAGATCGGCTCGCGGTACGCCAAGTTCGTCGCCGTCAGCACCCCTGACAGCAAGCTGCGGGGCGCCCGCTACGTCGGCATCCCGCTGCGCCGCACCATCGCCACCCTGGACCGGGCCGCGGTCCGCCCCGAGGCGCGGGCCGCCTTCGGGCTCGACCCCAACCTCCCGACTCTGCTGGTGTCCGGTGGTTCGCAGGGTGCCCGCCGGCTGAACGAGGTCACCCAGGCCGCCGTCCCGGCCCTCCAGCGCGCCGGGATCCAGGTGCTGCACGCGGTCGGTCCGAAGAACGAACTGCCGCACGCGGACAACATGCCCGGGATGCCCCCCTATGTCCCGGTACCGTACGTGGACCGGATGGATCTCGCGTACGCCGCGGCCGACATGATGCTCTGCCGCGCGGGCGCGATGACCGTCGCCGAGTTGTCCGCCGTCGGGCTGCCGGCCGCGTTCGTCCCGCTGCCCATCGGCAACGGCGAGCAGCGGCTCAACGCCCAGCCGCTGGTCAACGCCGGCGGGGGCCTGCTGGTCGATGACGCCCAGTTGACGCCGGAGTGGGTGCAAAGCAGCGTGCTCCCGGTCCTGGCCGATCCGCACCGGCTGTACGAGATGTCCCGCGCGGCCTCCGAGTTCGGCCGCCGCGACGCCGATGAGCTGCTGGTCGGCATGGTGTACGAGGCGATCGCGCAGCACAACAAGTAGCGCACGAGAGAAGGCAGGGAGCGTGGCCGGACCGGCAACCGCCCGACGCGGCGAGAAGAAGTCACCGTCCGGCCCGCCCTCCGCCGCGCCACCCCGCGCGACGGGATGGAGACGGGCGCGCATTCCCCTTCGCGCGCCGGGCCGCCGCAGTCTGATCATCATCTCGGTCGTCGCGGTGCTGCTCGGCGCGTTCGTCGTCTGGGCGCTCTACGCCTCGAACTGGCTCCGGGTGACCCGCGTCGAGGCCACCGGCACCCGCGTACTGACGTCGCACGAGGTCATCGCCGCGGCGCGCGCCCCGATGAACGAGCCGCTGGTCTCCGTGGACACGGACGCGCTCGCCCGGCGGCTGCGCGCGCGGCTGCCGCGCATCAAGACCGTGGACGTCGAGCGGTCCTGGCCGCACACAATCGGTCTGAAGGTGACCGAAAGGATGCCGGAACTGCTGATGCGAAGGGGCGGAAAGTTTGTCGAAGTGGACGCCGAGGGCGTCCGGTTCGCCACCGTCCGCACCGCCCCCCGGGGCGTTCCGCTTCTGGAAATGACCGTTTCCGACTCTTCGAGTCTGCACCGGTTCGGAGCCGACCGGTTGCGGCGGGCCGCGGTCGAGGTCACCCGGGATCTGCCCACGGCCGTGCGCAAGGACGTGCGCAAGGTCCGTGTACGGTCCTACGACGCCGTCACCCTCGAACTGACCGGCGGCCGCACGGTCGCGTGGGGCAGCCGCGAAGAGGGCGCCGAAAAGGCAAAGGTGCTGACCGCGCTGCTGAAAGCGGCACACGGCGGGCGCCACTTCGATGTCTCGGTCCCCAGTGCCCCTGCGGTATCCGGGAGTTGACGTGTGCAGCCGCAGGCCAGCACCCTGGATGGCTACGACTATGGGTGATCACATAGGGTGAAAAGAAAAACGGGAGGTTCGGCGTGTTCGTTGAACGCGCGCGCCTTGTCGACTTAGTGTCTCGTTCCAAAGGGACTATGGAACCAAGGAACACAGGCACAGGTAACCCTAAACTTCAACGTTAGGGTTCGGGTCGGCGATACGAACCGTCCCATCGGCATCAGTCGGCGTCCACACGCAGTGCGGCGACGACACGTAACTCGAGGCGAGAGGCCTTCGACGTGGCAGCACCGCAGAACTACCTCGCAGTCATCAAGGTCGTCGGCATCGGCGGCGGTGGCGTGAACGCCATCAACCGGATGATCGAGGTCGGGCTCAAGGGCGTCGAGTTCATCGCGATCAACACCGATGCGCAGGCGCTGCTGATGAGCGACGCCGACGTCAAGCTCGACGTCGGCCGCGAAATGACGCGCGGACTCGGCGCCGGCGCCAACCCGGATGTGGGTCGCAAGGCGGCCGAGGACCACCGCGAGGAGATCGAGGAGGTCCTCAAGGGGGCCGACATGGTCTTCGTGACCGCGGGTGAGGGCGGCGGCACCGGCACCGGCGGCGCACCCGTCGTCGCCAACATCGCCCGCTCGCTGGGCGCCCTGACGATCGGTGTGGTCACCCGCCCGTTCACCTTCGAGGGCCGCCGGCGCGCCAACCAGGCCGAGGACGGCATCGCGCAGCTGCGCGAAGAGGTCGACACCCTCATCGTGATCCCCAACGACCGGCTGCTGTCCATCTCGGACCGTCAGGTGAGCGTGCTCGACGCGTTCAAGTCCGCGGACCAGGTGCTGCTGTCGGGTGTCCAGGGCATCACCGACCTGATCACCACACCGGGTCTGATCAACCTCGACTTCGCCGACGTCAAGTCCGTGATGTCGGAAGCCGGTTCCGCGCTCATGGGCATCGGCTCGGCCCGGGGTGACGACCGTGCGGTGGCCGCCGCGGAGATGGCGATCTCCTCGCCGCTCCTGGAGGCCTCCATCGACGGCGCCCGCGGGGTGCTGCTCTCCATCTCCGGCGGTTCCGACCTCGGTCTCTTCGAGATCAACGAGGCCGCACAGCTGGTCAGCGAGGCCGCCCACCCGGAAGCCAACATCATCTTCGGTGCGGTCATCGACGATGCGCTGGGCGACGAGGTCCGGGTGACGGTGATCGCCGCGGGCTTCGACGGCGGCCAGCCGCCGGCCCGCCGCGACGCCCAGTCGGCGCTGTCGTCCCCGAAGCGCGAAGAGCCCGCCCCGGCCCCGAGCCGTCCGGCCACCCCGCCGGAGCCCCGTTCGTCGTCCTTCGGCGGACTGGGTTCGGTTCCGGTACGCGACGAGGAGCCGGCTCCGGCCGAGTCCTCCTCTTCCTCCTCGCTGGGAGAGGTCCCGTCGCCTCCGGCGAGCGCTCCGCAGGTTCCCCCGGCCCGTCCGTACTCGGACTCCGCGGCCGAGGAACTGGACGTTCCCGATTTCCTGAAGTGACGTAAAGCACCGAAGTGATAGGGCAACAGCACCACGAGAGCGGCGCGCACTTCGCCTTCACCGACAGGTGGGGCGGGGTGAGCGCCGCTCCGTACGATCAGCTCAACCTGGGCGGCGCGGTCGGCGACGACCGGCAGGCCGTCTACGCCAACCGCGCGCGGGCCGCCGCGGAACTCGGCCTCGACCCGGCCGCCGTGGTCTGGATGCACCAGGTACACGGCCGCGAAGTCGCGGTGGTCGACGGGCCGTGGCGCGGCGACGACATTCCCGGTGTCGACGCGGTGGTGACCGGCCGCCGGGGCCTCGCGCTCGCCGTGCTGACCGCCGACTGCACTCCGGTCCTGCTGGCCGATCCGGTCGCCGGGATCGCGGGGGCCGCGCATGCCGGACGGCCCGGTCTGGTCGCCGGGGTGGTCCCGGCGGTCGTCGAGGCCATGGTGCAGCAGGGGGCGGTGCCGGCGCGGACCGTCGCGTACACCGGACCGGCGATCTGCGGACGGTGTTACGAGGTGCCCGAGGCGATGCGCTCCGATGTCGCCGCGGTGGTGCCCGAGGCCCGTGCGGTGACCGGCTGGGGCACTCCCGCGGTGGACGTCACCGCAGGGGTACGGGCCCAACTCGCCGCGGCGGGCGTACAGGTGCGTGAGGATTCCCACATCTGCACCCGCGAATCCGCCGACCACTTCTCTTACCGGCGCGACCGTACGACCGGACGGCTCGCGAGCTATGTATGGCTGGGGGACACCCCCGGCCCGCGGCTGGGGGAGGCCGAGCTGTGACCAACGACCGCAAGACGCAACTGGCCGAGAACCTGGCCCGGGTGGAGGAACGTATCTCCGCCGCATGTGCCAGGGCCGGCCGGCCGCGTGACGAGGTGACCCTGATCGTGGTCACCAAGACCTACCCCGCGAGCGATGTCCGGTTGCTCGCGGAGCTGGGGGTGCGCCAGGTCGCGGAGAACCGCGACCAGGAAGCCGCGCCCAAGGCCGCTGAATGCGCTGATTTGCCCCTTACTTGGCACTTTGTTGGGCAGCTCCAGACCAACAAGGTGCGCTCCGTGGCTGGTTATGCCGGAATTGTGCAATCGGTCGACCGGGCCCGGCTCGTGACCGCCCTCTCCAAAGAGGCGGTGCGTGCCGGCCGTGAACTGGGCTGTCTGATCCAGGTGGCGCTCGATGCGGAGGCGGGGGAGCGCGGTGCGCGCGGCGGGGTGGCGCCCGACGGGGTCGGGGCGCTGGCCGGGGCGGTCGCCGGTGCCGAGGGCCTGCGGCTGGACGGGGTGATGACCGTCGCCCCGCTGGCCGGGCCGTACGCCGGACGTGAACTCGCCGCATTCGAGCGGCTCATGGAAATCTCATCCGACCTGCGCGCGGTTCATCCTGCTGCCACCATGGTGTCCGCAGGCATGAGCGCGGACCTCGAAGAGGCCGTGGCGGCCGGGGCGACACATGTGCGCGTCGGCACTGCGGTACTCGGAGTCCGACCACGGCTCCGGTAACGTCGCCAAGCAAGTCGGACCACAGCACAAAATATGGTCATTCCCGCAAAAAGCGGGCAGGCCGCGTGGATCCAAGGCCCCTGGTGACGGAGCCGATCCACCACAGAGCGGAGGACGCAGAGAATGGCCGGCGCGATGCGCAAGATGGCGGTCTACCTCGGCCTCGTGGAGGACGATGGGTACGACGGCCGGGGGTTCGACCCCGATGACGAGTTCGAGCCCGAGCTTGACCCGGAGCCCGACCGGGGGCGGCGTCAACAGCACCCAGTGCAGGCCGAAATTCCCCCCGAAAGGGAGGAACCCGTCCGTGCCGTGACACCTCCGGCGCAACGTGAACCAGCCCCGCTCACCGCGGAAAACGGGCGACCCGCGCGAATCGCCCCCGTGGCATCCATCACACCCGAACGTCCGAATCTGGAGAAGAACGCACCGGTGATCATGCCCAAGGTTGTGTCCGAGCGGGAGCCCTACCGCATCACCACGCTCCACCCCCGGACCTACAACGAAGCCCGTACCATCGGGGAACACTTCCGTGAGGGCACTCCGGTGATCATGAATCTCACGGAGATGGACGATACTGATGCGAAGCGACTTGTCGACTTTGCGGCCGGTTTGGTGTTTGGTCTTCACGGCAGCATCGAGCGGGTGACGCAGAAGGTGTTCCTGTTGTCGCCTGCTAACGTCGATGTCACGGCGGAGGACAAGGCCCGTATCGCAGAGGGCGGGTTCTTCAACCAGAGCTGAGACGCAACACCGGGCACACCGTGGCCGTGAGGCCAACACACGAGCAAGGCAAGGGGAGAGGGACTGCGCGAGATGAGTGTCTTTGGTCAGGTGATCTACATCGCGCTGTACTGCTTCCTGATCGTGTTGATCTTCCGGCTGGTGATGGACTATGTCTTCCAGTTCGCCCGTTCATGGCAACCCGGCAAGGCGATGGTGGTCATTCTTGAGGCCGCCTACACTGTCACTGATCCGCCACTCAAGCTTCTGCGGCGGGTAATCCCGCCGCTGCGTCTCGGGGGCGTGGCGCTCGATCTGTCCTTCTTCGTATTGATGATCATCGTGTACATCCTGATCACCGTCGTGAGGTCGGTGTTGTTGGTGTGAACGATACGGTCTTGCCGATTGCCGACGACTACGTTGAGGTGAAGTAGAGATGCCGTTGACCCCCGAGGACGTGCGGAACAAGCAGTTCACGACCGTCCGCCTCCGAGAAGGCTATGACGAGGACGAGGTCGATGCCTTCCTCGATGAGGTCGAAGCCGAACTGACCCGGCTCCTGCGGGAGAACGAGGACCTTCGCGCCAAGCTGGCCGCTGCCACCCGCGCCGCCGCGCAGAACCAGCAGCAGCAGGGGCTGCGCAAGGGACCGGACCAGCAGCAGGAGCAGCAGCAGCGACCCGGGTCTCCGGTGCCCGCTGCCATATCCGGTCCGCAGCCGGTCCCGCCGCAGCAGCAGCAGGGGATGGGTGGCCCTCCCCAACTGCCTGGTGGTGCACCGCAGCTGCCTCCTGGTCCCGGTGGCCACGGCCCCGGCCCGCAGGGCCCGCACGGCCCCGGTCCGATGGGTCCCGGCGGTCCCATGGGCGGCCCGATGGGCGGCCCCGGCGGACCGCAGCTGCCCGGCCCCGGTGGCCAGCAGGGCGGCCCGGGCGGTGACAGCGCGGCGCGCGTGCTGTCGCTGGCACAGCAGACCGCCGACCAGGCGATCGCGGAGGCCCGTTCCGAGGCCAACAAGATCGTCGGCGAGGCGCGCAGCCGTGCCGAGGGCCTGGAGCGGGACGCCCGCGCCAAGGCCGACGCGCTGGAGCGGGACGCGCAGGAGAAGCACCGCGTGGCGATGGGCTCGCTGGAGTCGGCCCGCGCGACGCTGGAGCGCAAGGTCGAGGACCTGCGCGGCTTCGAGCGCGAGTACCGCACGCGGCTGAAGTCCTACCTGGAGAGCCAGCTGCGTCAGCTGGAGAACCAGGCGGACGACTCGCTGGCCCCGCCGCGGACCCCGGCTGCCGCTTCGCTGCCGCCGTCGCCGTCGATGGCGTCGGCCGGTGCCGGCAGCATGGGCGGCGGCAACCACACCATGGGTGGCGGCCAGCAGATGGGCGGCAACCACTCCATGGCCGGCCAGTCCAACGGTGGTCCGTCCTACGGCGGTCAGCAGCAGATGTCGCCGGCGATGACCCAGCCGATGGCTCCGGTGCGGCCGCAGAGCCCGCAGCCGATGCAGCAGACGCCGTCGCCGATGCGCGGCTTCCTCATCGACGAGGACGACAACTGACGTCCGCGTAGCGCGCAGAGTCGGCAATCAGGGCCGGGCCCCGAGGGAACACTCCTTCGGGGCCCGGCCCTTTTGTGTGTACTTGCGCGCGGGGGCCGGGCGTCCACACCGGGGTGTCCTCGCCGGGGTGTCCTCCGGGAACGGCGAAGCCCCCCGGTGCGGGTGGCACCGGGGGGCTTCGGCAGGCCGTGTGACCGCGGGTGCGGTTACGCCTTGCGCAGCTGGAACGTGAGGGCCAGGCTCTCGTCGGTGAACGCGGGGCCGTAGGAAACGTCCGCCTCGCCGGGGGTGAAGTCGTCGGCGAGCACTTCGTCGGAGATCAGGCCGGCGTGGTCGGTCAGCGCCGTGCGCACCTCCTCGTCGGTGGACCGCCAGCGCAGGGCGATCCGGTCGGCGACGTCCAGGCCGCTGTTCTTACGGGCCTCCTGGATCAGCCGGATCGCATCGCGGGCCAGGCCCGCCCGGCGCAGCTCCGCGGTGATCTCCAGGTCGAGGGCGACCGTGGCACCCGCGTCGGACGCCACCGACCAGCCCTCGCGCGGGGTCTCGGTGATGATGACCTCGTCGGGGGCGAGGGAGACGGTCTCCCCGTCGACCTCGACGCTCGCCGTGCCGTCGCGCAGGGCGAGCGAGAGGGCGGCGGCGTCCGCCGCGGCGACGGCCTTGGCGACCGCCTGGACGCCCTTGCCGAACCGCTTGCCCAGGGCACGGAAGTTCGCCTTGGCGGTGGTGTCGACCAGGGAGCCGCCCACCTCCGACAGGGCCGCCAGCGAACTGACGTTCAGCTCCTCGGTGATCTGTGCCCGCAGGTCCTCGGGCAGGCCCGCGAAGCCGTGGGCCGCCACCAGCGCACGGGACAGCGGCTGGCGGGTCTTCACGCCCGACTCGGCGCGGGTCGCCCGGCCCAGCTCGACCAGCCGGCGCACCAGCTGCATCTGGCCGGACAGCGCCGGGTCGATGAGCGAACGGTCGGCGACCGGCCAGCCGGCGAGGTGGACGGAGTCCGGTGCCTCGGGGGTGACCGGGACGACCAGGTCCTGCCAGACCCGCTCGGTGATGAACGGGGTGAGCGGGGCCATCAGCCGGGTGACCGTCTCGATGACCTCGTGCAGGGTGCGCAGCGCGGCCGCGTCGCCCTGCCAGAAGCGGCGGCGCGAGCGGCGGACGTACCAGTTGGAGAGGTCGTCGACGAAGGCGGAGAGGAGCTTGCCGGCGCGCTGGGTGTCGAAGCCTTCCAGGGACTCGGTGACCTGCTCGACCAGCGTGTTCAGCTCGCCGAGCAGCCAGCGGTCCAGCAGCGGCCGGGCGGCCGGGGCCGGGTCCGCGGCGGAGGGCGCCCAGTTCGACGTACGGGCGTACAGCGCCTGGAAGGCGACGGTGTTCCAGTACGTCAGCAGGGTCTTGCGGACGACTTCCTGGATGGTGCCGTGGCCCACCCGGCGGGCGGCCCAGGGGGAGCCGCCGGCCGCCATGAACCAGCGGACCGCGTCGGCGCCGTGCTGGTCCATGAGCGGGATCGGCTGGAGGATGTTGCCGAGGTGCTTGGACATCTTCCGGCCGTCCTCGGCGAGGATGTGACCGAGGCAGACCACGTTTTCGTACGAGGACTTGTCGAAGACGAGCGTGCCGACGGCCATCAGGGTGTAGAACCAGCCGCGGGTCTGGTCGATGGCCTCCGAGATGAACTGCGCCGGGTAGCGCTTCTCGAACAGCTCCTTGTTGCGGTACGGGTAGCCCCACTGCGCGAACGGCATCGAGCCCGAGTCGTACCAGGCGTCGATGACCTCGGGGACGCGGGTCGCGGTGCCCTGGCAGGTCGGGCAGGCGAAGGTGACCGCGTCGATGTACGGGCGGTGCGGGTCCAGGTCCGACTGGTCGGTGCCGGTCAGCTCGGTCAGCTCGGTGAGCGAGCCGACGCAGGTGAGGTGGTTCTCCTCGCAGCGCCAGATGGGCAGCGGGGTGCCCCAGTAGCGGTTGCGGGACAGCGCCCAGTCGATGTTGTTGTTCAGCCAGTCGCCGAAGCGGCCGTGCTTGACCGACTCGGGGAACCAGTTGGTGTTCTCGTTCTCCCGCAGCAGGGCGTCCTTGACCGCGGTGGTGCGGATGTACCACGACGGCTGGGCGTAGTAGAGCAGCGCGGTGTGGCAGCGCCAGCAGTGCGGGTAGCTGTGCTCGTAGGCGACGTGCCGGAAGAGCAGGCCGCGCGCGTCGAGGTCGGCGACCAGCGCCTCGTCGGCCTTCTTGAAGAACTGGCCGCCGACCAGGCGCAGTTCCTCCTCGAAGGTGCCGTCCGGGCGCACCGGGTTGATCACCGGCAGGTCGTACGCCTTGCAGGTCTTGAGGTCGTCCTCACCGAAGGCCGGGGCCTGGTGGACGAGGCCGGTGCCGTCATCGGTGGTGACGTACTCGGCGTTGACGACGATATTGGCGCCCGCCAGCTCGACGAGGCCGAAGGGGCGCTCATAGGCCCAGCGCTCCATCTCGCGTCCGGTGAACGACTCGCCGGTGGCGGTCCAGCCCTCACCGAGGGCCTTCTCCAGCAGCGGCTCGGCGACGACCAGCTGCTCGTTGCCGTCGGTGGCGACGACATAGGTGACGTCGGGGTGCGCGGCGACCGCGGTGTTGGAGACCAGGGTCCAGGGGGTGGTCGTCCAGATCAGCAGCGCGGCGCGGCCGGCCAGCGGGCCGGACGTCAGCGGCAGGCGGACGAAGACCGAGGGGTCGACGACGTTCTCGTAGCCCTGGGCCAGCTCGTGGTCCGACAGGCCGGTGCCGCAGCGCGGGCACCACGGGGCGACGCGGTGGTCCTGGACCAGCAGACCCTTGGTGAAGATCTCCTTCAGCGACCACCACACCGACTCGATGTAGTCGGGGTCCATCGTGCGGTACGGGGCGTCCAGATCGGTCCAGTAGCCCATACGGGTCGTGAGCTCGGCGAAGGCGTCGGTGTGGCGGGTCACCGACTCGCGGCACTTGGCGTTGAACTCGGCGATGCCGTACGCCTCGATGTCCTTCTTGCCGTTGAAGCCCAGCTCCTTCTCCACGGCCAGCTCGACCGGGAGGCCGTGGCAGTCCCAGCCGGCCTTGCGGTCGACGTGGTAGCCCTGCATCGTGCGGAACCGGGGGAAGACGTCCTTGAAGACGCGCGCCTCGATGTGGTGCGCGCCGGGCATGCCGTTGGCGGTCGGGGGGCCCTCGTAGAAGACCCACTCGGGCCGCCCCTCGGACTGCTGGAGGGTACGGGCGAAGATCTTCTGTTCCTGCCAGAACTCGAGCACGGCGTGCTCGAGGGCGGGGAGGTCTACCTGGGCGGGTACCTGGCGGTACTGGGGCTGCGGACTCATCGGGGGCTTCCTCCGGCGGACACCTGCTGCGTTCTCCGTCCGGAGGGACGAGAGCCTGCGCTCCCGCGGTACCACCCTCCTTGGCGGTGCCACTGCACCGCCCCCTCATTGGGGTCGCGCTGCCGGTTCTACTCGCCTCGCGGGTGCTGTGCGGGCTTTCTTCCGGCGGCTCCGGGGTGATCTTCACATCGTGCACGCCCCCGGGCTTCCACCGTCCCCGGGTCGCTGCTGGCTGCGTACGGCGCTACTCGTCCCGTCAATGCCTCTCGCTCGGCCCAGTGTACGGGGCCGCACCGACAGTGGCCGACCGGATATACGGCAGCCGGGGGAGGCGGCCGGCGCCGGCTCCGTACGGGAGGGCGCCGGGCCGTGCGGGACGGGTCCGGGCCGCCCGGCGCGAGGCCGGTGCCGGGGCCGTTCGCCGCGACGGGCGCCGGGCGCACGCCGTGACCCGAATGGCGAGCGGGAGGGCGCCGCACCGGTGGGCGGATTACCGGCCGGACAGCGGGGCACAAACGAGGCAGACCGGACGTCCGGGCCGGGTGGCAGGTCCCGAAGGGCGGTGCGTCCCGTTGCCGCGTGGCGTGCAGCGATTTATCGTTCCCGTCACGATTCGCGAACAAAGTCACATATGTGAAGGGGTCGCGGCCATGGTGGCGAAAAAGACCGCCGCGGAGAAGAGCACGACGCCTGCCGACGAGGTCGTCGCGAAGCAGCCTGCGGCGAAGAAGACGGCCCCGAAGAAGGCAGCTCCGAAGAAGGCCGCGGCCAGGAAGACGGCGGCCGGTACGACCACGCCCGGGAAGACCACGGACGGACGGGCGGCGCCGAAGAAGGCGGCCGCGAAGAAGCCGGCGGCCAGGAAGACCGCGGCGAAGAAGACCGCGAAGAAGGCTCCGGCCAAGACGGCCGCGGTGCCCGCTAAGAAGACGGGAGCCAAGACGGTGGTGGCGAAGAAGACTGCGGCCGCAACGGCCAAGGCCCACGGCAACGACTCCGCGGTGCCCATGGCCCGGGTGGCCGCGGCGCCGGGGGAGCTCGCCGTACGGCCCGGCGAGGACCCCTGGACGCCCGAAGAGGTCACCGAGGCACGGACCGGACTGATGGAAGAGACGGCGCGGCTGCGGCTGGAGATCGTCTCGGCCGAGGACGCCATCGCCGGGCTGATGCGCGACTCCGGGGACGGAGCGGGCGACGACGAGGCCGACACCGGCACCAAGAACATCACCCGCGAACACGAGCTGGCGCTCGCCTCCAACGCCCGCGAGATGCTCCACCAGACCGAGCGCGCCCTGGGCCGGCTGGACGCGGGCACCTACGGCCTCTGCGAGAACTGCGGCAACCCCATCGGCAAGGCGCGGATGCAGGCCTTCCCCCGGGCGACGCTGTGCGTGGAGTGCAAGCAGAAGCAGGAACGCCGTTGAGCCGGCCGGCAGGCGTCGCCGACGGCACCCGGTCCGCCCGCGCCCGTACGTGTGTGCCGTACTCTCGTGGTTCAGCCGGGCATGGCCCGGCCGTGGACACGACGGGCTGAGGGACTCACACGTGGCTAAGGCCGAACGCATCACCGGTACGCCGGAACCCGAGCCGGGTGCCGGAGCGGATTCCGCCGAGGAATCCGAGGGGGGCAAGACGGTGAAGCCGGAGCAGGGCACCGGACAGCGCAAGCGGAGGATCACCGCGCTGCTGCTGGTCGCGCTCTTCGTCTACCTGCTCGACCTGGGCAGCAAGCTCCTGGTGGTCGCGAAACTGGAGCACCATGAGCCCATCCAGGTCATCGGGACGCTGCTGCAGTTCACCGTGATCCGTAACCGCGGCGCCGCGTTCAGCATGGGCGAGGCGCTGACGATCTTCCTCACCCTCATCGCGGTGGCCGTGATCGTGGTGATCGCCCGGATCGCCCGCAAGCTCTACAGCCTGCCCTGGGCGATCGCGCTCGGGCTGCTGCTCGGCGGCGCCTTCGGCAACCTCACCGACCGGCTGTTCCGCTCGCCGGGGGTCTTCGAGGGCGCGGTGGTCGACTTCATCGCCCCGGCGCACTTCGCGGTCTTCAACCTCGCCGACTCCGGGATCGTCTGCGGCGGCATCCTGATCGTGATCCTGTCCTTCCGGGGGCTGGACCCCGACGGGACCGTGCACAAGGACTGACACCCCGGGGCCGGGACCGGCCGGGGCAGGAGCCGTTGGCGGCGCCGGTAACGGGGCTGTGGCGCCGGGCCCCGGCCCCGGGCAGGGCACCGTGACGGGACTGCCATACTCGTGGGGTGAGCACCATTCCCGAGATCCGCACCCTGCCCGTACCGGACGGCCTGGAGGGCGAGCGCGTCGACGCCGCGCTGGCCCGGATGTTCGGCTTCTCCCGTACGAAGGCGGCCGAACTCGCCGCCGCCGGCAAGGTCCGGGTCGACGGCTCCGAGGTGATGAAGTCCGAGCGGGTGACCGGCGGCGCCTGGCTGGAAGTGGAGATGCCGCAGGCCGCGGCGCCCGTGGAGATCATCGCCGAGCCCGTCGAGGGCATGGAGATCGTGCACGACGACGACGACATCGTGGTGATCGTCAAGCCCGTCGGCGTGGCCGCGCACCCCAGCCCCGGCTGGACGGGCACCACCGTCATCGGCGGTCTGGCCGCGGCCGGCTACCGCATCTCCACCTCCGGCGCCGCCGAGCGCCAGGGCATCGTGCACCGCCTCGACGTCGGCACCTCCGGCCTGATGGTGGTCGCCAAGTCCGAGCGCGCCTACACCCTGCTCAAGCAGCAGTTCCGTGAGCGCACCGTCGACAAGCGCTACCACGCCCTGGTCCAGGGCCACCCGGACCCGATGAGCGGCACCATCGACGCCCCCATCGGCCGGCACCCGCAGCACGACTACAAGTGGGCGGTGACCGCCGAGGGCAAGGCGTCCGTCACGCACTACGACCTGATCGAGGCGTTCCGCGCGGCCAGCCTGCTCGACATCAAGCTGGAGACCGGCCGCACCCACCAGATCCGGGTGCACATGTCCGCGCACCGCCACCCCTGCGTCGGCGACCTGACCTACGGCGCCGACCCCACCCTCGCCAAGCGTCTCGGCGTCACCCGGCAGTGGCTGCACGCCATGCGGCTGGGCTTCGAGCACCCCTGTGACGGCCGCTGGGTCGAGTTCGAGAGCGCCTACCCGGAGGACCTGCAGCGCGCCCTGGACACCGTCAGGGACGAGAGCAGCTGACGCGCAGGACACCGGGCGGGCCCCGGCACGGCGGGCACGTGCCCGTGTCATGGCACGCTGGGGTCGGAAGATGACCGCATCCGACCCCGGAGCGTAGCCACCGTGGACCAGCTGGCTCTGATGTTCGTCCTGCTGCTCGGAGCCGTGGTCATGGTTCCGGTCGGCGACCGGCTGGGGCTCCCGTCGCCGGTGCTGATGACCCTCGTCGGCGCCGTGCTGGCACTGCTGCCGTTCGTACCCAACGTCGAGGTGCCGCCGGAGTTCATCCTGCCGGTGGTGCTGCCGCCGCTGCTCTACGCGGCCGTGCAGCGCACCTCCTGGCGCCAGTTCACCGCCAACCTCCGGCCGATCTTCCTGCTCGCCGTGGCACTGGTCTTCGCCACCACCGCCGCGGTCGCCGCCGTGGCTCAGGCGGTGGTGCCCGGGATGCCGGTGGCCGCCGCGGTGGTGCTCGGCGCGCTGGTCGCCCCGCCCGACCCGGTGGCCGCGACGGCCGTCGCGGGCAAGCTCGGGCTGCCCCGCCGGCTGGTGTCGATCCTGGAGGGCGAGGGGCTGTTCAACGATGTCACCGCCATCGTGCTGTACCACGTCGCGCTCACCGCGGCGGTCACCGGAACCTTCTCGGTGCCCGCCGCGGTCGGCTCGCTGGTGCTCTCCGCGGTGGTCGCCATAGCGGTCGGCCTGGGGCTGGGCTGGGTCACCAACAAGCTGATGGGGATGCTCGGTGACCCGACCCTGCAGATCGGTCTGACACTGCTGGTGCCGTTCGTCGCGTACGTCCTGGCCGAGAACTTCCGCGGTTCCGGGGTGCTGGCGGTGCTGACCTGCGCGCTGTTCCTGGCCGAGTACGCGGTCGACCCGGACGATGTGATGGGGCGGCTCGCCGGCTACACCTTCTGGGAGGTCGTCGACACCCTCGTCACCGGTGTCGCCTTCGGGCTGATCGGCCTGGAGCTGCACAACATCTTCGGGGCGGCCTCCCACCGCTGGGGCCAGCTGCTCGGTGCCGGCGCCGCCGTCGTCGGCGTGGTCGTCGGCGTCCGCCTGCTGTGGCTGCTGCCCGCCGCCTGGCTGGCCAAGCGGATGCACAAGCGCCGCGACTACGACGAGGAGATCCCGATGAGCTGGCGGGAGACGCTCATCATGTGGTGGGCGGGGATGCGCGGGGTGGCCTCGGTGGCGCTGGCGCTGGCCATTCCGTACAGCGTCGACGGCGGCGCTGACTTCCCGGTCCGCGACGACATCCTCTTCATCGCCTTCGCGGTGGTGCTCAGCACGCTCCTCGTCCAGGGCCTCACCCTGCCCTGGCTGGTGCGCCGGCTGCGGGTACGGGCCGACACCGATGCCGTCGACGCGTTGGAGCGGGAGCTGGCGATCCGGGTGATCAAGGCGTCCAAGCGGCGGCTGAAGGAGATCCTGGAGGTCGAGGAGCTGCCCGACGAGGTCAGCGAGCAACTGGCCCGCCGCGCGCACGACATCGGTGCCCGGATCGCGCCGGACATCGTCGACGACGAGCGGCGCGAGCTCTTCGACAAGCGCATCACCCGGCTGAAGAAGGTGCACCGCATCCAGGGCGAGATGCTGTCGGCCGCCCGGCACGAGGTACTGGCGGCGCGCAGCGAACCGGGTGCGGACCCGGAGATCGTCGACCGGGTGCTGCGCCATCTGGACATGCGCAGCCTGCGGGGCGCGCCGTAGGGGGCGTCTCCTCTAGGGAGTGTCCTGCGGCGCCGGTGCCGTGGTGATCCGCGGCAGTGCGTAGGCGTGTTCGGCCCGCAGCCACTCCAGCAGCCGCTCGCGGACCTCGCAGCGCACCGTCCACAGGGTGTCCGAGTCCCGGGCGGTCACCAGCGCACGCACCACGATCGTGGACGGTGTGGTGTCGGTGACCACCAGACTCCAGGACCTGCCGTCCCACTCCGGGCACTCCTGGAGGACTTCCAGCAGCCGCTGGCGCATCTTCTCCACCGGCGCGCTGTGGTCGAGGTGGAAGAAGACCGTGCCGGTCATCTGCGCACCGCCGCGCGACCAGTTCTCGAACGGCTTGCCGGTGAAGTACGACACCGGCATCGTGATCCGGCGCTCGTCCCAGGTCCGCACGGTCAGAAAGGTCAGCGTGATCTCCTCGACCGTGCCCCACTCGCCGTCCACGACGACGGTGTCCCCGATCCGCACCATGTCGCCGAACGCGATCTGCAGCCCCGCGAAGAGGTTGCCGAGGGTGGACTGGGCGGCGATACCGGCGACGATGCCCAGCAGACCGGCCGACGCCAGCATGGAGGTACCGACCGCCCGCATCGCCGGGAACGTCAGCAGCATCGAGGCGGCCGCGACGACGATCACCACGGCCGTCACCACCCGCTGGATCAGCGTCACCTGGGTCCGTACCCGCCGTACCCGCGCCGCGTCCCGGGCGCCCGCCGCATAGCGCGAGTACGAGGACTCGACGATGGCCGCCGCGGCCCGGACGACCAGCCAGGCGGTCGCCGCGATCAGGACCAGGGTCAGCGCCTGCCCGATGCCCGCCGCGTGCTTTTCGACGGACTCCAGGCCCGTATGGTCGAACGAGCCGCGCAACAGCGCCGCGCAGAGCACCACTTGCAGCGGTATCCGGCAGCGGCGCAGCAGGCCCCACAAGGGGGTCTCCGGGTGGCCGGCATCGATCCGGCGCAGTGCCCGGTCGGCGAGCCAGACCAGAATGAGCGCGAGCAGGACCGCGCCGCCGATGACGACGACCGGACGCAGGACGTCCTCCAAGGACACGAGACGCCTCCTCCGTGGGGTGCGAGGGGTTGTGGTGTGCTGGTACCCGGTCCCCGTGACCGTAACTGGCAGGATGGGGCGAGATCGATCCAACCCCAGGGAAGTGATGTCAGTGCCGGCCGCCTCCGAGTCCCCGACCAGCGGACTTTCGACGATTGTGCTGTTCCATTCGGTGTGCGGGCTGCGTCCCGCGGTGCACGCCGCGGCGGACCGGCTGCGCGCCGCGGGGCACGAGGTGATCGTCCCCGATCTGTTCGACGGCCGGACCGCCGACTCCGTCCCGGACGGCATTCTCATCAAGGACGAGATCGGCAAGGAGGAACTGCTCAAGCGTGCCATCACGGCCGTCGCGCCCTACTCCGACCGCGGACTGGTCTACGCCGGCTTCTCCTTCGGCGGCTCGGTCGCGCAGAACCTCGCGCTCGGCGACGAGCGGACCCGCGGGCTCCTTCTGCTGCACGGCACCTCGGACATCGCGGACGGCACCGTCGCCGACGACCTGCCGGTGCAGCTGCATGTCGCCGACCCGGACCCGTACGAGCCGCACGACTGGCTGAACGCCTGGTACCTGCAGATGCGCCGGGCCGGCGCGGACGTGGAGGTCTTCCGCTACGCCGGCGCCGGCCATCTCTTCACCGATCCCGATCTGCCCGACTACGACGCGGAGGCCGCCGAGAGCGCCTGGAAGGTGGCGCTGGGCTTCCTCGCCGAGCTGTGAGCCGGCGGGCCGGGCAGAAGCGCCCTAGACGAGCGGCTGCTCCGCGCGCTCCACCTGCTGGCTGCCGGACCGGGTCAGGTACGAGCGCAGCAGGGTGCTGGTGGCGTTCGGATCGGTCTTGTCGGAGATGCCGAAGTAGTCCATCTGCGTCCGCTCGGCGTCGATGTCCAGGACCCCGTAGCCGTGCGAGTCCATGTCCAGCCACTTCACATGGCGGTTGGCGGCCTTGATGGCGGCGACCCCGGCCAGCGAGACCGTGTGCGGGGCGACGTGCAGGAAGTCGTCCACGTTGTCGGAGGTGACGGAGGTGACCACGAACTCCGTCGCCACCGCGCGGTCGGCGGGGTAGGTCGCCGCCTGGAGCGGCACCTCGTTGGCCCAGGCCATGTGGATGTCGCCGGTCAGGAACACCGTGTTGCCGATGCCGCGGTCGCTGAGGTGGCTCAGCAGCTCGCGCCGGTCGTCGGTGTAGCCGTCCCACTGGTCGGTGTTGACCGCCAGGCCCTCCTTGGGTATCCCCAGGATCTCGGCGAGCGGGCCCAGCAGCTTCGCGGGAACGGCGCCGAAGGCGACCTGCGAGATCATCACCGAGGTGCCGACCAGCCGCCAGGCGGTGTCCGAGCGCTCCAGTCCGGACTTGAGCCAGTCCAGCTGCGCCCGCCCGGTGATCGTACGGCTCGGGTCGTCGACCGCACCGCTGCCCGGCTTGACCTGGGCGTCGCGGAACGACCGCAGGTCCAGCAGGTGCAGATCGGCGAGGGTGCCGAAGCGCAGCCTGCGGTAGGTGGTGCCGGCGATCGAGGGGCGCACCGGCATCCACTCGAAGTAGGCCTGCTTCGCGGCGGCCATCCGCGCGGACCAGGGGCCCTCGGTCTCCGGGGTGTGGTTCACCGCGCCGCCCTTCCAGGCGTTGTCGGCGAACTCGTGGTCGTCCCACATGGCGATGACCGGGTGCGTGGCGTGCATGGCCATCGCGTCCGGGTCGGTCTTGTGGACGCCGTGCCGGATGCGGTAGTCGGCGAGCGTCAGCAGCTCGTGGGCGGGGGTGTGCGGGCGGACGACGTACTTGAACTCCGGGTACTCGCCGGACTTGTACTCGTAGAGGTAGTCGCCGACGTGGAGCACCGCGTCCAGCTCGGTGCGGGCGGCCAGGTGCCGGTAGGGGGAGAAGTAGCCGGACTCCCAGTTGGCGCAGGAGACCACACCGAAGCGGATGTTGCCGGCCGCGGTGTCGGGGGCGGGCGCGGTACGGGTCCGGCCGACGGGGGAGTGCCGGCCGTCGACGGTGAAGCGGTAGTAGTAGTGGGTGGCCGGGTGCAGGCCGCGGACGTCCGCCTTGACGGTGTGGTCACTGGCGGCAGAGGTGGTCAGGTTCCCCCGGGCGACAACGGACGTGAAGTTCTTGTCGCTCGCCACCTGCCAGCTCACCTTGGTGGCCGGTCCGCGGCCGGAACCGGGGGTCGCCGACGCGGTCGGCGTGACCCGGGTCCACAGCAAAACGCCGTCCGGGAGCGGGTCCCCCGAGGCGACGCCGTGCTGGAAGAACGAGCCCTGGTCCGCGGCCTCTTGGGCGTGCGCGGTGGCGGCGCCGGCGAACGGCAGAAGGGCGGCGGTGGCGGCTACGGCCGTGACGGCAGTGCGGCGCGAGATCTGGTCATGATCGGTCACGGCCGATCACCTTACTGGCCGGTAAACGAACCCGGGAGGGCGAATACCGATAACTCCGGGAATTCGCCCGCCCGTTGTCCGAAAGGCACTCAGTGGGAGCCCGAGGGATCCTTTTCGCCCTCGCGGATGCCGTTCGTGCCACCTTCGTCCGTGCTGCCGCCCTTGCCCCCGCCCCCTCCGGCCGGCTTCTTCGCCGGCCCGAACTCCTTGTCGATCATCTTCTTGAAGTTGGCCTGCGCCAGCTGGTTGTACTGCGCCTGCGTCATCTGCTGCTGCGGGACCTGCGGCATGACCAGTTTCTTGTCGCCGTGCATGAAGTTGGGCGTGCCCTTGATGCCCTTGCGGCCGAACAGCGCGGTCATCTCCATCGCCCAGCGGTCGTAGGTGCCCTTCTTGACCGCCGTGGCGAACGCCTTGTCGTTCTTCAGCGCCGGCACCTCACCGGCGACCTTGAGCAGTTCGGAGTCCTTGGCGTACAGGTCCTCGCGTTCGTCGGGGTGGTACTTGGCCGAGTACAGCGCCGACTTGTACTGCAAGAAGGCCTCCGGGCTGACGTTCAGCGCCGCGCCGAGCGCGCTCAGCGCGTTCTTCGAGCCCTCACCGCCGCCGGCACCGTCGATGAAGGTGTACATCGTGAAGCGGACCCGGTACCGGCCGTCCTCGATGTCCTTGGCCAGGGCCTTGCCGCTGCTCTGCTCGAAGGCGGCACACGCCGGGCAGCGGACGTCCTCGAAGACCTCCAGGGTCTGCTTGGCGTTCTTGTCGCCTATCAGGATCTCGGTGCCGTTCTTGCCCTGGGTGTGCGCCGGCGTGACGAGCTTGGCCTCCTTGGCGGCCTCCCAGCCCTTGGGCTCGTTGGCCTTCATCACGGCGTAGCCGATGCCGCCGGCCACCGCCAGGACGCCGATCACCGCGCCCGCCGCGGTCAGTTGGCGGCGCAGCTTCTCCTTCTTCTTCTGGCGTTCCCGCTCGGCCCGGATGCGTTCGCGGGCCGCCGTCTTGTTGGCCAGGTTGTTGCGGTTGCTCATGGGTGGTGTGGTCCCCTCGAGATCGTGCCGGTTGCTGTGTGCTGGTCAGGCGCCGGCCGGACGGGGCGGGCCGCGGCGCCGTACGCAGTGCACCAGGAGGGGGAGCGGGCGGGCCGGCGGCAGCGGGTGCAGCGGCCGGATCCGCCGGCGGGGCGGGGCGGGGGCGATGGTGCGCACCGCGACCGCGGTGCGCAGCGGGCGGAAGGCACCGGCCGCGGCGGCGCGCAGCAGGGCGTCCAGGGCGGCGTCCCCGCGGTGCAGCCAGGCCGCGGCGAGCAGGCCGACCGCGACATGGGCGGCGAGCAGCAGCCAGGGGGCCGCCGCCGGGACGGCCGGCGGCAGCGGCGCGCCCGGATGGGCGGCCGCGCGGGCCAGCGGTGTGCCCCATTCGCCGCCCCGGCACAGGAGTTCGACGCCGACCGAGCGCAGCGGGCCGGTGACCGGGCCGCCGGCCGGCCCGTAGCAGGTGTGCTGGCCGGTGGTGAAGACGGTGTCGGCGGCCAGTTCGAGCGGCACCAGCAGCGCGGCGACGGCGCCGAATCCGCGCTCCCGGCCGGTCAGCGCATAGGCCGCGGCGAAGACCCCGGCGCAGATCGCGAGGACCGGAGCGGGCGGCAACGGGTGGTGCGAGAGCAGCACATGGGAGGCCGTGGACAGGGCGGTGCACAGCGCGGTGAACAGTGCCGCCCGCAGCGCCCTGAGCTGAACTCCCGGCGCGGCCGCCGGCCGGGCCCCGGGGCGTATTCCCGTCGCCTGCATGACGGGAGTCTGCCATGTGCACGGCACGAGCCCGGGTCAAGATTTGGCATCGGCCGGCGCGCACGGAGCACGCCGGCCGAGAGGTACGGGACGCGGCCCGGCCACCGGCCGGGCCGCCCGCGTCACTTCTTCAGTGCCTTGTCCACCATGGAGTTGAAGGCGGCCACGCTGGACGGCGCCACCTTGCCCTGCGGGCTGTCCGTGCCCAGCACCGTGTCGTTGAGCTTGATCGTCGGGGTGCTGGTGACGTCCTTGACCGCGCTGAAGGCGTCGGACATCTCCATCGCCCACCGGTCGTACGTGCCCGACTTGACGGCCTTCTGGAAGGCCGCGTTGCCCTTGAGCGCCGGGACGGTGTCGGCGACCTTGATCAGGTAGCTGTCGTCGGCGAACTTGTCCGGGCCGGTCTCGTCCGGGTGGAACTCCTTCGAGTACAGCGCGTACTTGTACTTCAGGAAGGCGTCCGGGCTGACGTCGAGCGCGGCGCCCAGTGCGCTCAGCGCGTTCTTGGAGCCGGTGCCCCTGAGGTTGGCGTCGAGGAACGTGCCCAGGTGGTAGGACGCCTTGTACTTGCCGTCCTTGATGTCCTTCTCGACGGTGGCGCCCACGTTCTGCTCGAAGGCCGCGCAGCCGGGGCAGCGCGGGTCCTCGAAGAGGTTCAGGGTGTTCTTGGCGTCCTTCTTGCCGACGACGACCGTGGTGCCGTTCTTGCCGCTGGTGTTCTGGGGCTTGGTCAGCGGGGCCTTCGCGGCCTTCGCCCAGTCGGTGCTGTCCCCGGCGCCGGAGCTGCTGCCGCCATCCATGGAGGAGACCGCCACCCCGATACCGCCGGCGATCGCCAGGACGCCGACGATCGCACCGCCGACGATCAGCTGCCGGCGGATCTTGTCCTTCTTCGCCTGCCGCTCACGCTCGGCGCGCAGCCGCTCGCGGGCTGCCTGCTTGTTGGCCTGGTTGTTGCGGTTGCTCATGACTGTTCCTGCTCTGTGAAGATCCGTGAGACGGGAGATACGTGCGGTCGGCGGCGTACGCACGCGGTGCGGGCGTACGCGGGCCGCGCGGCCGAGGGACTACGCGGCCAGTGCGCAGGGCGGTCCACGGCGCACGACGCAGTGCACGAGCAGGGGGACGGCGCGGGCGGGGCGCCCGGGCCGTACGGGGGCGGGCACCGGGCGGCGCGGTGCGGCACCGGTGACGATGACCGCGACGGCGATCAGCAGCGGGCGGAAGGCGAAGCCCGCCACCGCGCCTAGCAGCTGGTGCAGCGCTCGCTCGCCGCGGCGCAGCCAGCCCGCCGCCAGCAGCCCGGTGCCCACATGCGCCGCGAGCAGGACGAGCCAGGTGACCACGGGCGCGGTGTCCTGTGGGGACAGCGGCGTCAGCGGTGCGCCGACGGGGTCGCCACCGCACAGCAGATCCACGCCCAGTGAGCGCAGCGGGCCGGCGACCGGGCCGCCGGCCTCTCCGTAACAGGTGTGCTGCCCCAGGCTGAAGGCCAGATCGGCGGCCAGTTCCAGGGGGACCAGCAGCGACGCGATCCGCCAGAAGCCGCGCTCCCGGCCGGCCAGCGCATAGGCGAGGGCGAACACGGTGGCGCTGAGCGCGGCGACGAGGCTCAGCGGCAGCGGCATACGGGACAGCAGGACGTGCGAACCCGCGGAGAGCGTCACGCACAGCGCCGTGAAAAGCGCTGCGCGCAGTGCCCGCAGGTGTGCCGCCGAGATGTCCATTGCAGCCGAGTGTGCCATGGGCCGGGGTAAGCGGCGGCTAAGGGGGCCCGAAGCCGTACGCACCGGTGCATACGGTGCGTACGGCATGCGACGGCCCTCTCGTCCTGACCGTCCTACGGACCGGGATCCGTCCTACGGGACCGGTACCCGTCCTGCGGACCGGGATCCCGTCCTACAGCCCCGGGATCCGCCCGTTGCGGAAGAGATCCACGAAGATCTGGTGGTCCCGGCGGGCGCGGGCGCCGTAGGAGTGCGCGAAGTCCACCAGCAGCGCCGCGAAGCCGTCCTCGTCGGCGGCGATGGCCGCGTCGATGGCCCGCTCCGTCGAGAACGGCACCAGCGAGTGGCCGCTCTCGTCGTCCGCGGCGGCGTGCATGGTCGCGGTGGCCCGGCCCAGGTCGGCGACGACGGCAGCGATCTCCTCCGGGTCGTCGATGTCCGACCAGTCCAGGTCGACGGCGTACGGCGAGATCTCGGCGACCAGCTGGCCCGCGCCGTCCAGTTCGGTCCAGCCCAGCCACGGGTCGGCGTGGTCCTGCAGGGCGCGCTGCGAGATCACCGTGCGGTGGCCCTCGTGCTGGAAGTAGCCGCGCACCGCGGGGTCGGTGATGTGCCGGGAGACGGCCGGCGTCTGCGCCTGCTTCATGTAGATCACGACGTCGTTCTCCAGGGCGTCGCTGTTGCCCTCGAGCAGGATGTTGTACGACGGCAGGCCTGCCGAGCCGATGCCGATGCCGCGGCGTCCCACCACGTCCTTGACGCGGTAGGAGTCCGGGCGGTCGAGGCTGGACTCCGGAAGCGTCTCCAGATAGCCGTCGAAGGCGGCGAGGACCTTGTAGCGGGTCGCCGCGTCCAGTTCGACGCTGCCGCCGCCCGCCGAGAAACGGCGCTCGAAGTCGCGGATCTCCGTCATGGAGTCCAGCAGCCCGAACCGGGTCAGCGAGCGGGCCATGCGCAGCGCGCCCAGCAGCGGCCCGTCGGCCGTGTCCAGGGTGAAGGGCGGCAGCTCGTCCCGGTCCGAGCTCTTCGTCCCCGAGGCCAGCGCGTGGATGCGCTCCCGGTAGGCGGCGGCGTAGGTGCGCACCAGGTCGGTGATCTGCTTGTCGCTGAGCGCCTTGGCGTAGCCGATCAGCGCGACCGAGGCGGCGAACCGCTTGAGGTCCCAGGTGAACGGCCCGACGTACGCCTCGTCGAAGTCGTTGACGTTGAAGATCAGCCGGCCGGTGGCGTCCATGTACGTGCCGAAGTTCTCGGCGTGCAAATCGCCGTGGATCCACACCCGGCCGGTCTGCTCGTCCAGATACGGGCCGCCGTCCTTGCCCCCGTCGTCCTGCGCGGCCTCCAGGTCCCGGTAGAACAGGCAGGCCGTGCCCCGGTAGAAGGCGAAGGCGGAGGCGGCCATCTTCCGGAATTTCACACGGAAGGCTGCGGGGTCGGCGGCGAGCAGCTCCCCGAAGGCGGTGTCGAAGACGGCGAGGATTTCCTCGCCGCGCTGCTCGGCGTCCTGCGCCGGGGCGTGCTGGGACGGCATCGCTGGGTGCCTCCTGAGGTGCGGAAGGGGTACGGAGAGCCGTGGCGGAACCCGTCGCGGATCTGCCACTGACAACGCGCGAGGCTACTCGTCGGTGCCCGCCGATTGTCAGTGGGGAGTCGTAGACTTCGAGACCGTCTCACCCATCCGTCGCCGACCGTGCACCGGCCGTCCGACCGCCGTCCAGCGCCGAGGCGCTTCGCGCCGTTTCGTACTTTTGGAGGTCCCCCGCCGTGGCAGCCCCGTCCAGGCCCCCCTTCACGCACCTGCATGTCCACACCCAGTACTCACTGCTGGACGGTGCGGCGCGGCTGTCGGACATGTTCAAGGCGTGCAACGAGATGGACATGACGCATATCGCCATGTCCGACCACGGCAACCTCCACGGCGCGTACGACTTCTTCCACTCGGCGCAGAAGGCCGGGGTGACGCCGATCATCGGCATCGAGGCGTATGTGGCGCCGGAGTCGCGGCGGCTCAAGCGCAAGGTCCAGTGGGGCCAGCCGCATCAGAAGCGCGACGACGTCTCCGGTTCCGGTGGTTACACCCACAAGACGATCTGGGCGGCGAACAAGACCGGTCTGCACAACCTCTTCCGGCTGTCCTCGGACGCCTACGCCGAGGGCTGGCTGCAGAAGTGGCCGCGGATGGACAAGGAGACCATCGCCCAGTGGTCCGAGGGCCTGATCGCCTCCACCGGCTGCCCCTCCGGTGAGCTGCAGACCCGGCTGCGGCTCGGCCAGTTCGACGAGGCGCTGAAGTCCGCCTCCGAGTACCAGGACATCTTCGGCAAGGACCGGTATTTCCTGGAGCTGATGGACCACGGCATCGAGATCGAGCGCCGGGTCCGCGACGGCCTGCTGGAGATCGGCAAGAAGCTCGGCATCCCCCCGCTGGTCACCAACGACTCGCACTACACCTACGCCCACGAGTCCACGGCGCACGATGCCCTGCTGTGCATCCAGACCGGCAAGAACCTCTCCGACCCCGACCGCTTCCGCTTCGACGGCACCGGCTACTACCTCAAGTCCACCGACGAGATGTACGCCATCGACTCCTCGGACGCCTGGCAGGAGGGCTGCGCCAACACCTTCCTGGTGGCCGAGCAGATCGACACCACCGGGATGTTCGAGAAGCGCGACCTGATGCCGAAGTTCGACATCCCGGAGGGCTACACGGAGGTCACCTGGTTCCAGGAGGAGGTCCGGGCCGGCATGCAGCGCCGCTTCCCGGACGGGATCCCCGAGGACCGGCAGAAGCAGGCCGAGTACGAGATGGACATCATCATCCAGATGGGGTTCCCCGGCTACTTCCTCGTCGTCGCCGACTTCATCATGTGGGCCAAGAACAACGGCATCGCCGTCGGCCCCGGCCGTGGCTCCGCGGCCGGCTCGATCGTCGCGTACGCCATGGGCATCACCGACCTCGACCCGATCACGCACGGGCTGATCTTCGAGCGGTTCCTCAACCCCGAGCGTGTCTCCATGCCCGATGTCGACATCGACTTCGACGAGCGCAGGCGCGTCGAAGTCATCCGGTATGTCACGGAAAAGTACGGTGCCGACAAGGTCGCCATGATCGGCACCTACGGCAAGATCAAGGCCAAAAACGCCATCAAGGACTCCGCGCGCGTCCTGGGCTATCCGTACGCCATGGGCGACCGCCTCACCAAGGCCATGCCCGCGGACGTCCTCGGCAAGGGCATCGACCTCAGCGGCATCACCGACCCCCAGCACCCCCGCTACAGCGAGGCGGGCGAGATCCGGGGGATGTACGAGAACGAACCGGACGTCAAGAAGGTCATCGACACCGCCAAGGGCGTCGAGGGCCTGGTCCGGCAGATGGGTGTGCACGCGGCCGGCGTGATCATGTCCAGCGAGCCCATCGTCGACCACGCCCCGGTCTGGGTGCGGCACACCGACAACGTCACCATCACGCAGTGGGACTACCCCCAGTGCGAGTCGCTGGGCCTGCTCAAGATGGACTTCCTGGGCCTGCGCAACCTCACCATCATGGACGACGCCGTCAAGATGGTGAAGAAGAACAAGGGCGTCGACCTGGAGATGCTCTCCATCCCGCTGGACGACCCCAAGACCTACGAAATGCTCTGCCGCGGTGACACCCTCGGCGTCTTCCAGTTCGACGGCGGCCCGATGCGTTCGCTGCTGCGGCTGATGAAGCCCGACAACTTCGAGGACATTTCCGCCGTTTCGGCGCTCTACCGTCCCGGCCCGATGGGCATGGACTCGCACACCAACTACGCGCTGCGCAAGAACGGCCTCCAGGAGATCACCCCGATCCACCCGGAGCTGGAGGAGCCCCTCAAGGAGGTCCTGGGCCTGACCTACGGCCTGATCGTCTACCAGGAGCAGGTGCAGAAGGCCGCCCAGATCATCGCCGGGTACTCCCTCGGCGAGGCCGACATCCTCCGCCGCGTGATGGGCAAGAAGAAGCCCGAGGAGCTGGCGAAGAACTTCGTCCTCTTCCAGGAGGGCGCCCGCAAGAACGGCTTCTCCGACCAGGCCATCCAGGCCCTGTGGGACGTCCTGGTCCCCTTCGCCGGCTACGCCTTCAACAAGGCGCACTCCTCCGCGTACGGCCTGGTCACCTACTGGACCGCCTACCTCAAGGCCAACTACCCGGCCGAGTACATGTCCGCGCTGCTGACCTCCGTGCGCGACGACAAGGACAAGTCGGCGGTCTATCTGAACGAATGCCGCCGCATGGGCATCAAGGTGCTGCCGCCGAACGTCAACGAGTCCGAGGCCAACTTCGCCGCCCAGGGTGACGATGTGATCCTCTTCGGTCTCACCGCGGTCCGTAACGTCGGCCAGAACGTCGTCGACTCGATCATCCGCTGCCGCAAGGCGAAGGGAAAGTACCTCTCCTTCCCCGACTACCTCGACAAGGTCGACGCGGTCGTCTGCAACAAGCGCACCACCGAATCGCTGATCAAGGCCGGCGCCTTCGACGAGATGGGCCACACCCGCAAGGGCCTGACGGCGCACTACGAACCGATGATCGACAACGTCGTCCAGGTCAAGCGCAAGGAGGCCGAGGGACAGTTCGACCTCTTCGGCGGCATGGGCGACGACAGCGCGGACGAGGGCCCCGGCTTCGGTCTGGACGTGGAGTTCTCGGACATCGAGTGGGACAAGACCTATCTCCTCGCCCAGGAGCGCGAGATGCTGGGCCTCTACGTCTCCGACCACCCGCTCTTCGGCCTGGAACACGTGCTGTCCGACAAGGCGGACGCCGCCATCGCCCAGCTGACCGGCGGCGACTACTCCGATGGTTCGATCGTCACCATCGGCGGCATCATCTCCGGCCTGCAGCGCAAGATGACCAAGCAGGGCAACGCCTGGGCGATCGCCACCGTCGAGGACCTGGCAGGCTCCATCGACTGCATGTTCTTCCCGGCGACCTACCAGCTGGTCTCCACCCAACTCGTCGAGGACACCGTGGTCTTCGTCAAGGGCCGCCTCGACAAGCGGGAGGACATCCCGCGGCTGGTGGCCATGGAGATGATGGTCCCCGACCTCTCCGAGGCCGGCACCAATGCCCCCGTGACGATCACCATTCCGACGGTCAAGGTCACCCCGCCGATGGTCGAGAAGCTGGGCGAGGTGCTCAGCAGCCACCGCGGCTCCACGGAGGTGCGGATCAAGCTCCAGGGCGCACGCAAGACGACCGTGCTCCGGCTCGACCGGCACCGGGTCACGCCCGACCCGTCGCTGTTCGGTGACCTCAAGGTGCTGCTCGGCCCGTCCTGCCTGGCGGGCTGACCGCCGGCCGTGGGCCTGCGGACGCCGCGCGACAGCCGGGCCCTTGACGACAGAGCCTGGGTGACAGGCCCTGACCGACAGGCCCTGACCCGAGGGGCGCGCCCGAAGTGGACGCGCCCCTCAACCACTGTGCGGCGTGGATCAGTTGAGATCAGTTGTGACCGAAGCGCCGCTGGTGCTTACGTGCAACATCTGCCGGGCTGCCCTGCGCCTGCGACCGCGACTGGGACTGTGCCTCCAGGCTCGACTTCTGGGCTTCCTGCTGGCCGCGCTCGGCCGCGGAGGCCGTCTTCTGCTGCTGACTTCGGTCCTGCTTCCTGTCCTTGGCCATGACCGTGCCTCCTGAGGGGGAATCCGGGATCGGGGCCGGAACCAGACTTACACGCCGGACAGAGCGCTGCATTTCGGGCAATTACCCTGTGTTGAAGGGTTGATCACACGCTGTACTCAAGATTCTTGCCGAATCCGCCACGCCGAAGATCGAGTTCGGGCAGTTAACGCCCGCGGGGTCGGGCAGACTCGAAGGACAACCGAAGAAAAACTCGTGCCACGGGCCGAGCCGGGGGGCGACCGGACATCAGCACCTCAGGGAAGAGGGTGGATCGTGGATCGCTGTGTCGTCCTGGTGGACGCCGGGTATTTGCTCGGCGCCGCGGCGAGCCTGCTCGCCGGAGAGCCCGCCCGTTCCCGGATCACGGTGGATCACGCCGCCCTCATCCAGGGGCTGCGGCAGCGAGCCGAGGCGGACACCGAACGCCCGCTGCTGCGGATCTACTGGTTCGACGGCGCCCCCGACCGCGTCCCGCAGCCCGAACACCGCCGGCTGCGGGTGATGCCCCGGGTCACCGTCCGGCTCGGCGCCCTGACCCGCAGTGACGGCCGCTGGGCGCAGAAGGGCGTGGACGCCGCCATGCACGCCGAGCTGACCGAACTCGCCCGTAACCGCGCCTGCTCCGACATCGTCCTGGTCACCGGCGACGGCGACCTCCTGCCCGGCTTGATGTCCGCCAAGGAGCACGGCGTCGCGGTCCACCTGTGGGCCGTCCAGGCCGCCGACGGCGACTACAACCAGTCCGAGGACCTGGTCGCCGAGGCCGACGAACGACGGGTGCTGGACCGGACCTGGATCACCCGCGCGGTCCGCGCCAAGGAACTCGGCGGCCCCTGCGCCCCGCCGCCCGTGCCGCGCCCCGAGATCGCCGCGATCCTCTCCGCCCCCTTGCCCGAGTCCGCGGTCGCGGCCGCCGCGGCAGCCGCCGCCTCCGGCCCGGAAGCCGCCGAGCACGCCCACGAGCGCAACGGCGCCAACGGCGTCTCCCGGCCGCCGGCCGGTACCGCGAGCCCCCCGGCCGCCGCGGACGACCCCGGCGCCGCGGGCTCCCGGGGCGTCCCCACCCCCAAGGACCTGGCCGGACTCGGCCGCGCCCACGCCGCGGGCCAGGGCACCGCGGGCCAGGGCACCGCCGGCCCGGGCGGCTCCGCCCCGCAGGCACCCACGACCGGTGCCACCCTGCGCTGGTCGTCCGACAAGGGCTGGGTCGAGCGCGGCGGCCCGGTCGGCGAACCCTCCGAGACCGCGGCCCTGCCCACCCTCGCCCAGCTCACCAGCGCCGAGCAGCGCTGGGCCGACCGCGAGGAGGACATCACCGCCGTCAGCGGCGACCCCTTCGAGGTCGGCCAGGTCTTCGCCCGCCGCTGGACCGACCGGCTCTCCGACACCACCCACCTCCAGCAGCTGTCCACGGAGTACCCGCGCATCCCGCACCGCATCGACGGTGAACTGCTCCGCTACGCCGCCCGGTTCGGGCTGCTGGCCCACAAGGACGACCAGATCGACGAGCACGACCGCTATGCGATCCGGGCCGGATTCTGGCGCGAAGTCGATCTGCGGACCGCCGCCGAACACGCCCCGGCCGGGGACTGACCGGCCCCGGCACCCCCGCCCCGGCCCCCCTCGCCGAGCCCCGCGGCCCGGCGGCGGGCCGGGGACGCGTACCCTCATAGCTCGTGAGGACGGGCGCAAAACAGGTGGAGCGCGGGGTGCCGGTGTGCGCCGTGCGGGACCTGGTCAAGACGTACCCCGCGATGCGCGGGCGCCGCGGGGCGGTACGGGCGTCCGCCGTACGCGCCAACGACGGCATCACCCTGGACGTGCACCGCGGCGAGATCTTCGGACTGCTCGGCCCCAACGGAGCCGGCAAGTCCACCCTGGTCCGCCAGCTGACCGGACTGCTGCGCCCGGACTCCGGCAGCATCTCCGTACTGGGCCACGACCTGGTGCGCCACCCGGAGCGGGCCGCCCGGCTGCTGGGCTACCTGGGGCAGGAGTCCACCGCCCTGGACGAGATGACCGTCGCGCTGGCCGTGGAGACCACCGGCCGGCTGCGCGGCCTCGGCGCCCGTGAGGCGCGCGCCGAGCGGGACGCGGTGATCGGCGAGCTGGGCCTCGACGGCCTCACCGGACGGGCGCTGAAGAAGCTCTCCGGCGGACAGCGGCGGCTGGCCTGTCTGGCCACCGCGCTGATCGGCGAGCGGCCGCTGCTGGTCCTGGACGAGCCGACCACCGGCATGGACCCGGTCGCCCGGCGCGCCGTGTGGGCCGCGGTGGACCGGCGCCGGGCCGAGCGCGGCGCCACGGTGGTGCTGGTGACCCACAACGTGCTGGAGGCCGAGAGCGTGCTCGACCGGGTCGCGGTGATCGACCGCGGCCGGGTCATCGCCTGCGACACGCCCGGCGGGCTCAAGGAAATGGTGAGCGAGGAGGTCCGGCTGGAGCTGGTGTGGCGCGACCGCCCGCCGCTGGAGGTGCCCGAGGTCGCTGCCCTCGAAGCCGCCGCGCACACCTCCGGACGCCGCTGGACCCTGCGCCTGCCCGCGGACCGGGCCCGGTCCGCCGTCGCCGCGGTCACCGCGGGCCCCGCCTTCGCGGCCCTGGACGATTTCACGCTGGCCACGCCCAGCCTGGAAGATGTGTACCTCGCCCTGGGCGGCCGGGCGGAGGGACTGGTCAAGGCGTGACGGACATGAACGGGGACCGGTGCGGCGGACGTATGGACTGCCGTGGGGGCAGCGAGGAAGGCGTGGTGACGGCGTGAGTGTGGTTCCCGTGCAGGCGGCGGCCGGGGCGGTCCCGGAAGCCGGGGCACGGCCCGAGGAGGCCGCCGCGCCGCTGGCACCGCGCGCCCGCCTGGTGCCCGCGCTGGCGGCCGTCTACCGCGCCCAGCTCTCCCGGGCCCGGGTCGCACGGATCCCGCTGCTGTTCGTCGCCACCTTCCAGTCCATCGGGATCATGGTCCTGCTGCGCGGGGTGGTCGACGGCGGCGATCCGGCCCGGTCCGTGGTGTCCGGCTCCAGCGTGCTGGTCGTCGCCTTCGTGGCGCTCAACCTCCTCGCCCAGTACTTCGGACAGCTGCGGGC
Source organism: Streptomyces sp. NPDC047049 (assembly GCF_040643995.1). Classification (NCBI taxonomy): domain Bacteria; kingdom Bacillati; phylum Actinomycetota; class Actinomycetes; order Kitasatosporales; family Streptomycetaceae; genus Streptomyces; species Streptomyces sp. NPDC047049. Next base: position 213,822 of record NZ_JBEYVM010000008.1, on the reverse strand, counting down.
CGGCGGCGGGCTCGACCACTACGCGACGCTGCCGGTGCCGCCGGCCGCCGTGGTGCTCGGCGCCGCCGCCGCGTACGCCTCCTTCACCGTGCCGGGGACGGTGGTCACCGCGGTCACCGGCTGTGTGCTCTTCCAGCTGCCGATGGCCCACCTGTGGGTGCTGGCCGCCGTGCTCCCGCTCGCCGGGGCAGCGCTGGCCGGTCTCGGCGCGGCCCTCGGCCTGCTCGCCCCCCGTCCCGAACTCGCCACGCTCTGCGGCCAGTTGGGCATGTCGGCGGCGCTGCTGCTGGGCGTGCTGCCGGCCGAACGGATGCCCGCGGTGATCGGCTGGGCCCGCGATCTGCTGCCCTCGACCTACGGTGTGGAGGCGATGGCACGCAGCTTCGACCCGCATCCCGACTGGGTCGCGGTCTGTGCCGACCTGGGCGTCTGCGCGGCCGTCGGGGTGCTCTCGCTGGCCGTCGCCACCTGGGCGTACCGCCGGGCGGCGGCCCGATGACGGGGCCCACCACACCGAACGGCCGTCCTGCTTCCGGTCCCACCGGCCCCACCTGGCACGATGACGGGGTGACCGCACCGCTGACGCCCCCCGACAACCAACCGCCCGACGAGCCGCAGCACCCCGAGGCCGCGCCCGTCGCCGACCACGGCGGCCTCGGCGGCCCCGAGCTGGCCCGTGAACTGCGCGAGGGCGCACTGATCGCGCTGGTGGTCGCGGTGACCGGGGTGCTGCTCGGCCTGCTGTGGAACTGGCTCGCCCCGCACATCCCGCTGATCGCGGACACCCGCAACGTCTACCTCAAGAACACCGAGGGCGAAGAGGCGATCGGCGCGGACGGCACCTTCGTCCTGCTGTCCCTCGGCTTCGGTGTGCTCACCACCGCCGCGGTCTTCCTCTTCCGCCGGCGCGGCGGGATTCCGCTGGTCGTGGCGCTGGTCGTGGGCGGCCTGCTCGGCGCGGTGCTGGGCTGGGTGACGGGCATGTGGCTGGGCCCGACCCCGGACGTGGCCGCGCACGCCAGGCAGGTCGGCCCCGGGGTGTCCTTCAGCGGCCCGCTGCGGCTGCAGGCCAAGGGCGCGCTGCTGGCCTGGCCGATCGCCGCGATGCTCACCCAGCTCGCCCTGACCGGGCTGTTCGGTCCGCGCGACCCGGAGCCGGAGGCACCGCACTGGCCCGGGGAGCAGCACGAGGACCACCGCGACGGCCCTCTCGGCGACGAGCGGCGTGACGACCAGCACGGTGATGACCACGGCGACGATCACCGCAATGGCCGGCACGGTGACGACGACCGCCCCGGCCGGCACGGGGACGACCACCACAACGCGCACGGGAACCACCCCGGACAGCAGCCGCCGGCCGCGGGCTGACCTGCGCGGATCTCCGGGGCGGCCGTGCATCCGGCCGCCCCGCCCGCCTTCGTGCCGTCAGCCGCGGTGCCTTCTGCGGAGGAGCCTTCGGCCGCGGTGCCTTCAGTCGAGGAGCCGTCCGTCGGGGTGCCGTCCGTCGGGGTGCCGTCCGTCGGGGTGCCGTCCGTCGGGGTGCCGTCAGGCGCGGGCGATCGGCGCGAGGCGCGCCCCCGTGAGCGCCACCAGATCCTCCGGCGACAGCTCGACCTCCAGGCCCCGCCGCCCCGCCGACACACAGACCGTCGGCCGGCCCTCGGCCGAGGCGTCCACGACCGTGGGCAGCCGTTTGCGCTGTCCCAGCGGGGAGATCCCGCCCCGGACGTAGCCCGTGCTGCGTTCGGCCGCCGCCGGGTCGGCCATCGTGGCCCGCTTGCCGCCGACCGCCGCCGCCAGCGCTTTGAGGTCCAACGACCCCGACACCGGGACCACGGCCACCGTCAACGCGCCGTCGACATCCGCCAGCAGCGTCTTGAACACCTGGTCGGGCGCGACGCCGAGGGCCTGGGCGGCCTCCTCGCCGTACGACGGGGCGGCCGGGTCGTGCTCGTAGGAGTGCGTGGTGAACGGGACGCCCGCCGTGGTGAGGGCGACCGTGGCAGGGGTGCCGACGGATTTCCTGGACTTCTTCGCCACCGTCTTCGTGCCTCGTGTGGGGTCGGGCCGGGCGGAGCGGACACTGCGGTCGTCCGGGTGCGGCCGGTCGGTCAGTTGGGGCTCGTCGGCTGCCGGGTCAGGTCCACCGCCGGCAGCGACGGGAGCTTACCGAGCAGCGCCGACTCCTGGCGGAGGAGTTTCAGCTCCTGCCCCAGCCGGGACGCGGTGTCCGGCGCCTCCAGCAGCCGCTGCTTGGCGGGGACGTCCAGCACGGCCGCCGCGGCGACGAGGTACGACAGCACCGACGGATCGGCGGGCAGGTCCTGCCCGCTCGACAGGGTCCGCTCGTTCGCCCAGGCCAGCCGCTTCTGGTAGGTACGGAAGGCCCGTACGACGCCCGAGGCGAGCGCGCCAGCGCCCTCTCCCTCGCCGTCCTCCAGCTCCTCCAGCTCGCCGGTCAGATACGGCCCCGAGGCGTCCACGGACAGCAGCCGGAAGCGGGTGGTGCCGGTGGCCAGGACCTCGTAGCCGGTGTCGTCGTCGGACGACTTCTCCCGGATGGTCGCCGCGTCGGCGATACAGCCCACGGCGTGGAACGCCTGCATCGGGTCGTCGCCGAAGCCCGCCGCGGGGCCGTCGGCGGACGGCAGGGTGACATCGTCCGGCATGCCCTGCGCGGTGGGGGCGACCTCGCGGCCGTCCCGGATCGCGATCACGGCGAAGCGGCGGTCGTCCTCGGACACCGCGCTCAGATCACGCATCATCGCCCGGTACCGCGCCTCGAAGACGTTCAGCGGGAGCACGAGTCCCGGGAACAGCACCGAGTTCAGCGGGAAGAGCGGTAGGCGCAGGGAGGTCACAGCCCGTAAGCCTAGACGCTGCGCTTGGCTGTGCTCCTATGCGGGCGGGTATTCGTCGGCGGCCGGCCCCGCCGTGGGGGAGAAACGGCGAGAAACCCCCACGACGGGACAGCCGAAAACGTGGGCAGCCGAGGCAGCCGCTACTGCCGCCGCAAAAGGCGGGACGCCCCCGCCGCCACCGTCGTGGCCAGGATCCAGCCCGCCAGGATCAGGACGGCGGCCACCCACTGCGCGCCGCCGCCGGGCTTCCAGGCGGCGCTCTGGTTGAGGTCGATCACCGGCAGGAGGAGGTCCAGGGAGTAGAGGTAGGGGTTCCAGGGCGGGGCCTCGCCCGCCTTGAGGGGCGGGGGCGGGGACATCGAGAAGTAGGCCGTGCCGATGGCCCACAGGATGGCCATCCACACCGCGGCCCGCCCCGGGCGGTAGCCGTAGGCCACCGTCCAGTCCTGGAGGAACCCCCAGGCCTTGGCCGCCAGCGGCAGCGTCTCGCGGCGGCGGCGCTGTTTGGCCAGCAGCACCTCGCGGGCGTCCGCGTCCTCGCCGGTGGTGCGCAGCGAGGCGGCCAGCATCTCGTACGGCTCGGGCGCGTACTCCGGGGTCGCCGCGGCCACCCACTGCAGCCGCTGCGCCAGTGGGAAGGGGCCGCGCGGGATCAGCGTCTCGTAGGCGAAGCCGGCCATCCACAGCCCGCCGAGGCCCGGCCAGCTCGCCGACTTGTCGATGAGATTGACGACCCGGGCACCGGAGAGGATCACCCGGCCGCGCTGTGGCCGGTCGCACAGGAAGCGCAGCTCGGGCGTCTGGATGCGGCGCAGCGAGAGCTCCTGGTCGGACTCCATGATGAACCGGGCGTGCTCACAGTCGACCGCGTCGCCGAACCGCCCGTCGTCCAGCCGCATCCCGCCCTCGCACTCGAAGCGCTGCATACGGGTGCCGCGCGAGGGGGTGTGGGCGGTGCCGTACGGGGGAGTGGCGCTGCTGGAGAACGGCGAGTTGGCCAGGCCCGCGGCGGTCAGGTAGAGGGTGCGCTCGACGGTCAGCTGCGGGGCGTTCAGCGCCCGCCGGCCGAAGGGGTTGCGCAGATGGCTGCCCCGCAGGCTGAGCGACACGCCGACGGTGGCGCCGCGCAGCGACAGCTCTCCGTAGGACTCCATCATCTCGGCCTGCAGGTCCTGGGCGACGGTCATCCCGTCCGCCGTGATGGACCGGCCCTGCCGGTCCTTGTGCACCACGGTCTGGTTGAGCATCAGGTCCGTGCCGATGTGCGCGTCGGTGAGCCGGACGCCGGAGTGCACCACACAGCGCGGCAGATGGAGATCGCCCTCGGTGTGCAGCCGGGCCGCCTCCAGCCGGGGTATCGCACAGTTCACCATCCGCAGCGTGGTGAACCGGCTCTCCGGCAGCACCACCTCGGTCTCGAAGCGGCAGTCCCGCAGCTCCACGAATGGCTTGATCGTGCCGCCCGCAAGGTCGAGAGTGTCCGTGATGTACGCGCCGGTGAGCTGGAGCGCGGAGACCCGGCCCGGCTGCGCCGGCGGCCCGTCGAGCAGCAGTAACGCCACGACCCTGGCCCGCACCCGGCGCTCCGGGCCCCACAGCTGCTGCCCGTGCGGATCGTCGCGGGCCGGGTCGCCGATGTGCAGATCGCAGGTGCTGCCGTTGCGGAAGGCCTGCCACATGCTCCATTCCGCCGACGTCAGCTGCAGGTCGGCGGGCGCGTCGCCGTCCGCGGGCTCGGTCACAGTGGATCCCCCTTGCTCTCCCGTGGTGTGTCGCCACCTGTTCGGACGCATGGCGTGCACCGGTCGTGTGGCGTCCCACAGGCGTCCCCGTACGCCGTCACGTGGCCCTTGCCCGCCCCGTGACCGCTTGAACACGCGTGGTCAGGGCCAACTCCGGTCAACTTCAGCGGGCCCGGTCACGGCGTGTCCGGAGCGTGTGCCGCTGTGTATCACTGAGTGATACGGCCGCTCGGGCCCAGGAGCGGGTCTGAGACACTGGGAGGGTGATCTCCCGAATCGATCTGCGCGGTGACGCCCTCCCCGAGGGTGGCGCCCTGCGCGACCTGCTGCCCCGTGCCGAGTTCGACGTGGAAGCCGCCCTGGAGAAGGTGCGGCCCATCTGCGAGGACGTACGCCATCGCGGCACCGCGGCGCTGATCGATTACGCGCGGCGGTTCGACGGCGTCGAGATCGAGCGCGTGCGGGTGCCCGCCGAGGCACTGCGCGCGGCCCTCGACGCGCTGGACCCGGCCGTGCGCGCCGCCCTGGAGGAGTCCATCCGGCGCGCCCGGATCGTCCACCGCGAGCAGCGCCGCACCGACGTCACGACCAAGGTCGTCCCCGGCGGCACGGTCACCGAACGCTGGGTCCCCGTCGAGCGGGTGGGCCTCTACGTACCCGGCGGCCTCGCGGTCTACCCGTCGTCCGTGGTCATGAACGTCGTCCCCGCGCAGGAGGCCGGCGTCACGGGCATCGCCGTCACCTCCCCGCCGCAGAAGGAGTTCGGCGGCCGGCCGCACCCGACCATCCTCGCCGCCTGCGCCCTGCTCGGCGTCGACGAGGTCTACGCGGCCGGCGGCGCCCAGGCCATCGCGATGTTCGCGTACGGCACCGAGGAGTGCCTGCCGGTCAACCTCGTCACGGGCCCCGGCAACATCTTCGTCGCCTCCGCCAAGCGCCTCCTCAAGGGCCGGATCGGCATCGACGCCGAGGCCGGGCCCACCGAGATCGCGGTGCTCGCGGACGCCACCGCCGACCCCGAGCACGTCGCCGCCGACCTGATCAGCCAGGCCGAGCACGACACCCTCGCCGCCGCCGTCCTGGTCACCGACTCCACCGAGCTCGCCGACGCCGTCGAGGAGGCGCTGGGGCAGCAGGTCGCGGCCACCAAGCACATCGAGCGGATCACCGAGGCGCTGGCCGGACGGCAGTCCGCCGTCGTCCTCGTCGACGGCATCGACGAAGGCCTCAAGGTCGTGGACGCCTACGGCGCCGAACACCTGGAGATCCAGACCGCCGACGCCTCCGCGGTCGCCGCCCGGGTCCGCAACGCCGGCGCGGTCTTCGTCGGCCCCTGGGCCCCGGTCTCGCTCGGCGACTACTGCGCCGGCTCCAACCACGTCCTGCCCACCGGTGGCTGCGCCTGCCACTCCTCCGGCCTGTCCGTGCAGTCCTTCCTGCGCGGGATCCATGTCGTGGACTACTCGCGCGACGCGCTGGCCGAGGTCGCCCACCATGTGGTGACCCTCGCCGAGACCGAAGACCTCCCGGCCCACGGCGCCGCGCTGAAGGCCAGGTTCGAATGGAAGGTCCCGCAGAGCAAGTGAGCAGGCACGTGACCAGGATCGACGATCTCCCCATCCGGGACGAGCTGCGCGGCAAGTCCCCCTACGGCGCACCGCAGCTGGACGTCCCGGTGCGTCTGAACACCAACGAGAACCCCTACCCGCTGCCCGAGCCACTGATCGAGCGGATCGCCGAGCGGGTGACCGAGGCCGCCCGCCGGCTCAACCGCTACCCCGACCGGGACGCGGTCGAGCTGCGCACCGAGCTGGCCCGCTACCTCACCCGCACCGGCGGCCACGAGGTCGCCGCCGGCCAGGTCTGGGCCGCCAACGGCTCCAACGAGGTCATCCAGCAGCTGCTGCAGACCTTCGGCGGCCCCGGCCGCAGCGCCCTCGGCTTCGAACCGTCGTACTCCATGCACGGGCTGATCTCCCGCGGCACGGGCACCGGCTGGATCTCCGGCCCCCGCAACGACGACTTCACCATCGACGTCGAGGCGGCCCGGGCGGTCATCGCCGAAGAGCGGCCCGATGTCGTCTTCATCTGCTCGCCGAACAACCCCACCGGCACCGCCGTCGCCGAGGCGACCGTGCTCGCGCTGTACGAAGCGGCGCAGGCGGCCCGGGCCGACGGGGCCGGCGCGCTGGTGGTGGTCGACGAGGCCTACGGCGAGTTCAGCCACCGGCCCTCGCTGCTGCCGCTGATCGAGGGCCGGCCGAATCTGGTGGTCTCCCGGACCATGTCCAAGGCCTTCGGCGCCGCCGGACTGCGGCTGGGCTACCTCGCCGCCGACCCCGCCGTGGTCGACGCGGTGCAGCTGGTCCGGCTCCCGTACCACCTCTCGTCCGTCACCCAGGCCACCGCGCTCGCCGCGCTGGAGCACACCGACACCCTGCTGAAGTACGTCGAGCAGCTCAAGGGCGAGCGGGACCGCCTGGTCACCGAGCTGCGGGCGGCCGGCTGCCAGGTCGTCGACTCCGACGCCAACTTCGTGCAGTTCGGCCTCTTCGAGGACGCGCACGCCACCTGGCAGGCGATCCTCGACCACGGCGTGCTGGTCCGGGACAACGGCGTACCGGGCTGGCTGCGGGTCACCGCCGGCACCCCGGCCGAGAACGACGCGTTCCTCGACGCGGTTCGCGCAGTACTGAAGGAGAGCAAGCGATGACCCGCGTAGGACGCGTGGAGCGCACGACCAAGGAAACCTCCGTCCTCGTCGAGATCGACCTCGACGGCAGGGGCGAGGTGGAGGTGTCGACCGGTGTGGGCTTCTACGACCACATGCTCGACCAGCTCGGCCGGCACGGCCTGTTCGACCTCAAGGTCAAGACCGACGGCGATCTGCACATCGACACCCACCACACCATCGAGGACACCGCGCTGGCCCTGGGCGCCGCGTTCAAGCAGGCCCTCGGCGACAAGTCCGGCATCTACCGCTTCGGCAACTGCACCGTCCCGCTGGACGAGTCGCTCGCCCAGGTGACCGTGGACCTCTCCGGCCGCCCGTACCTGGTGCACACCGAGCCGGAGAACATGGCGCCGATGATCGGCAGCTACGACACGACCATGACCCGGCACATCTTCGAGTCGTTCGTCGCCCAGGCCCAGATAGCACTGCACATCCACGTCCCGTACGGCCGCAACGCCCACCACATCGTGGAGTCCCAGTTCAAGGCGCTGGCCCGCGCCCTGCGCTACGCCAGCGAACGCGACCCGCGGGCGGCCGGCATCATCCCGTCCACGAAGGGCGCGCTGTGAACGGTCTGTCCACCGTCTTCATCCTGCTCGGACTCTTTCTCCTCGGCGGTGTCTACTCGTTCTGGAAGCAGCAGCTGCCCAAGGGCCTGATCGTGCTGCTGTCCGTCGGTTCGGCGCTGTGCCTGCTCGCCGGCGTGCTGCGGCTGGAGGTATGGAATTGACCCCCTCGGCATCCCGTAAGAACGTCGTCGTCTTCGACTACGGCTTCGGCAACGTCCGCTCCGCCGAGCGCGCCCTGGCGCACGTCGGCGCCGAGGTGGAGATCACCCGGGACTTCGACCGGGCGATGAACGCCGAGGGCCTGCTGGTCCCCGGCGTCGGCGCGTTCGCCGCCTGCATGGCCGGGCTCAAGGAGGCCCGCGGCGACTGGCTCATCGGACGCCGGCTGGCCGGCGGCCGCCCCGTGATGGGCATCTGCGTCGGTATGCAGATCCTCTTCGGCCGCGGCATCGAGCACGGCGTCGAGACCGAGGGCCTGGACGAGTGGCCCGGCACCGTCGGCCCGCTCAAGGCCGAGGTCGTCCCGCACATGGGCTGGAACACCGTCGAGGCCGCCGGGGACTCCCAGCTCTTCGCCGGGCTGCCGGCCGGTGCCCGCTACTACTTCGTGCACTCCTACGCGGTGCACGACTGGGAGCTGGAGGTCGGCAACCCCCACCTCGCCGCGCCGAAGGTCACCTGGGCCACGCACGGCGAGCGGTTCGTGGCCGCGGTCGAGAACGGCCCGCTGTGGGCCACCCAGTTCCACCCCGAGAAGTCCGGCGACGCCGGTGCCCAGCTCCTGACCAATTGGATCGAGACCCTGTAATGCCGAACGCCGCAAAGCTCGAACTCCTCCCTGCCGTCGACGTCCGCGACGGCCAGGCCGTGCGCCTGGTGCACGGTGAGTCCGGCTCCGAGACCTCCTACGGCGACCCGCTGGAGGCGGCCCTCGCATGGCAGCGGTCCGGCGCCGAGTGGCTGCACCTCGTCGACCTCGACGCGGCCTTCGGCACCGGCGACAACCGGGCGCAGATCGCCGAGGTCGCCCGCTCCATGGACATCAAGGTCGAGCTGTCCGGTGGTATCCGCGACGACGACACGCTCGCCGCCGCCCTGGCCACCGGCTGCCGCCGGGTCAACCTCGGCACCGCCGCGCTGGAGACCCCCGAGTGGGTCGCCAAGGTCATCGCCGAGCACGGCGACAAGATCGCGGTCGGCCTGGACGTCCGCGGCACGACGCTGCGCGGCCGCGGCTGGACCCGCGACGGCGGCGACCTCTACGAGACGCTGGCCCGCCTCGACTCCGAGGGCTGCGCCCGCTACGTCGTCACCGACATCAACAAGGACGGCACCCTCCAGGGCCCCAACGTCGAACTGCTTAGGAACGTCTGCGCGGCCACCGACCGGCCCGTGGTCGCCTCCGGCGGTGTCTCCTCGCTCGACGACCTGCGGGTACTGGCTTCGCTGGTACCGGAAGGTGTCGAAGGGGCGATCGTCGGCAAGGCGCTCTATGCGAAGGCGTTCACTCTCGAAGAGGCGCTGGCAGCAGTGTCGTCAGTGTCGTAACGGCGAACGAAAGGCCGCATGATGACCATCGAGCGCGTACGGACCCCCAACCCCTGGGAAGAGAAGATCGGTTTCGCACGCGCCGTGGCGGCCGGCGACCGGGTCCTGGTCGCCGGCACGATGCCACTGGTCGACGGCGTCCTTGTGGGCGAGGGCGACCCGTACGAACAGACCAAGGCCGCCTTCACCCACGCGCTGGATGCGCTCAAACCCTTCGGCCTCGGCGCCGACGCGGTCCTGCGCACCCGTGTGTACCTCACTCACCTGCGCGACGTGGACGCGGCCGGCCGTGCCCACCGGGAGCTCTTCGAGGCCGCGCCGCCCGCGTCGAGCCTGGTCGTGGTCTCCGGCTTCGCCGACCCCCGCGTCCTGGTGGAAGTGGAACTGGAAGCTTTCCGAGAACTGTCAGAGAGGCCTGAACCGACATGACCCTGGCGGTCCGAGTCATCCCTTGCCTGGACGTGGACAACGGCCGGGTCGTCAAGGGCGTCAACTTCCAGAACCTGCGCGACGCGGGCGATCCCGTCGAGATGGCGAAGATCTACGGCGAGGAGGGCGCCGACGAGCTGACCTTCCTGGACATCACCGCCTCCTCCGGCAACCGCGAGACCACCTACGAGGTGGTCCGCCGCACCGCCGAGCAGGTCTTCATCCCCCTCACGGTGGGCGGCGGCGTCCGCACCCCCAAGGACGTCGACAAGCTGCTGCGGGCCGGCGCGGACAAGGTCGGTGTCAACACCGCCGCCATTGCCCGCCCCGACGTGATCCGCGAGATCGCCGAACGCTTCGGCAGCCAGGTCCTGGTCCTCTCGGTCGACGCCCGCCGCACCGACGCGGGGACGCCGTCCGGCTACGAGGTCACCACCCACGGCGGCCGCCGCGGCACCGGCATCGACGCCGTGGAGTGGGCGCACCGGGCCGCCGAACTGGGCGCCGGCGAAATCCTCCTCAACTCCATGGACGCCGACGGCACCAAGGACGGCTACGACGTCGAGATGATCGGGGCCGTCCGCAAGCACGTCACCGTCCCGGTGATCGCCTCCGGCGGCGCCGGCAAGCTGGACGACTTCTCCCCGGCCGTCGCGGCCGGCGCCGACGCGGTCCTGGCCGCCTCCGTCTTCCACTTCGGCGACCTGCGCATCTCCCAGGTCAAGGACGCCCTCCGGGGGGCCGGGCACCCCGTGCGCTGACCGCCTTGCGCCCGTAGGCTCGCCCCATGAGCCGTGTCAACGATGTGGGTGGCCAGACCGGGTTCGGGGCCCTGGAGATCGAGGCGGACGAGCCGCCGTTCCACGCCGACTGGGAGGCGCGGGTGTTCGCGCTGAACTCCGCGCTGGTACGGAACGGGGTCTACCGGCTCGACGAGTTCCGGGACGTCGTCGAGCGGATGGCCCCGCAGGAGTATCTGGCGGCGTCGTACTACGAGCGGTGGCTGCGGGCCATCGAGACGCTGCTGGCCGAGCGGGGGCTGCTCGGTGAGGGCTGAATTCCGGACGGGGGAGCGGGTGCGGGTGCGCGCCGTCGACCCCGTGGGGCACACCCGGGTGCCGCGGTACGTGCGCGGACACGTGGGGCGGATCGTCGAGTGCCAGGGCCGCTGGGCGCTCGCCGACGAGATCGCGGCGGGCGTCGCCGAGCCGCGCGTGGAGCCCGTCTACACCGTGGCCTTCGCCGCGGCGGAGCTGTGGGGCGACGGCGGTCACGAGGTCACCGTCGACCTCTGGGAGTCGTACATCGAGCGGGTGCGGAAGGACGGGGCATGAGCGGCGAGCACACGAGTGTGCCGGTGGCGGCGCGGGTCCGGCGGCTGGAGGAGCGGCTGATCGAGGCCGGGGTGGTCACGCAGGAACAGCTGGACGCGGCCCTCGCCGCGATGCTGGAGGGGGCCTCGCCGGTCAACGGGGCGCGGATCGTCGCGCGGGCCTGGAGCGACGAGGGGTTCCGGGAGCGGCTGCTGGCCGATGCGAACGCGGCGCTGCCCGAGGTGGGGCTCTCGATGGCGGGCGGCATCCAGGAGCAGCGGCTCAAGGTCGTCGAGAACACCGCCACCACGCACCACGTCCTCGTGTGCACCCTGTGCTCCTGCTACCCGGTCGGGCTGCTGGGGCCGTCGCCGTCCTGGTACAAGAGCGAGGCCTACCGCTCCCGGGTGGTGCGCGAACCGCGCGCCGTGCTGGCCGAGTTCGGGCTGGAGCTGCCGGACGACACCGTGATCACGGTCTGGGACTCCAGCGCGGAGAGCCGCTACATGGTCCTGCCCCGGCGGCCCGACGGCACCACGGGGATGAGCGAGCCGGAGCTGGCCGCGCTGGTCACCCGGGAAGGGCTCATCGGGACCGCCGCGGTCTGATACGGAGGGTTGCGGCGGACGGGGGAGCGGGGACGATCACCGGGCGGGGCCGGGCGCGGCCCCGTGGCAGGGGGCCGTGGCCGGTCGTAGGCTGGCCGCATGTCGACCCATGCGAAGCGTGAACGGCTCCTTCTCGCCGACCTGTTGGAGAGCGCCGGCCCCGAGGCGGCGACGCTGTGCGAGAACTGGAGCGCGCGGGACCTGGCCGCGCATGTGGTGGTGCGCGAGCGGCGCGCCGACGCGGCCGGCGGGCTGCTCGTCAAGCCGCTGGCCGCCCGGCTGGAGCGGGTGCAGGCGGAGTTCGCCGGCAAGCCGTACGAGGAGCTGATCCGGCTGATCAGGACCGGGCCGCCACGGCTGTCGCCGTTCGCGCTCAAGCCGCTCGACGAGGCGTCCAACACGGTCGAGTTCTATGTCCACGCCGAGGACGTACGGCGGGCGCAGCCGGACTGGACCGCGCGGGAGCTGGACCCCGTGTTCTCGGACGCGCTGTGGTCCAGGATCGAGCGGATGGCCCGGGTGCTGGGCCGGAAGTCGCCGGTGGGCCTGGTGCTGCGGCGCCCGGACGGCCGGACGGCGGTGGCCCATCGCGGCACCCCGGTGGTGACGGTCGTCGGCGAGCCGGGCGAGCTGACGATGTTCGCCTTCGGCCGGCAGGACGCGGCCGATGTGGAGCTGGACGGCGACAAGGACGCCATCGAGCGGCTGCGGGCGGCGAAGCTGGGGGTGTGAGCCCGTCCCCGCCGCGGCCGCAGGGCCGGGGGACGCCCTCTCACGCGCGGAACACCACCGCCACGACCACCACGCCGACCACCACAGCCGCCGCGAACACCGCCCCCAGTACCCGCGCCGCCACCCGTGCGGCGCGGTCCGGGTCCGGCGGCGGTGGCGGCGCGGGCGGCTGCTGATGATGCATGCCTGCAGGATGCCGCACGGCACAATGGACACCATGAGCAGCCGCGCCGCCACCCCGGACACCACCCCCGCCCTGGACCCCGCCATCGCCGCCCGCCTCAAGCGCGGCGCCGACGGCCTGGTCCCCGCCATCGCCCAGCAGTACGACACCGGCGAGGTGCTGATGCTCGGCTGGATGGACGACGAGGCGCTGCACCGCACCCTCACCACCGGCCGCTGCACGTACTGGTCCCGCAGCCGCCAGGAGTACTGGGTCAAGGGCGACACCTCCGGCCACGTCCAGCACGTCAAGTCCGTGGCACTGGACTGCGACGCCGACACCGTCCTGGTCCGGGTCGACCAGGTCGGCGCCGCCTGCCACACCGGCGACCGGACCTGCTTCGATGCGGACGTACTGACCACCCGGGCCGGTCAGGACCAGTAGGCTCCGCTGCCATGACCACGGGAACCACCGGCACCGCCACTCCGGACCTCGACACCTTCCGCACCCTCGCCAAGGACCGGCGGGTCATCCCCGTCACCCGGCGCCTGCTCGCGGACGGCGACACCCCGGTCGGCCTCTACCGCAAACTCGCCGCCGAACGCCCCGGCACCTTCCTCCTGGAGTCCGCCGAGAACGGCCGTACGTGGTCGCGCTACTCCTTCATCGGCGTCCGCAGCGCCGCCACGCTCACCACCCGCGACGGGCAGGCGCACTGGCTGGGCAGCCCGCCCGTCGGCATGCCGACCGGCGGCGACCCGCTCGACGCGCTGCGCGCCACCGTCGAGGCCCTGCACACCCCCCGCGACCTCATCGAGGGCGAGGGCCTGCCGCCGTTCACCGGCGGCATGGTCGGCTACCTCGGCTACGACATCGTGCGCCGCCTGGAGAAGATCGGCGAGCAGACCGAGGACGACCTGCGGCTGCCCGAGCTGACCATGCTGCTCACCTCCGACCTCGCCGTCCTCGACCACTGGAACGGCACGGTCCTGCTGATCGCCAACGCGATCAACCACAACGACCTCGACACCGGTATCGACGAGGCCTACGCGGACGCGGTGGCCCGCCTGGACACCATGGCCGACGACCTCGCCCGGCCCGCGCCCGCCAGTGCCGCGGCGCTCCCGCCCTCCGAGGTCCCGCCGTACACCGCCGAATGGGGCGGCCCGGCCTTCCGGGAGGCCGTCGAGGACATCAAGGAGCGCATCCGGGCCGGCGAGGCCTTCCAGGTCGTGCCCTCCCAGCGCTTCGAAACCCCCTGTACGGCAAGCGCGCTGGACGTCTACCGGGTGCTGCGGGCCACCAACCCCAGCCCGTACATGTACCTCTTCCGCTTCGAGGGCGAGGACGGTGTGCGGCCCGGCTTCGACGTCGTCGGCTCCAGCCCCGAGGCGCTGGTGAAGGTCGAGGACGGCCGGGCCATGGTCCACCCCATCGCCGGCACCCGTCCGCGCGGCGCGAGTGTCCAGGAGGACCAGGCCCTCGCCGACGAGCTGCTGGCCGACCCCAAGGAACGCGCCGAGCACCTGATGCTGGTCGACCTGGGCCGCAACGACCTGGGCCGGGTCTGCGAGCCGGGCAGCGTCGAGGTCGTCGACTTCATGTCCGTCGAGCGCTACAGCCATGTGATGCACATCGTCTCGACGGTCACCGGGCAGGTGGCCGAGGGCCGCAGCGCCTTCGACGTGCTCACCGCCTGCTTCCCCGCGGGCACGCTCTCCGGCGCCCCCAAGCCGCGCGCCCTGCAGATCATCGAGGAGCTGGAGCCGACCCGGCGTGGTCTGTACGGCGGCTGCGTCGGCTACCTCGACTTCGCCGGCGACTCCGACACCGCCATCGCGATCCGCACCGCCCTGCTGCGGGACGGCACCGCCTACGTCCAGGCGGGCGCCGGGATCGTCGCCGACTCCGACCCGGTGGCCGAGGACACGGAGTGCCGTAACAAGGCGGCCGCGGTGCTGCGCGCCGTGAACACCGCGAACCACCTGGGCGGGTAGCCCCCGCGCCCGAGGTGCCACCCCCGCGCGCCGGGCCCCGCCGGCCGGTGCGCGATAGTGGTACCCGTGAGTGCCGTACCCCAGACCCCTGCCGAGACCCAGCCCTCGGTCACGCCCGGGCCCCCGCCGGCCAGGTCCGCGTCCCGTGCCAAGCGCAGCCTCGCGCTGGCACTGTCGGCCGGCGCGGCCGGCGCCGCCCTGGCGCTGCTGGCCTCCGGCCGCACCTGGGCCAAGGGCACCGCGGTGCTGGCCCAGGGCGAGCTGCCGCGCACCGTGACCGGCGCCGATGTGACCGGTGTGCCCGGCGCGCTGGCCGTCGTCGGGCTGGCCGCGCTGGTCGCCGTCTTCGCGGTGCGCAAGGCCGGCCGGATCGCGGTCGCCGTGCTGCTCACGCTCAGCGGCGTGGGCATCGCCGTCGCCGCGGTGCTGGGCTACTCCGACACCTCGGCCCTGCGTGAGAAGGCCGCCACCGCGGTCGGACTGACCGACGCCGGTGTGCATCACGTCACGCACACCGGATGGCCGTGGGTGGCCGCCGTCGGCGGTCTGCTGCTGCTGCTCGCCGGGCTGCTGGCACTGGTCTGCGGGCGCCACTGGCCTGCCATGTCGGGCCGCTACGAGCGCACGCCGGGGGGCGGCCGCGGCCCGCGGCGGACGCCGCCCGCACCGGATCTGGACCGCCCCGAGGAGATCTGGAAGTCCCTGGACCGCGGTGAGGACCCCACCCGGTAACGGTGCTCCACCCGGCATCGGTGACAATGGGCAGCCGAGGATCACCGCGCCCCGACCCCGGCGCGAGAGAGCAACGAGGAGCATTCATGTCGAGCAGTGGCCACGGACACACCCCCGCCGCCTGGACCGGCGTCATCATCTCGTTCATCGGCTTCTGTGTCTCCGGAGCCTTCATCGTGCTGGGGAACGTGCCCGGCTTCTGGGCCGGCATCGTGCTGATCGGCCTCGGCGCCCTGGCGGGTGGTCTGATGCGTGCGGCCGGCCTGGGCCAGGAGCCCAAGCGCACGGCCAAGCCGCGCACCCAGGCGAAGGCACAGCCCCAGGAGGGCTGAGCCGACGCGGGAGGGCCGAGCCCTCCCGCTCCCGTGGCGCCGCGACCCGGCGCCACCCTCGTGGCACCCCTCGAAGGCGCCGCTTCCCGGTCCGTACGCACCCCAGGTGCCGTACCAGCCGTCCGTGACCCTTCCGTACGGCGGCCGAGAAGCTGCGCCTTCGCGCGCAGGGCCGCACAATCGGCACGTGAGCGAACCCGCGGCGCGGCCCCGGCCCGAAGCCCGACTCCCCGGCGGGCTGCCCCGCCGTCTGGCGACGCCCCTGGGTGTCCTGGCCGCCGCCACCGCCGCCTTCGCCTGCCTCGGCGTCGTCGACCCGAACGAGCCCGGGCACTACCCGGTGTGCCCGCTGCTGCACCTCACCGGCCTCTTCTGCCCGGCCTGCGGCGGCCTGCGCAGCGCCCACGCCGTCGCCCACGGCGATCTCGTGGCGGCGCTGGGCGACAACGCCCTCGCGGTGGCCGGCTACGCCGCCTGTGCGGTCCTCTGGGCCCGCTGGCTGGGCCGTGCGGTGCGCGGACGCCGTACGCCGGGCCCGCGGCCGCGAGCCGTCCACTGGTGGGCGCTGGGCGGTCTGCTGCTGGTCTTCACGGTCGTCCGCAATCTCCCCTTCGGCAGCGGGCTGGCACCGTGATCCGCAGGCGGTGCGGGCCGGCCGCGCCCGTGCGCGCGCGGCTCCCGGATGTCCGGTTCGTGGGATCACGGTCCACCGGATGTGAGACCTGGATCCTTTGGCGGATACCATCGGAGTGCCGGATGGGACAGCTCGTCCCACTGGCCACTGTCCACCTCCACCGCTCAAGAAGGAGGCCGCTCGCGTGAGTGTGCTCGACGAGATCATCGACGGCGTCCGTGCCGACCTCGCAGAGCGGCAGGCGCGCGTCGGCCTCGACGAGCTCAAGGAGCGGGCCCAGAAGGCGCGTCCCGCCAAGGACGGCGTCGCCGCGCTCAAGGGCGAGAGCGTCACGGTGATCTGCGAGGTCAAGCGCTCCAGCCCGTCCAAGGGCGCGCTCGCCGCGATCGCCGACCCGGCCGGTCTGGCCGCCGACTACGAGGCGGGCGGCGCGGCGGTCATCTCCGTCCTGACCGAGCAGCGCAAGTTCGGCGGTTCGCTGTCCGACCTGGAAGCCGTCCGCGCCAAGGTCGACATCCCCGTGCTGCGCAAGGACTTCATCGTCACCGCCTACCAGCTGTGGGAGGCCCGTGCCTACGGCGCCGACCTCGCGCTGCTGATCGTCTCCGCGCTGGAGCAGGAGGCCCTGGTCTCGCTGATCGAGCGGGCCGAGTCGATCGGGCTGACGCCGCTGGTCGAGGTGCACGACGAGGAAGAGGTCGCCCGCGCGGTGGACGCCGGCGCCAAGATCATCGGTGTCAACGCCCGCAACCTGAAGACCCTTGAGGTCGACCGCGGCAACTTCGCCCGGGTCGCCCCCGAGATCCCCGACCACATCGTCAAGATCGCCGAGTCCGGGGTGCGCGGACCGCACGACCTGATCGCGTACGCCAATGACGGCGCGGACGCGGTGCTGGTCGGCGAGTCGCTGGTGACCGGCAAGGACCCCAGGACCGCGGTCGCCGACCTGGTCGCCGCGGGCTCCCACCCGGCGATCCGGCACGGCCGGTCCTGAGCGCCGGGGAACGGCACCCACCGACATGACCGCCACCGCCGCGAGGCCCAGCTGCCGGGCCCGGGTTCCGTACCCGGGGCCGGCCGGCGCGCGCGCCGCGGCGGGGGCCACCCACCTCCCGCGCCCGGCGCTGGTCCGCGGCTTCCCGCCCGCCGCCCACCGCCGCCCCGAGCCGCAGCGCTGCGCGCTGCCGCCGTGGCACCGCGGCTGCCGGGCGCCCGCACGACGGGTCCACGGGCGCAGGGTCAGGTACCACATCGGATCCGAGCCGGGTCAGATCAACGGCAGGCGATGGCGACCGGGGCCCGCGCGCTGACGCGTCGGCCCCGCCCGGGCGCCGGGGTGCGGGTGGGTGCGGCGGTCGTCTGACCGCTTGCTCACCCCCCCCCACCCCCGCCCCCTCCCCCGAAGGGGGAGAGGGGGGAGGGGGCGGGGGAGCGCCGACGGCCGGGTCCTACGGGCCCGCGGCTGGTCCCACGGCCTCGCGGCCGGGTCCTACGGGCCTGCGGCCGGGCTCACGACCCGCGACCAGGTCCCACGGCCCCGGGCCCCCACCGCCCGCGCCCTGGTCCCAGGCCCGCGAACGGGTGCCGTGGGCCCGCGACCGGATCTCACCACCCGCGACCGGGTTCCAGATCCGCGACCGGATCCCACGACGCCGTCCGCCCCTCCGCGAAAGCCGCCCGTGCGGCTCCGCGGCGGTAGTGGCCGTGCGGCGCGCGACGCCCACCGCGAGGCCCGCTTCCCGTATCCGAATTCTGAATCCCGAATCCCGAATCCCGAATATCTCCGACACAACCGGACTTCCGGGGCAGCCCGCCCCGGCCGAGGAGTGCGTCTGATGTCCTCCGATTTCTTCCTTCCCGACCCCGAGGGGCGCGTCCCCAGCGCCGAAGGCTATTTCGGCGCCTTCGGCGGCAAGTTCATCCCCGAGGCGCTGGTCGCCGCGGTCGACGAGGTCGCCGCCGAGTACGAGAAGGCCAAGGCGGACCCCGCGTTCGCCGCCGAGCTCAACGACCTGATGGTCAACTACACCGGGCGCCCCAGCGCGCTCACCGAGGTGCCGCGCTTCGCCGAACACGCCGGCGGGGCCCGGGTGTTCCTCAAGCGCGAGGACCTCAACCACACCGGCTCGCACAAGATCAACAACGTGCTGGGCCAGGCGCTGCTCACCAAGCGGATGGGCAAGACCCGGGTCATCGCCGAGACCGGCGCCGGCCAGCACGGTGTCGCCACCGCCACCGCCTGCGCCCTCTTCGGTCTCGAATGCACCATCTACATGGGCGAGATCGACACCCAGCGGCAGGCCCTCAACGTCGCCCGGATGCGGATGCTCGGCGCCGAGGTCATCGCCGTGAAGTCCGGCAGCCGCACCCTCAAGGACGCCATCAACGAGGCCTTCCGCGACTGGGTGGCCAACGTCGACCACACCCACTACCTGTTCGGGACCGTCGCGGGACCGCACCCCTTCCCGGCGATGGTGCGCGACTTCCACCGCGTCATCGGCGTCGAGGCGCGCCGCCAGATCCTGGAGCGCGCGGGCCGCCTGCCGGACGCGGCCGTCGCCTGCGTCGGTGGCGGCTCCAACGCCATCGGCCTCTTCCACGCCTTCCTCCCGGACGCCGGCGTACGGCTCGTCGGCTGCGAGCCGGCCGGCCACGGCATCGAGACCGGCGAGCACGCGGCGACCCTGAGCGCCGGTGAACCGGGCATCCTGCACGGCTCCCGGAGCTATGTCCTCCAGGACGAGGAGGGCCAGATCACCGAGCCGTACTCCATCTCGGCCGGCCTCGACTACCCGGGCATCGGGCCCGAGCACGCCTACCTCAAGGACAGCGGCCGCGGTGAGTACCGCGCCGTCACCGACGACGCCGCGATGCAGGCGCTGCGCCTGCTCTCGCAGACCGAGGGCATCATCCCGGCCATCGAGAGCGCCCACGCGCTGGCCGGCGCCCTGGACCTCGGCAAGGAGCTCGGTACGGACGGCCTGATCGTCGTCAACCTGTCCGGGCGCGGCGACAAGGACATGGACACCGCAGCCCGTTACTTCGACCTGTACGACACGGACGCCGCCGTCGAGGCGGACAACGCCGCCGCCGACGCGGAGATCGAGGGGGACGTCAAGTGAGCGGGAACATCAAGCTGTTGAGTGACACCCTCGCCGCCGCCAAGGCGGAGGGCCGCTCCGCCCTCATCGCCTACCTGCCGGCCGGGTTCCCGACCGTCGACGGCGGCATCGAGGCGGCCAAGGCCGTCTTCGACGGCGGCGCGGACGTCGTGGAGGTCGGGCTGCCGCACAGCGACCCGGTCCTGGACGGCCCCGTCATCCAGACCGCCGACGACATCGCGCTGCGCGGCGGCGTGAAGATCGCGGACGTGATGCGGACGGTGCGCGAGGCACACGAGGCCACCGGCAAGCCCGTCCTCGTCATGACGTACTGGAACCCGATCGACCGCTACGGCATCGAGCGGTTCACCGCCGAGCTCGCCGAGGCGGGCGGCGCCGGCTGCATCCTGCCCGACCTGCCGGTCCAGGAGTCCGCGACCTGGCGGGAGCACGCCGACACGCACGGCCTCGCCACCGTCTTCGTCGTCGCCCCCAGCAGCAAGGACGCGCGCCTGGCCGAGATCACGGCCGCGGGTTCCGGCTTCGTCTACGCCGCTTCCCTGATGGGCGTCACGGGCACCCGTGAGTCGGTGGGCGCGCAGGCGCAGGACCTCGTGCGGCGCACCAAGGCGACCACCGCCCTGCCGGTCTGCGTCGGCCTGGGCGTCTCCAACCCCGAACAGGCCGCCGAGGTGGCCCGGTTCGCGGACGGTGTGATCGTCGGCTCGGCGTTCGTCAAGCGGCTGCTGGCGGCGGACGGCGATCTGGCGGAAGGTCTCGCCGGGATCCGTGCCCTGGCGGCCGAGCTGGCCGAGGGCGTGCGGCAGCGGGCCTAGCGGGGTGCGCGCCGCCGGTCCCCCAGGGGCGGGAGGACCGGCGCGCTGTCCCTCGATAGGGCGAACATCGGTGCGGAGGGGTGCGGCGGCACCCCTCCGCTTCGTTGTCCAGGGGCGTGAGCCAGAAGAACCATGAGGGTAAGAGAACCGCCCGCGAGCGGCTGCAGGAACAGCGGGAAAAGGAGAGGGCGCGCGCCCGGCGCGGCCGGCAGGCCATCGTCGCCGGAGCGGTGGTGGGAGCGCTGGTGGTCGCCGGCGGCATCGCCCTCTGGGCGACCTCGGCCGGCAGCGGCAAGAGCGGTTCCGACAACGAAACCGCCCGCCCGAGGCAGGTCGGCGGCGGCAGCAGCGCCGCCATTCCCGTCGGCGTTGCCCACGCCCCCTCCACACTCACGGTGTGGGAGGACTTCCGCTGCCCCGCCTGCCAGCAGTTCGAGACCGGCTTCCGCCCGGCCATCCACGAGTTGCAGGACTCAGGTCAGCTCAAGAACGAGTACCACCTCGTGACGATCATCGACGGGAACGCCGGCGGCAAGGGGTCCCTCAACGCCGCCAACGCCGCCCTCTGCGCCCAGGACGCGGGGAAGTTCCGTGAGTACCACGACGTCCTCTACTCCCACCAGCCGTCCGAGGAGGAGGACAAGTTCGCCGACAAGCAGTACCTCCTCCAACTCGCCGGCAAGGTCAAGGGACTGGTGACCCCCGCCTTCACCCGGTGCGTCAACGACGGCAGGTACGACCGCTTCGTGCAGAAGTCCACCGACGCCTTCGCCAGGTCCGGATTCCGTGGCACCCCGACCGTCCTGCTCAATGGAAAGGACCTCTCGAAGGAGAAGGGCGGCCGCGTCACCCCCGCGGACCTGAAGAAGATGGTGCAGGACGCCAACAAGGGCAAGCAGCCGGGGAAAAGCGCCTCGCCGCACGCCGGGGCTCCGCCCCACTCCGGCGCCTCGCCGCACCCCGCCACCTCGGCCCGGGGGAAACAGGCCCACCGGAGCACCCCGCCCCGGGGAGAACACACCGCCCGGAGCGCTTCGCCCCAGGGGAAGCAGCACGGCATGAGCGCCACGCCGGGGAGCTAGGGGACCCGGGGTACCGGGGGACTCCCGGACACACAGGGTCATCGCACGACAACGGGGTCGTTACGCAGCCGTTGCCGGGTGGGTTGTCGCCGACCCTGCCCGGCGCGGTAGCGTCGACCTTGCCATGGACCTCGCATTCATTCCCAGCCCGTCGGTCGGCGTCGTACATCTCGGCCCGATCCCGCTGCGCGGCTACGCATTCTGCATCATCATCGGCGTCTTCGTCGGCGTCTGGCTCGGCAACAAGCGCTGGGTACAGCGCGGTGGCCGCTCCGGCACCGTCGCCGACATCGCCGTGTGGGCCGTGCCCTTCGGGCTGGTCGGCGGCCGCCTCTACCACGTCATCACGACGTACGAGCCGTACTTCGGCCCGAACGGCCACCCGCTCGACGCCTTCAAGGTGTGGGAGGGCGGCCTCGGCATCTGGGGCGCGGTCGCGCTCGGTGCCGTGGGCGCCTGGATCGGCTGCCGCCGGCGGGGCATCCCGCTGCCCGCCTACGCCGACGCGCTGGCGCCCGGTCTGGCCATCGGGCAGGCGATCGGCCGCTGGGGCAACTGGTTCAACCAGGAGCTGTACGGCAAGCCGACCGATGTCCCGTGGGCGCTGCAGATCAGCTCCGACCCGGCGATCGGACGGATCGGCGGCACCTACCACCCGACCTTCCTCTACGAGAGCCTGTGGTGCCTGG
Source organism: Streptomyces sp. NPDC047049 (assembly GCF_040643995.1). Lineage (NCBI taxonomy): Bacteria > Bacillati > Actinomycetota > Actinomycetes > Kitasatosporales > Streptomycetaceae > Streptomyces > Streptomyces sp. NPDC047049. Next base: position 191,720 of record NZ_JBEYVM010000008.1, on the reverse strand, counting down.
GCGTGGCGGCGCTGGTGATCTGGGCCGACAAGCGCTTCCGGCTCGGCCACGGGCGGGCCTTCGCGCTGTACGTCGCCGCCTACTGCACCGGACGCGCCTGGATCGAGTACATGCGGGTCGACGAGGCGCACCACATCCTGGGCCTGCGGCTCAACGTCTGGACCGCGCTGATCGTCTTCGTGCTGGCCGTCGCCTACCTGGTGATCTCCGCCAAGAAGGCACCCGGCCGGGAAGCGGTCGTCGAACCGGGGGCGCAGCTCGCCGAGGGTGAAGGCGCGGACGAGGGCGGCGAAGGCGTCAAGGACGCCGAGGACGCGGACGGAGCCAAGGGCGCTGAGAGCGTCAACGACGACGCCGATGCCACCGCCGATGCCACCGCCGACGCTGACGCGACGAAGCCCGGGGCCGACGAGAAGCCCGTGGAGTCGGAGAAGCCCGCGGAGTCCGCGAAGGACGAGCCCGCGGACGCGAAGGCCGAGGACGCGGCCAACGCCCCCGCGGCGGACGCCGCCAAGCCCGCCGGCAGCGGCAGCACCAAGAAGTCCTGAGGCGGCCACCGGCCGCCGACCGCGCCGGGCGGACCCGATACGTCGGGTCCGCCCGGCGCGGTGCTGTCCCGGGGCGTTGCCGCGCCGTCAGTGCGGTCGTCCGGCTCCGGCACCCGCCGGGCCCCGGCCGGGCGGGGGAGCCGCCGTCACAGCGCACCCGCCGCGCGTAGCGCGTCGATCTCGGGGCCGGTCAGGCCGATCCCGGTGAGCACTTCGTCCGTGTCCGCGCCGTGCGGGCGCCCCGCCCACCGGATGGCGCCCGGCGTTGCGGAGAGCCGGAAGAGGACGTTCTGCATCCGGACGGTGCCGAGTTCGTCGTCCGGGACCTCGGTGATCGTTCCCAGCGCCTGGTACTGCGGATCCGCCATCACCTCGCGGATGTCGTAGACGGGCGCCACCGCCGCTTCGGCCTTCTCGAAGGCGGCCAGTACCTCGGCCCGGTCGTGCCGGGCGATCCAGCCGGCGACCGCCGTATCGAGCTCGTCGGCGTGCCGGGCACGCCCCTCGCCGGTCGCGAACCAGGGCTCGTCGATCACGTCGGGCCGGCCGACCAGCCGCATCACCCGCGCGGCGACCGACTCGGCCGAGGTGGAAACCGCCACCCAGGAGCCGTCGGCGGTGCGGTAGGTGTTGCGCGGCGCGACATTGGGGGAGCGGTTGCCGGTCCGCGGCTGGAGGTGACCGAGCTGGTCGTACCAGAGCGGCTGGGGGCCGAGGACGGTCAGCAGCGGTTCGATCAGCGCCAGGTCGATGACCTGGCCGCGGCCGGTCGCCGCCCGCGCGTGCAGCGCGGCCATCACGGCGTACGACGTGGTCAGCGCGGCGATCGCGTCGGCGAGACCGAACGGTGGCAGGGTCGGCGGGCCCTCCGGCTCACCGGTGATCGCGGCGAAGCCGCTCATCGCCTCGGCCAGGGTGCCGAACCCGGGGCGGCGGGCGTACGGGCCGAACTGCCCGAAACCGGTGACCCGGGCCAGCACCAGCCCCGGACGGCGCGCGGACAGCTCGTCCCAGCCCAGCCCCCAGCGCTCCAGGGTCCCGGGCCGGAAGTTCTCGATGACGACGTCGGCGCCGGCGGCCAGCCGCAGCAGGATCTCCCGGCCGTCCGGGTGGGAGAGATCGAGCGTGACGGTCTTCTTGTTGCGGCCCAGCAGCTTCCACCACAGCCCGATGCCGTCCTTGGCGGGCCCGTGGCCGCGTGACGGGTCGGGGCGGTGCGGATGCTCGACCTTGATCACCTCGGCGCCGTAGTCCCCCAGCAGGGTGGCGGCGAGCGGACCGGCGAACAGCGTGGCGAGATCGAGCACGCGCAGCCCGGCGAGCGGCCCGGGGGAGGGGGCCGCACCATCGGGCCGGGCGCCGGCCGTGGCCGTCACCGTCCGCTCGCCTCCGTCATCGCCGGGATGGCCGAGATCGCGGTGAAGGCCTGCTCGTGGGTGCGGGCGCGGGCCCGGTCCCGGGTGAAGATCTCGCGGGCGACGGTGGCCAGCGCGGCCCCGGGCGCCTGCAGATCGAGACGGCTGGCGCGGGCGACCTCCTCGCTCCACTCGGCCGGTACCGCCGCCGCGCCGCGCAGCGCGCCGACGAGCGCGCCGCACATCGTGGCGATCGAGTCGCAGTCACGGCCGTAGTTGACCGCGCCGAGGACCGTGGCCCGGAAGTCGCCGCCACCGGTCAGCAACATGCCCAGGGCGATGGGAAGTTCCTCGACGGCATGCAGCCGGGAGGGGCGCCGGGCGCCGAGCGACGGGTTGCGGTAGTCCGGGCCCACCGTGTCGAAGGGGGCGACGGCCGCCCGCAGCGGCGCCGTCGCCGACGCGGTGTCGGTGAGCGACGACGCGGCCTCGCAGACCGCCTCGATCGCGGCCCGGGTGCCGTCCTTGGCCAGCCGCAGCGCCTGGACGACGACCGAGGACGGGGTGGCGTCCGGCAGGAACGCGGCGGCCACCGCCGCGGCGAACACCCCCGCCGCCTCCCGTCCGTAGGAGGCCTGGTGCGCACCGGCGATGTCCAGCGCCTCGGCGTACGCCCGGTCCGGGTTGCCGGCGTTGACGATGCCGACCGGAGCCATGTACATCGCCGCACCGCAGTTGACGATGTTGCCGACGCCCGCCTCGCGGGGGTCCGCGTGCCCGTAGTGCAGCCGCGCCACGATCCACTTCTCGGCGAGGAAGATCCGCTGCAGCGGCAGCGCCTCGGTCTCCAGTTCCGGGATCCAGCGCGGGGTGCCGATCAGGTCCGGGACGAGGTGGTCGGCGATGTCATAGGCGTCGAGGTGGTCGCGCACCGTTTCGTAGACCCGCACCAGCGCATGCGTCATCAAGGTGTCGTCGGTGACGTGGCCGTCGCCCTTGTGGTACGGCGTGAGCGGGCGGGCGGTGCGCCAGTTGTCGTGGAACGGTCCGACGATGCCCTCGACCCGGCCGCCGTGCCGCTTGACGATCTCCTCCGGCGACCAGCCCTGCACGGGCCCGCCGAGCGCATCGCCGACGGCGGCGCCGACCAGGCATCCGGCCGCCCGGTCCTCCAGGGACGGCGGGGCGGAGACGGCGGGCGGCACCGGCCCGGCGGGCGACGGCTCGGCGACCGGGGGGACCGCGCGGGCCGGGAGGGGCCGGACGGCCCCCGCTTCGGAGGCGTCCGGCACATCCGGCGCATCCGGGGCCGGGGCCGGCATCGCCTCCGGCGCCGCGGCCGGTGTCTGCTCGCTTGCGTACGTCATCTGCGGGGGAGTCCTTCCACGGTGGGGGAGGGGAGGCGGCCGGAGGGACGGCGGGGACGGCATCGGGGAGCGCCGGCGGGACGGCCGCTCCGATGGCCTGGGGGCGCCGGGACGGCTTCGGACTGCTGCGCTGTATCCGTGCCACGCGGCGGCCCGGCTCTCCTGCCCCGGGCGGCAGGGTCACCCGGTCGACTCCCCCGGACGGCGCCCGGTACCGGACCGCCCGAGGGCCCGAAAACGGGGTGTGACCCGGATCTCATCGCCGACCTCGGGGAAAAACCGCAGGTCAGCGCGGTAAGTTCGGCCTTCCTTGCTAGCGGCGGAGGGTGCTGCGCGCCTAACTTCGAGGTGTTGGAGGGGGAAGTGCCGCCATCGGCCCACACCTCGCTGCAGGGAGTAGGTACCGATATGTCCGTCATGGAGATCATGGATGCCGCGGCGCCGACGCATGTGGCCCACCGCGACAACCACACCCACCGCGATGTGAACGGCGGCTGGCTGCGCCCCGCCGTCTTCGGCGCGATGGACGGGCTGGTCTCGAACCTCGCCCTGATGACGGGCGTCGCCGGCGGTGCGCTGTCGCAGCAGACGATCATCATCACCGGCCTGGCGGGGCTGGCCGCCGGTGCCTTCTCGATGGCCGCGGGGGAGTACACCTCGGTCGCCTCGCAGCGCGAGCTGGTGCAGGCCGAGCTGGACATCGAGCGGTCCGAGCTGCGCAAGCACCCGAAGGACGAGCTGGAGGAGCTGGCGGCGCTCTACGAGTCCCGCGGGGTCGAGCCGGCGCTCGCCCGGCAGGTCGCGGCCCAGCTGTCCCGGGACCCGGAGCAGGCCCTGGAGATCCACGCCCGCGAGGAGCTGGGGATCGACCCGTCCGACCTTCCTTCGCCCACCGTCGCCGCGGTCTCCTCCTTCGGATCGTTTGCGCTGGGTGCGCTGCTGCCTGTCCTTCCCTATCTGCTGGGGGCGTCCGCGATCTGGCCCGCGGTGCTGCTCGCGCTGGTCGGACTCTTCGCCTGCGGCGCCGTCGTGGCGCGGGTGACGGCCCGTTCCTGGTGGTTCAGCGGTCTGCGGCAGCTGGCCCTCGGCGGCGCGGCCGCGGGTGTGACCTACGCCCTGGGAGCATTGTTCGGAACCGTCGTAGGCTGACGTGTCATACGGGTGACTGCATAATTACCGCGTTACCCAGCGGTTTCGGTTTGTTGACGACCGGGCATAAGGCCCAGGCGTCGCGGGCAACGTCGCTCGCCGAACGCCGCCTTGTGGGACGGCCTGGATTCCGTCCGTGCACTGACTCACCGCCCGTGCGGTGTCCGCATGTTGGAAGCCCCTTTTCGCTTTTTGAGAAGGGAGTCATCCTGTAACCTGCACGAAATTTCGCGGAGGGCCAACGTCGTCCCTCGGCAATGCCTATGCCACGACGACGTTGGGAGAGCCGATGCGTTTCGCGTCCACGCACTCCGCGACCACCAGCAGCGCCAGCGCCGCCGCCTGGTCGCCCATGGACGGCCGCCCTGCCCAGCAGGGCATGTACGACCCGCGCAACGAGCACGACGCCTGTGGCGTCGGCTTTGTGGCCACCCTCACCGGCGAGGCCAGCCACGCACTGGTCGAGCAGGCACTCACCGTCCTGACGAATCTGGAGCACCGCGGTGCCACCGGCTCCGAGCCCGACTCGGGTGACGGCGCCGGCATCCTGCTCCAGGTGCCGGACGCGTTCCTTCGCGAGAACGTCACCTTCGAGCTCCCCGAGGCCGGCGCCTACGCCGTCGGCATCGCCTTCCTGCCGTCCGAGGCCCAGGAGGCGGCCGACGCCGTCTCGCGCATCGAGACGATCGCCGCTGAAGAGGGCCTGGACGTCATCGGCTGGCGGGTGGTCCCGGTCGCCCCGCAGCTGCTCGGCAACGGCGCCCGCGCCACCATGCCCGCCTTCTCCCAGATCTTCGTCGGCGACGGGAAGAACACCGGTCTGGCGCTGGACCGCAAGGCCTTCGCGCTGCGCAAGCGCGCCGAGCGGGAGGCCGGGGTCTACTTCCCCTCGCTGTCCGCCCGGACGATCGTCTACAAGGGCATGCTGACCACCGGCCAGCTGGAGCCCTTCTTCCCGGACCTGTCCGACCGCCGCTTCGCCACCGCCGTCGCGCTGGTCCACTCGCGGTTCTCCACCAACACCTTCCCGAGCTGGCCGCTCGCCCACCCGTACCGCTTCGTCGCGCACAACGGCGAGATCAACACGGTCAAGGGCAACCGCAACTGGATGCGGGCCCGCGAGTCGCAGCTGGCCACCAAGCTGTTCGGCAAGGAGAACGCCGAGAACCTGGAGCGGCTGTTCCCGGTCTGCACCCCGGACGCCTCCGACTCCGCCTCCTTCGACGAGGTCCTGGAACTGCTCCACCTCGGCGGCCGCTCGCTGCCGCACTCGGTGCTGATGATGGTCCCCGAGGCGTGGGAGAACTCCCCCTCCATGGACCCGGCCCGGCGCGCCTTCTACCAGTACCACTCCACGATGATGGAGCCCTGGGACGGCCCGGCCTGCGTCACCTTCACCGACGGCACCCAGGTCGGCGCGGTCCTCGACCGCAACGGTCTGCGCCCCGGCCGCTACTGGGTCACCGACGACGGCCTGGTCGTGCTCTCCTCCGAGGTCGGCGTCCTGGACATCGACCCCGCCAAGGTCGTCCGCAAGGGCCGCCTGCAGCCCGGCCGGATGTTCCTCGTGGACACCGCCGAGGGCCGCATCATCGAGGACGACGAGATCAAGGCGCAGCTCGCCGCCGAGCACCCCTACCAGGAGTGGCTGGACTCCGGCCTGATCGAGCTCGCCGACCTGCCCGAGCGTGAGCACATCGTGCACACCCACGCCTCGGTCACCCGCCGCCAGCAGACCTTCGGCTACACCGAGGAAGAGCTGCGCGTCATCCTCGCCCCGATGGCCAAGGCCGGCGCCGAGCCCATCGGCTCGATGGGCACCGATTCGCCGATCGCCGCGCTGTCCGAGCGCCCCCGGCTGCTCTTCGACTACTTCACCCAGCTCTTCGCGCAGGTCACCAACCCGCCGCTGGACGCCATCCGCGAGGAGCTGGTCACCTCGCTGATCTCCTCGCTGGGCCCGCAGGGCAACCTCCTGGAGCCCACCGCGGCCTCCTGCCGCAGCGTGACCCTGCCCTTCCCGGTCATCGACAACGACGAGCTGGCCAAGCTCGTCCACATCAACGCCGACGGCGACATGCCCGGCATGAAGGCCGTGACCCTCTCCGGCCTCTACCGGGTCTCCGGCGGCGGCGAGTCGCTGGCCGCCCGGATCGAGGAGATCTGCGCCGAGGCCGACGCCGCCATCGACGACGGCGCCCGGCTGATCGTGCTCTCCGACCGGCACTCCGACGCCGAGCACGCGCCGATCCCGTCGCTGCTGCTGACCGCCGCGGTCCACCACCACCTCATCGGCACCAAGGAGCGCACCCAGGTCGGTCTGCTCGTCGAGGCCGGCGATGTGCGCGAGGTGCACCACGTCGCGCTGCTCATCGGCTTCGGTGCCGCGGCCGTCAACCCGTACCTGGCCATGGAGTCGGTCGAGGACCTGGTCCGCGCCGGCACCTTCCTGCCGGGCGTCGAGGCCGAGACCGCCATCAAGAACCTGATCAAGGCGCTCGGCAAGGGCGTCCTGAAGGTCATGTCCAAGATGGGCATCTCCACCGTGGCCTCCTACCGGGGCGCGCAGGTCTTCGAGGCCGTCGGCCTGGACGAGGAGTTCGTCGCCAAGTACTTCCACGGCACCGCCACCAAGATCGGCGGCGCGGGTCTGGACGTCATCTCCAAGGAGGTCGCGGCGCGGCACGCCAAGGCCTACCCGGCCTCCGGCATCGCCGCCACGCACCGTGCGCTGGAGATCGGCGGCGAGTACCAGTGGCGCCGCGAGGGCGAGCCGCACCTCTTTGACCCGGACACCGTCTTCCGGCTCCAGCACTCCACCCGCTCGCGCCGCTACGACATCTTCAAGCAGTACACGGACCGGGTGAACGAGCAGTCCGAGCGGCTGATGACGCTGCGCGGCCTGTTCTCCTTCGCCTCCGACCGTCCCTCGATCCCGATCGAGGAGGTCGAGCCGGCGTCGGAGATCGTCAAGCGCTTCTCCACCGGCGCCATGTCGTACGGCTCCATCTCCCAGGAGGCGCACGAGACGCTGGCCATCGCCATGAACCAGCTGGGCGGCAAGTCCAACACCGGTGAGGGCGGCGAGGACCCGGAGCGCCTGTACGACCCGGCGCGCCGCTCCTCCATCAAGCAGGTCGCCTCCGGCCGCTTCGGCGTGACGTCCGAGTACCTGGTCAACTCCGACGACATCCAGATCAAGATGGCCCAGGGCGCCAAGCCCGGCGAGGGCGGCCAGCTGCCCGGCCACAAGGTCTACCCGTGGGTCGCCAAGACCCGGCACTCCACCCCGGGCGTCGGCCTGATCTCCCCGCCGCCGCACCACGACATCTACTCCATCGAGGACCTGGCTCAGCTGATCCACGACCTCAAGAACGCCAACCCGCAGGCCCGCATCCACGTGAAGCTGGTCTCCGAGGTCGGCGTCGGCACGGTCGCCGCGGGTGTCTCCAAGGCGCACGCGGACGTGGTCCTGATCTCCGGTCACGACGGCGGTACGGGCGCCTCGCCGCTCACCTCGCTCAAGCACGCGGGCGGCCCCTGGGAGCTGGGCCTGGCCGAGACCCAGCAGACCCTGCTGCTCAACGGCCTGCGCGACCGCATCGTGGTGCAGACCGACGGCCAGCTCAAGACCGGCCGTGACGTCGTCATCGCCGCCCTGCTGGGTGCCGAGGAGTACGGCTTCGCGACCGCACCCCTGGTCGTCTCCGGCTGCGTCATGATGCGCGTGTGCCACCTGGACACCTGCCCGGTCGGCATCGCCACCCAGAACCCGACGCTGCGCGAGCGGTTCAACGGTAAGGCCGAGTACGTCGTCAACTTCTTCCAGTTCATCGCCGAAGAGGTCCGTGAGCTGCTGGCCGAGCTGGGCTTCCGCAGCCTGGACGAGGCCATCGGCCACGCCGAGCTGCTGAACACCTCCCGCGCCGTGAACCACTGGAAGGCGCAGGGCCTGGACCTGGCCCCGCTGCTGCACGTCCCCGAGCTGGCCGACGGCGCGGTGCGCCACCAGGTCATCGAGCAGGACCACGGCCTGGAGAAGGCGCTCGACAACGAGCTGATCAAGCTCGCCGCCGACGCCCTGGCCGCGGACACCGCCGAGGACGCCCAGCCGGTCCGGGCCCAGATCGCGATCCGGAACATCAACCGGACCGTCGGCACCATGCTCGGCCACGAGGTCACCAAGAAGTTCGGTGGCGCGGGCCTGCCCGACGACACCATCGACATCACCTTCACCGGCTCGGCCGGCCAGTCCTTCGGCGCGTTCCTGCCGCGCGGCATCACGCTGCGCCTGGAGGGCGACGCCAACGACTACGTCGGCAAGGGCCTGTCAGGCGGCCGCGTCATCGTCCGGCCGGACCGCGGAGCCGACCACCTCGCGGAGTACTCCACCATCGCCGGCAACACCCTCGCCTACGGCGCCACCGGCGGCGAGCTGTACCTCCGCGGCCGGGTCGGCGAGCGCTTCTGCGTCCGCAACTCCGGTGCCACGGTGGTCTCCGAGGGTGTCGGCGACCACGGCTGCGAGTACATGACCGGCGGCAACGCGGTCGTCCTGGGCGAGACGGGCCGCAACTTCGCGGCCGGTATGTCCGGCGGCTTCGCCTACGTCATCGACCTCGATCCGGCCAACGTCAACAAGGAGCTCGTCGACGCGGTGAACCCGCTCGACGACGCCGACAAGCAGTGGCTGCACGACGTCGTGCAGCGCCACCAGGAGGAGACCGGCTCGACCGTCGCCGCCAAGCTCCTCGCCGACTGGGATGCCGCGGCCGCACGCTTCAGCAAGGTCATCCCGCCCACCTACCAGGCAGTGCTCGTCGCCAAGGACGCCGCTGAGCAGGCCGGACTCTCCGAGTCCGAGACCCACGAGAAGATGATGGAGGCGGCGACCAATGGCTGACCCCAAGGGCTTCCTGAACCACGAGCGCGAGGTCGCCCAGACCCGCCCCGTCGAGGAGCGCGTCAAGGACTGGAACGAGGTCTACCAGCCCGGCTCCCTGCTGCCGATCATCAGCAAGCAGGCGTCGCGCTGCATGGACTGCGGCATCCCGTTCTGCCACAACGGCTGCCCGCTCGGAAACCTCATCCCCGAGTGGAACGACTACGCCTACCGCGAGGACTGGACCGAGGCCAGCGAGCGGCTGCACGCGACCAACAACTTCCCGGAGTTCACCGGTCGCCTCTGCCCCGCGCCCTGTGAGGCCGCCTGTGTGCTGGGCATCAACCAGCCGCCGGTGACCATCAAGAACGTCGAGGTCTCCATCATCGACAAGGCGTGGGACAACGGGGACGTCACCCCGCAGCCGCCCGAGCGCCTGTCCGGCAAGACCGTCGCCGTCATCGGCTCCGGCCCCGCGGGCCTGGCCGCCGCCCAGCAGCTGACCCGGGCCGGCCACACCGTCGCCGTCTACGAGCGCGCGGACCGTATCGGCGGTCTTCTCCGCTACGGCATCCCCGAGTTCAAGATGGAGAAGCGCCACATCAACCGCCGCATCGAGCAGATGCGCACGGAGGGCACCAAGTTCCGCACCGAGGTGGAGATCGGCCGGGACCTCGACGCGAAGAAGCTGCGCAAGCGCTACGACGCCGTGGTCATCGCCGCCGGCTCCACCACCTCCCGCGATCTGCCGGTGCCCGGCCGCGAGCTGAACGGCATCCACTTCGCGATGGAGTACCTGCCGCTCGCCAACAAGGTGCAGGAGGGCGACCTGACCGTCGCCCCGATCAGCGCCGAGGGCAAGCACGTGGTCGTCATCGGCGGCGGCGACACCGGCGCGGACTGCGTCGGCACCGCCCACCGCCAGGGCGCGGCCTCGGTCACCCAGCTGGAGATCATGGGCAAGCCGGGCGAGGAGCGGAACGCCAACCAGCCCTGGCCGACCTTCCCGATGCTCTACAAGGTCACCTCCGCGCACGAGGAGGGCGGCGACCGGCTCTACTCCGTGTCCACCACCCACTTCGAGGGCGACGAGGACGGCAACGTCCAGTGGCTGCACCTGACCGAGGTGGAGTTCAAGGACGGCCGCCCGGAGCCGAAGCCCGGCACCGAGCGGAAGATCCCGGCTCAGCTGGTCACCCTCGCCATGGGCTTCACCGGCACCGACAAGGAGAACGGCCTGGTCGAGCAGTTCGGCCTGGAGCTCGACGAGCGCGGCAACATCGCCCGCGACGCGGACTTCGCCACCAACGTCCCCGGCGTGTACGTCGCCGGTGACGCCGGCCGCGGCCAGTCGCTGATCGTGTGGGCCATCGCCGAGGGCCGTTCCGCGGCCAAGGGCGTGGACCGCTTCCTGACCGGAGCCAGCGCCCTGCCGGCTCCCATCAAGCCGACGGATCGCGCACTGACCGTGTGATCCGTCCCCCGATGTCCCGTACAACGTCGTACGGAACAACCGCGGCGCCTGTCCCCCTCCCCCGACCGGGAGGGCAGGCGCCGCGGGCCTGTGCGGGCACGGCCGGTCCGGCATGACCCGAACGACAGGCCCTAAGCGCCACCGCTCCCGGCCGGAAAGCGCCGCTCCCACTGCTGCGCCATCTCCCGCGCGGGCGCCGGCACGGCCTGCGGCGGGGGAGTGATGGACGGCCGGAAATCGTGCACCGGTGGATGCCACGCCGCCGGCCCGGCCCCCGGACCGCTCAGCGGCACCATCCACCGCGGATCGGCATGCACCCGCAGCACCTGCGCCTCGATCTGCGTCCACGCCCCGTCGGTGACCGTCCGCTCCCCGAGCCGGCGGGCCTCCAACTGCACCGGGCAGTGCGCCAGTCGGGGCGGCCGCACCAATTCGGACGGCTCCGCCCAGGGCGCATCCGTGGAACAGGGCATGCTGCCCGTCGTCCCCTCCTCGGCCCCCGCTCCGTCCGGCGGCAGATTGAAGACCACGTCCGGGCGCACCGCGAGATTCCGCGCGGTCCGGCCGCGGGCCGGCAGCCAGACGCTGACGACCGGCCCGAGCTCCCACCGGATGCGCAGCTCGACCAGCACGAAGGTTCCGTCGTCGTTCTCCGTGGACAGCAGCGCCGGGGCGACCGAACTGCTCTTCTCCAGCGCGACTTTCATGGCCCCGAGGATAGAAGCCGGTTGCTTCGGTTCTCACCGAAATGTTATCAGAGGTTACTCTGTGTACATGAAACGATGGGACGCCGATCTGGAAAGCGTCGCGGAGACCCCCGATCTGGCCGCCCTTGCGGCGCTGCTCGCGGACCGCACCCGTGCCGCCATCTGTATGGCCCTGCTCGACGGCGGCGCCTGGACCGCCGGTGAACTGGCCGCCTACGCCGCGGTGGCACCCTCCACCACCACCGAACACCTCAACCTCCTCGTCGCCGGGGGCCTGCTCGCCGAGGAACGGCAGGGGCGGCGGCGCTACGTACGCCTGGCCAGCCCGGAGGCCGCGGAGACCCTGGAGAACCTGGCCGTCCTCGCCCCCTACCGCCGGGTCCCGGTCCGCTCCCTGGCCGAGGCCAACCACCGCAGGGCCCTGCACCATGCCCGGACGTGCTACGACCACATCGCCGGTGCGCTCGGCGTCGCCATCGTCGACGCGATGACCGAACGCGGCCTGCTGGGGCGGGACCACGGCCCGGTGCTGACCGTGGACGGGGCCGGCTGGCTGACCGCCCTCGGCATCCCCGACGCCGGGCCCTCGGCGGCGCACCGGGCTCATGTCCGCACCTGCCTCGACTGGACGGTGCGCCGCCGGCATCTCTCCGGTGCGGTCGGCGCCGCCCTCTACCGGCACGCCCTGGAGCGCGGCTGGGTCGTCAAGGCCGTCGCCACCCGCATCCTGACCGTCACCGCGGCGGGCCGTGCGGCCTTCCGTGCGCAGCTCGGACTGCCCGACGAGGCGCTGTTCCCCTCCCTCGCCTTCGCCCCGCCCCCGTCCGGCGGCCCCGGGATGCTCAGCCCTCGCCGACCTGGCTGATCCGGTCGTCGCCGAGCTTGCGCTGGGTGTCCTGGAGCAGGATCCGCAGCAGCCCGGCGAGCTCCTTCTGCTGTGCGGGCGTCAGACCGTCGATCAACTCGGCCTCGCGGTGCAGCACTTGGCCGACCGTGGCCTCGACCTTCTCGTGGCCGGCCGGGGTCAGCTCGACCAGGACCGTGCGGGGGCGGCCCTCGCCGGGCCGCCGGGTGACCAGCCCCTCGCGCTCGGCGCGGGTCAGCCGCTGGGAGATCGCGCCCGCGGTGACCAGGGAGCGGCGGCTGAGTTCTCGGGTGGTCAGGGTGTACGGCGCGCCGCTGCGGCGCAGCACGCTGAGCAGGTCGAGGGTGGCCGGGTCCATCCCGGCGCCGGCCAGCACCCGGCGCCGGTCGTCGCCCAGCAGTTTCGCCAGCTGCCAGATCGGCGTCACGATGCCGATGGAGGAGACCGGGGTGCCGGGACGCTCCCGCTCCCAGGCGGCGGCGATCTCCTCGACGGGGTACGGGGGAGCGGGGGGCGCCGGGTGGCCGGAGCCGTCCTTCGCCTCGGAATCTCTTGCCACGGGCCCTCCTGCGGATGGTACGTTCAGCTCTAAATTTAGAACTGAACGTGATGGACGGAGCTCAGCATATGTCACGCACCATCCTGGTCACCGGCGGCGGCACCGGCATCGGACGCGCCGTTGCCCACCACTTCGCGGACGCCGGGGACGAGGTCATCGTCACCGGCCGGCGCCCCGGCCCGCTCGACGAAACGGCAGCCGGCCGCCCCGCCGTCCGCCCCCTGGTGTGCGACCACACCGACCCCGCGGCGCTCACCGCGCTGCTCGCCGGACTCCCCGGGCGGATCGACGTCCTGGTCAACAACGCCGGCGGCAACACCGACCTCGACGCGGACGACGCCACCGGCCTGGCGGCCTATGCCCGCGCCTTCCGTGCCAACCTCGACGCCAACCTGCTCAGCGCCGTGCTGACCACCAGGGCGCTGGACGACCGGCTCGCGGCCGGCGGCGCGGTCGTGCACCTCGGATCGATCGCCGCCGACCACGGCAACGGCGCCTACGGAGCGGCCAAGGCCGGCCTCGCCTCCTGGAACATCGGGCTGTCCCGGACGCTCGGCCCCCGCGACATCACCGCCAACGTCATCTCGCCCGGCTATATCGCCGGCACCGACTTCTTCCGCGACCAGCTCACCGACGAGCGGCGCGACCACCTGGTGGCCGCCGCGGCGGTGGGCCGCGCCGGGTCCCCCGCCGACATCGCCGGCACGGTGGCCTTCCTGGCCTCACCGGCGGCCCGGCACATCACCGGCCAGGTGCTGAACGTCAACGGCGGTACCCGCGGGACACGTTGAGGTACCCCGGGAAGGCCTGGCCGGCCCGTCCCGGTCAGGTCCGCCCGGCCCTTCCCGGCCGGGCCCGCGCGCCGGGCCGCGGCGGGACGGGCTATGCGTCGTCGCCGTCCTCCGCGCCGTCCTCCGCGAGCCGGGCCGGGAAACCGCCGGTCGCCACCGGCCCCCAGCGCAGCGGGGTCACCCGGATCAGCGACTTGCCCTGGGTGCGCATCGCCTCCCGGTACTCGTCCCAGTCCGGGTGCTCCCCGGCGATGTTGCGGTAGTACTCGACAAGCGGCTCGACCGAATCCGGGGCGTCGATGACCTCGGCCTCGCCGTCGATCTGCACCCACGGGCCGTTCCATTCGTCGGACAGCACGATGACGCTGACCGACGAGACCCGGCGGACGTTGCGGACCTTGGCGCGCTCCGGATACGTCGACATGACCAGCCGTCCGGAGTCGTCCACCCCGCAGGTCAGCGGCGAGCCCTGCGGGGTGCCGTCGCTGCGGCGGGTGAGCAGGATCGCACGGTGCCGGGGGCGGACGAACTCCAGCAGCTCGGGCAGTTCGACACGGGTGTTGCGGGCGATGGAGGGGCTCATACGGCGAGCCTAGGGGGTGGATGTGCGCGTGCGCGCGAACCGCGGAGCGGGCGCGCGCTCACGCCGCACCCGCCGGTCAGCCCTTGACGAGCTGCTTGCCGGTCGCCGCGTCCACGACCTTGCGGCCGTCCAGCGCACCCTTGAGGTGCACGGTCACCTTGTCGGTGGCCAGTTGCTCGGTGCACATCCCCTTGGCGCTCTTCCGCTTGCCCCAGCCGGTGATCACCACGAGGTCCTTCGACTCATGGCTGCGCGCGCCGAAGCGGACATCGCAGGCGCTGTGCCCGACGGTGACGGTGAGCTCCCGTGCACCGGTCTTCGCCGGGCGCTCCGCCTTCACCAGCGGCAGCAGCGCCTGCTGCCGGCCGTGCACGGGGGAGACCTTCGGCCAGTCCCGCACGATCTGATCCGCGCGCTGCTCGAACGCATCCGGCTTCTTCGGCGGTGCCGCGGGGGTCACCTTCTGCTCGTTCTGGCCGCAGCCGGACAGTGTGACGGCGCCGGCCGCCGCCAGCGCGAGCACGGCGGTGAAGGTACGGGTGCGGGAGAGGTGGGATCCTCGCATGACATTGCCTCCTTGTGTCACGGATGGGACGTGCCAGGCGCAAGACAGGTTCCGGCCGCATTCCGACGATGCCGTGGAGGCCGCCGTGGCCGTGGAGGCGGCCGATGCCGTGGAGGCCGACGGGGCCGGGGAGACGCTTCTTCGCCGTCCGGCCGGCTCACGGTGAAACCCGGTCCGCCCACGGTGAAACAGCGGCGCCGGCGGACCGCCCGCCCGCTAGCGTCCGGGCCATGGACACCCTCACCGAGCTCACCCCCACCGTCTGGCAACTCCCGTTCCCCGTAGGGCACGTGTACCTCGTCGCCCTCCCCGGCGACGGCTACGCGGTGGTCGACACCGGCGTCCCCGGCTCGGCCCCCGCCATCCTCGGCGCCCTCGCCCGGCTCGGCGGCCGGCCACAGCAGCTGCGGCAGATCGTGCTCACCCACTCCCACCTGGACCACATGGGCTCCGCCGCCGCCCTGGCCGCCGCCACCGGTGCCCGCGTCCTGGCCGGCGCGCTGGACGCCCCGTACATCCGTGGCACCGCCCCCGAGCCCCCGCCGGTGCCCACCCCCGCGGAACGGTCCCTGCACGAAGGGATCATGGCGGGCCTGGCGGCCGCCGGTGTCCCGCCACTGCGCCATACCGAGGTCGATACCGTCCTGCACGACGGGGACACCCTCGACGGCTGGGGCGAAGAGGTGCGGGTGCTGCACGTCCCCGGCCACACCCCCGGCGGGATCGCCCTGCACCTCCCCGCGAGCCGGGTGCTCTTCCCCGGCGACCTCATCGGCACCGACCCCGAGGGCCGCCGCGCGGTGCTCGGCCCCTTCAACGTCGCACGCGAGGAGGCCATCGCGTCCTTCCGGCGGCTCGCCGCCCTCGAAGACGTCGACACGGTCTGCGTACCGCACGGCGCCCCCCTGCGCACCGGCGCCCGGGACGTACTGGCCGCGGCCACACCGGAGAAGGACTGGCTCTGAACGGTGCCCGCGCGGGGCGCGCCGCGGCCCCCACGCCTGCTGACCCGGGTAATCTCGCGCGGGTGTTCCCCGGCCCGGCGAACCGGCCCGGCGAACCGGCCCGGCGAACCGGTTCGGGGAACACCGGCAGGCGGCGAGTGCGGGACGCGAGGAGAGACACCGGCATGCAGTTGCACACCCACCAGTGGGGCACCGGCGAGCGGACCGCGGTGCTGGTCCACGGGCTGATGTCCGATCACCGCACCTGGCACCGCGTCGCTCCGGCACTCGCCGACCGGGGCTACCGCGTCATCGCCGTCGACCTGCGCGGCCACGGCCGCAGCCCGCGCGGTGACTACGACCCCGAGCTGTACGCCGAAGACCTCGTGGAGACCCTGCCCGCCGGCCCCGAGGTCGTCATCGGACACTCACTGGGCGGTCTGGCGCTGTCCCTGGCGGTGGAGCGGCTGCAGCCGCGAAGGGCCGTCTACAGCGATCCCGCCTGGCAGTTCCCCAGGTTCCAGGAGCCCGTCGACCCCGCCCTGTTCGTCACCTTCAAGCGGGCCGACCGGGCGATGCTGCGCACCTTCAACCCGCGCTGGAACGACACCGACCTCGACATCGAACTGGCCACCATCGCGCAGTGGGACACCGCCACCGCCCTCGCGCTGTCCGCCGTGCACCGGCAGGACCATGTGCCCGAGAAGCCGGTCGTCCCGTCGCTGGTGCAGTTCGCCGGGGAGGGCTTCCTCTTCTCCGAGCAGGCGGCACACGAGCTGACCGGCCGCGGCTTCGAGGTCCGTACGGTGCCCGGCGTCGGACACACCATCCACCGCGACGACTTCGACGGTTTCATGGCGGGCCTGGAGGGGTGGGTCTAGGGCCCGATCCGGACGACAGGCCCCGGCGGGGCTCCTCCGGTGTACCGGGAGGCGTTCTGCCGCCCCGTACTTGCCGTGTGCCGCTCCATACTTGCCGTGTGACGAGAGAAGACGAGGATGCGGAGCGGGCCCGGCGCTGGCTGGCAGCGGCAGGTGTGACACGAGTCAGCAGTGACGCCTGGCGGCAGGACGATTCTCCGGAAGCGGTACTGACGCCGAACGAGGTGGCGCACACCTGGACGAGTGTGGCGCTGGAGGATCCCGCGCTGGATGCGACCGCCCGGCTG
The DNA here is from genome assembly GCF_040643995.1 of Streptomyces sp. NPDC047049. Taxonomy (NCBI): domain Bacteria; kingdom Bacillati; phylum Actinomycetota; class Actinomycetes; order Kitasatosporales; family Streptomycetaceae; genus Streptomyces; species Streptomyces sp. NPDC047049. Next base: position 174,763 of record NZ_JBEYVM010000008.1, on the reverse strand, counting down.
CGGACCGCCTTCGGCCTGCTGGATCTGCTCGGCGAGTACTGGGTGACGATGGAGATCCGCCTTGCGCTCGCGGACCAGCACCACCCCCTGCCGACGGAGGCATTCTGGGCTGCCTGCCGACTGCGGCTGGAGGCGGCGGCCGAGCCCGAGGCGCTGCTCTACTCGCTCTGGGTCGACTGGTTCGAGGACCGGGACACCGCGGCGACGGCGTTCGCCGAGGTGCTGGGCCGCGACCTCGCCTGGCGGCCGGCCCACGAGGTAGCCGCCGGCCCGGACCGCGGCCCGTGGCTGCGCCGCGCCCGGCGTGTTCTCGAAGTCTCGGGACCCGTGCCCTGGCCGGTCAAGCAGCCGGCCTACCGGACGGCGGCGGGGATATCCGAACTACACCCCGCGCTGTTCCGCGGGCTCCTCGGCAGCTACCACGATGTCCACGGAGACCTCGAACCCGAGGCCGCCGTCGCGCTCTTGAAGCAACTGGACCTCCCGGCCGGCACCGAGCACCTGACGAAACTGCACCAGGTCCTTGAGGCCGGCCACCGCAATCACTACCTCGCTCCGCACGCCTGGCGGTGAACAGCGCTGAGCACCGGTGAACCAGGATCCGCCAGGGAGCCAGGGAGCCAGGGAGCCAGGGAGCCAGGGAGCCAGGGAGCCAGGGAGCCAGGGAGCCAGGGAGCCAGGGAGCCAGGGAGCCAGGGAGTCAGGGAGTCAGGGAGTCAGGGAGCCGGGGAGCCGGGGAGCCGGGGAGCCGACCGCCGCTCCGTCACGTATCGCAGTCCAGCAGCGTCTTGCACAGCCCGCAGCGGGCCTGCAGCCGGCCCCGGACCGGGACCCGGATCCGCTGGTGGCAGGCGGGGCAGGGGAAGGACACCCGCAGGGGCGGCGGGCCCTCGAAGGCGTAGGCGCCGGTGGCGGGCGGGCGGCCGGTGCGCCGCGGATCCTGCGCCGCCCGGCGGTCCTTGGCGTAGCGCAGCCGGGCGGCCCAGCCGGCGGCGGCGAGCGGTGGCCGGCGGGCGTCCCGGCGGGCCCGCGCCGCGCCCGTCGTGTACGCGTCGTACGCCTGCGGGCTGGTGAACCACGGCGACGGGTCCTCGCCGAAGAACTCGGCCCGCTGGGCCAGGACATACCCGAACTCCTCCGGCGTCAGATAGCCGAGCTTCTGCGAGAACGGGCCGTGCTCGCGGTAGGCGTCCAGCAGCAGCCAGCCCGCGCCGAGGTACGCGGCCGCGGTGTCGGTGAGGATCTCGTTGTCCCGGGTGCCGGGGAACGACAGATCCAGACGGTGCAGGAACAGGTGCGTTGCCTCATGGGCCAGCGCGGCGCCGATGTCCTTGCGGTGCTTCCTGAAGCGGTCGTTGAGCTCGATGAAGTACTCGGGTCCCGCGGTGAGTTCGACAGCGGCGGCGTGTTCCATCTCCCGGAACGTGATGACCGTCCGCGCGTCCGGCAGATGCAGCTGCCGGAGCATGGCCCGGGCGACCCGCTGCGCCCCCAGGTGCAGATCCTCCGTCTCGTCGAAGGCCACGTCGACCGGCAGCACGCTGGTGGCGAAGGTGCTCACCGTGTCGTACGACAGGCGTTTGAACAGCGCGTGGACGGCCGCACGCACCGTGTCGAGATGCGGGTATCCGTGCTCGATCTCACTGCCGCCCGTGGTCACCCGGCCACTGTACGGGGGGCCGGGAAGGTCCGGTATGGGCCGTACGGGGCCTGTGGGGCACGCGAGTTGGCCGGATGCGCACTCTTGTCACCCCGATCGGCCACTCCACATAATCACAGGGCGCTTTACGGACTCATCCCCCACTGGGTCCGGTCGCCTTGCGGCGTGCGGCCGTCCTCCACACACCTTCTGCGGCGGCCACGTCCGGCTCCCGGTGTTGGCATGGGCTCGTCATCGACGTGCAACCCCCCACGAAAGGAAGCCCGTTGCGCAGCTACCGGAAGCCCCTCAAAAGATCCCTTGCCCTCGGTGCCGTCGCCCTGGCCGCCGTCAGCCTCCAGCCCGGCTCGGCCTCGGCCGCCCCCTCGGCCGCCCCGTCCGGCTCCGTCCACCATCAGGTCGTCGGCGGCACCAAGGCCGGCCAGGGTGAATTCCCGTTCATGGTCCGGCTGTCGATGGGCTGCGGCGGCGCCCTGTACGCCAAGGACATCGTGCTCACCGCCGCGCACTGCGTCGACGGCAGCGGCGCGAACACCTCCATCACGGCCACCGCCGGCGTGGCCGACCTGGAGGACTCCCACGCCGTCAAGGTGAACTCCACGCAGGTCCTCCAGGCCCCCGGCTACAACGGCAAGGGCAAGGACTGGGCGCTCATCAAGCTCGCCAAGCCGATCGACCAGCCCACGCTGAAGATCGCCGAGGACGACAAGCTCAACAACGGCGACTTCACCATCGCCGGCTGGGGCGCCGACAAGGAAGGCGGCGACCAGCAGCGCTACCTCCTCAAGGCCACCGTGCCGTTCGTCGACGACGCCGCCTGCCAGAAGGCCTACGGCGACCAGCTGACGCCCGGCGACGAGATCTGCGCCGGCAAGCTCGACACCGGCGGCATCGACACCTGCCAGGGGGACTCCGGCGGCCCGATGTTCCGCAAGGACGACGCCGGGCAGTGGCTCCAGGTCGGCATCGTCTCCTGGGGCGAGGGCTGCGCCCGCCCCGGCAAGCCCGGTGTCTACAGCGAGGTGAGCACCTTCGCCGCGAACATCAAGAAGGCCGCGGGCGAACTGGGCGGCTGACCGCCTCGTCAGTGAGCCGCGCTCACGAAGGGCCCGGGGATCCGTGGTGGATCCCCGGGCCCTTCGCCGGGTCAGGAGTCCCCGGCCCGGTCCGGGACCTTGGTCCCTTCGCGCCACGGCCCTTGGTCCGTCCGCCGCGGGACCAAACTCGTGCGCGCGGCCGGGCCTTGTGCCGTCAGGGATGACCGGACGGCCTATGGGCCGCCCCGTGACGGCTTCCTACCGTGAACGGTATGAGCACCGAGCCCCGCCCCCGACCCCCGGCACGCGACCGCGGCCACCGAGCGACGGTCCTCGCCGCGCTGCTCCTCGCCGCCTCTGCGGCGACCCTCGCCTATGTGCTGCTCGGCGGCCCGGACGATCCCGTGGAGCTGCCGGCCGACGACCACCCGAACGCGGCCCAGGGCTGATCGGCAGGCCCCCGCCGCCGGTGCACCGGCCGTCTCCGGCCGCGGCGCGGCGGCGGCCCGGACGCCGCCCCGGGGGAGGGAGACGGCTGACGCCGTCCGGAGGGAAGACGGTCACACCGCCGGGAGGGAAGACAGACACGCCGCCGGGAGGGAGACGGTCACGCCGCCGGGGGGACAGACACGGGCCCGCCACCCCGAGGGCGCTCAGGAGGAACGACATGCCGATCAGTGTGGTGATCGCGGACGACCAGGAAGTGGTCCGGATGGGCTTCCGGACGGTTCTGGAGAGCCTGCCCGACATCGAGGTCGTCGCCGAGGTCACCGACGGCGAGGCCGCCCTCGCGGCCGTCGAACGGCTGCGCCCCGATGTGCTGCTGCTGGACATCCGGATGCCCGGGACCGACGGGCTGGAGGTCACCCGGCGGCTGACCGGGCGCCCAGCCGGCCACCCCGAGGGCCGGCCCATCCCTGGGATCGTCATCGTCACCACCTTCGACCTGGACGAATATGTGCACGCCGCGCTCTACGGCGGCGCCTCGGGTTTCCTGCTCAAGGACGCCAGCCCCGCGCTGCTCGTGGAGGCCGTACGGGCCGCCGCCGTGGGCCACTCCGTTCTCTCGCCCTCGGTCGCCGCGCGGCTGCTGCGCGAGCTGTCCCCGGCAGGCGGCAAGGGGCGGGCGGCGGCCCGCACCCCGTCCGAGCCGCTGACCGGCCGCGAACGGGACGTCGTCCGCGCGCTGGCCGGCGGCCGGACCAACGCCGAGATCGCCGGCGCCCTGTACCTGTCGCTGTCCACGGTCAAATCCCATCTGGCGAACGTGCAGATCAAACTGGACGCCCGCAACCGGGTCGAGGTCGCCTTCTGGGCCTGGGAGAGCGGTCTGTCCTCCGGCAGCCCGTGAGCGAGCCCGGCGAGCGCACCCGGACACGGCCCGGGATACGGCGCCTCCCGGGCCGTGCCCCGGCGCGTGCCCGGTGGACCGCGACCGGCAGCCGGCCGGCACGGTGGGCGAAGACCCCGCCACGGCAGGCCGTCGCCGCCCGGGCCGCCCTCGCGGTGGCACTGCTGCTCCTCGTCGGGTTCGAGGCGCCGGCGACCGCCCCGCAGCCCGCCCGGCCGCACCTGATCGTGGTGGCCGCCGGCCTCGTGGTCTGTCTGTGCGCGGTGCCCTCCGAGCGGATCCCGCTGACCGGCCGTGGGTGGACCGCGGCCACGGTCTCCCTCACCGCGTCGGCGGCGCTGATCGCCGGGCAGCACGCACGGGAGGTATGGGGCCTGGGCGAGGGCATCGCCCTGCTCGTCCTGCTCACCGCCGTGATCCGCCGGGCGCCCGGCCGCACCGCCGCCGTCCTCGGCCCGCTGCTGGGCCTGGCCTGTGTGCTCGCCCCGCTACGGGACGTCCGGCCGGGGCTGTTCACCGTGGTCCTGGCCGCGCTCGCCGTGGTCGTCGCCGCGTATTCGGCGATCCTGCGCCGGCAGGACGCCCGGCGGCTGCGCGATCTCGCGGCCGTGCGGGCTGCCGAGCGCCTGGAACTGGCGCGGGAGCTGCACGACCTGGTCGCCCACCATGTCACCGGCATCGTCGTCCAGGCCCGCGCCGCCCGCTTCACCGCTCTCGAAGGCCGGCCGGCCGGTGCCATCCTCGAACGGATCGAGGCCTCCGGCAGCGAGGCGCTGGGCGCGATGCGCCGGCTGGTGCGGGTCCTGCGCGAGGACGGGACACACCCGCACCCGGTCGCCGGGCTCGCCGAGGTCCGGGCGCTGACCGAGGCGTTCGCCCGCACCGGCCCGCCGGTCGTCCTCTCCGTCGACACCGGCCTGGCACAGACGCTGCCGGACGATGTGGCCGCGGCGGTCTACCGCATCGTGCGCGAGGCGCTGACCAACGTCCGCAAGCACGCCGCGGACGCCACGGCGGTACGGATCGGCCTGCGGCCCGTCCCCTTCGGTGCGGAGCTGCGCATCGCCAACGACGGCGGCCGCCCGGCCCGCCTCGGCGAACAGGCCCGCGGCGGCGGCTTCGGCCTGGCCGGCCTCACCGAACGGGCCGAGGCCATGGGCGGACGACTCCTCGCGGGCCCCGCGGCCGAGGGCGGCTGGGAACTCACCGCCGTCCTGCCCCTCGACAGCGGGGCGACGGCCTGAGACCAACCGGGGCGCACCGGCCGTATCGGCCGTACGGGCTTCCCGCCGCGCCGGCTGCCCTCCCACTTCCTGCCGCACCCGCCCCCGCCCCACATCTGTCCAACACCTGCCCCTCCTTTGTCCATAGGCGCACCGCTCGCACGCGCAGCACGCTGTCCGCCGACAGGCAGTGCAGGCACGAAGGAGGACAGTGCGCGTGAACGAACAGACCGGCGCCCCGCGCGGGCCCAGCCGCAGGAACGTCGTCGCCGCCGGCGCGCTCGCCGGAGCGGCGGGCGCCCTCCCGCTCGGCGCGCACACCGCGACCGCCGCACCCCGCCGAGGCGAGGCGGTGCTCCGGTCCGACGCGCTGGAGGTCCGGGTCGACACCGCCTTCCCCCGGATCGTCTCCTACACCGACCGTGGCACCGGCGCCGTCCTGCACGGCCAGGACGCCCCGGTCACCCAGGTCCTCCTCGACGGCACCGCCCACACCCCCCACGTCACCCACCGCACCCGCGCCGACCGCGCCACCTACACGCTCGGCTTCGACGGCGGCACCAGGATCACCGTCGAGATCGCCGTCCGGGACCGGTGCACGACCTGGCGGGTCACCGGCATCGCCGACACCCCGGCGCTGCGCATCGGCACGCTGGAGATCCCCGGCCTGGCCCTGCTGAGCGTCCGCAGCGACCAGCCCGGCGCCGCCCTGCTGGCCGCCCGGATCGAGCTGGACAAGGCCAAGAGCGGCGACACCCTGGTGCAGGTCACCGACGACACCCCCGCCGACGCCGCCCCCACCGGATGCGCCTACGCCGTCGTCGCCACCGACGCGCTGGCCGGCGCCATCGAGACCAACACCTGCTACGACACGCCCACCGGGGCCACCACCTGGGAGAACGGCCGCCTCTGGCGGCAGACCGTCCAGGGCGACGGCTTCGTCAAGGCCCAGCTGTCCTGCGGCCAGTGGACCCACCGGGCGGCCGGGCAACGGGTGGACGCCACCGACCCGCTGCCGTACGCGACCGTCATCGTCACCGGCGACCGCAACGGCGACGGGCGGACCGACTGGCAGGACGCCGCCATCGCGCTGCGCGACATCATGGTCATGCCGCTGGGCGCCGGCGAACAGCACCTGCGGGTCGTCCCGCACATCCCGTTCAACTTCGCCAGCCAGGCCACCAACCCGTTCCTCGCCACCCTCGACCACATCAAGCGGATCGCCCTGGCCACCGACGGGCTGCGGCAGTTCACGCTCCTCAAGGGCTACCAGTCCGAAGGCCACGACTCCGCCCACCCCGACTACGGCGGCAACTACAACACCCGGGCCGGCGGCCTCGAAGACCTCAACACCCTGCTCCGCGCCGGCAAGAAGTGGAACAGCGACTTCGCGGTGCACGTCAACGCCACCGAGTCCTACCCCGTCGCCCACGCCTTCTCCGAGCGGCTGGTCGACAAGGACGACAAGCAGTGGGACTGGCTCGACCAGTCCTACCGCATCGACGCCCGACGCGACCTGGTCTCCGGCGACATCGCCCGGCGCTTCGCGCAACTCCGCAAGGAGACCGACCCGGCCCTCACCACCCTCTACCTCGACGTCTTCCGCGAGTCCGGCTGGAACTCCGACCAGCTGCAGCGCCAGTTGCGCGACCAGGGCTGGCAGATCGCCACCGAATGGGGCCACGGCCTGGAGCGCTCCGCCCTCTGGTCGCACTGGGCGAACGAGACCGACTACGGCCCCGACACCTCCCGCGGCATCAACTCGCGGCTGATCCGCTTCCTGCGCCACCACCACAAGGACGTCTTCGCCGACAAATGGCCCACCCTGCTCGGCAATGCCCGGATGGGCAACTTCGAGGGCTGGGTCGGCAAGACCGACTGGAACGCGTTCCACACGGTCATCTGGACCGACGCCCTGCCCGCCAAATACCTCCAGGCGTACCCGATCAGCACCTGGGGCGCGCACGAGATCACCTTCGAGGGCCCCACCAAGACCTCCGTCAGCGACGCCGGGGGCACCCGCAAGATCACCACCGACGGCCGGCTGGTCTACGACGACGGCACCTACCTGCTCCCCTGGGAACCCCGCCGGGCCACCGACCCGCACCGGCTCTACCACTACAACCCCCGTGGCGGCACCACCACCTGGACGCTGCCGCGCGGCTGGACGGGCACGGCCGCCGTCCACGCCTACCGGCTCACCGACCAGGGCCGCACCGAGGAAACCCGGCTTCCCGTCAGCGGCGGCAGGATCACCCTCACCGCCCGGCCCGGCGTCGCCTACGTCGTCCACCGCGCCAAGGCCCCGGCGCAGCGCGACCCCGGCTGGGGCGAGGGCACCCCCCTGACCGACCCCGGCTTCCACTCCGGGAACCTGGCCGGCCGGCAGGTCACCGGCCCGGCCTCCGTCCGGACCGGCAAGCCGGGCGACTACGAGCTGGTCATCGACGCAGGCGCAGCCGCAACCGTCGCCCAACGCCTCGCCCGCCTCGCCCCCGGCAGCTACGCCGCCTCCGTACAGGTCGAGGTCGGCGCCACGGCGGGGGAGCGGCGGCGGGCCGCCCTGGAGGTCCGTACCGCCGACGGCGTCACCGCCGCCAACTGGACCGACACCTCCACCGCCGGCAACTACGTCGCCGCCGACCGGAAGTCCGGCACCCGCTTCCAGCGCCTCTTCACCCACTTCACCGTCCCCGAGGGCGGCGGCCCGGTCACCCTCACCCTCACCGCGGTGGCCGGCCGGGCCCGGGTCCGGTTCGACAACCTCCGCGTCGTACCGGCCCGGCCCACCACCAAGCCGGGCACCCTGGCCTACGAGGACTTCGAGCACGTGCCCCAGGGCTGGGGCGTCTTCGTCAAGGGCGACGCGGGCGGCAGCACCGACCCCCGCACCCACATCGCCCAGCGGCACGCCCCGTTCACCCGGCGCGGCTGGAACGGCAAGGCCATCGACGACGTCATCGACGGCGGCCAGTCGCTCAAGTCACGCGGCGAGAACACCGGACTCGTCTACCGGACGGTCCCGCACACCGTCCGCTTCACCCCCGGCCGCCGCTACCGCGTCACCTTCCGCTACGAGAACGAGCGGGCCGGCCAGTACGCCTGGGTCACCTCCGCCGACACCCCCGCACCCCGCGAACTGCACCGCACCCCGCTGCCCGCCGCCCTCCGACCCGCCACCCACACCTACGAGTTCACCGCACCGGCCGACGGCGAGGCATGGGTGGGGCTGCGCAAGGTGGCCGACGACGCGACCGCGGAGTTCGTCCTGGACTCCTTCGAGGTGCGCGAGATCTGACGCGCCCCGGGGCGGCGGGCCCGCCGCCCGCGGAGCGCTCAGCGCCCGCCCGCGCACGGATACAGACCGGGCGCCCCCGCCTCGTCCCCCACCAGGGCCGGGGCGCCCTCCCACTCCCACAACAGCAGCTCATTGGCGCCCTCGCGCAGCGCCGGGCCCGGCACGTACAGGGTCCGCTGCGGGCCGAGATCCCAATAGCGCCCCAGACAGAAACCGTTGATCCAGGCGAAACCGTGGCGCCACCCCGGCAGCGCGAGATCGGCATCCCCGGGCCGCCCGGCCACCGTCACCGTCCCCCGGTACAGCCCGGCGGCCCCGCCCGCCTCCGCCGCCGCCCGGAACGGCACCCTCGCCAGCGCCCCGGCCTCCTCCAGCGCATCCAGCCGCAGCCCCCGTGACCGTACGCCGTGCAGAAACTGCCGCTCGTGCAGCAGCCCGCCCGTGATCCCCTTGGACTCACCGAGCCGCGGACCGTAGTTGACCCGCCCCAGCGACGCCACCCACAACTCCACCGACGCCGGTCCGGCCACCTCCCCGAGCACGGCGTCCTCGGTGTCCACCACGGGCCCGCGCACCCCGTCGACCCACACCACCGCCCGGTCCCGCAGCCCGCGCACCCGCAGCGGACGCGGACCACGCGGCCCCGGCACCTCGACCCGGTAGCGGACCACACCCCGGTCCACCCCCAGCTCCTCGAACGTCGCCGGCGCGCCCCCCTCGGTCTCCGCGCCCCCCAGCACCTCCATCACGTCCCCGGCACACGCCCACTGACCGACCACCGCCCGCACCGGCTCCGCCAGCACCCGCAGCGGCTCCGGAACCCGGGGCAACGGCCCGTCCGCCCACGCGGCCAGCACCTCCCGGAACCGCCAGAACTTCTCCGTGGGACGCCCGCGTTCATCGACCGGCGCCCCGTAGTCGTAGGAAGTGACCGTCGGCAGCAGCGCCCCGTCGTGCAGCTCGCCCGCACGGTTCGCCCCCGCCCACCCGCCGAAATTCGTCCCGCCGTGCGCCATATAGACATTGACCGACGCCCCGCACTCCAGAATCTCGCGCAGCGTCGCCGCGGCATCCTCCGGAGCGCGCGGCACCTGCTCCTGCCCCCAGTGCGCGAACCACCCGCACCAGAACTCCATGCACATCAGCGGCCCCCGAGCCTGGTGGCGCCGCAGCGCCGCCAGCGCCTCCCCGGCCCCCGAACCGAAGTTGACGGTGGCCGGCAGGCCCGGAACCGCACCACCGCTGAGCATGTGGTCCTCGGGCCCGTCCGAGGTGAACAGCGGCACCCGCACCCCCAGCGCCCGCAGCCGCTCCACGAGGTGCGCCAGATACACACCGTCGCTGCCGTACGAGCCGTACTCGTTCTCCGCCTGCACCATGATCACCGGCCCGCCGCCCGCGCCACCGGGCCCCGCCGCCGTGCACTGCCGCGCCACGACCTGCGGCAGCAGCCGCGCGAACCAGGCGTCCACGGCCCGCAGATACACCGGGTCCCGCGTCCGCACCCGCCGCCCCAGCGGCCCGGTCAGCCACTGCGGCAGCCCGCCGTTCTCCCACTCCGCGCAGATGTACGGTCCCGGCCGGACGATCGCCCACAGCCCCGCCGCCCGCACCGCGTCCAGGAACCGCCCCAGCGCCTCCGGGTCCCTGAACTCGCCGGGCCGCGGCTCGTGCAGATTCCACGGCACATAGGTCTCCACACAGTTCAGGCCCATCGCCCGGAGCAACGCCAGCCGGTGGTCCCACTGCGCCTCGTGCACCCGGAAGTAGTGCATCGCCCCCGACAGCAGCCGCACCGGCCGCCCGTCCAGCATGAAGTCCCGCTCGCCCGCCTCGAACCGCGTCACGTCACCCGCCCCAGTGTCGTCTTCCGTGCGCCACCGGCCGGGCGCACCCGGTCACCCTTGCCCCCTGGCGGTGTGACGGTCCATGGACAAAGATCGGATCTGGTTGGACGGTTCGACGGTCCGACGGAGCGGTACGGAGCGACGGGAGGCCCGGACGTGTACCACACCTGGATGCGCTACTTCACCCCGAGCCCGGTCCACCACCGGCTGGGCCTGGTGTGCCTGGGAGTCGGCCTCCAGCACGGCACCCTGCCCACGGTCGGCCCGCGCACCCTCGACCACCACGTCGCCATCGTCATCAGCGCCGGCCGCGGCTGGTTCACCGCTGCCGACGGCCGGCGCCGCGCGGTGACCGCCCCCGCCCTGCTGTGGATCATGCCGGGGGTGCCGCACCACTACGGCGCCGACCCGGAGACCGGCTGGGACGAGAGCTTCGTCGACTTCACCGGGCCGGCCGCCGCGGCCTACACCGAACTCGGCTACATCGAACCGGACCGCCCGCTCGTACCGCTCGCGGACGCCGGGCCGGCCCGCACCGCCATCGGACGGATCGCCCGCGCGGCGCGGCGGGGCAACCCCCTGCTGGAGGTGGAGACCTCGGCCGCGGTCCACGAACTCCTCGTCGCCCTGCGCAGGGCACGCTCCGACACCGACGCCGACGGTGACCCGGTCCTCCAGGCCCTCGCCCGGGACGCCTTCCTCCCCCTCTCGGTCGCCGAACACGCCGCCCGGCACGGCATGACCCCCGCGGAACTCCGCACCGCCGTACGCCGCGGCGCCGGCTGCAGCCCCAAGGACTACCTGCTGGGCATACGCCTGGGCCGCGCCAAGGAACTCCTGGCGGGAACCGAACTCCCGGTGGCCGCGGTCGCCCGCCGGGTCGGCTACGACGACCCCGCCTACTTCAGCCGCCTGTTCACCCGCCGGGTCGGCACCGCCCCCGTACGCTTCCGCGACCGCCAGGTCCGCAACGTACCCGGCGGCTGGTCCACGCAGGTCCCCGATCCGGATGATCCGCCACTGGTCAGCGGGTGCAACGGCTGAGGCCGCCGGTGGCTGGGGCCGGTGCGCCTGATCGTTGTGGGTGGTGGGCCGGAGGGGACGCCCGTACCCCCAGTGGCAACCACCGCCCCCGCACGGCGCCGGCCCCACCCACCCAAGCGACCTCACCCGAGGCCGACGCACCGGCGCCCAAAGGGGCGCGGGGAACTGCGCGCCCAGCCACAATGCCCCCGCACACGAACAACGCCCCCAGAACACGGATGCACCGCCCACCGGCGGTACGGCAGCATGACGTCATGCCCGCACTGCAGCGCGACGAGGCGCAGACCCGAGCCCGGCTCATCGACGTCCACCGTTACGAGGTCGCCCTCGACCTCACCCGAGGCGAGGACCACTTCGCCTCCCATACGGTCATCCACTTCACCGCGCACGCACCCGGCGACACCTTCGTCGAGGTCAAACCCGCCGAGCTGCACTCCGCCACCCTCGACGGCCACCCCCTCGACCCCGCGGCCCTTGAGGACAACCGCCTCCCGCTCACCGGCCTCACCCCCGGCGCCCACGAACTGCGCCTGGACGCCACCATGCGCTACTCCCGCACCGGCGAAGGCATGCACCGCTTCACCGACCCCGCCGACGGCGAGACCTACGTCTACACCCAGCTGTTCATGGAAGACGTCCAGCGCGTCTTCGCGGCCTTCGACCAGCCCGACCTCAAGGCCGTCTTCGCCCTCACCGTCACCGCCCCCACCGACTGGACCGTCCTCGGCAACGGCATCGCCACCCAAGGCGACCCCGGCCACTGGACCCTCGCCCCCACCCCGCTGATCTCCACCTACCTGGTCGCCGTCGCCGCCGGCCCCTGGCACTCCGTACGCACCGCACACGCCGGACTGCCCTTCGGCCTGCACTGCCGCCGCTCCCTGGCCCCGTACCTCGACGCCGACGCCGACGAAATCCTCGACCTCACCCGGCGCTGCTTCGACCGCTACCACCAGATCTTCGAGGAGCCCTACCCCTTCGACTCGTACGACCAGGCCTTCGTCCCCGAGTTCAACGCCGGCGCCATGGAGAACCCGGGCCTGGTCACCTTCCGCGACGAATTCGTCTTCCGCTCCGCCGTCACCGACACCGAACGCCAGACCCGCGGCATGGTCGTCTCCCACGAAATGGCCCACATGTGGTTCGGCGACCTCGTCACCCTCCAATGGTGGGACGACATCTGGCTGAACGAGTCCTTCGCCGAATACATGGGCTACCAGGTCCTGTCCGAAGCCACGCGCTTCAAGGACACCTGGACCGACTTCGCCATCGCGCGCAAGGGCTGGGGCTACGACGCCGACCAGCGCCCCTCCACCCATCCCGTCGCCCCCGCCCCCGAGGACGTCCCCGACACCACCTCGGCGCTCACCAACTTCGACGGCATCTCCTACGCCAAGGGCGCCTCCGCCCTGCGCCAACTCGTCGCCTGGATGGGGGAGAAGGACTTCCTCGCCGGCATCAACGACCACTTCGCCCGGCACCGCTTCGGCAACGCCACCCTCGCCGACTTCATCGATTCGCTCTCCCGCGCCACCGACCGCGACGTCCACGCCTGGGCCGAGCGCTGGCTGCGCACCACCGGGGTCGACACCCTGACCCCCGTCGTCCAGGACGGCACGGACGGCCACTGGAGCGTGTCCGTCGAGCAGACCGGGAGCCAGGACGGCACCCGCCCGCACCGGCTCACCATCGGCCTCTACGACCACGACCACACCACCCCGGGCCGCCTCGTCCCGCGCGAGCCGCTGTCCTGGGACGTGCCCGACGGCGGCGGCCACTCCGGCACGGGCGGCCGGCCCGCCCTGCTGCTGCTCAACGACCAGGACCTCAGCTACGCCAAGGTCCGTCTCGACCCCGTCTCCTGGGACACCGCCCTCGGCGCGCTGTCCGGGCTCCCCGGACCGCTGACCCGCGCCGTGGTGTGGAACGCCGCCCGCGACATGGTGCGCGACGGCGAACTCGCCCCCGCCGCCTACCTCGACGCCGCCCGCACCCACCTCCCGTACGAATCCGACCTCGCCGTCGTCCAAGGTGTCCTGGCCTTCGCCCGCACCCAGATCGCCGACCGCTACCTCCCCCGCGCCGAACGCCACACCGCCCTCGGCACCCTCACCTCCCTCAGCCGCGACATACTCCGCCGCACCGAAGGCCCCGAACACGGTGCGGAAGCGGGACTGCGGCTCACCGCCGTCCGCACCTTCATCGACAGCGCCACCACCCCCGAGGGCATCCAGGACTGGCTCGACGACGGCAGCGTCCCCGGCGGCCCCCGCCTCGACCCCGAACTGCGCTGGCGCATCCTCGGCCGGCTCGCCACCCTCGGCGCGGCGCCGCTCGACGCACTCCGTACCGCCATCGACGCCGAACTCGCCCGCGACCCCAGCGCCACCGGCCGCGAAGGCGCCGCCCGCTGCCACGCCGCGCTCCCCGACCCGGCCGCCAAACAAGCCGCCTGGGACGCCCTGTTCACCACCGACGGCAAGGCCGCCCTGTCCAACTACCTCTTCACCGCCACCGCCACCGGCTTCTGGGCACCCGAACAGCACGACCTGCTCCGCCCCTACGTCGCCCGCTACTTCACGGAGGTCCCCGCCCTCGCCGCCGCCCGCGGCCCCGCCCTCGCCGACGCCGCCGGCCGCTACGCCTTCCCCGCCGTCTTCGTCGAGGAGGACACCCTCCGGCGCGGCGAGGCCTGCCTCACCGACGGCGACCCGGCACCCGCCCTGCGCCGCAAGCTCATCGACCAGCTCGACGACCTGCGCAGGGCACTGAAGGTACGCACCGCGGCCGGGGGCGCCTAGGGGGTGTCTCCCCGATCATGCCGGGCTCGCGGGGCCTGGCACGCACGCTCGCCGCGTTGTCGTCACTCGCCGACGCTCCGCGTCGACTCCCTCCTCCGCCTTGCGATCGCACGCACCAGGCCCCGCTCCCTGATCCGGCCTGATCGGGGAGACACCCCCTAGCGTGTCGAGTCCCGGCCATCCCGTTCCTCCCTAAGCTCGATGGGGCATACCAGGCAATTCGCCCCACGAGCTCAGGAGTGATCATGACCGGCTCTGTCACCCAGGGAATCAAGACCGTGCTGCACCCCGTGTCCGACCTGGCAACCGCCAAGGCGGTGTACGCCGCCCTGCTCGGCGTGCCGCCGCAGGCCGACGAGTCCTACTACGTCGGCTTCGAGGCCGGGGGGCAGCACATCGGGCTGGTGCCGGGCGGCGGCCCGCAGGGCATGACCGCGCCGGTGGCCTACTGGCACGTGCCGGACATCGAGGCGAAGCTGGCCGAGGTGACCGCCGCGGGCGCCACCGTGAAGGAGCCCGCGCACGAGGTCGGCGGCGGCCGCCTGGTGGCCACCGTCACCGACCCCGACGGCAACGTCCTCGGGCTGCTCCAGGACCGATGACGCCCGTCCTCCCGCTCCCCGCCGCCCCCTCGCTCCCCGCCGCCTCCGGGCCGGGCGCGAGCTGAACGGATGCCCGGCCGCGAGCCGCCGCGCGACGGCCGGCGGCCGGGCTGTTGCACGACCCCTCCGGCACAGCAACATCAGACGTTACGCTCGGAGCCGGTCAGACCGACCCCGGCGACCCCGACGGAGATCGCGCAGGCGGCCGTCCGCACAGAGGGAGACACGATGAGCAAGGTCACGAGGACGGACCCGCAGTCGCCCGCGCCGCACGCCGCCGACAGCCACGATCTGATCCGTGTGCACGGCGCGCGCGAGAACAACCTCAAGGACATCAGCATCGAGATCCCGAAGCGCCGGCTGACGGTGTTCACCGGTGTCTCCGGCTCGGGCAAGAGCTCGCTGGTCTTCCACACCATCGCCGCGGAGTCGCAGCGGCTGATCAACGAGACCTACAGCGCCTTCGTACAGGGCTTCATGCCGACCCTGGCCCGGCCCGAGGTCGACGTCCTCGACGGGCTGACCACTGCGATCATCGTCGACCAGCAGCGGCTGGGGGCCGACGCCCGCTCCACCGTCGGCACCGTCACCGACGCCCACGCGATGCTGCGCATCCTCTTCAGCCGGCTCGGGAAGCCGCACATCGGCCCGCCCGGCGCGTACGCCTTCAACGTCCCCTCGGTCCGGGCGAGCGGCGCCATCACCGTCGAACGCGGAGCCCGCAAGGCGGTGAAGGCGACCTTCACCCGCACCGGCGGCATGTGCACCCGCTGCGAAGGCCGCGGCACGGTCTCCGACATCGACCTCACCCAGCTCTACGACGACTCCAAGTCGATCGCCGAGGGCGCGTTCACCATCCCCGGCTGGAAGTCCGACAGCTTCTGGACCGTACGGGTCTACGCCGAGTCGGGCCTGCTCGACCCGGACAAGCCGATCCGCACGTTCACCAAGAAGGAGATGCACGACTTCCTCCACCGGGAGCCGACCAAGGTGAAGGTCGAGGGCGTCAACCTCACCTACGAAGGGCTGATCCCCAAGATCCAGAAGTCGTTCCTGTCCAAGGACAAGGAGGCGCTGCAGCCGCACATCCGGGCGTTCGTGGAGCGGGCGGTCACCTTCACCACCTGCCCCGAGTGCGACGGCACCCGGCTCAGCGAGGGCGCCCGGTCGTCGAAGATCAAGGGGATCAGCATCGCCGACGCCTGCGCCCTGCAGATCAGCGACCTGGCCGCCTGGGTCCGCGGCCTCGACGAGCCGTCGGTGGCGCCCCTGCTCACCGCGCTGCGGCAGACACTCGACTCGTTCACCGAGATCGGCCTCGGCTACCTCTCCCTCGACCGGGCGTCGGGCACCCTGTCGGGCGGCGAGGCGCAGCGCGTCAAGATGATCCGCCACCTCGGCTCCTCGCTCACCGACACCACCTACGTCTTCGACGAGCCCACCACGGGCCTGCACCCCCATGACATCCAGCGGATGAACAACCTGCTGCTGCGCCTGCGGGACAAGGGCAACACGGTGCTCGTCGTGGAGCACAAGCCGGAGACGATCGCGATCGCCGACCACGTCGTCGACCTGGGCCCCGGCGCCGGTGCGGCGGGCGGCACGGTCTGCTTCGAGGGCACCGTCGAGGGGCTGCGGGCCGGAAGCACCGTCACCGGCCGCCATTTCGACGACCGGGCCGCCGTCAAGAAGACCGTGCGCACCCCCACCGGCAGGCTGGAGATCCGCGGCGCGACCACGCACAACCTGCGCGGCGTCGACGTCGACATCCCGCTCGGGGTGCTGACCGTCGTCACCGGCGTCGCCGGCTCCGGAAAGAGCTCGCTCGTCCACGGGTCGCTGCCGGGACGGGCGGGAGCCACCGGCGAGGGCGTGGTGTCGGTCGACCAGGCCCCGATCCGCGGCTCACGACGGAGCAACCCGGCGACGTACACCGGACTGCTCGACCCGATCCGCAAGGCGTTCGCCAAGGCCAACGGCGTGAAGCCGGGACTCTTCAGCTCCAACTCCGAGGGCGCCTGCCCCACCTGCAACGGCGCCGGCGTCACCTTCACCGACCTGGCGATGATGGCCGGCGTCGCCTCCCCCTGCGAGGAGTGCGAGGGGAAGCGGTTCCAGGCATCCGTCCTGGACCACCACCTCGGCGGCCGCGACATCAGCGAGGTGCTTGCGATGTCGGTGACCGAGGCCGAGGAGTTCTTCGGCGACGGCGAGGCACGCACACCGGCCGCGCACCGCATCCTCGGCCGGCTCGCCGACGTCGGACTCGGCTACCTCGGCCTCGGCCAGCCGCTCACCACGCTGTCCGGCGGCGAGCGGCAGCGGCTCAAGCTGGCCACCCACATGGACGGGAAGGGCGGCGTCTACCTCCTCGACGAACCGACCGCCGGCCTCCACCTCGCCGACGTCGAGCAGCTGCTCGGCCTGCTCGACCGGCTCGTCGACTCCGGCAAGTCGGTCATCGTCATCGAGCACCACCAGGCGGTCATGGCGCACGCCGACTGGATCATCGACCTCGGCCCCGGCGCCGGCCACGACGGCGGCCGGATCGTCTTCGAGGGCACCCCCGCCGACCTCGTCGCCGCCCGCTCCACCCTCACCGGCGAGCACCTCGCGGCCTACGTCGGCGCCTGACCCGGGCGGGGCGGCCGCCCTGAGACGGGTGCCGCCCCGCCCCGGACGGCAGCCCCCGGGGCCGGCCGACGGCACCCGAACACCTGCGGTACACCCGTACCACTTACGGGTGGTATGACCGCGCAACCAGTGGATACAGACTGTACAGGGAAAGTAACTTAGCGCTGCCTGAGGGCTGGTCCGCACGGGATCGACGCCCCAACTCCCCTGACAGAAGAGCACATTGATGCCTGTGCCCCCTGCCGGCACCGCCCTCGCAGGCGGCACCAACGGCCCCCGCGCACTCCGCCCCTTCCTCGACACCGTCCTCGACGCCCTCACCACCGGAGCCGAGGACCGCGCCGGCCCCCTCCCGCCCGGCGGCCCCGCCACCGTCACCCGCGCCGTACGCGAGGCCTGCCACCCCCTGCTCCCCGACCACGGCACCGGCCCGCACACCGCCCTGCGCACCCTCGTCCACACCCTCGCCGCCGGCGCCGCCGACCCCGCCGACCCCCACTGCGCCGCCCACCTGCACTGCCCGCCGCTGGCCCTCGCCACCGCCGCCGACCTCGCCGCCGGCGCCCTCAACCCCTCCATGGACTCCTGGGACCAGGCCCCCGCCGCCTCCGCCCTCGAAGCCCTCACCAGCCGTGAACTCGCCGCGCTCGTCTACCCCCGGGCCGCCCGCCCCGACGCCCTGATCACCACCGGCGGCACCGAATCCAACCAGCTCGCCCTCCTCCTCGCCCGCGAAACCACCACCCCTGCCGGCACCGCGACCGACCCCCACCGGCCCGCCCCACCCCTCCAGATCGTCTGCGGCGCCAACGCCCACCACAGCATCCACCGCTCCGCCTGGCTCCTCGGCCTCCCCGAACCCCTCACCCTCCCCACCCCCGACGGCATCCTCACCCCCGAGACCGTCCACACCTGCCTCGCCGGCCTCGCCGGCCGCACCGGGCCCGTCCTCCTCACCGCCACCGCAGGCACCACCGACTCCGGCGCCCTCGACCCCCTCCCCGCCCTCGCCGACCTCGCCGACCGGCACGGCGCCCGCTTCCACGTCGACGCCGCCTACGGCGGCGCCCTCCTCTTCAGCGACACCCACCGCGGCGCACTGAACGGCCTCTCCCGCGCCCACACCGTCGCCCTCGACCTGCACAAACTCGGCTGGCAACCCGTCGCCGCCGGCCTCCTCGCCGTCCCCGACCCCACCACCCTGGCCCCCCTCACCCACCAGGCCGACTACCTCAACGCCGACGACGACACCGAAGCCGGCCTCCCCGACCTCCTCAGCCGCTCCCTGCGCACCACCCGCCGCCCCGACATCCTCAAAATCGCCGTCACCCTCAAAGCCCTCGGCCGCCACGGCCTCGGCGAACTCGTCGACCGCACCCTCGCCGCCGCGCAGACCCTCGCCGACCTCATCGAGGACCACCCCCGCTACGAACTCCACTCCCGCCCCACCCTCAGCACCGTCCTGTTCCGCCCCACCGGCGCCGACGACACCACCCTCGCCACCATCCGCCGCACCCTCCTCACCGACGGACAGGCCGTCCTCGGCCGCGCCACCACCCCCACCGGCCTCTGGCTCAAAGCCACCCTCCTCAACCCCCACACCCAGCCCGGAGACCTGACCACCCTCCTCAAACTCGTGGAAGGCCACACGCCCCGATGAGCGCCACCCCGCACCCGGAAAACCCCCTCACCACCCACACCACGAGCCCCGGCGAACCCCTCGACCTCGCGGGCATCGGCATCGGCCCCTTCAACCTCTCCCTCGCCGCCCTCGCCCACCCCCTCACCACCCTCCGCACCGCCTTCTACGACCAGCGCCCCGCCTTCCACTGGCACCCCGGCCTCCTCATCGACGGCGCCACCCTCCAAGTCCCCTTCCTCGCCGACCTGGTCACCCTCGCCGACCCCGCCAGCCCCTGGACCTTCCTCAACTACCTCAAAACCCGCGAACGGCTCTTCCCCTTCTACTTCGCCGAACGCTTCCACCTCCACCGCGCCGAATACGACGCCTACTGCCGCTGGGTCAGCGAAAACCTCCCCAGCCTCCACTTCGGCCACCAGATCGACGCCGTCCGCTGGAACCCCGAACACGAAGTCTTCGAAGTCGACTTCACCCAGCTCGACGCCGAAGGCGAAGCCGAAGCCCTGGGCCGCACCCACGCCCGCAACCTCGTCCTCGGCATCGGCACCACCCCCCACATCCCCGTCCCCCTCCGCCCCCTCGCCGAGGCGCCCGCCGTCCCCGTCATCCACTCCGCCGACTACCTCGACCACCGCGACACCCTGCTCGCCGCCGGCCACGTCACCGTCATCGGCGCCGGCCAGTCAGGCGCCGAAATCTTCCTCGACCAGCTCCGCTCCCGCCCCGCCGGCCGCGAACGCCTCCACTGGCTCGCCCGCACCCCCGCCTTCGCCCCCATGGAATACAGCAAACTCGGCCTCGAACACTTCACCCCCGACTACACCCGCTACTTCCACGCCCTCCCCGAACGCGTCCGCGACGACCTCGTCCCCGGCCAGTGGCAGCTCCACAAAGGCATCGACCACGCCACCCTCGGCGCCATCCACGACGAGCTCTACCGCCGCACCCTCGACGGCGGCTGGCCCGACGCCACCCTCACCCCCGGAGTCTTCGTCCGCACCGCGGGCCGCGTCGGCACCACCAAGGTCGAACTCCACCTCGACCACACCCAGCAAGGCACCCGCTCCCGCCTCACCACCGACGCCGTCATCCTCGCCACCGGCTACCGCGAACGCCGCATGGACACCCTCCTCGCCGCCATCGATCCCTACGTGCGCCGCGACTCCGGCGCCCGCCCCCGCATCGACGCCGACCACCGCCTCGTCCTCGACCCCGCCCTCACGGGCTCGGTCTACGTCCAGAACGCCGAAACCCACACCCACGGCGTGGGCACCCCCGACCTCGGCCTCGCCGCCTGGCGCAGCGCCACCATCCTCAACTCCCTCACCGACAACACCCCCTACCCCCTCCCCAGCCGCACCGCCTTCACCAGCTTCGGCCTCCCCCAGCCGTCGGCCGGGCGCACCGGCATGGTTCCCCGTCAGGGCTCCACCCTCGTCCCCCGCCGCTGACCCCGACCCGCCTACGTCCACCCGCCACGCGCCACCAGACCCACGGGAACCGGGGGAGCGCCGCGGCCCCGGCAGAGACCACGGCCCCCCCGGGACGGCGCCCCACCGCCCCCGCGGCTCTGGCCGTCACCGGACATCAGAACACCGGCACCCCGTCCCGCGTCAGCCTCCAGTCCACCGAAGCGAACCGGGCAGGATCGATCTGCCCGCTCTCCTGCACCCACCCGATGATCAAATTCCGGATCTCGTCGGACGTCGACCACACCTGCTCCGCGGCCGCCACATGCGGGAAATTACCGCCACCACTCGCCCGGTAATTGTTCACCGCCAGCACGAACCGCGCCGCATCATCCAACGGCTTACCGCCGAACATCAGCTTCCCGATCCGCTGCCCCGCCGGCTTCGCGATATCGATCTCGTACGAGACACCGCTCACCACGTCATAGTTGTAATCCGGCGTACCGTCCGCATTCGTGACCTTCGACGGATCCACCGGACCACCGGCCGCCGTCCGCACGTAATACCGCGCCGAAAACTCCAAATACGCCCGCACCTGCGCACCCGTCAACACCCGCGCCTCCAGCGTGTTGTCGAACGGATACAACGCCGCCATCGACCGGATCGTCACATCCCCCTCCGGCACCCGCGCGGTCCGCGAAAAACACGACGCCTGCGACAACACCGGCAACGACGCATACGCCGACCCCGCAAGCGCCTTACGCACCACCTCCGCCTGCACAAACGCAATGAAGTCCAAAACCGGCGTGTCCTTCACCGGCGCCTCGGCCGCCGTCATCTCCGCCTTCGACCGGCCGATCACCCGGTTCACATACGCCACGACCTTCCGGTGCTCCGCCCGCAGCAACCCCGTGATCCGCGCATCCTCCGCCACCGCATTCGCATTCAGGACCCGCGAGGCGACCGACGCCACCTCCCAGCGCCCCCGATGCCACTCCACCGCCACATCGAAAAGCGTCAGCCGCTGCCCCCACTTCAACGGCTCGGAGAGCACCACCTCCCGGCCCGACTCCTTGTTCACCACCCGCCGCTCGGCGACCTCCACATGCGCATGGCCCACCAAGATCGCATCGATCCCCGGCACCTGCTCCGCCACCAACGCCGCCGCATTCTCCACATACGGCAACTGATCCCCGTACGACGACGTACCGCTCATCCCCGAATGCGCCGCCACGATCACCACATCCGCGCCCATCGACCGCAGCTTCGGCACCCACTTCGCCGCCTGCTCCACCAGCCCCGGAAAAGCCAGCTTCCCCTGCACATGCGCCTTGTCCCAGATCGCGATCCCCGGATTCGTCAAACCCAGCACCGCCACCGTCACCTCCCGCCCGCGCGGTGACCGCAAACGCTTCAGCACATACGGACGGAACGCCGGCCGCAGCGACTTCGCATCCACCGCGTTCGCCCCCAGCAGCGGAAAATCACAGCTCTCCTCGAACTTCCGCAGCACCGGAATGCCGTAATTGAACTCATGATTCCCCAGCGCCGCGGCGTCATAGCCGATCGCATTCATCGCCCGCGCCATCGGATGCACCGGCCCGTCCGGATCCGTGATCGGATCCACCTTGGCGTAGTAATACGCCAGCTGCGTGCCCTGAATCGTGTCACCCGCATCGATCAGCAGCGTGTGCCGCCGGCCCTTCTCCCGCCGCACCTGCGCCACCAGCGTCGAAATCTTCGCCAGCCCGACGTCGTTGTGCGCCGCATCATCGAACTCCGCGGCGGTGGTGTAGTCCCAGTTGAAGACATTGCCGTGCAGATCCGTCGTGCCCATGACCGTAAAGGCGTACCGCTCCCGCCGGTGACCGCGGCCACCCAGGTCACCGGCGCCCCGGTCCTCCACCGCCCCGGCCGCCGGCGCGCCCGCCGCCCCCGCGAGCGCCACCCCGGCCCCCGTCACCACGGAACGCCCCAAGAACTTCCTACGGTCGAGCGACATGCCAACTCCCTTGGATGAACGCCAAAACGCCGATGCGCGCCGTCACACAGCGGGACAACGCGCGTAGATTCTGGCGCAGCCGCACCCCGCGCAACACCCCTCATCCGGCTCCGCCGAACGCCCCACCCTGCCGCACCCCGATATGCGACCCTTCACCACCCACGCCCCACGCGCCACGTCCCGCCCCCGCCCACCGAACACACCGGACACACCGCCCACCGACCCCGCACCCCGGGAGCCACCATGACCGACCCCACCGCCACGACCGCCGACCCCACCCCCGCCGGCGCCACCGCCGCCCTCCCGTACGGCACCCCCGACACCCCCCGCCTCGCCGTACGCGGCGAAGCCCGACTCGACGTCGACCCGGAAATCGCCCGCATCGCCGTCACCGTCAGCGCCCGCGGCACCGACCGCACCGCCGCCCTCACCGACCTCACCCGCCGCAACGAACAAGCCCTGACCCTCATCAAGAGCTACGGCAGCGCCGTCGAAAAACTCGAAACCGGCACCTTCAGTCTCACCCCCCAGCTCACCGATAAAGGCCGCCACGAACGCGTCCGCGCGTACCACGGACGCGTCACCCACATCGCCACCCTCAACGACTTCACGATCCTCGGCGAGCTCACCACCCGCCTCGCCGACCTCGACCTCACCCGCGTCGACGGCCCGTGGTGGGCACTGCGCCACGACTCACCCGCCCACCGCGCCGCCCGCACCCAGGCCGTCCGCGAAGCCGTCCAGCGCGCCCGCGAATACGCCGAGGCCGTCGGCGCCCGCCTCGACGCCCTCCTCGAAATCGCCGACCTCGGCGCCGAGAACACCGCCCCCGCCCAGGCCCCCGGCAAGCGCGGCTTCGCCGGCTACGGCCGCGCCCCCGTCCAGGAATCCGCCCCCGCCCTCGACCTCGAACCCCAGCGTCAGACCGTTTATGCCCATGTCAACGCACGCTTTACGATGACCCGCCCCGTACTGTGAGACCGTGCGGACGGAATGAATTTCCGCTCATCGGAGCGCCGCCGCGCCCATTCCATTACTTGTCAACAGCCTTTCACCAAGCGCTCGTTGAGCAGTCACTTCCCTACCGTTCCCTACCGCCCGGTAAGTCATAGGGTCGAAGCATGCGCCGAGCAAAGATCGTCTGCACACTGGGACCCGCCACCGACTCGTACGAGCAGATCAAAGCCCTCGTCGACGCCGGAATGGACATCGCCCGCTTCAACCTCAGCCACGGCACCTACGCCGAACACGAGGCACGGTTCGACCGGGTCCGCAAAGCCTCCGAGGAAACCCGCCGCAGCGTCGGCATCCTCGCCGACCTTCAAGGCCCGAAGATCCGACTCGGCCGATTCCGCGAAGGCCCTGTACTTCTCGAACGCGACGACGAGTTCACCATCACCGTGGAACCCGCCGTCGAAGGCGACCGCCAGATCTGCGGCACCACCTACCACGGCCTCGCCGCCGACGTCGCCACCGGCGAACGCATCCTCATCGACGACGGAAAAGTCACCCTCGAAGTCACCGACGTCGACGGACCCCACGTCCGCACCAGGGTCGTCGAAGGCGGCATGGTCTCCGACCACAAGGGCCTCAACCTCCCCGGCGTCGCCGTCTCCGTCCCCGCCCTCTCCGACAAGGACCAGGACGACCTCCGCTGGGCCCTGCGCTACGGCGCCGACATCATCGCCCTCTCCTTCGTCCGCAGCGGCCGCGACATCGAGGACGTCCACCGCATCATGCGCGAGGAGGACCGCTTCCTCCCCGTCATCGCCAAGGTCGAAAAGCCCCAGGCCGTCGACAACATCGACGACATCGTCGCGGCCTTCGACGGCATCATGGTCGCCCGCGGCGACCTCGGCGTCGAAATGCCCCTCGAAACCGTCCCGATCGTCCAGAAGCGCGCCATCAAACTCGCCAAGCGCAACGCCAAGCCGGTCATCGTCGCCACCCAGATGCTCGACTCGATGATCGACAACTCCCGCCCCACCCGCGCCGAAGCCTCCGACGTCGCCAACGCCGTCATCGACGGCACCGACGCCGTCATGCTCTCCGGCGAAACCAGCGTCGGAAAATACCCCACCGAGACCGTCAAGACCATGAGCCGCATCGTCGAGGCCGCCGAGGAAGACCTCCTCGCCAAGGGCCTCCCGCCGCTCACCGAGGCCAACAAGCCCCGCACCCAGGGCGGCGCCGTCGCCCGCGCCGCCGCCGACATGGGCGACTTCCTCGGCGCCAAGTTCCTCGTCGCCTTCACCCAGTCCGGCGACACCGTCCGCCGCCTCTCCCGTTACCGCTCGCCCATCCCGCTGCTGGCCTTCACCCCCGACCCGGCCACCCGCTCCCAGCTCAACGTCAGCTGGGGCGTGGAGACCTTCCTCGGCCCGACCGTCAACTCCACCGACGAGATGGTCGCCCAGGTCGACGAGCAGCTTCTGCGGCTCGGCCGCTGCCAGAAGGGCGACGTCGTCATCATCACGGCCGGCTCCCCGCCCGGAGTCCCCGGCTCCACCAACCTCGTCCGCGTCCACCACATCGGCGAGGACGACTCCCCGAAGTAGCCCCACCCGCACCGCGATTCCGCTGGGCCGAGGTACCTGACTGCCGTCCCCGTCAGTACTTCGGCCCGATGTGTCGGTCCATGAGAGCGACGGAGGCTTTGCGGGCCACGGAGATGTTCTGTGCCGTGCGGGATTGCCGGGCGGGTCTCCACTCGACCCCGACTGCGTCGAGGGTGCCGGTGAAGAGGCCGATGATGTCGGCGGAGCTATTGGTAAAGAAATACCGCGGGTACTCATAGCGCTTGCGCTGTCCGGCGACCGTGCGGGTGGCCCAGTTGGTGATCCGGCAGCCGTCGGAGTGGATGAGTCCGCGCAGGAATTCCCAGGGGTGGGCGTCGACGATCTGCTGCTGCCAGGCGTCGAGTTGGATCCGCCGCTCATGTTTCTTGCCCGGCCCGTGCTGGGGGAACAGGCACCGCCAGTGGTGGCTGTAGCTCGTCACCATGACGCAGCCCTGGCATTGGACGAGACACACGCTGTTCATCGGCCGGACTGCCTTGATCGCCTCCCGGCACGCTGCGATGAGCCCTGGCCAGGCGTCCGCGCAGGCGATCCGGAGCGCGTACCCGCGGCGCCGCGGTTGTTCGCTGAGGCACCCGTCACCGAGGTAGAGGCCGAGTAAGTAGGCGTAGGCATGCGGGGCCCGAGGAGGGCGGGGGATTGCTTCGCAGCGTGGGCACTGCGTGGCACGGGACAGCGGTTCGATGCGGGTCTGCCAGGAACGGATCGTGTACCGGGAGATCCCGGTCTGTCTGCTCACGGAATTCAGACTGCGGCCCTGTGCGACGAGAGCGAGGGCGCGTTCGCGCGTCATGCGGTCGTACATGCTTGCGAGCCTGGTGGTGCTTTTCCCGCCGTGGGGGCACTCACGCAAAGATTCGCTCCATTGAGCGAATTCCTCCGGATGGTGGGGTGACCTTGGAACCGAAGGAAAAGTGCCCCGGGTCGGACTCGAACCGACACTGTATGGGTTTTGAATCCATTGCCTGCTGCCAATTGGGCTACCGGGGCCAGCGGAATCCAAGGTTAACGCCCACCTGCTGTGGGACCACCTTACAGGAGCTAGGTAGGCTCATGGGGCACCACCTGCCTGGAATGAGGAGTCCCGTGAGCGCCGCCGAGCCCGAGCAGCCCGTCGCCGATGACGATCAGTCGCACG
This sequence comes from Streptomyces sp. NPDC047049, assembly GCF_040643995.1. NCBI lineage: Bacteria > Bacillati > Actinomycetota > Actinomycetes > Kitasatosporales > Streptomycetaceae > Streptomyces > Streptomyces sp. NPDC047049. Next base: position 148,496 of record NZ_JBEYVM010000008.1, on the reverse strand, counting down.
TCCCGCCGCTGACCACGCGCGTCGTGATCGCCGAGGACGAGGCCCTCATCCGTCTCGACCTCAAAGAGATGCTGGAGGAAGAGGGCTACACCGTCGTCGGTGAGGCCGGGGACGGGCAGACCGCCGTGGAGCTGGCCCGGGAGCACCGTCCCGATCTGGTGATCCTGGACGTGAAGATGCCGGTGCTGGACGGTATCTCGGCGGCCGAGAAGATCGCCGAGGAGAGCATCGCGCCGGTGCTGATGCTGACCGCGTTCTCGCAGCGTGAGCTGGTGGAGCGGGCGCGGGACGCGGGCGCGATGGCGTATCTGGTGAAGCCGTTCTCCAAGACCGATGTGGTTCCGGCGATCGAGATGGCGGTGAGCCGGTTCACCGAGCTGAGGACGCTGGAGCAGGAGGTCGCGGACCTCACCCAGCGGCTGGAGACCCGGAAGCTGGTGGACCGGGCGAAGAGCATTCTGCAGACGCAGTACGGGCTGACGGAGCCGGCCGCGTTCCGGTGGATCCAGAAGACGTCGATGGACCGCCGGCTGTCGATGCAGCAGGTGGCCGAGGCGGTCATCGAGGATGCCGAGGAGAAGAAGCAGCAGAAGGACCAGTAGCCGGCGGCAGCCGGGCTCGTCCGGAGTGTGCGAGCGGCCCCGTACCGATCTTCATCGGTGCGGGGCCGCTCGCGTCGGTGCGGGTGGGTCAGTCCTCGCCGAGGTAGGCCTTGCGGACGGATTCGTCGTGGAGGAGGGATGCGCCGCTGCCGGAGAGGACGATGCGGCCGATTTCCATGACGTGTCCCTGGTCGGCGAGGGAGAGCGCGGCCTGGGCGTTCTGTTCGACGAGGAGGATGGTGGTGCCTTGGGAGCGGAGTTCGCGGATGGTTTCCATGATCTTCTGCATCATGATCGGGGAGAGGCCCATGGAGGGCTCGTCGAGCATGAGGAGTTTGGGGCGGGACATCAGGGCGCGGCCCATGGCGAGCATTTGCTGTTCGCCGCCGGAGAGGGTGCCGGAGGCTTGTTTGCTGCGTTCGCCGAGGATGGGGAAGAGCTCGTAGACGCGTTGGATGTCTTTCTCGATGCCGTCGGGGTCCTTGCGGAGGAAGGCGCCGAGCTGGAGGTTTTCGGCGATGGTGAGGCGGGGGAAGAGGCGGCGGCCTTCGGGGGAGTGGGCGAGGCCGCGTTCGACGATCTTGTGGGCGGGGACGCCGTCGAGTGGTTCGCCGTCGAAGGTGATCTTGCCGGCGAGGGGCTTGAGGAGGCCGGAGAGGGTGCGCAGGGTGGTGGTTTTGCCGGCGCCGTTGGTGCCGATGAGGGTGACGGCCTGCCCTGCTTCGACGGTGAACGAGATGCCTTTGACGGCTTCGATCTTGCCGTAGGCGACGCGCAGGTCCTCGACTTGGAGCAGTGCGGTCATGGGGTGTCTCCGGTCTGTCCCTGGGCCGGCTGGTCTGGTGGGGTCGCCGTGTCCGCTGCGTCGGGTTCTCCTGCTCCTTCGGGCTTTCCCGGCCCGTCGGGTTTTTCCGTCCCGGCCGCCGGGCTTGCCGTGCCGTCCGGCGTCGTGGGGTGGTCCGGGGGCGGGGTGCCGTCCGGGTCCGTGGTGTCGTCCGGCGCCGGCATGCCCTCGACGGGGGTGCCGAGGTAGGCGGCGATGACGCGTTCGTCGGCCTGGACGATCTCGGCGGTGCCCTCGACGAGTTTCTGTCCCTGGACGAGGACGGCGACGCGGTCGCAGAGGTTGAAGATGAAGCGCATGTCGTGCTCGATGACGAGGACGGCGGTGCCCTGTGCGCGGATGGCGAGGACGAGGTCCTGGGTGGCGCGGGTTTCCTGGGGGTTCATGCCGGCGGTGGGTTCGTCCAGGAGCAGCAGTCCGGGTTCGCTGGCGAGGGCGCGGGCGATTTCGAGCTTGCGTTGTTCGCCGTAGGGGAGGTTGCGGGAGAGGTGGTCGCGTTTGTGGGCGAGGCCGGTGAACTCCAGTAGTTCCATGGCGCGTTGTTCGCTGGTGCGTTCGGCCTTTTTGAAGCCGGGGCCGCGCAGGAGGGCGGACCAGAGGCCTTCTTTGGTGCGGGTGTGGCGTCCGACGAGGACGTTTTCGAGGACGGTCATGTTGGCGAAGAGGCGGATGTTCTGGAAGGTGCGGGCGACGCCGGCCTGGGTGACGAGGTGGGGTTTGCGGGAGAGGCGGGTGCCTCGGTAGCTGACGGTGCCTTCGGTGGGCACATAGAGGCCGGTGAGGCAGTTGAAGAAGGTGGTTTTGCCGGCGCCGTTGGGGCCGATGAGGCCGACGATTTCGCCGGTGCCGACGGTGAGGCTGACGTCGCGTACGGCGGTGAGCCCGCCGAAGCGCATGGTGACGCCGTCGGCTCGCAGGACGGTGTCGGTGTCAGTGGCGGGTGCGAGGCTGGTGGGTGTGGTCATGGTCGTCACGCCTTTGCCTGGGTGGCGCCGAGGGTGGCGTCTGCGTCGGGGAGGCGCTGGTCGGGCACGTCGAGTTGGCCGGTTTCGTGGAATTCGAGCTGCTTCCTGCGGTCGGGGATGAGGCCTTCGGGGCGGAAGCGCATGAGGAGGACGAGGGCGATGCCGAAGAGCAGGAGTTGGTAGTCCTGGATGAAGTCGAGCTTGGCCGGGATGAGGAAGAGGAGGGCGGCGCCGACGAGGGGGCCGCTGAGGGTTCCCATGCCGCCGAGGATGACGGCGGCGAGGAGGAAGGCGGAGTTGGGGGGCTGGGGCCCGGCGAACTGGAACTGTTCGGGGGTGGCGGTGGTGACGACGTGGGCGTGGACGGTGCCGGCGAGTCCGGCGAGGGCCGCGCCGAGGGCGAAGGCGAGGAGGCGGAGGCGGAAGCTGTTGATGCCCATGGCGATGGCGGCGGTTTCGTCTTCGCGGATGGCGATCCAGGCGCGGCCGATGCGGGAGGCCGCGGCGCGCCGGAAGACGAGGACGACGAAGGCCGTCACGAGGATCATCAGCAGGTAGTAGTTGCCGTAGGTGGCGAGGGGGATGCCGAGGAGGACGTGGGGTTCGCCGAAGTTGAAGCCGAAGATTTCGAGGTTGGGGATGTTGGGGATGCCCATGGCGCCGTTGGTGATGTCGGGGCCGGTGGTGCCGTTGAGGTTGAGCATGGCGATGCGGAAGATCTCACCGAAGCCGAGGGTGACGATGGCGAGGTAGTCGCCGCGTAGGCGCAGTGTCGGTGCGCCGATGAGGACGCCGAAGACGAGGGAGGCGGCGGCGCCGGTGAGGAGGGCGGCCCAGAAGGGGAAGTGGAGCCCGAAGGCGGATTCGGGGGAGCCGGAGACGAGGGCGGCGGCGTAGGCGCCGACGCCGAGGAAGGCGACGTACCCGAGGTCGAGGAGGCCGGCGAGGCCGACGACGACGTTGAGGCCCAGGGCGACGGTGGCGAAGATCAGGATGTTGGCCCCGATGATCGTGTACTGGTCGGTGTCCTGGGTGAAGGGGAAGCAGGCGGCGGCGAGGAAGGCCGCGCCGAGGGCGACGGTGCGGTGGGTGTGGGTGAGTGCGGTGAGGCGGGCGATGAGTCCGGCCCGGTGGAGGGCGGGGACGGCGAGCGCCATGAAGATCAGGTAGCCGACGAAGGGGGCGCCGTCGTCGGTGTCGATGCCGTAGGTGAAGGCGAGGAGCCCGGCGGCGAAGGCGGCGGCGATGATCAGGATCTCGGCCCAGGAGGGGAGTGCGCGGGTGGGGCGCCGCAGGGGGCCGGCGGTGAGGGTGGCGGTGAAGCGCTGCCAGGGGCCCGAGGGTGGCCGGTCGGCGGCTCGGTCGGGGGGCAGGGCGAGGGCGCCGGCCAGGGTGAGCAGGGAGGTGACGGCCGCGAGGGCGCCGCCCGGTTCGAGGTTGATCAGCCCGCCGAGCTGGACGGCGATGGCGAGGAGGGTGAACCAGGTGGCGGCGAAGGTGGCGAGGGCGGCGAGGAGGGTGGGGGCGGTGCGTCCTGCGGGGGTGAGCCATTGCAGGCCGCGGACGCCGAGTGCCGCGAGGGCGAACAGCAGGGTGAGGAGGCCGCCGGCGAGGGTGACGACCTGCAGTCCGGCGGGGGAGAAGTAGTAGGTGAGGTCGCCGGGGAAGTCGCTGCTCCAGGTCCAGGCGAGGCCGGTGGTGGCAGCGGTGGCGAGGGCGCCGGCGGCGGTGAGGAGGCGCGCGGTGCGTTCCGGGAGGGGGAGCAGGCCGCGGGCGGAGGGTGTGGTGGTGTGGGTGGTCATCGCTATCACGCCCGATCCGCGACGCGTTCGCCCAGGAGGCCTTGTGGTCTGAGCAGGAGTACGAGGATGAGGAGGACGAAGGCCCAGACGTCCTTCCAGGCTCCGCCGCCGAATTGCTCCATGCCGGGTATGTCCTCGATGTAGGCGGTGGCGAGGGCTTCGGCGATGCCGAGGACGACGCCGCCGAGCATGGCTCCGTAGATGTTGCCGATGCCGCCGAGCACGGCTGCGGTGAAGGCCTTGAGGCCCATGATGAAGCCCATGCGGAACTGGACCTCGCCGGTGCGCAGTCCGTAGGCGACGGCGGCGACGCCGGCGAAGGCGGCGCCGATGGCGAAGGCGAGGACGATGATGCGGTCGGTGTTGATGCCCATGAGCTTGGCGGTGTCGGGGTCCTGTGCGGTGGCCTGCATGGCGCGGCCGCTGCGGGTTTTGGCGACGAAGAAGCCGAGGGCGATCATGCAGGTGGGGGCGGCGATGAGGACGAAGACGTCGCCGCGCTGGACGGTGGCGCCCAGGATGTCGAAGGCGTGGCCCTTGAACTGCGGGAAGACGCGGGCCTGTTTGCCGTCGGGGTACCACTTCCAGATGGCTTGCTGGAGGGCGATGGACAGGCCGATGGCGGTGATGAGGGGGGCGAGGCGGGGTGCGCCGCGCAGTGGTCGGTAGGCGAATCGTTCGGCCGCGATGCCGACGAGAACGGATACGGCGATGCCGCCGAGCAGCATGACCGGCAGGGCGAGGGCGAGAGAGGTGCCGGCGGGGAGAGCGAGGAAGACGCTGAGCGCTCCGAAGCCGCCGACCATGAATATCTCGCCGTGGGCGAAGTTGATGAGCTGGACGATTCCGTAGACCATCGTGTAGCCGATCGCGATGAGTCCGTACATCGCGCCGAGGATGAGTCCGTTGGCCAGCTGTTGCGGCAGTTCGCTCACCGCGGGGCCTCCGTTGGGTGGGTGTGAGGGATCCGGGACTGCTGGGTGTGAGGGATCCGGGACTGCTGGGTGTGAGGGATCCGGGACTGCTGGTGTGAGGGATCCGGGGACTGCTGGGTGTGAGGGATCCGGGACTGCTGGTGTGAGGGATCCGGGGACTGCTGGGTGTGAGGGATCCGGGACTGCTGGTGTAAGGGATCCGGGGACTGCTGGGATTGAGGGATCCGGGACTGCTGGGATTGAGGGATCAGAGCCGGCTGGGTGTGAGGATCAGAACCAGCCGGGTGTGAGGGGTCCCGAACGGCTGGTTGTGAGGGGTCCTGGCCGGCTGGGTGTGAGGCATCCGGGCCGGTGGGGAGGGAGGGTTCAGAACCAGCCGGGTGCGAGGGATCCGGAACGGCTGCTGTGAGGGGTCCGGGCCGACAGGCGACGACGGAGCAAGGCCGGTGCAGGATCGATCCGGGCCGGGAGCGCGGCCCCGGACGCGCCCGGCAAAGCGAGATCCAGGCCGGGACGTAGGAGCGGCCAAGGGCGGCTCCGGTGTGTCCCAAAGTCCCCGGTGGTGTGCCACGGGCCGCGCCAGGGTCATTGGTGCGTCCTGGCGCGGCCCGGGGTGAGGTGGTGCGGTGCGGTGGGTCAGCTCTTGTCGAACTTCTTGAATTCGGCGCTGAAGCGGGAGGCCCAGGCGCCCTTTTCGACCTGGTAGGCGGTGATCATGGTGTTGGTCGTGTCGCCGTATTTGTCGAAGGCGACGGGGCCGGTGACGCCGTCGAAGGTCACCTTGTTCATGGCGTCGGCGACCTTTTTGCGGGCGTCGTCGGGGAGCTTGCCGCCGCCTGCTTCGACGACCTTTTTGACGGCCTGGATGACGGCCCAGGTGGCGTCGTAGGTGGAGCCGCCGTAGGCCTCGTAGCCCTCCTTGAAGCCGGCTGCCTTGTAGTCGGCGATGAACTTCTTGGCGGAGGGGAGTTCTTCGACGGGCTTGCCGACGGAGGAGGCGTAGTCGCCCTGTGCCTTCTTGTTCAGCTTGATGTAGTCGCTGCTGTACATGCCGTCGCCGCCCATCACGGGGGCGGTGACGCCGCCGTCCTTGAGCTGCTGGCTGAGGGGGCCGGAGGCGGGGTATTCGCCGCCGTAGAAGACCATGTCGGGTTTGGCGGACTTGACCTTGGAGACGACGGCCTTGAAGTCACGGTCGTCGGGGCTGACGTGCTCGGTGCCGACGATCTTGCCGCCGAGTCTGGCGAACTGGTCCTTGAAGGAGGAGGCGAGGCCGACGCCGTAGGTCTTCTGGTCGTCGATGATGTAGGCCTTCTTGGCCTTCATCTTCTCCCAGGCGTACTGGCCGTCGAAGGCGCCCTGGACCTCGTCGGTGGTGGCGGTGCGGAAGTAGGTGGGGAACTGGCGGACGCGCTTGTTCTGCTTCCAGTCCTTGCCCTGGGTGAGGTCGGGGGTGGTGTTCGCCGGGGAGATCAGCGTGAGGTTGTTCTGTTTGGAGACCTGCTGCATGGACTGGGCGACGCCGGAGTTGAGGGGGCCGATGACGCCGAGGACGTCCTTCTCGCCGGCGAGCTTGGTGGCGTTCTGCTGGCCGACGTTGGGCAGGGCCTTGTCGTCGAGGGCTTCGAGTTTGAAGGTGACGCCCTTGACCTCGCCGGTCTTGTTGGCGGTGTTGACGGCGAGCTGGGCGGAGTTGCGGATGCCCAGGCCCAGCGCGGAGAGCTCGCCGGTGGTGGGGGCGTCGAGGCCGATGACGACCGTGGACTTTCCTTCGCCGCTCTGGTTGTCGTCGCCGCGCGAGCCGCACGCGGAGAGCGTGAGGGCGCCGGTGGTGACTGCGGTGGTGAGGATGAGCAAGGAACGGTGACGCACGATCAGTCCTTTCCCTGGCGCGGCCACGACTGTCGCATGGCCGATTCGCTCGCCGGGCTGTACGGGCCGTACAGGGTCCGTGCTGCAGCGCGCCCGGCGGCGCGGTGACTGGCCGTGACTCTAGGCCGGTGTTCGTCGCACCGGCAGAGTCGCTGAGCAGGATGTGACGCTCTTGTTATGACCTTCGATGAGCGTTTTGCCGTTATGGTCCTTACACCGGAGGGCGAACGCGGTGCGGAGGGTGAACTCGCACTTCCACGGGGGGATGGGCCGTGCGGTGACGGAAGAGCGTCCGGATAGCGGATGCGGTGTGCGCGGGGGCGCCGGGGGCCGTACGGGGGACGGGAGTTGATGCCGTCGCCGAGGGGCGCGCGTGTGACGCAGGGTTACGGCAAGGCGTACGGCCCCGCACCCGGGGTCCGGGTGCGGGGCCGCTGAGAGCGGCCGGCGGTCCGCCGGCCGGTGCGGGTCAGCTGCGGTAGATCTCGGCGTCCGTCTCGCGCAGCATGCAGGTCAGGCGGGCGGTGCAGACCCGCTTGTCGTCTTCGTCGGTGATGACGATCTCGTAGGTGGCCGTGGACCGGCCGCGGTGTACGGGGGTGGCGACGCCGGTGACCAGGCCGGAGCGGGCGCCGCGGTGGTGGGTGCAGTTGAGGTCGACGCCCACGGCGATCCTGGTGGGGCCGCCGTGCAGCATGGAGCCGACGGAGCCGAGGGTTTCGGCCAGGACGGCGGAGGCGCCGCCGTGCAGGAGTCCGTAGGGCTGGGTGTTGCCCTCGATGGGCATGGTGCCGACGACGCGCTCGGGGGAGGCTTCGGTGACCTGCACGCTCATCCGCTCGCCGAGGTGCCCGGCGGAGAAGAAGGACGGCAGGTCGAGGCCGAGGCCGGCCCACTGGTCGAGGACCTCCTGCGGAAACTTGGTCGTGCTCTGCTCACCCATGCCTACGGCTCCGTTCGCTCGCCCGTGATCGTCGTCGATCCGTGCCTGTTCCTATCAGGCCCCTGAGCAAGCGCTCAGCGCGGGGTTGTTGTTCCCGGCGGCCGGGCCCGGTGGCGGTCAGTCCTCGCGGGGGCTCTCCAGGCGGATCACGAGCGACTTGGCGGCGGGGGTGTTGCTGGTGTCGGCGGTGTGGTCGAGCGGGATGAGGACATTGGTCTCGGGGTAGTAGGCCGCCGCGCAGCCGCGGGCCGTCGGGTAGTGCACCACCCGGAAGCCGGGCGCGCGCCGCTCGCTGCCGTCCGTCCACTCGCTGACCAGGTCGGTGTACGCCCCGTCGGCCAGGCCTCGTTCGCGGGCGTCGTCAGGGTGGACGAGGACGACGCGGCGGCCGTTCTTGATGCCGCGGTAGCGGTCGTCGAGGCCGTAGATGGTGGTGTTGTACTGGTCGTGGGAGCGCAGCGTCTGCAGCAGCAGCCGTCCTTCGGGGACGGTGGGGCAGGTGACGGGCGCGGCGGTGAAGTTGGCCTTCCCGGTGGCGGTGGGGAAGCTGCGGCTGTCCCGGGGGGCGTGCGGGAGGGCGAAGCCCCCGGGGCGGGCGACCTTGGTGTTGAAGTCCTCGAAGCCCGGGATGACGCGGGCGATGCGGTCGCGGATCGTCGCGTAGTCCTTCTCGAACTCCTCCCAGGGGGTGTGGCTCTCCTCGCCCAGCACGCGGCGGGCCAGGCGGGCGACGATGGCCGTCTCGGACAGCAGCTGACGGCTCGCGGGTGCCAGGCGGCCCCGGGAGGCGTGCACCATGCCCATGGAGTCCTCGACGGTCACGAACTGTTCCGTGCGCTTCCCGTCCGGGCCGGTGCGTACGTCGCGTTCGGTGCGGCCGAGGGTCGGCAGGATCAGCGCTCGGGCACCGGTGACCGCGTGCGAGCGGTTGAGCTTGGTGGAGACGTGGACGGTCAGCCGGGCGCGGCGCATGGCGGCCTCGGTGACGTCGGTGTCGGGGGTGGCGGCCACGAAGTTGCCGCCCATCGCGAAGAACACCTTGGCCTGCCCGTCGCGCAGTGCGCGGATGGCGCGGACGACGTCGAGTCCGTGCTCCCGGGGCGGGGTGAAGCCGAACTCCTTCTCCAAGGCGTCGAGGAAGGCGGGGGCGGGGCGCTCGAAGATGCCCATGGTGCGGTCGCCCTGGACGTTGCTGTGGCCGCGTACGGGGCAGACGCCGGCCCCGGGGCGCCCGATGTTGCCGCGCAGCAGGAGGAAGTTGACGACTTCCCGGATGGTGGGGACGGAGTGCTTGTGCTGGGTCAGGCCCATCGCCCAGCACACGATGGTGCGGCGCGAGCCGAGGATCATGGCCAGGGCGCGGTCGATCTCCGCGCGGGTCAGGCCGGTGGCGCGCAGCGTCGCGTCCCAGTCGTCGTCGGCGCGGGCCTGCTGGGCGAACTCCTCGAAGCCGTGGGTGTGGGTGCGGATGAAGTCCTCGTCGAGGGCGCCGTCGGTGTCGAGGAGGAGGCGGTTGAGGGCGCGGAAGAGCGCCTGGTCGCCGCCGAGGCGGACCTGGAGGAAGAGGTCGGTGAGCGCGGTGCCGCCGCCGGCCAGGCCGCGCGGGGTCTGCGGGTTCTTGAAGCGTTCCAGGCCGGCTTCGGGCAGCGGATTGATCGAGATGATCTTCGTGCCGCCGGCCTTGGCCTTCTCCAGGGCGGTGAGCATCCGGGGGTGGTTGGTGCCCGGGTTCTGCCCGGCGATGATGATCAGGTCGGCCTGGTAGAGGTCCTCCAGGAGGACGCTGCCCTTGCCGATGCCGATGGTCTCCGTCAGCGCGGAGCCCGACGACTCGTGGCACATGTTGGAGCAGTCGGGGAGGTTGTTGGTGCCGAATTCGCGGGCGAAGAGCTGGTAGAGGAAGGCGGCCTCGTTGCTGGTGCGGCCGGAGGTGTAGAAGACGGCCTCGTCGGGGGAGCCGAGGGCGGTCAGCTCCTCGCCGACGATGTCGAAGGCCCGCTCCCAGGTCACCGGCTCGTAGTGGTCGGCGCCCTCGGGGAGGTACATGGGGTGGGTGAGGCGGCCCTGCTGGCCGAGCCAGTAGCCGCTGCGGGTCGCGAGGTCGGCGACGGAGTGGTCGGCGAAGAAGTCCGGGGTGACGCGGCGCAGGGTGGCTTCTTCGGCGACGGCCTTGGCGCCGTTCTCGCAGAATTCGGCGGTGTGCGGCTTGTCGGGCTCGGGCCAGGCGCAGCCGGGGCAGTCGAAGCCGTCGCGCTGGTTGACGCGCAGCAGGGTGAGGGCGGTACGGCGGACGCCCATCTGCTGCTGGGAGATGCGCAGGGCGTGGGTGATGGCCGGCAGCCCCACGGCGGAGTGCTGGGGTTCGCTGACCTGGGGCGCGTCCTGGACGGGGTCCGACGTGGGCGGCTTGCCTGCCATGGCGCTCTCCCTTGAGCCTGAGCTGCTGCTCGCTCCGCCGGGTGCGGCGGATCGTTGCTGTACACAGCGGATCGTTGCTGTACACATCCGATCCTGTCACGGACGCGGGGGGTGGTGTAGGGGCGAGTGGGGGTGCGGCTGCGGTGGGGCGGCCGGGGCGGGCCGGGGTGGTGTGCGGAGGCGGCCGGGGCGATGTCCGGTGACGGTCAGGGAGGTGCGCGGGCCCGGTCCGGCGCGGTCCGGGGCCGGGCCGCGGCGAGGAGCCGTACCGTCGCGGCGGGGATTGTCAGTGGGGCGTGGCAGGATCGGGGGCGTGGCAGCAAAGGCAGCGAAGAAGAGCGAAGCGACCGGCACCGAGGCGGCGGCGGGGGGCCGTCCCCGCCTGCTCCTGATGGACGGGCATTCCATGGCATACCGGGCGTTCTTCGCCCTGCCCGTGGAGAATTTCACGACCGTCACGGGACAACCGACCAATGCGATCTACGGCTTCGCGTCGATGCTCGCGAACACCCTGCGCGACGAGGCGCCCACGCACTTCGCGGTGGCCTTCGACGTCTCGCGCAAGACCTGGCGGTCCGAGGAGTTCGCCGACTACAAGGCGAACCGTTCCAAGACCCCCGACGAGTTCAAGGGCCAGGTCGAGCTGATCGGCGAGCTGCTCGACGCGATGCGCGTCAAGCGGTTCGCGGTCGAGGGCTTCGAGGCCGACGACGTCATCGCCACGCTCACCGAGCAGGCCACCGCCCAGGGCTTCGAGGTCTCGATCGTCACGGGCGACCGCGACTCCTTCCAGCTGGTCTCCGACGACGTCACGGTCCTCTACCCCACCAAGGGCGTCTCGGAGCTGACCCGCTTCACCCCGGAGGAGGTCTTCGCGAAGTACGGCCTCACCCCCGCCCAGTACCCGGACTTCGCCGCGCTGCGCGGCGACCCGTCGGACAACCTCCCCGGCATCCCGGGCGTCGGCCCGAAGACCGCCACGAAGTGGATCAACGAGTTCGGTTCGTTCGCCGAGCTGGTGGAGCGCGCCGACGAGGTCAAGGGCAAGGCGGGCGTCAACCTCCGCGAGCACCTGGAAGCGGTGAAGCTCAACCGGCGGCTCACGGAGATGGTGCGCGATGTCGCGCTGCCGTGCGGCCCGGCGGAGCTGGTCCGCGAGGCGTACGACCGCGATGCGCTCACGGTGTTCCTCAACGGTCTGGAGATCCGCAACCAGGGTCTGCGCGACCGGCTGCACGCCGTCGACCCCGGAGCGGCCGAGGCCGCCGAGGAGGCCGCCCCGGCCCCGGGCATCGAGGTGGACGGCACGGTCCTCGGCACCGGCGAACTCGCTCCGTGGCTGGCCGAACACGGCACGGGCCCCCTGGGTGTGGCCACGGTCGACGTATGGACGCTGGGCAGCGGCAGCGTCGCCGAGGTGGCGCTGGCGGCCCCCGCGGGCCCGGCCGCCTGCTTCGACCCCGCCCAGCTCGACGAAGCGGACGAGCAGGCCTTCGCCGCCTGGAGCGCGGACGCCGCCCGTCCCAAGGTGATGCACAACGCCAAGGGCCTGATGCGGGTCTTCGGCGAGCACGGCTGGCGCATCGAGGGCGTCTCCATGGACACCGCCCTGGCCGCCTACCTGGTCAAGCCCGGCCGCCGCTCCTTCGCGCTGGACGCGCTCTCCCTCGAATACCTGGGGCGCGATCTCGCCCCGGCCGCGGCCGGCGACGGCCAGCTCGCCTTCGGTGCCGACGAGGAGGCCGAGGCGGACGCCCTGATGGGGCAGGCCCGTACGGTCCTCGACCTGGGGACGGCGTTCGAGGCGAAGCTGGCGGAGGTCGGTGCGGCCGATCTGCTGCGCGAGGTGGAGCTGCCGACCAGCGAGCTGCTGGCCCGGATGGAGCGGGCCGGTATCGCCGCGGACCGGGGCTGGCTGGAGCGGATGGAGCAGCAGTTCGCGGGGGCGGTACAGCAGGCCGTCAAGGAGGCGCATGCCGCCGCGGGCCACGAGTTCAACCTCGGCTCGCCCAAGCAGCTGCAGGAAGTCCTCTTCGGCGAGCTGGGCCTGCCCAAGACGAAGAAGACCAAGACGGGCTACACGACCGACGCCGATGCCCTGGCCTGGCTGGCGTCGCAGACCGACAACGAGCTCCCGGTGATCATGCTCAGGCACCGTGAGCAGGCCAAGCTGCGCACGACCGTCGAGGGTCTGATCAAGACCATCGGCGCCGACGGCCGGATCCACACCACCTTCAACCAGACCGTCGCGGCCACCGGACGGCTGTCCTCCACGGACCCCAACCTCCAGAACATCCCGGTGCGCACGGACGAGGGCCGGGCGATCCGCCGCGGCTTCGTCGTCGGTGAGGGCTTCGAGTCGCTGCTGACCGCCGACTACAGCCAGATCGAGCTGCGGGTGATGGCGCACCTCTCCGAGGACGAGGGCCTGATCGAGGCGTTCACCTCCGGCGAGGACCTGCACACCACCGTCGCCTCCCACGTCTTCTCGGTCGGCAAGAACGAGGTCGACCCGGAGATGCGCCGCAAGATCAAGGCGATGTCCTACGGTCTGGCGTACGGCCTGTCGGCGTTCGGCCTCTCCCAGCAGCTGGGCATCCAGCCCGACGAGGCCCGCAAGCTGATGGACAACTTCTTCGAGCGCTTCGGCGGCGTGCGCGACTACCTCCAGCGTGCGGTGGAGGAGGCCCGCGCCACCGGCTACACCGAGACGATGCTCGGCCGCCGCCGCTACCTCCCCGACCTCAACAGCGACAACCGCCAGCGCCGCGAAATGGCCGAGCGGATGGCGCTGAACGCCCCGATCCAGGGCACCGCCGCCGATATCGTCAAGATCGCGATGCTGCGGGTCGACGCGGCGCTGCGGGCCGCCGAGCTGCGGTCGCGGATGCTGCTCCAGGTCCATGACGAAATCGTCGTCGAGGTCGCCCACGGCGAACGCAAGAAGGTCGAGGAACTGCTCCGCCGGGAGATGGCAGCGGCGGTCCAGCTGAGCGCCCCGCTGGATGTCTCGGTCGGCTTTGGCAAGGACTGGGAGTCGGCGGCGCACTGAGGCGGGGAGCGGGCCGGGTGCGGGCGCGGGCGCCCCGCGCCACACCCGGCCACGCGGTCCGGCCGCAACCCGGCCCGCACCGCACCGAGTTGCGGCCGGTTCCGGCCCGCTCGACGGTGCCCGAAAGCGGTCGTCGCCCGACGCGTCATGGAGCCGGTTCACTCGACGGCGCTCTGCTTTGATCACTCCGTGATACGCCGCGCGGCCCGAGCCCTGGGCACCTATGCCTCCCGCAGCCCGGTCACGGCCGGCTATGCCGGACTGCTGTTGTCGACCCATCTCTGGTGCACCGCGGTGCTGTCCACGGCGGAGGCACAGCGTGTGGTGCTCGGCGTCAGTACGAATCTGGACAACCTGCAGGACCATCCGGTCCGTGTCCTGGCCGGAAGCATGCTGTTCTTCGACGGCACGCTGACCGAGATCACCTCGGAGGCCTTCGCCGGCACGCTGATCACGCTCGGTCTCGGCGTCGTGGTGTGCCTGGCGTGGCTGGAGCGACGGTACGGAGCGGGACGTGCCTACGCCCTCTTCGTCCTGGGTCATCTCGCCGCCACGCTGCTGACCGTGCCGTTGATCCAGGTGGCTCTCGCCCACGGCTGGTACCCGGACGGCGTCCGGCACGCCACCGACTTCGGCATCAGTTACGGGGCCGAGACGGTGCTGGCGACCGGGGCGCTCCTGCTGCGCCGGGCGCGGTGGCTCGCGGCGGCCGGTGTCGTCGCCTGGCCGGTGCTCGGCGCCGACTGGAGCGGGGAGCTGCCCGACTTCACCACCGTCGGCCACCTGCTGGCGGCCGCCATCGGCTTCGTCTGCGGAGCCTGCCTGCTGCGGGCCGCCCGGCGCGCCGCCCCGGCCCCGGTGGCGCAACCCGGCCCGGCGCTGGCCGAGTAGCCCGACGGGTGCCGCGGGCGCGGGTGCCCGACAGGCGCCCGGTCACGAGCACCGAGGAGAGCAACGGACCGCGCGCCGCGCCGGTCCGCCGGAGGTTCCGGGAGCACGTCCGCGGCATGACGGAGCGTAAACGGCACGGCGCCTCCCCTGGACGATTCGGATCATTATGTGTCCGATGTTGGTGGTAGATGCCGGGCCCGAGTTGTCGTAATGTCACCTGAGTTGGAGCGCTGGGGAGCGCAACACCGCGTCAGGGACGCGGTAGGGCAACGCGGAGGGGAACCACGTATGGCAGCCACATTCCGAAGGCGGCTCCGGAGGGGAGCGGCCTCGACAGCGGTGGCGGCCGTGGTGCTCGCCGCCCTGACGGCTTCTCAGGCACCCGCCGCCACCGAGGACTCGGCCGCCAAGGGGCAGAAGCCCACCCCACCCGCCGACACCCCCATCGACGGTGGTTCGGCGTACTTCACCGACCGGCCGCCCGTCCACAGGCCGGCACCGCCGCACGATGAGCACCACACCGGCCAGGGCCCCGTCCTCGGCACCGGGCCCGCCGAAGCCGGTCTGCCCGCCACCGTCCTGGCCGCGTACAAGAAGGCCGCCTCGGCGGTCGGCGCGTCCGATCCGGGCTGCCGGCTGCCCTGGCAACTGCTCGCCGGAATCGGCAAGGTCGAGTCCGGACAGGCACGCGGCGGCGCCGTCGACGCCGAGGGCACCACCCTTCAGCCGATCCTCGGCCCGCAGCTCAACGGCCACGGCTTCGCCCTGATCAAGGACACCGACGGCGGCCGCTACGACGGCGACCTCACCCACGACCGTGCCGTGGGCCCGATGCAGTTCATCCCCTCCACCTGGTCCAACGGCGGCCCCGACGGCACCGGTTGGGGCGCCGACGGCAACGGCGACGGCAAGAAGGACCCCCACAACGTCTTCGACGCGGCCCTCGCCGCGGGCCGCTACCTCTGCGCCGGCGGCCGCGACCTGTCGGTCCAGGACGACCTGGACCGGGCGATACTCGGCTACAACGCGTCCGAGGACTACCTGCGGACGGTGCTGTCCTGGTACGCGTTCTACCGCAAGGGCACCCACGAGGTCCCGGACGGCCGGGGCGTCCTTCCGGTGCACCGCGACGGCGCGGGCCGGACCGGCAACCACGGCGGCCGCACCGGCGGCGGTACGCAGCACCAGCACGGCTCCGGCGCCCCGGACCGCCACGCGGGCTCCGGCAAGACCGGCACGCCGGACCACCCCGGCAAGCCCGGCGGTTCCCACGGCACCGACCCCACCCCGGGCGGCACGGGCACGCCCTCCCCGAAGCCCACCCCGAAGCCCACTCCGACGCCGCCCACCCCGAAGCCGCCCGCCCCGAAGCCGCCGACCGAGCCCACCCGGCTCACCGTCCTCGAACGGGTCGGCGACGAGGACCTGAGCGCCACCGCCGGCGGCGAGTTCGCCACGCCGCCGCGGGTACGCGCCAAGGACGCCGCCGGCAAGGCGGTCGCCGGCGCCCCCGTCCGCTTCACCCTGCCCGCGTCCACCGGCGCCCGCTTCCCCGGTGATGCCACCTCCGTCACCGTCCTGACGGACAAGGACGGCCTCGCCACCGCTCCCGCGCTGCACGCGGGCGACAAGGCCGGCGCCTTCACCATCCGGGCCACAGCCGTGGGCCGTACCGCCCCCGCCGTCGCCTTCGGCGCCACCGTCAAGGCCAGGCCCGCCCCGAAGGCCGACAAGATCGCCCGCACCTCGGACAAGGAGCTGACGGCGACCGCCGGACAGCCCTTCGCCGAGGACGCGGTCGAGGTCGAGGCCACCTACCAGGGCAAGGCCGCGCCGGGCGTGGCGATCACCGCGACCATGGTGACCGCGGGACCGAAGCCCGAGGAGAACGACAAGGGCCCCTACTTCAAGGACCCCGCGGCCACCGGCGGCGACAAGGACAAGCCGGTCCGCACCCTCACCGGGCTCACCACGGACGCCAACGGCCTGCTGAAGCTCCCGAAGATCTACACCGACAAGCACGCCGGCACGTTCCTGCTGCGGCTGACCACCGCCGACGGCGCCGTCCTCACCGTCAAGCTGAAGGTCGCCCCGGCCGGTTCCTGACCACACCGCGGCCCGCACCCCGGCCGGGGCCCGGCCGCCCGTCCGCCACCGCCGTCCTGCCCTCCGTCCAGGGCAGGACGGCGGTCTCACGTGTTCTCATCTCGGCCGCCCGTTGCTACGGTGCCCCCGCCCTGACGCTGTATCAGCTCCTGGGAGGCCGACCATGCGCGCACTGACAGCAGCCGCGGCCGGACTGGCCGCCGCGCTCGCCCTCGTCCTCACCCTCACCGCGACCGGCGCACCCGGCGGCACGACCTCTCCCAAGCCGCTGCTGACCACCGTCCCCAAGCACCCCTGACGGAGGGACGCCACCATGCGCCGCACCGAGCCCCCAGGGGAGCCCGCCCCCACGCCCCCGGCCGCCCCCCGTACCGCCGGCCCCGTCCGGCGCGGAGAGGCGAGAGGGATGCGCCGCCCGGCGAGCCTGGTGCTGCTCGCCCTCGCCGTCTTCGTCACCGCGCTGTCCCCGCTGATGCGGTGGTACGCCTTTCCGCGGCTCGCCAAGATCCCGCCCGGCCAGTACCAGGACGTGGTCCTGGAGGCCAGGCCCGCCACCCTCCTCAACTACGGGACGATGAAGGCCGAGCGCGTCCCCGGGGTCACCATCGTGCAGACCCTCAAGGGCGATGTCGCCGCGTCCGAGCGCATCGAGCAGTCCGCGGGTCGCGATGTCGTCGTCTGGAACGCGCTGTCCTACGTCGTGGGCCCCGACGGCAAGATGGTCTCCGCAATCCCCGAGCGCTACCTCTTCGACGCACACTCCCAGGAACCCGTGCACGCCACCGGCGAGATGGTCGACGGCGACCCGGTGCGCCGCGAGGGCATCGAGTACAAGTGGCCGTTCCTCACCGAGAAGCGCGACTACGCCTACTTCGACGCCCAGACCCGCGCCTCGGCCCCCATCCACTACAGGGGCACCCGCACCTTCCACGGCCTGGAGGTCTACTACTTCGAGCAGACCGTCCCCTGGACCAAGGTCGCGTTCCCCAAGAAGATGCCGGTCAAGGGCATCACCCCCGAGTCCGTCGAGAAGATGGGCACCACCCGCTGGTACACCACCAAGCGGATGTTCTGGGTGGAGCCGGTCACCGGCGCGCCGGTCAACGGCCAGGAGATCCACCGGGAGGAGCTGCGCGGCGGCCAACTGCTGTCCGGGGGCGGCAAGGTCACGGCGTTCGCCGGCCATGTGAAGATGCGGGACGACTACATCGACTCCACCGTGGCCCTGGTGACCTCGCAGCGCACCCTCGTCCTGCTGCTCACCCGCTGCCTCCCCGGGGGATTCCTGCTCCTCGGCGCCGCGTTGCTCGCCCTGAGCCTGCACCTCGAAGCGCGCGGCCGCCGCCCCCGCGCGGTGGCCGGCACGGCGCCCGCCCCCGCGCCGCCGTCGTCCGGCGACGGCGTTGTCAGTGCCGGCCCGTAACGTGGACCCATGACGTCAGCGAGCCGCCTCCGCGCCCCTCCGGCCCCGCGCTCAGCCCCGCCCCCGCCGCGCCGAGGTGTGCCGGGTCGGCTCGGCCGCCGAAGGGTCCTGTGGCCAGGGATGCTTGGGGTAGCGCCCGCGCAACTCCGCGCGTACGGACCGGTATCCGTCCCGCCAGAAGGAGGCGAGATCCGCCGTGACGGCAGCCGGGCGCCCCGCGGGGGACAGCAGATGCACCAGCACGGGAACCCGCCCGCCGGCCACCCGCGGCGACTCCTGCAGGCCGAACAACTCCTGGAGTTTGACGGCCAGTACGGGCTGCTCACCCTCGTAATCCACCCGCACCCGCGAACCACTCGGCACCTCGATGCGCTCCGGTGCCAGCTCGTCGAAGCGCGCCGCGTCACCGGTCGCCCAGGGCAGCAGCCGGGCCAGCGCCTGCCCCGCATCGACCCGTGCCAGGTCGGCCCGCCGCCGCGCCCGGCCGAGTTCCACCCCCAGCCAGTCCTCGACGCGCTCCAGCAGCGCCGCGTCCGACACATCGGGCCACGGCGCGCCCAGCTCCCGGTGCAGAAACGCCAGCCGCTGCCGCAGCGTCGCCGCCCCCGGCGGCCACCGCAGCAGACCGAATCCCTCCCGCCGCAGGCTCGAGATCACCGCGTCCCGCAGCAGCCCGGGGTCGGGCGCGGCCAGCGGCCGGGACGTCAGCTCGATCGCCCCCAGCCGGGTCACGCTCCTGGCCACCACGCCACCGTCCGCCCAGCGCACCTCCTCACCGGTGGAGTACAGGGCCCGCGCCGCGGCGCATGCCGTCTCCTCATCGATCACCGCTGCGAGCCGCACCCGTGCCGACACCGCCGCCACCGGCCGGTCCGCCACCGCAACCGCCAGCCACCCCGCATCCCGCAGCCCCGATCCGCCGCCCCCGTCCGAAGGGCCCGCGCGGTGCCCCCGTCCGGCCCGCGCCCCCG
Source organism: Streptomyces sp. NPDC047049 (assembly GCF_040643995.1). Taxonomy (NCBI): domain Bacteria; kingdom Bacillati; phylum Actinomycetota; class Actinomycetes; order Kitasatosporales; family Streptomycetaceae; genus Streptomyces; species Streptomyces sp. NPDC047049. The sequence goes on along the minus strand of NZ_JBEYVM010000008.1, from coordinate 129,672 downwards.
CCAGCTCGGCGCCGGTCCCCGACGCCATGAGATAACTCCCGCCCCCGCGGGCGCGCGCCACCCGCTCCGGGAAGGCCAACGCGGCAAGGAGGCCGGCCACCGCATCGTCGGTGACCGCTGCCGTCGTGCCGCCCCCGTTCCCGGCTCCGCTCCGCCCGCCAACGGTGACCGCAGCGGCCCGGCCGCCCACGTCCTCGGCGGCGCTCCGGCTTCGTCCGGCACCGGGCCCCGCGCCCGCTCCTCCGCCGACGGGCTCCGCGCCCGCTCCTCCGCCACTTGGCTCCGCGCCCGACCCGGCCCGCGGCTCCCCGGCCGCCGACGCCAGGCGCCGTGCCTCCTGCCGCCACCGCGCTGCGTAGGCATCGCCGCCCCGCCGCGCGGTGCGCCACGCGGCCGCCAGGTCGTCCCCGTACGCCCGCGGCGGTTCCTCGCTCAGCAGGGCGACCACCTCCGCGGCGCGGCGCAGGCCGACCTCGGGTGCGCCGTCCAGCAGGGCGCGTGCCAGCCGGGGATGCAGTCCGAGCCGTGCCATCCGCACACCCCGCGCCGTCGCCCGGCCGCTCTCGTCCACCGCACCGATCGCCGCCAGGACCTCCCGTGCCACGGCCAGCGCACCGGCCGGCGGCGCGTCGAGCAGGGCGAGACCGGCGGCCGCCGGATCGCCCCAGCAGGCCGCCTGCAGGGCGAACGCCGTCAGATCGGCGACCTTGATCTCCGGATCGGGGAACGCGGGCAGCCGCCCGTCCTCGCCCTGCGGCCAGCAGCGGTACACCACCCCCGGCGCCTCGCGCCCCGCCCGGCCGGCGCGCTGACGGCCCGCGGCCCGGGAGGCCCGCACGGTCGTCAGCGCGCTGAGCCCCCGCGCATGATCCGTCCGCGGAACCCGCGCCAGCCCGCTGTCCACCACCACCCGCACGCCCGGCACGGTCAGGCTGGACTCCGCCACCGAGGTCGCCAGCACCACTCTGCGCAGGCCGTCCCCGCCCGCCAGTACGGCGTCCTGCACCTCGGCCGGGGCCCGCCCGTGCACCTGCAGCACCTCGGCGTCCACCCCGGCCAGCTCCCCGGCGACCCGCCCGATCTCCCCGACACCGGGGAGGAAACACAGCACATCACCCGTCTGCTCGCGCAGCGCCCGCCGCACCACCGCCGCCACATGCGCCAGCAGCGCCGGATCGACGCGCATCCCGTGCGCCGGCCGCACCGGCCGCTCCGGCGGCGCCCACACGACCTCCACCGGATGCGACACACCCGCCGCCTCGACCACCGGCGCCGGGCCTTCCGGGCCGCCCAGCAGCCGTGCCCAGCCCTCGGCATCCGTCGTGGCCGACGCGGCCACCAGCCGCAGCTCGGGCCGCAAGGTCTCCCGTACGTCCAGGAGGAACGCCGCGGAGGTATCGGCGTCGAGATGCCGCTCATGACACTCGTCGAGGACCACCACATCGACGTCCGCCAGCTCCGGATCGCGCTGCAGCCGCTGCAGCAGCACCCCGGTCGTCACCACTTCCACGGCGGTACGGGGCCCGGCCCGGCGCTCCCCGCGCACCGTGAACCCGACCCGGTCCCCGGCCTTCTCGCCCAGCAGCCAGGCCATCCGCCGCGCGGCCGCACGCGCCGCGATCCGGCGCGGCTCGGCGACCAGCACCCGCCGCTTGGGCCCCTCGCCGGTCAGGCCCGCCAGCTCCAGCGGCACCAGCGTCGTCTTGCCGGTGCCCGGCGGCGCGCACAGCACCGCGGCACCGAGCCCGTCGAGGGCGGCGCGCAGCGCGGGCAGCGCGGTGCGGACGGGCAGCTGGTCAAGGGCGTCACGGCGGATCACGCCCCCAGTCTGCCGCCCCGGCCGGGCCCGCCGGCCGGCCAGGGAGCCGATGCGGTCCGCTAAGGAGCCACCGCCGAGCACACGAAGATCGCCGTCCCAGGGATCAGATGGCCGCGCAGCGGGGACCAGCCGCCCCACTCCTGGGTGTTCCATTCGGGCCATTCCGGTTCGACGAGATCCTCCAGCCGGAATCCCGCCGCGACCAGGTCCCGCACCCGGTCGCCCAGCGTCCGGTGGTGCTCGACGTACACGGCCCGGCCCAACTCGTCCTGCTCGACGTACGGCGTGCGGTCGAAGTAGGACGCCCCCACCGACAGCCCCTCGGGCCCCGGCTCGTCGGGGAAGGCCCAGCGGATCGGGTGCGAGACGGAGAAGACGAACCGGCCGCCCGGCCGCAGCACCCGGCGCACCTCGCGCAGCACCCGCACCGGATCGGCGACGAACGGCAGCGCCCCGTACGCGGAACAGGCGAGGTCGAAGCTGCCGTCGCGGAACGGCAGCGCCCCGGCGTCCGCCTCGACCAGACCGAGGGCGTCCTCGCCCGGCCCGCCGGCGATCCGCAGGGCGTGCTGCAGCTGCCGGTGGGAGATGTCGAGCGCCACCGGGAGCGCGCCCTGCGCCGCCAGCCAGCGGGAACACTGCGCCGCACCGGCCCCGATCTCCAGGATCCGGCGGCCCTTCAGCTCGGCCGCCGGCCCGAGGAGCGCGGCGTCCGCCTCGTCCAGCCCCTCGGGGCCCCAGATGAACCGGTCGTCCCCGAGGAAGGCACCGTGCTCGCTCTGGTACTCGTCCGCGTTGCTGTCCCACCAGCCCCGGCTGGCCCGGCTGCTTTCGGTGTCCGAGGCGTTACGGCGAGTCGCCTCCGGCTCGTGCTCTTGGTTCATCGCGCCCGTCGTCGTAAGGTTCGCTCTGCTTGTTGCTGCAGGGACTGTGAGGCCGTTCGACCTCGCGGAACATCGTGTGTGCCGGTTATGGGGCGTTTGCCCCCGGTGTGCGCGTTCGCGCATTGACCGGGTCCGGCTGCCCCCGTATGCTACAAGTTGCGCTGCGGGCTTGCGCGCCTCAGACGTAGCAGGCCGCGCTCGCATCTGTATGTATGTCCCCTCGGTTTTGAGGCGATCTCGGGTCGCTCAGGATGCTCAGGCATCCGCGGGCTTCCGGCGAAGGCGTCTTTGACACTGTCCGGCTTATGCAGAGGCGATACGGGCTCTCGGCGTAGCAGTACCTACGACTTCAATGTCCGCACCGGAGCCTTTACCCACATGACGAGCAGCACCGAGACCACCGCCACCACCCCGCAGGTTGCGGTCAACGACATCGGTAACGAGGAAGCCTTCCTCGCCGCGATCGACGAGACGATCAAGTACTTCAACGACGGCGACATCGTCGACGGCGTCATCGTGAAGGTCGACCGGGACGAGGTCCTGCTCGACATCGGTTACAAGACCGAAGGTGTGATCCCGAGCCGCGAGCTCTCGATCAAGCACGACGTCGACCCCAACGAGGTCGTTGCCGTCGGCGACGAGATCGAGGCCCTGGTCCTCCAGAAGGAGGACAAGGAAGGCCGCCTGATCCTCTCGAAGAAGCGTGCCCAGTACGAGCGCGCCTGGGGCACCATCGAGAAGATCAAGGAAGAGGACGGGATCGTCACCGGTACCGTCATCGAGGTCGTCAAGGGTGGTCTCATCCTCGACATCGGCCTCCGTGGCTTCCTCCCGGCCTCCCTGGTCGAGATGCGCCGCGTCCGCGACCTCCAGCCCTACGTGGGCAAGGAGCTCGAGGCCAAGATCATCGAGCTGGACAAGAACCGCAACAACGTGGTCCTGTCCCGCCGTGCCTGGCTGGAGCAGACCCAGAGCGAGGTCCGCCAGACCTTCCTCACCACCCTCCAGAAGGGCCAGGTGCGCTCCGGCGTCGTCTCCTCCATCGTCAACTTCGGTGCCTTCGTGGACCTGGGCGGCGTCGACGGTCTCGTCCACGTCTCCGAGCTGTCCTGGAAGCACATCGACCACCCGTCCGAGGTCGTCGAGGTCGGCCAGGAGGTCACGGTCGAGGTCCTGGACGTCGACATGGACCGCGAGCGCGTGTCCCTGTCGCTCAAGGCGACCCAGGAAGACCCGTGGCAGCAGTTCGCCCGGACCCACCAGATCGGTCAGGTCGTCCCGGGTAAGGTCACCAAGCTCGTTCCCTTCGGTGCGTTCGTGCGCGTCGACGAGGGCATCGAGGGCCTGGTCCACATCTCCGAGCTGGCCGAGCGCCACGTCGAGATCCCGGAGCAGGTCGTCCAGGTCAACGACGAGATCTTCGTCAAGGTCATCGACATCGACCTCGAGCGTCGCCGGATTTCGCTGTCGCTGAAGCAGGCCAACGAGTCCTTCGGCGCCGACCCGTCGGCCGTCGAGTTCGACCCGACCCTGTACGGCATGGCCGCGTCCTACGACGACCAGGGCAACTACATCTACCCCGAGGGCTTCGACCCCGAGACCAACGACTGGCTCGAGGGCTACGAGACCCAGCGCGAGGCCTGGGAGAACCAGTACGCCGAGGCGCAGCAGCGCTTCGAGCAGCACCAGGCCCAGGTCATCAAGTCCCGCGAGGCCGACGAGCAGGCTGCGGCCGAGGGTGCTGCGGCGCCGGCGGCGCAGGGTGGCGGCCAGGCCGGCGGCGGCAACGCCGGTGGCGGCGGCTCCTACTCCTCGGAGTCGGCGGACAACTCCGGCGCCCTGGCGTCGGACGAGGCCCTTGCCGCGCTCCGCGAGAAGCTGGCCGGCGGCCAGAGCTGAGCTCTTGCCGATAGGCACTAGCCGATAGACGAAGGCCCGTTCCCGTAAGGGAGCGGGCCTTCGTCGTGTCCGGGGGCAAGCGCGGGGGCGGGTGGTCGTGCCGCGCGGCAGGCGCGTGGGCGGCCGGGGGCGGTGGTGGCGCTCCGGCCGGGGGCGGTGGGTGTGCGGAGGGGAATTCGCCCCGTTCGGAGGCGAGTTGAGGTTCCTTCAGGCGCGTCCGGGTTTCTGAAGGGGCGAGGGAGCGGGAACGGGGGCGGGGCCGGGCCGGGAGCGTCGGCCGGGCCGGCGCCGGGGCCTGCGCGAGGCAGGGCGGCTGCCGTGTCATCGGGAACCGGGAATGCCCGCGCGCAATCGTGCGTTGCCGCTGAGGAGAACGAGGAGGAGCAGTCACTGTGTTGGATCCCCAGGGTATGTACGAATGGGAGCCGAGCGGGCTCGCGGAGGTGGAGGCGATCGCCTCCAGGGACTCCGCCGGACTGGTGCTGCTGTACCACTTCGACGGGTACATCGACGCCGGCGAGACCGGCGACCAGATCGTTGAACGGCTGCTGGACGGCTTGCCGAACCAGGTCGTCGCCCGCTTCGACCACGACCGCCTCGTCGACTACCGCGCCCGCCGCCCGCTGCTCACCTTCGAGCGCAACCGCTGGACCGCCTACGAGACCCCGGGCATCGAGCTGCGGCTCGTACGGGACGCCACCGACGCGCCGTTCCTGTTGCTGTCCGGACCCGAACCGGACGTCGAGTGGGAGCGCTTCGCGGCCGCCGTGAAGGAGATCGTCGAGCGCCTCGGCGTACGCCTCTCGGTGAACTTCCACGGCATCCCCATGGGCGTGCCGCACACCCGCCCCGTAGGCATCACCCCGCACGGCAACCGCACCGATCTGATGCCCGGGCACGGCGGGTTCTTCGACGAGGCACAGGTGCCCGGCAGCGCGGAGGCGCTGATCGAGTTCCGGCTGGCGGAGGCGGGACACGACGTTCTGGGCGTGGCGGCGCACGTTCCGCACTACATCGCCCGGTCCGCTTATCCGGATGCCGCGCTGACAGCGCTGGAAGCCGTGACGGCCGCGACCGGGCTGGTGTTGCCGGGGGCCGCGCATGCGCTGCGCACGGAGGCGCTGCGGACGCAGGAGGAGATCGAGCGGCAGATCTCGGAGGGCGATGAGGAACTGGTCGCGCTGGTCAGCGGGCTGGAGCATCAGTACGACGCGGTGGCCGGGGCGGAGAGCCGGGGGAACTTGGTGGCCGAGCCGGTGGAACTGCCGTCGGCCGATGAGATCGGCAGGGAGTTCGAGCGCTTCCTGGCGGAGCGCGAGGGCGACGGCGGCGCGGGCGGGGCCTGAGCGAGCCGGCACCTGCCGGGGGTGAGGGGGAGGGGCATGTGTGCGCCGGGACGTGAGTGAAGCCGGGCTTGCGGAAGGCCGGAGGGGAGCAGGCCGGAGCTGTCTCCTGCTCTCCTGCCGTCCGCGCGCAGCGTATAGCGTGGGCCCATGGTGAAGGTGGGGCTGACCGGCGGAATCGGTGCGGGCAAGAGTGAGGTTTCGCGCTTGCTGGCGTCGTACGGCGCGGTGGTGTTGGACGCGGACAAGATCGCACGCGAGGTCGTCGAGCCGGGTACGCCCGGACTGGCGGCAGTGGTCGAGGAGTTCGGGGGCGACGTACTCGCACCGGACGGCACGTTGGACCGGCCGAAGCTGGGCCGGATCGTGTTCTCCGACCCCGGGAAGCTGAAGGCGCTGAATGCGATCGTGCACCCGCTGGTGGGGGCGCGGTCGGCCGAACTCGAAGCCTCGGCCGGGCCGGACGCGGTGGTGGTGCATGATGTCCCGCTGCTGACGGAGAACGGCCTGGCGCCGCTCTACGACCTGGTGGTCGTGGTCGACGCCGCGCCGCAGACCCAGCTGGACCGCTTGGTGCGGCTGCGCGGCATGGCGGAGGAGGAGGCCACCTCACGCATGGGGGCCCAGGCCACCCGCGAACAGAGGCTGGCCGTCGCGGATCTCGTCATCGACAACGACGGGCCGCTGGACGCGCTGGAACCCCAGGTCCGCGCCGTATGGGAGCGGCTGCGGAGCGCCTGAGGCCGGAGGGTAACCTCGCCGCCATGACTGCTGCTTCCGACCTTGACGCCACGAACTCCGCGACCGGGCCCGCCCGCACCACGGAGCCGGGCTCCGGCCCCGGCTCGGTTGCCGAGTCCGCCGCGCCGCCCGTTGCCGGTGACCCGGCGCCCGCCTCGTTCGTGGTCAACATCCCCGGCATCGCGGATGCCGATCTGGAACCTGACCCGTTGGACCCCTCCCAGATCGTCGCCGGTGAGCCGGTGGTGACGGGCAAGGTGTTGTGGGAGTCCCCCGACGGGCAGCAGATCCGCGGAATCTGGCAGATCACACCGGGGGTGGTGACGGACACCGAGGCCAGTGAGCTGTTCGTGGTCGTCAGCGGGCGCGCCACCATCGAGGTCGAGGGCGGCTCCGTGCTGGAGGTGGGGCCCGGCGATGCCTGCGTGCTGCGCGCGGGCGACCGCACGCGGTGGACCGTACACGAGACGTTGCGCAAGGCGTACCACATCAGCCTGTAGGGAAGCGGACCGGTGGCGAGCGCAGGACCGGTGGTGAGCGGCCGGCGGTGCTCCTCAGCCGGCCGCTCACCACCGGTCGGCGGTGCTCGCACAGGGGGCCGAAAGCCCCGGTTGAAGCCGTGCCGGCCGGGGAATGCCGCGGCCGACGGGAATGTTGTGCAGCAGGTAACGCCGTACGGTCCGTGGACGTGCATGCGCCGACGGCGACGGAGAGGAGCAGTCGTGCCCGAGACCAGCCCCGAGACGCATGTCATCGACTTCCGCGCCGCGGAGCAGCTGTTGGCGGCCCGCGACCCACGCGGGGCGATCCGGCTGCTGGACTCGGTCATCACCGCGCACCCCGAGAACACCGCGGCCCGGCTGCTGCGCGCCCGTGCCTTCTTCCTCGCCGCTCAACTGCGGCCCGCGGAACTCGAGTTCCAGATCGTGCTGGAACGCGAGCCGGACAACGCCTTCGCGCATTTCGCGCTCGGACGCACCCTGGAGCGTGCCGACCGCGCCGAGGAGGCGCTGCGCCACTTCCGGCTGGCAGCGGCTCTCGAACCGCGCCCGGAATTCATCGAGGCCGCCCGCTTTCCGCTGGGTACGGGCAACGGCGACGGTGGCGGCAACGGCGCCCATGACCGGGGACACCCGGACGCCGGTCCGGAGTAGTCGCGCCGTCCGCGACCCGCCGCACTGTCCACGCCGTCCGCGCCGATCGCGGCCGACGCGGCGCCCCGCCTTCGCCGCAAGCGTGACGTCGCGTCCCGCGTCGCGGTGGCTACGGTCTGCGATCCCGTCTCCGCCCCGGGCCGCTCCGTATGCCGAACGCGTCGTTGCGCCCTCGGTCGGGGGCGTACGGCGGTATGTCCCTTCCCGGCTGGTAGTGCGGTCCCTGGTGGATGTGGCGGATCACCACGGCCAGGTCGGTGGCCGCCACCAGGGCCAGTGCGGCACAGGCCGCCGCCCACTCAGGTCGCCCGGTATCGATGAAGGCCACGGTTCCGGCGATCGCCCACAGCAACCCCCACAGCGCCAGTCCGCAGCGGATTCTCAGCGGGCTGCGTGCCTGAAGGGGCTCATTTCCCGTACGCATCGGCACCCATCTCCCACCTCCAGGATCCTCCCGATCGGCCTGCCCGTCACCTGTCTCCGGCACCTCTTTCCCTGCTGTGCGCTGTGCTTTCCGCCCCCTCCGCCGGCTGTCCGGCGGGCTCTCCTGCGGTGGGGCACGGGCCGGGGAGCGGGGCAGGGGGCGGGTCGCCGGCGGGGTGGCTGTTGATCCAGGACAGTCCGCCGATGTCGAGCAGCGAGCGGGCGCGGGTCACGGCCACGTAGGCCAGGCGCGCCTCGTCGAGGTCGACCGGGCCGGGCAGCGGGGTCCCGTCCTCGCCCGGCTCGTCGAGGTCGTCGGGCCCCGTGAAATCGTCCGCGATGCGCACGCTTGCCCACTCCCGGCCCTTGGCCCGGTGTGCCGTCGACACCGTCACCTCGGCGGAGTCCTCGGGTGAGAGCTGATCCAGGGCGCGCAGCAGCGCCTCCGTGCCGTGTGCGTCGACGAGTTCCGCCAAGGGGAGCAGATCGTGTCCGGCCGGGTCGGACTCCGCGTACTCGCGCAGTTCGGCCCAGGTCTCGAAAAGCATCAGCTCGGGGTGGCCGGTGCGGCGGCCGGCCTCGAGGTCGTACGCGGCGCGGGCGAGGGCGCTCAGTGCTTGGCCGCCGCCGGCGAGGGCGACCCGGCGGCCCGCCTCCAGCTGCCCGATGACCTCCGCCATCGCTCCCACATTCGTCCGGCACAGGATCGCCTCCGGCACGGGAACCCTGCGTAACTCCGTCTCCCGGCAGGGCGATCCGGTGAGCCGGATCGGGGCGCCGGTGATGGTGAGCCAGCGGTTGGCCTCGGCCGCAAGAGCCGGGCCGAAGCGGAACGACCGGGAGAGGCTGAGCTGTCTGCCGTCGAACCCGGTCATGACGTCGCGGGCGCCGCGCCAGCCGTAGATGGCCTGGGCCGAGTCTCCTACCAGCACCAGTTGTGCGTGGTCGCGCTGGGCCGTGAAGACCTGCTCGACCACGGGGCTGGTGTCCTGCGCCTCGTCCAGGAGCAGGAAATCCACCGGGATGACGGGCTCGCTCAGCGCCCACATCTTGAGGTAGTGGTCGTGCTCGAAGCGGACGACGCCGTGGTCCGGATGCTGCAGGTCGGCCCAGGCCTTGCGCGCGTAGGGCAGGACGAGAGCGGCGAGTTGTGCGTGCAGCGGCGCGGATTCGGCTCCGCGCGGCAGTGGGACGTGATGGGGCGCGATCTCCTGGTCGGCCGACTGGCAGAAGCGGGTGACGGTGCGCAGGACCGTGTAGGAGAGCGCCTTGTGGGTCACCTTGCGTGCGCCGAGGGGGACGGTCATGTCCTCGTCGATGCCCAGGGCGGCGCCCGTGCGCCATCCGGCGCGCCGGGGGGCGTTCATACGTGCCTGGAAGCGCTTGCCCACGGCGGTGTAGGCGAGGGAGTGGGCGGTTCCGCAGGACACCTCGGCGGGGAAGGTCCGCGCGGCATGGCGCGCGACCGCTCTGTTGAAGGCGATGTAGCGGCCTGATCGGCCCTGCCGCCGCGCGGTGCGGGCGAGCATCGCGAGGGTGGTGGTCTTGCCGGTCCCGGCGCCGGCCTGGATCACCAGATGTGCGCCGGTCGGAAAGGCCTCCGCCGCGGCGGATTGTTCGGGCGTGGGGAGGTGCATGTCGTGCTCCTCATCGACGCGGGTTGATTACTGAGAGTGATGATGTGGCTCACCGTAGCGGATTTCGGGCCGAGGGTGAGAGAGATTCCGCGGGCCTGTGGATAACCCCCGGCCCGCGCGCGGAGGGCCTGGTCGGGACGCATTGTCAGTGCTGTCTGCTTCCATCGACCGGGAAGGGCCGGGACCGCGGCGGGACGAGAAGCGCCGTGCGCTCACTGCACGCGGCCGGGGCTGCGGTGCCCGGCGCTCCGAGGGAGGTGTGAACGCTGGGGAGGGAAGCGGAAGACGTGGTGCGTGCGACCGTAGACTCGCAGGTCGGGGGCGCCGGACCGGGCCGTTCGCGGCAGGTTCCGCGAGCACCGCGGCCCGGGTGGAACGACCACGCGGTGCCCGATCGAGCCGTGCACGACGACGCAGCGAATGATCAAGCCGGGCACGACCACGCGGTGCGCGACCGTGCAGTGAACGAACGAGCAGTGAGGAAGGGCATGACCAGGCGGAGGGAGGCGGCAGGGGAGGCCCGGCCGCCCTCGGGCCCGTCCGCGGCCGGGCCCGAGGGCGCGGGCGAGAGCGGGGGAACCGGCGCTGTGCCGGCTCGCTGCGCCGCGGTCTTCCTGCCCGCCCTGCCCGGCCGGCCGCCGCGCGCCGGGACGATCGCTCTGTGGCGGCCCGATGGCGGCCCCCTCCCGGACGTCGGAACCGGGGACGCCGGAACCGGGGAGGACGGCGGGGCCGCGCCGGGCGGCGACGGGGCCGTCAGGCCGGGGCAGCTGACCGTCGTCCGCCGCCATGGGAACGGCGCCCGTAGCCGCACGGTCCCCGCCGTGCTGCTCTCCCTGGCCGAGGCCGTCCCCCTGCTGGTCCGTGCCCGGCACGACCCGGCCGCCCACCCGGCCGCCGCCTGCTGGGGCGCGGCCACCCTGCATGCGCTGCATCTCGCCGCCCGCGGCAGGCTGCTTCCCGGGCTGACCGCCGAGGACGCCGACGCCTGGCGCGCCGGGCCGCTGGACCCCGACGACATCGCGCATCTCCGGGCCATCGCCGCCGCCATGCCCGCCGAGGCCCACGCCGTGCCGATCGCCGGCAGCCGCCCGCTCCAGGTGTACGACCCGGCGGCCCTGGTACGGCTCTACGTGGACGCGGTCGCCGACGCGCTGCCGCGTACCCCTGCCGCCGGGCTGGTCGCCGGTGCCCCGTTCGCCGCGACCGAGCCCCAGCACCTTCCCGGCGCCCGGGACTGGGCCGCCGAGGTCGCGGCCGGTGCCGACGCGGGGGTACGCCTCTCCCTGCGCCTCGATCTCGCCCCGCACAAGCTCTTCGACCGGGGGCAGGAGAGCGGGGCGGGCGGAGCCGAAGAGCGCAGTGCGGCGGCCGCCGTCCTCCAGGTGCACAGCCTCACCGACCCCACCCTGGTGACGGACGCCCGCGAGCTGTGGGACGGCGAGGAGCCCGCACATTTCGGGCCGCGCTCCCGTGTCGACACCCTGCTCGCCCTGCGGCGCGCCGCCCGTATCTGGCCCCCGCTCACCCGCCTACTGGAGCAGCCCGTTCCCGACGTACTGGCGCTCAGCGAGGACGAGTTGTACGCGCTGCTGGGGGAGGCCGCACCCCGCCTGGGCGCCGCGGGAGTGACCGTCCACTGGCCCAGGGAGCTGGCCCGCGGCCTGACCGCGACGGCGGTGCTGCGCCCGGCGCCGGGCTCCGCCGCCGACGGCTTCGGCTTCTTCGACACCCGTGAACTCCTGCAGTTCCGCTGGCAGGTGGCGATGGACGGGGTGCCGCTGAGCGAGGCGGAGATGGACGCCCTCGCCGAGGCGCACCGCCCCGTCGTCCGGCTGCGCGACCAGTGGGTCCTGGTCGACCCGGCGCTCGTCCGCAAGGCCCGCAAACGCGAACTGGGCTACCTGGACCCGGCCGAGGCCCTGGCCACGACACTCGACGGCACCGCCGAGGTGGACGGCGAGGAGGTCGACGTGGTGCCCGAGGGCGCCCTCGCCGCGCTGCGCGCCCGGCTCACCGCCGAGGCCCGGCCCCTGCCCCAGCCGCCGGGACTGCGGGCCACCCTCCGTGACTACCAACTACGGGGCATGGCCTGGCTCGACACCATGACCTCCCTCGGCCTCGGCGGTTGCCTCGCCGACGACATGGGCCTGGGCAAGACCCTCACCGTCATCGCGCTCCATCTGCACCGCCGGCCCGCCGCACCGGTCCTCGTCGTCTGCCCGGCCTCCCTGCTCGGCAACTGGCAGCGCGAGATCGAACGCTTCGCCCCCGGTCTTCCCGTACGCCGCTTCCACGGCACCGGCCGCAGCCTCGACGGCCTGGCGGGCGGCTTCGTGCTGACGACGTACGGGACGATGCGCAGCAGCGCCCCCCAACTGGCCGGACACCCGTGGGCCTGGATCGTCGCCGATGAGGCCCAGCACGTGAAGAATCCGCGTTCCTCGACGGCCAAGGCACTGCGCAGTATCACGGCACCTGCCCGGATCGCCCTCACCGGCACGCCCGTGGAGAACAACCTCTCCGAGCTGTGGGCTCTCCTCGACTGGACGACCCCCGGACTCCTCGGCTCCCTCAAGACGTTCCGTGCGCTGCACGCCCGGGAGGTCGAGGGCGGCGAGGACGCGCGGGCGGCCGAGCGGCTGGCCAGGCTGGTGCGCCCGTTCGTCCTGCGCCGTAAGAAGTCCGATCCGGGCATCGTCCCGGAACTGCCGCCCAAGACCGAGACGGACCACCCGGTGGCGCTGGGACGCGAACAGGCCGCGCTGTACCGGGCCGTCGTCCGCGAGACCCTTTCCCGGATCGAGAACGCCGAGGGCATCGCCCGCCGCGGCCTGGTCATGAAGCTGCTCACCGCCCTCAAGCAGATCTGCAACCACCCCGCGCAGTACCTCAAGGAGGCCGCGCCCGGTCTCGCCGCGCGTTCCGGGAAGCTCGAACTCCTCGACGAACTCCTGGGCACCATCCTCGCCGAGGGCGGCGCCACCCTGGTCTTCACCCAGTACGTGGGCATGGCGCGGCTGCTCGAACACCACCTGACCCACCGGGGCATCCCGGTACAGCTCCTGCACGGCGGCACCCCCGTCGCCGAACGGGAGAAGATGGTCGACCGCTTCCAGTCGGGCCACGCCCCGGTCTTCCTGCTCTCCCTGAAGGCGGCCGGCACCGGCCTGAATCTGACCCGTGCGGGACACGTGATCCACTACGACCGCTGGTGGAATCCGGCGGTGGAGGAGCAGGCCACCGACCGGGCCTACCGCATCGGCCAGACCCGGCCCGTCCAGGTCCACCGGCTGATCGCCGAGGGCACGGTCGAGGACAACATCGCCCAACTCCTCAGTGCCAAAAGGGCGCTCGCCGACGCGGTGCTCTCCGGTGGCGAGAGTGCGCTCACCGAACTGTCCGATGCCGAACTGGCCGACCTCGTCTCCCTCAGGAGGCCCGGATGACCCCCCGCCCCGCCTCCGGGCGCGCCGCCGCCGCGGACCGGCTGGCCCGCGCGGACCGCTCGCGCACCTTCCCGCCCCTCCCGGCCCGGACCGGAGCCCGCGGGCTGTTCGCCGAATCCTGGTGGGGCAGCGCCTGGCTGGACGCGCTGGAGACCACGGCCCTCGACAGCGCCCGGCTCGCCCGCGGCCGGACCTACGCCCGCGACGGCCATGTCGACACCATCAACGTCACCCCGGGCCGCATCGTCGCCACCGTACGCGGCAGCAGACCCCGCCCCTACAGCGCGGAAATCCGCCTCAACACCCTCACCGACCAGGAGTGGGACGGACTCCTGAACGCCGTCGCCGCGGAGCCCGGACAGCTCACCGCCCTGCTGGCCAAGAAGCTGCCCCAAGCCCTGGCCGACGGCGGGGCGCGCCTTCTGCCGGGGCCGGGCGACCTCGTCCCCCGGTGCTCCTGCCCCGACCACGGCAGGCCCTGCAAGCACGCCGCCGCGCTCTGCTTCCAGGTCGCCCGCCTCCTGGACGCCGACCCGTTCGTCCTGCTGCTGATGCGCGGCCGCGGTGAACGCGAACTCCTCGACGCGCTCTCCCACCGCAACGCCGCCCTCACCGCCCGCGAGGCGCGCGCCCACCGGCCCGCCACCCACCGGCCGCCCCCGCACCGCCCCGCGCCCCTGGGCGGAACCCCCCACACCGGCACCGCAGCGAGCGCCGCGGCGGCCACCGACGCGGCCTCCGGGGAGCCCGCGGCAGCGGGCGGGCCGCGGGCTCTCCCCGGTGTGCTCGCCAGGGCGGCGCTCGCCGACCGTCCCCGCCCGCCGCTCCCTCCGCCACTGCCGGCCCCCTCCCGGCCCGGCCACCCGCCGGCCCTTCCGGACGCCGACCACCTCCCCTTCGACCCCGCGGCCCTCGAATTCCTGGCGGCCGACGCCGCGGCCCGTGCCCATGCCTGCGTGTCCGCCGCCGGATCCGCAGGGCCCGGCGATGGGCGGCGCCCCGAGGACGGGCGGTATTCCGGGGGCGGGCGGCCGCTCGTCCCCAGCCCCTTCCCGGCGCTGCCCGTATGGGAGGACGCCGTCCGCCTGGCGGCCACCGCCCATCCCACCGCCGGCCTGACGTCCGCCACCCGGGCCCTCTACCGCGACCTCGCCGCGGCAACCGGCCGGACGACCACGGACGTGGCCCGCTCCGTCGCCGCCTGGCGGCAGGGCGGCCGCGAAGGCCTCGCCCTCCTCGAAGCCGCCTGGAACCCGCCGGCCGGCGACTTCGACCGGGCCCGCAGCGCCCTCCTCGCCGCGGACCTCCCGGCCCTGCGCCCGCGCCACAACCACCTCACGGACGCCGAGCGCGGCATCCAGCTCCGTTTCGGCCACGACCACCGCTGGTATCCGTACGAATCCGAGCCGGGCGCCGAGGACTGGTGGCCCACCGGCCCCGCGGACCCCGACCCCGTGGGCGCCCTCACCACGCTGCTCGCGCGATGACTAACCTCGACGCCGTGGAAGGTCTCGATGCTGTCACCCGATCCCTCGCCCGGCGCACCCCCGAGCAGCTCGCCGCGCTCCTCACCCGGCACGCCGAACCGCTCGCCCGCCGGCCCGCCCCCACCGAACTGCGCGGCCTGGCCCAGGCGTTGTGGTCCTACGAAACCCTCCACCACCTCGTGCTGCACCTCGACCACCCCCGGCTCCAGGTGCTCGCCACCACCGCCCGCATCAGCCAGGAGCGGGCCGGGCGGGACGCCCCCGGCCCCGCCGCCCCGGCCCCGGGCGCCGACTACCAGTCCCTGATGGCGCACCAGCTGTCCTTCGCGCATCTGGCCACCGAACCCGTCCCGCCCGAAGACGTCTACGCCGCCCTCGGGGCCGCCGCACCCGGCCCCGCGCGCACCGCCGCCGAATC
Organism: Streptomyces sp. NPDC047049; assembly: GCF_040643995.1. Classification (NCBI taxonomy): domain Bacteria; kingdom Bacillati; phylum Actinomycetota; class Actinomycetes; order Kitasatosporales; family Streptomycetaceae; genus Streptomyces; species Streptomyces sp. NPDC047049. Next base: position 114,418 of record NZ_JBEYVM010000008.1, on the reverse strand, counting down.
CGCACTGCGCCGGCTCTGCGACGACGGACTCGCCGCGCCGGCCGAGGACGGCACGATCGTCGTGCCGCCGCGCGCCCCGCAGCTCCTCGCCGCCCACGACCTCGGCCCGTTCCTCGCGCACGCCCCGCAGCCCGCGCCGGAGAGCACCGCCCCCGGAGCGCCCGCCGCCACCGTCCCCCCGACCTCACCGCACGACGAATCCCGGGCCGCCGCGGCGACCCTCGCCGCCACCCTCGACCGGCTGCTGGCCGCCCTGGCGACGCAGCCCGCCGCGCTGCGCAAGTCCGGCGGGCTGGCCGTACGGGAGATCAAGCGGCTGGCCAAGGCGGCCGGCGCCACCGAACCGCACACCCGCCTCCTCCTCGACCTCGCGCTGGCAGCCGACCTGATCGCGCTGACCCGCAGCCCGTCCGGCATCACCGCACTGCCCACCGGCGCCTACGACGACTGGCTCGCCCGCCCGCCCGGCGCCCGCCTCGCCCCGCTCCTGGCCGCCTGGTGGGGACTGTGGGACATCCCCACCCACACCCCGTCCGGCGAGACCCCGACCGCGCTGGTCCGTGGCCACGACCGGCACGCCCCCGCCCTCCGGCACGCGCTCCTCGCCGCCCTGGCCGCAGTCCCCGTCGACGGGGGACCCCCTCTCCCGCCGTTGCCGTTCACGGAGCCCCCACGGCAGGAGACGGGCACCCGCACCCCGTGGGAGGACCTGCTCGATGCCGCTGACTGGCATCGCCCCCTCGCTGTCACCCGCCAGCCGATGGCCGGTGAACGCGCCGCCCACCCTCCACGAGGCCGCCTGCCTGGGACTGGTCGCCCACGGCACCCTCACCCCCCTCGGCCGGGCGCTGCTCGCCGACCCGCGCTCCCTCGACGAGCCGCTGGGCGATCTGCTCCCCCCGCTCCTCGAACAGGCCCACTTCCAGGCCGACCTGACCGCCGTCGTGCCCGGCCGGCCCACCGCCGCGCTGCAGGCACTGCTCACCGCCGCGGCCGACCGGGAATCCGAAGGCCACGCCGTGACCTGGCGGTTCACCCCCCGCTCCGTACGCCGTGCGCTGGACGCCGGGCACCGCGCCGAAACCCTCCTCGACGACCTCGCCCGCGCCTCGACGACCGGCACCCTGCCGCAACCGCTCGGCTACCTCGTCCGGAACGCCGCCCGCTCCCACGGCCGGATGCGTGTCCTGTCCGCCGCCTGCTGCATCCGCTCCGACGACGAGGCGCTGGTCGACGAGCTTGCCGCGCACCGTGACCTGCGTGACCTCGGGCTCCGGGGCATCGCCCCGACCGTCCTGGTCAGCAGCCGGCCGCCGGCCGCCACTCTGGACGCGCTGCGTGCCGCGGGCTACGCGCCGGCCCTGGAATCCGACACCGGCACCACGACCGTCGAACGCCTCCCCGCCCACCGGACCAAGGCCACCGCCCCGCCCCGCAGTTCCCATGCACCGCTCGCCCTCGCCCACCGCCTCCTGGGGCTGCCGGCACCCTCCCAGGAGGCCTCCACGACCGGTGCCCCGTGACCCGTTGCCGGGGCGGCGGAGGCTGCCCCGGCACCAGCGGCGCGTCGGACAAGCGGTGCAGGCCTCAGCCGTCCGCCGGTTTCCGCCGGCCGGCCCCGCCGATACGGCGCAGGGCGGTCGGGCGGAAGCCGAGGCGCGGGAGGCGTTTCGCGGTGGTCGGTGAGCCGGGGGGCGGTGCCGACGGCTGGCCCGGGGCGGACGACGCGGCGGAGAGCGTGGTCGCGGGCGTCGCCGCGAGGGCGGACGCGGCACCGGCCGCTGCCGGGGGAAGCGGGGCGGCGGACGGCGCGGGACCGGCCGCCGCGGGCCGCGGGGGCGGGAGCGCCTGCGGCGAGACCGGCCCGCCCGCCGCACCACTTGCCGCCGGTCCGGTCCGTGCCGTGTTCCGGAGCAGACCGAGTACGGCGAAGGGGCGCAGGACCGGGGCCGTCGGAGCGAAGGGCGTGACGACATCGAGGTAGGCGCGGCTGACGGCGGGCCGGCCGGCGGCGGGGGAGGGGAGCACCGTGCCGGTGGCCAGGGACCAGGGTGCCCGGGCGAGGCGTCCGAGGCTCCGCTGCACCTTCCGGGCGAGCGCCGGCTCGTCGATCCCGTGCCGCCGCAGTGCCCCGCGCAGCACGGCGGCACCATGGGCGGCGAGGGCCAGGCCCTGACCGCAGTCGGGGGCGAGCGAGACCACGGCACCGCCGAGGGCGATGAACCCCGTCGGCCAGGACGGCAGTTGTTCATAGCGCCGCCGCCGGCTGGTGGTGTCCCGGGACAGCCGCACCTCGCTCAGCGGCTCGGCATCCGCGATGAGGTCGCCGATGACGCCGTTACCCGTGCGGCGCGCGAACGGCACGAACCGGCCCGCGTGTTCGGAGGGCCGGTCGTCCCCGGTGCCGGTGAGCGTGACCAGCCAGCGCCCGCCCTCGATGGGGATCAGCGTCGCGGTCTTGCGGGGAACCGGGCGCCGCGGCACGACAGCACCGGGGGCCGGGGTGGTGAACGCCGAACGGGTGGTGAGCACCGGACAGTTCTCCATGCCGTCGGGGGCCCGGAAGATACGGGTCGCCGAGACGATGTCGCAGTCCGCGCGGTCTTCGCGGGCCGTGGGCAGCCCCAGCGCGGCCAGCCGGTCCCGGGTGGTGGAGTGCCGGCCGGTGGCGTCGACGACGAGGTCGGCGTCCAGACGGTACGTGGCGCCGGTGGTGGTGTCCCGGACGCGCACGCCGGTGATGTGTTCCGCGGTGCCGGTGAGCCCGGCCGCTTCGGTTCCGTCGAGGACGCTCACCCCCGGGAGGGCCGCCGCCTGTTGGCGGACGACCCGGTCGAGCAGATCGCGGGAGCAGGCGATCAGCTGCTCCCCACGTGACCGCCGGACCGGCCGGCCCGGCGGCCGCCGGCCGGCGGACTCCGCCGGTTTCGGCAACCTGCGGGCGCCCTCGGCCAGCCAGCGTTCGAGGCTGCCGGGCAGCAGGGCGTCGATCAGCCGTGCGCCGTGCGCCGTCAGCAGATGGGCGTGCCGGGCCCGCGGAAGATCCGTGGGCAGGGCGGGCGTCCGGGGCAGCCGGTCGCGCTCGACGACGATGACATCGGCGTGTTGGGACAGCGCCGCGGCGGCGAGCATGCCCGTGAAGCCGCCGCCGAGCACCACGGCGAGGTAAGGGTGGTGGAACTGGAGCCCGTTGCTGCTCGTCGTGCTCGATCCGTTCATGGGCAGTCCCTTTCTCGGCGGCGGAGCACGGATCCCCGGCGGGTGCGGGCCACGTCCAGAAAGGGCGCTGCCGCATACGGTCGGGAACGCCGGCGCGCGGCGGCGATGACGGCGTCGGTGACGGCGGTGAACGAAGCCGTCAACGAGAACGGCAGGGACGCGGATGCGGTCCGCAGCATGCGCAGAGGTGCCGGTGGAAGCGGTTGCGCTCGTTGTGGGTCCCGGCAGGCCGACGCGAACGCCGGCCTGCCGCCCCCCGATTTCCCCATCATGATTCCCCCTCAGGCCGTGCCCGCGCCGCCCCGCGCACCGCCACGTCCTCCTCCGCCACCCGCCCGTGTCACCGGGTGGGGCGGGCGAGCACAACTGCCTCGTGGATTGAGCTCTGCCCCGGGGGACGCAGCCGTCACATCCGGTCAACGGCAGGCACCCTTCCGGATCGTAGGCGGCGGCGATCACATCCGACAGCCGGGTGGGAGAGAGCGGCGCGTGGTGGCCACCCCGGAGATACCGATGGGTAGATCTGCAGCAAAACGGTGCAATGGGCGGAAACTGCTGCGGCGTTTTCTCGCGACGCGAGAAAGACGGGCCGGAATATCTCGTGCGGGGAGGGATGACGGCGCGCGGAGCCCCGCAGGTTGGCGGGAAATGATCGGGTACCGACGGACAGCCGACGGGCCTGCCTACCCTGTGCGGGCACCGGACTGGAGAACCCGAGGGAGAGTCGTGCGCGCGATTGTGATGCGAGAATTCGGCGGCCCGGACGTGCTGCGGCTCGAGGACGTTCCCGAGCCCGCGCCCCGCGCCGGCCACTCGCTGGTCGAGGTGTCCCTGGCCGGCATCAACTACGCGGATGTGCACGTCCGCGGGGACTCCTATCTCGCACCCGTCGAGCTGCCGTACGTACCCGGGAACGAGGTCGTGGGGACGGTGGACGGCGGACGGCGCGTCGTCGGGCTGTGCCGCGGCGGCGGATACGCGGAGCGGACGCTGCTGCACCGCCGCGTGACCTGGGACGTCCCCGACGCCATCAGCGACGCACAGGCCGTTGCGCTGGCACTGCAGGGCAACAGCGCCTGGCATCTGCTGTTCACCTCGCTGCGCCTCACCGAGGGCGAGACCGTCGTCGTACCGGCCGCGGCGGGCGGCGTCGGTTCGCTGGCCGTCCAGCTCGCCGCGCATGCCGGGGCCAGGGTCATCGGCCTCGCGGGCTCCCCGGAAAAGCGCAAACTGGCCGAGGAACTGGGCGCCCACGCGGTGGTCGACTCGACCGCCGAGGACCTGACCGAGCGCATCCTGGACGCGGCCGGCGGACCGGTCGCGGCGGCGCTGGAGATGACCGGCGGGCTCACCTTCGAGCGGACCCTCGCCGCCGTCGCGCCGCGCGGCCGCCTCGCCGTCTACGGGTTCGCCGGCGGCGACCTGGCGAGCGTGCCCACCCGGGAGCTGATGGCGCGGAGCATCACCGTCTCCGGCTTCTGGCTGCCGCAGCTCTACGCGGACCGTACGGCCCTGCCGACGTCCATGCGGGCGCTGTTCGACGCGGTCGCCGACGGCACCCTCAAGCCGCTCACCGGCACCGCCTATGCGCTCGGCGAGGCGGCACGGGCACACCACGATCTGGCCGCCCGCACCCCGACCGGAAAACTGGCCCTCGACATCGCCCGGTAATCCGGGTGACCCGGGGTGCCGGACGGGCACCACGCCTGCGGAAGCGGGCCCCGGGACCGGCCGCGGGAAGGCGCGGCCGGCGGGAGCACCGGCCCGCGGCGCACCTGCCGTACGCCTTCGGGCGCCAACCACTGCCAGGGGAGAGAGCACACGATGGGCAACAGCACCGCAGCCACGGGGGCGTCGGACTCGGCCGCCGTGCCCGCCACCGGCACGGCGCCGCGTTCCGCGGGCCCTGCCAAGAAGGCGCGCCAGGCAGCCAAGGGCGCGTCGTCCACGGGCTCCCGGGCATCGGGATCCGGCCATGCCGAGCGGGTCTTCCTCGTCCAGACGGCCTTCGCCGAACTGGGCGGATCCGCCCACGGCCCCGGTGAGATCGCGGAGTTCACCGGCCTGGACGACTCCGTCGTCTACCGCATCCTGCAGTCCGGCATCTACCAGCGCATCTTCGAACGGGTGGACCGCGGCCTCTACCGGCTGTGCACCTCGGCGGCCCAGCTGGCCTTCACCGCGCTCGACCACCGCCTCGACGGCGCGGCCTCGCAGACCGTGCTGAGCGAACTGCGGGCGGCCACCGACGACGGGCTGGCGTTCCTCTACATGGTGGCGCCGTTCTCCGGCGCGCAACGACAGTGCGTCGACATGGCCGTTGGCGACTCCGACCTCGCGGAGCTGGGGATGACGCCGCGCGATGTACTGTCCGTGACGCGGTCGCTGCGCACCGGTGCCTCCGGGCGGACGATCCTCGCCTACCTGCCGGAGGTGCTGCAGCAGCGGGTGCTGGCCGAACCCGTCCCCGACCAGGCGGGACCCGGTGTCTACCGGGACAACGAGGCGCTGGTGGAGTCCCTGGCCGAGGTGCGCGACCTCGGACACGCCCTCGGGTACGAGGAGTGCATGGCCGGCTGGAACTCCTGTGCGGCGCCGATCATGTGGGACGGCTCCATCATGGGAGCGGTGCTGCTCCTCAAGCTCAAGTCCGAGATGCCGGTGGCCCCCGACGGCGTCATCGAGGCGACGAAGGAGGCGGCGGCCGAACTGAGCCGCCACGGCGCGGCCCGGCCGTCCGCGGACCAGGCCTGAGCGGCGGCGACCGGCCGCCGGCCGCGCGGCGTCCCGCGCCGGGCCGCCGGGCACAATGGCGGGGTGCGGCTCGAAGCGATCACCTGGGAACGGCTCACCGACGCGCTCGCCGAGCGCATCGTCACGATACCGGCGAAGGACGGGAGCCCCTGGCTGCGGGTGGCCCTCGACGGGGCGCCCGCGGCCGCGCCGGGCGAGCTGGCCGGGCGGCTCGCCGAGGCGCTGCGGATCCGGGGGCGGGCGGTGCACCGGGCCGGCACCTTCGGTTTTCTGCGCCCCGCCTCGCTGCGGCTGGAATACGGCCGTGAGGATCCCGACGCCTACCACGACGAGTGGTTCGACCGGCAGGCCCTGTGGCGCGAGGTGTTCCAGCCGCTGGACGCGGGCGGCACCGGGCGGGTGCTGCCCGACCTGTGGGACCCCGCGGCGGACCGGGCGACGCGCAGCGCGTACGTGGAGCTGCCGCCCGGCGGCGTCCTGCTGCTGCACGGCCCTCTGCTGCTCGGCCACTGGTTCCCCTTCGATCTCTCCGTGCATCTGAAGCTGTCTCCGGCCGCGCTCGCCCGCCGCACCCCGCAGGACGAGCGCTGGACCCTGCCCGCGTTCGCGCGCTACGAGGCCGAGACGCGGCCCGAGGAGGTGGCGGACGTGGTCGTACGGGCCGACGACCCCCGCCGGCCGGCCTGGAGCGGCCCGCTCTGAACGTCCGCGCACGGCCTGCGTCCCCGGCCCTCACGACCGCCCCCTTCGTGGGAAAATGCCCTGGGAAAAACCGTACGGCCGACCACTGACAACCGATCCCGGACCGCTGCCGGCGGACCGCTGATCACTGCGCCGGCGGCGGCGGTTAGCGTGACGGAGTGACCACTTCATTCAATGCATCCGACGAGTCCGCCGTGCTGCCCGGCAGTCAGGGGCCCACCGCGACCGTGGAAGCCCGTCCGCAGTCCGTCGGCACCGTGACGATGACCTATGCGCCCGACCCCGACGGCGACCCGGACCCCGGCGAGATCGTGTGGACCTGGGTGCCCTACGAGGAGAACGACGGCCGGGGCAAGGACCGCCCCGTGCTGGTCGTCGCCCGCGAGAGGGGCGGAACGCTGCTGGCCGTGCAGCTGTCCAGCAAGCGGCACCAGAACGACCGGGAGTGGGTCCCGCTCGGGGCCGGCCCCTGGGACCGCGCGGGGCGCGACTCGTGGGTGGCCGTGGACCGGGTGCTGCGCGTGCACCCGGCCGGGATGCGGCGCGAGGCCTGCGCGCTGGACCGGGGCCGCTTCAACCTGGTCGTCAACCGGCTGCGCGAGCGCTACGGCTGGCGCTGACGGCGGGACTCCGGACGTCTGAGCTCCGGGGCGCACAGCCCCGGGGCGCCGGACTCCGGGGAGCGGCTGCGGGGCTCAGGCGTCGGCCAGGGCCAGGAGCTTGGTGACGGTGTTCCAGTTGCGGGCCGTCGCCGTCACCCCGAGCCGGGCACGGCTCACCACCGCGGCGAGCTTGGAGCGGCCGATGCCGCCGGGGCACCACAGATACAGTTCGCGTCCGGTCAGCCGGTACTGATCGGGCGTGAACGCGGCCGGGTCGAGTCCGTCCAGCCGGGAGGTGTCGGCCGGCACCGCCGACAGGAACGTGACATGCAGGCTCTTGGGATCCGCCACGGCCTGCGGAAACGGATTCGCGGCGACGGCGGCGGCCAGCTCGTCGCGGGTCCGGACGACGACCGGCACCGTCAGGCCGAGTTCGGCGGCGATCCGGTCGTGGAGCATCCGGGCCGTCTCCTGCGGTGGCATACCGGGGTCGGCGAAGACGATGTTGCCGGTCTGCAGGAGCACCGAGACCTCGCCGAAGCCCAGGGACTCGGCGAGCTCCAGCTGCTTCGCCTTGGGAAAGGAGTTGTGGCCGCCGACATTGATGCCGCGGAGCAGAGCGATCTGACGGGACATGGGCTGCCCTTCGCAGGAGCCGGCCTCGGCGAGGGCGGACGACGGTCACGATCAGAAGAGCGGAGCGGGCAGCACCCCTTCGAGGGCCAGCAGCAGACGCTTGGTCTCCAGACCACCGCCGAAGCCGCCGATGCCGCCGTCACTGGCGACGACACGATGGCAGGGGACGACGACCGGAAGCGGATTGGCGCCCATCGCGGCGCCCACCGCGCGGGCGGCACCCGGTTCCCCGACCCGGTCGGCGAGGTCCTGATAGCCGACGACGTCGCCATAGGGGACCCCGGAGGCCAGGGCCCGCAGGACCCGGGCGGTGAAGCCGGCGGACTGCGACCAGTCCAGCGGGACGGTGAAGGACCGCAGCTCTCCGGCGAAATAGGCGGTGAGCTCGGCCGTGGCCGTCGCCAGATGAGGCACCGCGGCCGTCGGCGGCCCGCCGAAGAACTGCTCCAGACGGGTCAGCTCCCGGCGGGCCGTCCGCCCGTCGGCATGGAAGACGACACGGACCAGGCCCTCCCGGGTCGCGGCGAGCAGCAGCGGGCCGATCGGGGTCTCCAGCCGCGCCTGGGCCCAGTCGCGCCGGGCCGCCGTCCCTGCCTCCGGTGCGGTGTGAGGCGGCCCCTCCGGGCGCGGAGCCTGCTCGGAATTCGTCACCTGATCAGGGTAGGACGCACCACTGACAATGCCGCGGGGAACGGACCGGCTGCCGCCCTGAGCCCGCTCCCCGCCGCCTCCGGATCCGGCTCAGTCGTCGTCGCCGCCCACCGCGTCGCGCACCACGTCGGGCTTGTTGGTGATGATGCCGTCGACGCCCAGACCGGCGACCTTGACCGCGGTTGCCGCGTCGTCGACGGTCCAGGTGTACAGGTCCAGCGGCCGGCGGTGCGGGCCCTTCAGGCCGTGCACGGCGGCGACGTACTCCGGGGTGACCGCCGTGTGGACGGGGTTGATCTGATCGCAGTACCTCGCGAACTTCGGGAGGTCGGCGACGGACGGGTTGCCGAGGAAGCCCGTCGTGAGGTCCGGCCGCAGGCGGTGCACGGTCTTGAGGGCGTCGGCATTGAAGCTCTGGATGATCAGACGGCCCTTGACGTGCCCCTTGTCCAGCCAGCCCGCGCGGCGCAGCTCGTTGAGGGTCTGCCGCTCGATGCCGGGGTAGAGCTCCGGCGATTTCAGCTCCATCAGCAGGCTCTGGTCGTTGTGCTCGACCTCGTCCATGTAGTCCTCGAGGGTCGGCACCCGCTCCCCGCGGAACTTCCGTCCGAACCAGCTGCCCGCGTCCAGCTTCTCGATCTCGCGGAGCGTGAAGTCCGATACGTTCCACGGGGAGCGGCCGGGAAAGACCTGCTCGACGTTGGTCGTCCGGGCGAGCGAGTTGTCGTGGAGGATGACCAGCTCGCCGTCCTTGGTGCGCTGGACGTCGTTCTCGACCCACTCGAAGCCCAGCCGGTCGGCCGCGTCGATCGAGGCGAGGGTGTTCTCGGGCGCGTACGTCGAGGCGCCGCGGTGAGCGATCGTCACCGGAGCGCGTCCGTCCGGTGCGGCCTGGGCGACGGTTGTGGAGAGGGCGAGCGCGGACAGACCCATGAGCGCACCGGCGGCAACGGTGGCGACGGGGCGAATACGCATACGGACTCCTCGTGACGTCGTGGACGTGAGCTGACGTGAAGTGACGTGAACCGGGTCGGACGGGCAGAGGCTCGCAGCTGTGCCGTAGCGGGAGGCGGTCGTGTGGTGGCCGGGCGCTGAACGGGGAGTGGCCGGTTTTCCGGTGCGGAGCGACACGCAGTTGCAGGATGCCCGGATGGGCCGTGCCACAGACGTACGCCCCGACGCCGTCCAACTTGCCGGAGCCTCGGCATCCGCGCATCTTGACCGATGATGCGTCACCCGTCGTGCGCCTGAACGGTTTTGGTCGAACACCTCGCGGGGCGGTCAGCCGGGCCGGCTCCGTGCGTGGGCGCGTCGCGCTCACGGGCCGCGGCACCGGACCGGACCTGGAACCCGGCCGCGGAGGGGAGCAGGGCCGCTTTCCCGCGTGTCCCGGGTGCCCCACGTGTTCCGCACGTGTTCCGCGCGTCTCCTGCGCGCGAGGGCCCCGACCGGTCCGCGGTGTCCCGCGCTCCGGTGCGGCGCACCGGCCCGTCCGCCCACCGGCCCGTCCGCCCACCGGCCGGCCGCTCCTGCCGCCCCGCCCCGCCCCGCCCCGCCCGGCGCCCGGGAAACGACCCCGTCACGGCCCTCGAAACCGCAGGTCAGAGCGCTGGTCACGTCGATTGTCAGTGCCGAGTCGTACGGTGGATGCCATGCGGCCCGTATCAAACATCGAACGCACGGTGGCGCCCTTCGAGGTCGTCAGCCCCTACCAGCCCAACGGCGACCAGCCCGCGGCCATCGCCGAACTCGACCGGCGTATCCGCGGGGGTGAAAAGGACGTCGTCCTGCTCGGTGCGACCGGCACCGGCAAGTCGGCGACCACCGCGTGGATGATCGAGAAGCTGCAGCGCCCGACGCTCGTCATGGCGCCCAACAAGACCCTCGCGGCCCAGCTCGCCAACGAATTCCGCGAGCTGCTGCCGAACAACGCCGTCGAGTACTTCGTCTCCTACTACGACTACTACCAGCCCGAGGCGTACGTCCCGCAGTCCGATACGTACATCGAGAAGGACTCCTCCATCAACGAGGAGGTCGAACGGCTGCGGCACTCCGCGACGAATTCGCTGCTCACCCGGCGTGATGTCGTCGTGGTCGCCTCGGTGTCCTGCATCTACGGCCTCGGTACGCCGCAGGAGTACGTCGACCGGATGGTGCCGCTGAAGGTCGGCGACGAATTCGACCGCGACGCGCTGCTGCGCCGCTTCGTCGACATCCAGTACACCCGCAACGACGTCGCCTTCACCCGTGGCACCTTCCGGGTGCGCGGCGACACCATCGAGATCTTCCCGGTGTACGAAGAGCTGGCCGTGCGGATCGAGATGTTCGGCGACGAGATCGAGGCGCTGTCCACCCTCCATCCGCTCACCGGCGAGGTCATCAGCGAGGACCGGGAGCTGTACGTCTTCCCGGCCAGCCACTACATCGCGGGCCCGGAGCGCATGGAGCGGGCGATCGCCGGGATCGAGGCCGAGCTGGCGGACAGCCTCGCCACGATGGAGAAGCAGGGCAAGCATCTGGAGGCCCAGCGGCTGCGGATGCGCACCACCTACGACATCGAGATGATGCGTCAGATCGGCTCCTGCTCGGGCATCGAGAACTACTCGATGCACATGGACGGCCGCGAGCCCGGCTCCGCGCCCAACACCCTCCTCGACTACTTCCCGGACGACTTCCTGCTGGTCATCGACGAGTCGCATGTCACGGTCCCGCAGATCGGTGCCATGTACGAGGGCGATGCCTCGCGCAAGCGCACCCTCGTCGAGCACGGTTTCCGGCTGCCGTCGGCCATGGACAACCGGCCGCTGAAGTGGGAAGAGTTCCTGGGGCGCATCGGCCAGACCGTCTACCTGTCCGCGACCCCCGGGAAGTACGAGCTCTCCCGGGGCGACGGCTTCGTGGAGCAGATCATCCGCCCGACCGGTCTGGTCGACCCGGAAGTGGTGGTCAAGCCCACCGACGGACAGATCGACGACCTGGTGCACGAGATCCGTACGCGCACGGAGAAGGACGAGCGCATCCTGGTCACCACCCTCACCAAGAAGATGGCCGAGGACCTCACGGACTACTTCCTCGAGCTCGGTATCCAGGTCCGGTATCTGCACAGCGATGTGGACACCCTGCGCCGGGTGGAGCTGCTGCGGGAGCTGCGATCGGGTGAGTACGACGTCCTGGTGGGCATCAACCTGCTGCGGGAGGGCCTTGACCTGCCCGAGGTCTCCCTGGTGGCCATTCTGGACGCCGACAAGGAGGGCTTCCTGCGGTCCGGTTCGGCGCTCATCCAGACGATCGGACGTGCGGCGCGCAATGTCTCCGGACAGGTGCACATGTACGCCGACAAGGTCACCCCGGCGATGGCGAAGGCCATCGACGAGACCAACCGCCGCCGGGAGAAGCAGCTGGCGTACAACAAGGAGAACGGCATCGACCCGCAGCCGCTCCGCAAGAAGATCGGCGACATCGTCGCCACCCTCGCCCGCGAGGAGATCGACACCCAGGAGCTGCTGGGCACGGGGTACCGCAAGGGCGCCGAGACCAAGGAGACCCAGGGCAAGGCGCCGGTACCGGCGCTCGGCGGGAAGGCCGCGAAGGGCAAGGGCGGCAAGGCTGCTGCGGACCTGACGGACCGTCCCGCCGCCGAACTGGCCGCGCTCATCGAGGAGATGACGGAGCGGATGCGGGCCGCCGCGGCGGAGCTGCAGTTCGAGGTCGCCGCCCGGCTGCGCGACGAGGTGAGCGAACTGAAGAAGGAACTGCGGCAAATGAGGGAGGCCGGGGTGAAGTAGGGGGGAACGGCACGTGCGGAGCGGCACGGGCGGCGGCGGCCGGAGCTGAGGGGGAGTACCGGGGCGGTGCGGGACCGCCCGCCGGGCCGGCCGCCGCGCCCGCCCCGGCCCGGCATCGCCGCACGTGAACGGGGGCCGGCCGGCAGTGCCCGGGTGTGTTGCAGAAGCGCCACAAACGCGGGTCCGGCGCGCCCTGGGCCCGTCGCCGTGCGTAGGGTCGAAGGGGCCGCCGGAAAGCTGGGCGGGGACAGTACAGAGAGGGGACGGGCGTGTCGGTCAATTTGTCCAAGGGGCAGGGCATCAGCCTGCAGAAGTCCGACGGCGGGAGTCTGACCGCGGTGCGGATGGGGCTGGGGTGGCGCTCGGCGCCGCGCCGCGGCCTGTTCGGCCGGCGGACCAGCGAGATCGACCTCGACGCCTCGGCGGTGCTCTTCGCCGACAAGAAGCCGATGGACGTCGTCTTCTTCCAGCATCTGGTCAGCGACGACGGCGCGGTCCGGCACACCGGCGACAACCTGGTCGGCGGCGCGGGCCAGGGCGGCGACGACGAGGCGATCCTGGTCGACCTGGCGCGGGTGCCGGTGCACATCGACCAGATCGTGTTCACCGTCAACTCCTTCACCGGCCAGACGTTCGCCGAGGTGCAGGACGCCTTCTGCCGCCTGGTCGACGAGACCACGGGCCAGGAGCTGGCCCGGTACACCCTCACGGGCGGCGGCAACTACACCGCACAGGTCATGTCCAAGGTGCACCGCGCCGGCAACGGCTGGCAGATGACCGCCATCGGTGAGCCCTCCGTCGGCCGCACGTTCCAGGACCTCGTGCCGGCGATCCTGCCGCACCTGTAGCCACCACTGCCCGGCCACCACCGCCGCGGCGGCGCGTACCGGGCCGCGCCGCCGAACCTCCTGGGCCCGCGCCCGGGGCAGGACCCGGGCGTGCCACCACCACCAGGGGGAACAACGATGACGGCCGAGCTGGTCCGGGGGCAGAACCATCCACTGGACCGGACGCGGGTCGAGATCCGGGTGACGGCGGGCGCTCCCGTCATGGCCGGGGTCACTCTCGGCGACGAGCAGGGCAGGCTCGCCGGCGCCGAGGCGGTGGCCCACCCGGGCGCGCCGCGGCGCACCGGCGTCGAGGTCCCCCGTCAGGCGGCCGCCGAGCACCGCATCGCGGTGGACCTCGACGCGCTGCCCGCCGCCGTCCACCGGGTGAGCGTGCTGCTGGCGCTGACCGGCGGGACCGGCCTGACCACCTTCGGCCCGGCCGCCGCACCCGCCGTCACGGTCACCGGTCTCGACGGCACCGCCCTCGCCCGCTACACCGTCACCGGCCTGGGCGCCGAGTCCGCCGTCGTCGCCGTGGAGCTCTACCGCAGGCAGGGCGGCTGGAAGGTACGCGCCGTGGGCCAGGGCTACGCCGGCGGCCTCACGGCGATGCTCGACGACCAGGGCCTGCCGCAGGCGGCGGAGCTGGCCGCGGAGATCGAGGAAGCGGTCGGCCGGGGGCAGGCCCGTGCGGTCCCGGCGCCCGGCCCCGTGGCGGCGAGCCGGTCCGAACGGCCCGGGGCCGGCGCGGCGCCCGCGCCCGTGGGCGGCAGCGCCGTCGACTACCGCCACCCGAAGCGCCGCAGCACCCCCGCTCCGGCCGGTCCGGCCCCGGCCGGTCCTGCCCCCTCAGGTCCCGCCCCGGCCGCCCCCGCCTCCGCACCGGCCGCCGGCCCCGCGTCGCTCGCCGGCCCCGCGTCGCCCGACGGCCCCCCGCTGCCCGTGGCCGGGGACGCCGCCGGCTGGAGCATGGAGGAGCGGCTCTACAACCAGGTCTGGGGGATGTTCGAGGACCTGGCCCGCTCGGTCGCGGCCTACCGCAGCGCCTCCGGCTTCGCCGAATCGCGCCTGGAGCAGGAGCTCGACCAGGCGCTCTCCGACCCGCGCAACCGCCTCGGCACGGCCGCCGACGAGGCCCGTGCCGCCGCCCGCGACAAGCACGCAGCCCTCGTCACCCAGGCCCGCGCCGCCCTCGACCGTGACCTCGCGCAGCTCGCGGCCGAGGCGGCGGTCGTCGAGCCCGCCCTGCCGCCCGCCTTCGCCCGCTGGGAGAACCCCGTCTGGCAGGGCCACCACGCCCCGTCCACGCGTCCGATGGCCTTGCGCCTGGGCGATCTGCACCTCCCCGAAGTGCTGGACCTGCGCATTCCCATGCTCGTACGCCTCCCCCTGGAGCGCGGGCTGTGGATCGACAGCGGGCCCGGTTCCTACGCCGCGGGCACCGGCCCCGCCCCCGGGCGCGACATCCCCCGGCGGGAACTGGGCAGCGCGCTGACGGACGGGCCGCCCGACGAGGCCGAACTGCGCCGGCTGGCCATGGAGACGGCCGTGGCGATCGCCGCCCGGCTGCTCGCCAGCCACCCCGCCGGTGACTTCTCGGTCCAGGTCATCGACCCGGGCGGGACCGCCGCGCCCGCCCTCGCGCCCTTGGTGGAGAGCGGTGTGCTGCCCGCCGCCCCGGTGCCCGGAGTCCAGGACGTGACCGCGGTGCTGGAGGCGCTGACGCGACGGGTGGACCTCGTCCAGATGGCCGTGCGCCACCGCGCGGCGGACTCGCTCCCGCCGGATCTCGACCCCGCCGACCAGCTGCTGATCGTGCACGACTTCCCGCACGGCTTCGACGACCGCGCCCTCACCCGGCTGCGCTACCTGGCCGACGAGGGGCCGGCCGTCGGCGTGCATCTGATGCTGGTCGCCGACCGCGCCCAGGCCCGGGAGCACGGTCCGGTCCTCGACCCGCTGTGGCGCTCGCTGCTGCGGATCACGCCCGTTCCCGATGCCCATCTCGCCGACCCCTGGGTCGGTCATGCCTGGACGTACGAGCCGCCGCTCGCCCCGAAGGGGAGTCAGGTGGTGCGCCAGGTGCTGAGCCGGGTAGCAGCCGCTCGCCGAGCGCCCTGACCAGGCATTTTGCCTTTTTCTTTACTATCTATTGCCTTTCCTTTACGCTTCTTGGTGCGGAGGGGAGTATTCCCGCTACGACGTACCCGTCATCACGGACCGGGAGTGTGCTGCGGTCCCGGGGCGTCGGCCCCGTTCCTCCATGCGGCGGAGCGGGGCGGAAGAGACCTCCGGCAGCGACGACGCTGTAAGTGCCGTACGACTCTGCCGGAGGAGCAGTGGACGTTTCCCTGAACCTGTGGGTGCTGACCATCCTTGGTCTGTGCGCCCTGATAGCCGCCGATTTCTTCATCGGCGGACGCAAACCCCACGAGGTCTCCCTCAAGGAGGCCGGAATCTGGACCGGTGTCTGGATCGCGCTCGCCGGGCTCTTCGGGCTCGGGCTGCTGCTGTTCGGCGGTGCCGCGCCGGCCGGTGAGTTCTTCGCGGGCTTCATCACCGAGAAGTCCCTGAGCGTCGACAACCTCTTCGTCTTCGTACTGATCATGGCGAAGTTCGCGGTCCCGGCGATCTACCAGCAGCGGGTGCTGATGGTGGGTGTGCTGATCGCGCTGGTGCTGCGGGCCGGCTTCATCGGCGCGGGCGCCGCGATCATCGCCAACTTCTCCTGGGTCTTCTACATTTTCGGCGCGTTCCTCATCTGGACCGCGTGGAAGCTGATCAAGGAGGCCCGCGCCGAGGAGGAGGACGAGGAGTTCGAGGAGAACCGCTTCCTCAAGATGGTCGAGAAGCGCTTCCCGTCGACCGACGCGTACCACGGCACCAAGCTGTTCGTCGTCGAGAACGGCAAGCGGCTGATGACGCCGATGCTGATCGTCATGCTGGCGATCGGCACCACCGATGTCCTCTTCGCGCTGGACTCCATCCCGGCGATCTTCGGCCTCACCCAGGACCCGTACATCGTCTTCACCGCCAACGCCTTCGCCCTGATGGGTCTGCGGCAGCTGTACTTCCTGATCGGCGGCCTCCTCAAGAAGCTGGTGCACCTCTCGTACGGCCTGTCGGTCATCCTGGGGTTCATCGGCGTGAAGCTGGTGCTGCACGCCCTGCACGAGTCCGGGGTGCCCGTTCCGGAGATCAGCATCCCGGTGTCGCTGGGCGTCATCTGTGCCGTCCTGATCGTCACGACGCTCACCAGCCTGCGTGTCTCGAAGAAGCAGGCCGCGGCCGACGTGGCGGCCAAGGAGCGCATCGACGCCTGAGGCCGGCCCGCACCGCGCACGCGCGCCCGGTTCCCGCTCCTCACCGGAGCGCGAACCGGGCGCCGTCGTTCGTGGTGGAGGCCCCTGGGGGAGTACCCGCGGGACCCCGCGCTGCACCGTTCCCCGCGTTACCAGCCGCGCTCGTGCCACGCGGCGAGGTGCGGCCGCTCCGCGCCGAGCGTGGTGTCGGCGCCGTGGCCCGGATACACCCAGGTCTCGTCGGGAAGCTCGCCGAAGAGCTTGCGCTCCACGTCGTCGATCAGGCGGGCGAAGTTCTCGGCGCTGCCGAAGGTGTTGCCGACGCCACCGGGGAACAGGCAGTCCCCGGTGAACAGATGCGGGGCACCGTGCGGGTCGTCGTAGACCAGCGCGATGCTGCCCGGCGTGTGTCCGACCAGGTGACGCGCGGTCAGCTCGACCCGGCCGACGGTGAGGGTGTCGCCGTCCTCGACCAGCACATCCGTGGGGACGGGAATGCCCTCGGCGTCGTACCGCCCCGCGTAGGTCCGCGCCCCCGTCGCGTCGACGACCTCGCGCAGCGCGCCCCAGTGGTCGCCGTGCCGGTGCGTGGTGACCACGGATCCGATGCCGCTGTCGCCGATCAGCGCGAGAAGGGTGTGCGGTTCGGCGGCCGCGTCGATCAGCAACTGCTCATCGGTCGCCCGGCACCGCAGCACATAGGCGTTGTTGTTCGTCGGACCGACCGCGACCTTCGAGATCATCAGGTCGGTCAGCTCGTGCACGTCGGCCGGTCCGCCGACCTTCACTGCTCCGCTGTAGCCCATGGGACCACTCTAGAGCGGCGGCACCGTGGGCAGGACGGAGCCGTGACCGTCGAGTGTGCCGCCCCCGGCGCGTCCGGTGAGCCAGCCCATCAGCGCGACCGCGGAGCCCGTCACCACCACGGGCCGGTCCCCGGCGCCCGGCCCGGTGGCGAGGCGGCCGGTGCGCCACCGGCGGCCGTCGTCGGACCGCAGCTCCAGCGGGGGCAGCTCCGGGTGACCGGCGAACTTGACCGTGGCCAGGAAGGCCAGTTGGCGCTCGACGAAGTCGGGGGAGAGCTGGTCGAGGGTGTGGCCCACGCCGAGGTCGACATGGTGGAGTTCGAGCTCGGCCAGCCGGCGCAGCGGCAGCCGGTCGGCCCGTTCGACGACGTTGTTGCGCATCTCGACCTGGTAGGCCCGGCGGTCCCGCGGCAGGGCGTCCATCGCCTTGTCGAACCGCGCCGCGGACTCCCTGAGGTCGTCCAGGTGCGCTGCCAGAGGGCGGTCGGCGCCCCGCTCGATATCGGCGGCACGTGCCTCGGGGCCGGCGTACATCGGCGTGGGCACATCCGTCCGCGCCCAGGTGAGGAGGTTGCCCAGGGCGTCCGCGTTGCGGGCCAGATGGGCAAGGACATGGCCGCGGGTCCAGCCGGGCAGCAGCGACGGCTCGCCGATCGCCGCGTCGTCGAGTGTGCTCACCGAGACGAGGAGCCGGTCGGTGGCCTCTCGGACCGCTGCCACATCGTGCGGGAAGTCGGGCGGGGTGAGGGTCATGGTCCGACGCTAGCGCCGCCGGGGCGGGTCCGGCAGTGGGCCGGCTCCGATCGAGGGGTACGCGGGCGGAGCGGGCGGCGCGCGGCAGCCGGAAGGATCCGCCGGTCCGCGCCGCCCGCCAGGCGCGGGGATCACGAGCGGGGCCAAAAGCCGTGATCCCCGCAGCCGAGGCCTGTCTTCACCGTCCCGTCATCCGCCCGGAGGTCAGGCCGCCGCTTCGGCGGGCGTCCCGAATCCGGCGGGCGTCCCGAACCAGAGCCGGAGCGCGGCGTGCAGCCCCTCCGGACCGCCGGGGGTGTCCACCGCCCAGGCGGTGGTGCCGTCGGGACGCACCAGCAGGCCGGCCAGACCGGGCCGCTCCGGGCAGTCCACCGTGCGCACCCGTATCCGGTCGCCGTATCCGGCGGCGCTCCTGCGCACCTCGGCGTCCCCGGTGAGGTCGAGCAACAGCCCCTGCCCGCCGCGCAGATGGTCCGCGAGCCGGGTGCCGTCACCGAGCTCCAGGTCGGGCGCGCTGCGGCCGGTCAGCGGATGGTCGCCGGGCAGGTCGTAGCGCTGCCGGACGCCGGAGATCTTCTTGGCGAAGAAGGTGGTGGCGGCGACCGTTCCGGTCAGTTCGGCGATCACCCCGCGCAGCGCCATGGCGTGCGACTCCGGCCGCATCAGCGCCACTTGGGCCCGGGTCCACTCCAGCACCCATGCCCCCAGGGGGTGCCGCTCGGCCGTGTAGCTGTCGAGCAGCCCCTCCGGGGCCCAGCCGTGCACCGTGGCGGCCAGCTTCCAGCCGAGGTTCATGGCGTCGCCGATGCCGAGATTCAGCCCCTGGCCGCCGAACGGCGAGTGGACGTGCGCCGCGTCACCGGCGAGCAGCACCCGCCCCGACCGGTAGTAGGGCACCTGGCGCGCGTTATCGGTGAACCGGGTCGCCGAGTGCACCGCGTGGATCGTGACGTCCGCGACCCCGGACACCTTCCGCAGGGAGGCCTGCAACTCCTCGGCGGTGACGGGGGCTTCGCGGTCCGCCGGCGGTCCGTCGAACTCCACGGTGAGGATCCGGCCGGGCACCGGCCCGTGGGCATACGTCCCCGTCCGGGTGAAGTTCCAGCCGGCGCCCAGAGCCTCGGCGCCGGTCATCTCGACGAGGGCCTGATGGCCGGTGATCTCCGGGGCCGTACCGGGGAAGGGGAAGCCGGCGAGCCGGCGGACGGTGCTGCGGCCGCCGTCGCAGCCGGCCAGCCAGCCGGTGCGCAGCGACCCGTCCGAGGTGTGGACGTGCACACCGTCCTCGCCGGCGTCGAAGCCGGTCAGGGTCACCCCGCGGCGCAGGTCGACGCCCAGCTCGGCGGCGCGGGCGCCGAGCAGCCGCTCCAGGGCCTCCTGGGGTACGAGGCCGACCTCGGCGGCGGGCCCGGTGCCGTCGAAGTCCGGGTCCGCCTCGTCCAGCAGGTCACCGCGCAGCATGATGCCCGCGAAGTGCCCGGCGAACCTCGGTGGCTGCTTCACCCCGGCGGCGCCGGCGGCCTGGCGCTGCCGCATGAACGAGCTGACCCTGTCGTAGGCGTCGCGCTGCGCCGCCGCCAGGGCGGGCAGCATCCCGCGCCGGTAAAGGGCCTCTGCCGTGGGGGAGTTGACCGAAGCCGCCTTGATGGTCGTATCCACACCGGTCAGCCGCTCCAGGACGACGACCGACACGTCTGCCAGTGCGAGTTCGCAGGCGAGCATCAGCCCCACCGGGCCGCCCCCTGCCACCACTACGTCTGCGTCATGCTTCATGCGGGTAAGTGTAGTCACTATAAATTTGTTGCGGCTAAAAACAGGTCTAACATTCCGGCCATGAAGGATGGCGTGACGAGTGGGGTGACGGGCGACGAGCGCCGCGGCGGTGACGAGACGGGTGCGCGCGGCCGGTGGGAGGAGACCGGTTTCACCCAGGACGACGGGCGGCTGACGCTGCGCGAGCGCAAGAAGCTGCGCACCCGGCAGCGGATCTCCGGCGAGGCCACCCTGCTGTTCATCCAGCGGGGCTTCGACAACGTGACGGTCGCCGAGGTGGCCCGCGCCGCCGAGGTGTCCACGATGACGGTCTTCAATTACTTCCCGCGCAAGGAGGACCTGTTCCTCGACCGGATCCCCGAGGCCCGGGAGCTGATCATCCGGGCCGTCCGCGAGCGCGGTGCGGACGAGTCCCCGCTCGCCGCGCTGCGCCGGCTCGCTCTCGGGCTGCTGGCGGAGCGGCATCCGCTGGCCGCCGTGGGGGAGGGGTTCGAGCACTTCTACCGGACGGTGCTGGACTCGCCGGCGCTGCGCGCGCGGGGCCGGGAGGCGGTCGAGGAGATGGAGAGCACACTGGCCGCGCTGCTGGCCGAGGCGGCGGGCGGCGATGCGGACCGTCCCGGCCCGGACGCCCGGCTGGCCGCGGCGCTGATCGTCGCGGGGATCCGGGCGGCGGGCGCCGAAGCGGTGGCCCGGCAGCTCGGGGGTGACCCGGTGGACGAGGTGGCCGTTGAGCAGGCGGAGGTGCTGCGGCGCACCTTCGATGCGCTGGAGCGTGCGCTGCCCGGCGTCTCCTGAGGGCACGCCCTGCGGTGTGCGGGGCTGTGGGGGGTGTGCGGGGCGTGAGAGTCGTACGGGGAGTACGGCGGGCGCGGGGTGCACGGCGCCGCGGGAAGATTGTGGGGCCGCCACACGTTCGCGTGAAGAGGGCTTGCGAACCCCTAAATCGAATGCGCGTGCTATAGGCTCGTGTGTGGCATCCCCAAGACAGTGCCGCGGCGGGCCCCATACCCTGGGGCGGGGCTCCGCTCCGCTCCGTCGCCTCTGCTCACCCACCGCGCGGCGGACGCAGAGCCGCGGCCCCCGCCCCCTCCAAGAAAGGTGCCGACCGGCGTGGCCGACCGTCTCATCGTCCGTGGCGCTCGCGAGCACAACCTCAAGAACGTCTCGCTCGACCTCCCCCGCGACTCCCTCATCGTCTTCACGGGGCTCTCCGGGTCGGGCAAGTCCTCGCTCGCCTTCGACACGATCTTCGCCGAGGGGCAGCGGCGCTATGTCGAGTCGCTCTCCTCCTATGCCCGGCAGTTCCTCGGGCAGATGGACAAGCCCGATGTGGACTTCATCGAGGGCCTGTCCCCCGCGGTGTCGATCGACCAGAAGTCGACGTCGCGCAACCCCCGCTCGACGGTCGGCACGATCACCGAGGTCTACGACTACCTCCGTCTGCTCTTCGCCCGGATCGGCAAGCCGCACTGCCCCGAGTGCGGGCGGCCGATCGCCCGGCAGTCGCCGCAGGCGATCGTCGACAAGGTGCTCGAACTCCCCGAGGGCAGCCGCTTCCAGGTGCTCTCCCCCCTGGTGCGCGAGCGCAAGGGCGAGTTCGTCGATCTCTTCTCCGACCTCCAGACGAAGGGCTACAGCCGGGCCCGGGTCGACGGGGAGACGATCCATCTCTCCGAGCCGCCGAAGCTGAAGAAGCAGGAGAAGCACACCATCGAGGTGGTCGTCGACCGCCTCACGGTCAAGGAGTCCGCCAAGCGCCGGCTGACCGACTCCGTCGAGACCGCCCTCGGGCTCTCCGGCGGCATGGTCATCCTCGACTTCGTCGATCTGGACGCCGACGACCCGCAGCGCGAGCGGATGTACTCGGAGCATCTGTACTGCGCCTACGACGACCTCTCCTTCGAGGAGCTGGAGCCCCGCTCCTTCTCCTTCAACTCGCCCTTCGGCGCCTGCCCGGAGTGCACCGGCATCGGTACGCGCATGGAGGTCGACCCCGACCTGATCGTCCCCGACGAGGACCGCTCCCTTGACGAGGGCGCCATCCACCCCTGGTCGCACGGCCACACCAAGGAGTACTTCGGCCGTCTGGTCGGCGCGCTGGCGGACGCCCTCGGATTCCGTACGGACATCCCCTGGGCCGGGCTGCCGGCCCGCGCCAAGAAGGCGCTGCTGAACGGCCACAAGACCCAGATCGAGGTGCGCTACCGCAACCGGTACGGCCGCCAGCGGGCCTACACCACCCCCTTCGAGGGCGCCGTCCCGTTCGTCAAGCGGCGGCACTCCGAGGCG
Source organism: Streptomyces sp. NPDC047049 (assembly GCF_040643995.1). NCBI lineage: Bacteria > Bacillati > Actinomycetota > Actinomycetes > Kitasatosporales > Streptomycetaceae > Streptomyces > Streptomyces sp. NPDC047049. The sequence goes on along the minus strand of NZ_JBEYVM010000008.1, from coordinate 92,313 downwards.
GAGAGCGACAGCAGCCGGGAGCGCTTCGAGGGCTATATGCGCGAGGTGCCCTGCCCGACCTGTGAGGGCACCCGGCTGAAGCCGATCGTGCTCGCCGTGACGGTCCAGGAGAGGTCGATCGCCGAGGTCGCTGCCATGTCGATCAGCGACTGCGCCGACTTCCTGCGGGACATGAAGCTCACCGCCCGCGAGAAGAAGATCGCCGAGCGGGTCCTCAAGGAGGTCAACGAGCGGCTGAAGTTCCTGGTCGACGTCGGCCTGGACTACCTCTCGCTGAACCGCGCGGCCGGCACCCTCTCCGGCGGCGAGGCCCAGCGCATCCGCCTCGCCACCCAGATCGGCTCCGGCCTGGTGGGCGTGCTTTATGTCCTCGACGAGCCGTCGATCGGCCTGCACCAGCGCGACAACCACCGGCTGATCGAGACCCTGGTGCGGCTGCGCGACATGGGCAACACCCTGATCGTCGTCGAGCACGACGAGGACACCATCAAGGTCGCGGACTGGGTGGTGGACATCGGCCCCGGCGCGGGTGAGCACGGCGGCAAGGTCGTGCACAGCGGTCCGATGAAGCAGCTGCTGGCCACCAAGGAGTCGATCACCGGCCAGTACCTCTCCGGCAAGAAGGTCATCGCGACCCCGGACATCCGGCGGCCGGCCGACCCGTCGCGGCAGCTGACGGTCCACGGCGCGAAGGAGAACAACCTCCGCGACATCGACGTCTCCTTCCCGCTCGGAGTGTTCACCGCCGTCACCGGCGTCTCCGGATCCGGTAAGTCGACGCTGGTCAACGACATCCTCTACACCCACCTGGCGCGCGAGCTGAACGGCGCCAAGTCGGTCCCGGGCCGGCACACCCGGGTGGCCGGCGACGACCTGGTGGACAAGGTCGTGCATGTCGACCAGTCGCCGATCGGCCGGACCCCGCGCTCCAACCCGGCCACCTACACCGGTGTCTTCGATCATGTCCGCAAGCTCTTCGCGGAGACGATGGAGGCCAAGGTCCGCGGCTATCTGCCGGGGCGCTTCTCCTTCAACGTCAAGGGCGGCCGCTGCGAGAACTGCTCCGGCGACGGCACGATCAAGATCGAGATGAACTTCCTGCCGGATGTGTATGTGCCGTGCGAGGTCTGCCACGGTGCGCGCTACAACCGGGAGACCCTGGAGGTCCACTACAAGGGCAAGTCCATCGCCGAGGTGCTGGACATGCCCATCGAGGAGGCGCTGAGCTTCTTCGAGGCGGTGCCGACCATTTCCCGGCATCTCAAGACGCTCAACGAGGTCGGCCTCGGGTACGTCCGGCTGGGCCAGTCCGCGCCGACGCTCTCCGGCGGTGAGGCGCAGCGCGTCAAGCTGGCCAGCGAGCTCCAGAAGCGCTCGACGGGCAGCACGGTCTACGTCCTCGACGAGCCGACCACCGGCCTGCACTTCGACGACATCAGCAAGCTGATCCACGTGCTGTCCGGCCTGGTGGACAAGGGCAACACGGTGATCGTCATCGAGCACAACCTCGATGTGATCAAGACGGCGGACTGGGTCGTCGACATGGGCCCCGAAGGCGGCAACGGCGGCGGCCTGGTCGTCGCCGAGGGCACCCCGGAGGGCGTCGCGTCGATCCCGGCCAGCCACACCGGCAAGTTCCTGCGGGAAATCCTCGGCGACCGCGTCAGCGATGCCGCGCCGGTGGCGAGCACCGCGAAGAAGACGGTGGCCAAGAAGGCCGCGGCAAAGAAGCCGGCCGCCAAGAAGGCCGCGACCGCGGCCAAGAAGACGACGGCCCGGGCCCGCAAGGCCACCTGACGCCGCCGGACGTTTCCTGCCGGGCCGTCACCGCTCTCCGTACGGGGACGCGGTGGCGGCCCGCTGCTGCACTTCCTACGCCGCCTACGCCGCCAACTCCGTGGCGAACGGCGGTTCCGCCCCCGCCCGGGAGCAGGTGACGGCGGCCGCGCGGGCGGCGAAGCGCAGGATGTCGCGCCAGTCGTCGTCGCCGAGGGCGGCCACGGCGGCGTACGAGAGGGCGTCATGGGCATCCAGGCGGTGCAGGAGCGCGGCGTTGACCGTGTCGCCGGCCCCGATGGTGTCGACGACGGTGACCCGCTCGCCGGGGACCGTCAGCTCACCGCCGCCGCGCCTCAGCACCGTCAGACCGTCGCCCCCACGGGTCAGCACAATCGCGGCCGGCCCCGCCGCCAGCCATTCCTGCGCCGCCGCGGTGACCGCCTCCCATGTGCCGCCCGGCGCCGCGCCGTCCCCGGCACCGGCCCCGGCCAGCCACCGGGCGTCCTCCTCCGACAGCTTCAGCAGGGCGAGGTCGGGGAGCCAGGAGAGGAAGCGGGCCCGGTAGGCGTCCGGATCCGGGATCAGACCGGACCGGATGTTGGGGTCGAGCGCCGTGAAGACACCGCGCCGGGCCTCGCGCCGCAGCAGGGACTCGTACGCACTCGCGCCCGGTTCCAGCACGAGCGAGCAGGTGCCCAGGGAGAGCGCACGGACCCCGGCGGGCAGCGCGGGCGGCAGGGCGAAGAGCCGGTCGGCGGTGCCGTCCGCGTAGAAGCCGTAGCCCGCCGACCCGTCCGCGCTGATGTCCGCCACGGCGAGGGTGGTCGGCTCGCTGCCGCGCTGCACCAAGGAGGTGTCGACACCGCCGCCGACCAGTCCCTGGAGCAGCGCCTCGCCGAAGCTGTCGGTCGAGATCCGGGAGCAGAACGCGGCCGGCGAGCCCAGCCGTCCCAGCGCGACCGCGGTGTTGTACGGGCCTCCGCCGCGCCGCGGCAGCAGCGCCGGCAACCGGTCGTCCGGGGCGGGGGCCGCTCCCGTGCCCTCCAGCGAGAGGGGAGTGTCCTGCGGGCTGGGGACGAGGTCGATCAGCGCCTCGCCGGCGACGACGATCACGGGATGGGGTTCCTTTCCTGGGCGGCCGGGGGCGTGGCCGGGGCGGTTTCGGCGCAGCCGCACGACGTACGGTGCACAAAGGTGCAGGGGAGACGGACGGTGCGCGGGGGCCGGTCCGGCTGTGCCAGGCGCTCCAGCAGCAGCCGGACCGCCGCCGCCCCGATGTCCTTGCTGGGCTGGGCGATCGCGGTCAGCCGGGGCGTGAAGAGATCGGCCCACGAGAAGTCGTCGAAGCAGGCCAGCGCGATGTCGCGGGGCACGTCCAGGCCGAGTTCGCGCAGGGACCGGAGGGTGCCGATGGTCATCGCATTGTTGGCGGTGATGAGCGCGGTGGGGGGCTCGGGGGCGGCCAGCAGCCGGCGGGTGGCGTCCTGGGCGCCCGCCGCCTCGGAGTTGCCGCCGGCGAGGAGTTCGGGCGCGAAGGGCAGGCCGTGGGCGCGCAGGCCCTCGCGGTAGCCCTGGACCCGCTCGGTGGTCGTGCTCAGGCCGGGCAGGCCGGCGACCAGACCGATCCGGGTGTGTCCCGACTCGGCCAGGTGCCCGACCAGTTGACGCACCGGGCCGGTGTTCTCGGCGCACACCTGGTCGTGCTCGTCGCCGACCAGCCGGTCCAGGAACACGGTGGGGACCTCACGGCGGGCCAGGTACTCCACCATCCCGGCGGGTTCCGCGGACGGCGCCACGATCATGCCGTCCACGCGTCGCTCGTGGAGCAGCTGGACGACCTTGCGCTCGTGCCGCGGGTCATCGTGCGGATCGGTGATCAGCAGGCTGTAGCCGGCCTCCAGGGCGCCGGCCTCGACACCCTGGAGGATCTCGGTGAAGTACGGGTTGCTGATCGCGGAGACCGCCAGGCCGATCGAGCGGGTGCGGGAGGTGACCAGGGAGCGGGCCAGGGTGTTGGGGGTGTAGCCGAGCTCGTCGATCGCGCCGAGCACCGCGGCACGGGTGTCGGGCCGCACCGGACGGGTGTCGTTCAGCACATGCGAGACCGTGGCGACGGAGACCCCCGCACGCCGTGCCACATCCGTCATCGTCGTCATCCGGCTCTTCCTCCCCGAGCGTGCGGCACCCCGTCGGTACCGCGGCCTCCTATGGCCCCGTCCCGCGAAGTCCACCACATTACGAGCACCCGACCGCAAAGGTAAACGCTTGCGTAAGCGTTTACGTCCACGCTACCTTCCCGGCATCGCCATCCCGCATGACGTCGTGAGGAGGCGCCGATGCGCGCTCTCGTGGTCACCGCACCGGGCAAGGGGGGCAGCGCCGCTGTCACCGAGCTGCCCGACCCCCGCCCGGAGCCCGATGAGGTGGTCGTGCGCGTCACGTCCTGTGGGCTGTGCGGCACCGATATGCACCTGCTCGGCGGTGAGCTGCCCGCCGCGGTCTATCCGCTGGTGCCCGGGCACGAGCTGACCGGCGAGGTCGTGGCGGTGGGCGCGGCGGTGACCGGCCGGGCGGTCGGGGACCGGGTCGCCGTCGACCCCAACATGCCGTGCGGCGCCTGCCACTACTGCCACATCGGCCGCGGCAACCTCTGCGAGAACTACACCGCGATCGGCGTCACCCGGGCCGACGGCTTCGCCGAGCTGGTCGCCGTGCCCGCACGCTGCTGTTACCTCCTGCCCGACGGCCTGCCGGAGGCCGCGGCCGGACTCGTCGAGCCGCTGTCCTGCGCGGTGCACGGCCTGAGCCGGCTGCCGCGCCGGCCGGGCGAGCACTATCTGATCTACGGCGCCGGCACCATGGGCCTGCTGATGGCCGCCCTCGTACGGACCGCGGGCGCCGCCTCGGTGTCCGTCGTGGACCTCAACGAGGAGCGGCTGGCGTTCGCCGAGTCCTTCGGCGTCGACGCGGCCGTGACCAGTGCCGACCGGCTCGGCCGGGCGCCCGGCTTCGAGGTCGTGGTCGATGCGACCGGCGCCGTCGCGGCCATCGAGGACGGGCTCGGCCGGGTGCGCCGCGGTGGTACCTTCCTGCAGTTCGGCGTCGCCGACCCGGCGCGCGCGGCCTCCTTCTCGCCGTACCGCGTCTACCACCACGAGATCGACATCATCGGTTCGATGGCGGTGCACCACAGCTTCCGGCCCGCCATCGAGGTGCTCGCCGCCGGCCTCGGCGGCGTCCCCGTGGACTCGCTGGTCAGCGACGTCTACGGCCTGGACGGGTTCGACGAGGCGGTGGCCCGGTTCCGGGCGGGTACCGGCCGCAAGATCCACATCGCCCCGCAGAAGGGCTGAACGCCGTGCCCGCACGCCTCAAGAACGCGCTGATCTGGGTCTTCGGGGCCCTCGGCGGCATCCTGTGGGGCTATGACACCGGAGTCATCTCCGGCGCCATGCTCTTCATCAAGAACGACATCGCCCTCACCCCGCTCCTGGCGGGCCTGGTCGTCTCGGGCCTCCTGGTGGGCGCCATGCTCGGCGCGGGCCTCTCGGGGCGGCTGAGCGATTCCTGGGGGCGCCGCCGGCTGATCCTCGCGGCCTCGGGGGTCTTCATCCTCGGCACCCTGGGCGCCTCCTTCGCCCTCGGCCCCGCCTCGCTGATCACGTTCCGGTTCGTGATCGGGATCGGCGTCGGCATCGCCTCCGTCGTCGTCCCGCTCTACCTCACCGAACTCGCCCCCAAGCACCTGCGCGGCGGGCTGACCTCCCTGATGCAGCTGCTGGTCACGGTCGGGATCTTCGTCGCGTACGTCACCGACTACCTGCTGGCCGGCGCCGGGGCCTGGCGCTGGATGATCGGCCTCGGCGTGATCCCGGCCGCGATCCTGGCGCTGGGCATCCTCACCCAGCCGGAGAGTCCGCGCTGGCTGGTGGGCAAGGGCCGCACCGACGAGGCGCGTACGGTGCTGACCCGGCTGCGCGGCGACGCCGGCGCGGCGGGGGAGGAGCTGGCGGAGATCGAGCGGGCCGAGCGCACCGAGCGGGCGCAGAGCGAGCCGCTGACGCTGCGGCGGCTGCTGTCACCGCGGCTGCGCCCGGTGTTCGTGGTGGGGATGCTGCTGGTCCTCTTCCAGAACTTCGTCGGCATCAACACGATCATCTACTACGCGCCGACCCTGCTCACCGACATCGGTTTCGGCTCCGGCGGCGCGATCCTCGCCAACGTCGGCATCGGCCTGCTCAACATGCTGATGACGCTCCCGGCGATGCGGCTGATCGACCGCAAGGGGCGCAAGCCGCTGCTGCTGTGGGGCGCGCTGGGCATGTGCGCGGCGATGGTGCTGCTGGCCGTCACCAATCTCTCCGGACTCGGCTACGGCGCACTGCTGTCCGTGCTCACCCTCGGGGGGATCGCGCTCTACATCGCGTCCTTCGCGGTCTCCTGGGGGCCGGTGCAGTGGGTGATGCTGCCCGAGCTGTTCCCGATGCGGATCCGGGCGGCCGCGGTCGGCCTGTGCGTGCTCTTCAACTGGCTGTTCAACATGATCGTGGCGCTGGTGTTCCCCTCGCTGCTGCACGCCTGGGGCGCCGGGATCAACTTCCTGTTCTTCGCCGGGACGACCCTGCTGGCGTTCCTCTTCGTCCAGCGGCTGCTGCCGGAGACCAAGGGCCGCAGCCTGGAGGAGATCGAGCAGGACCTGCTGCGGGGACGCCCGGCCCGGCCGGAAGCGGAGCGGTCTGTGCCGGTATCGTCGGGAGCCGCCCCCCACTGATGCCGTGACCTCTGGAGCAGCCATGAGCCAGCCCCCCGCCCGACGGACCGTGCTGCGGGGGGCCGCGCTCGCCGGCGCCGCCGGCTTCGGCCTGGCGGCCTGCTCGCAGGGGGACTCGGGCGCGAACGCCCCGGCGAAGCCCGCCGAACCGGTCGACCTCGGGTCCGCCGCCGCGGTGCCGGTCGGCGGCGCCAAGCTCTACCGCGAGGACCGGCTCGTCGTCTCGCAGCCCGCCAAGGGCACGTACAAGTGCTTCAGCGCCAAGTGCACCCACGCCGGCTGCATCCTGGCCGAGGTCGAGAAGAAGGAGGGCAGCTGCCCCTGCCACGGCAGCCGCTTCGACGTCACCACCGGCAAGGTCATCCAGGGGCCGGCGGCCGAGCCGCTGCCCGAGGTCCCGGTCAGGGCCGAGGGCGGCAAGCTGATCGCGGGCTGAGGCCGCGGGCGCCGCCGGGGCTCACCCCTGGCCCCGGGACTGCCCCCAGTCCCAGGCGATGCCCAGTATGCCCGGCCGCACCCCCTGCTCCACGAGGTGCACGGCGCGGTGCCGCCCGCTGAGCGCCAGCTCCTGCCGGCCGCTGCGCGGGGCGCCCGCCGAGGCCTGGGCGAAGCGCGTGCAGCGCACCGGCACCGCGGCCTCGTCGAAGCGCACCTGCAGGACGTACTGGCCGCCGGCGGAGCCGAAGCCGCGCAGGTACTCCGCGCTCGGGCCGCCGCTGCCGTCCTCGAAGACATAGCCGAAGACATGGGTGTCACCGGCCCGCAGCCGGGTGTCGAAGAGCAGCTCGGCGGCGACCACTCCGGCCTCCGCGTGCCCGCGTACCCGGCCCGGGCGGCAGTTCTCCGCGGCCCGCACCCGCACCCGGGACGGATCGCAGCCCGCCTCGCCCCGGTGGAGGGCGACATAGCGGTCCACGCCGTCCCGGTGGGCGCGGACCACCCGGAGCGATTCGCGGGCGAGGAGCTGGCGCCCGGGGCCGATGCGGACCCGCTCGTGATGGCCCAGGGTGTGCAGCCCGCCGTCCGCGGGGGCCGCCAGCTCGTCGAACAGCCGCTGCAGGGCGGTGGCGGGCGCCACCGGCGAGCGGTACGAGCGGGCGGGCGGCCGATCGGCCTCGGGGCGGGCGCCGCCCTCCGGCACCAGCAGCCGGTGCAGCGAGTACGCCGGCAGGTCGAGGACTTCCTCCAGCGCCCGCACCGCCCGCAGCGACTCGGGGCGCTGCGGCCGCCGTGCGCCCTGCTGCCAGTAACTCAGGCTGGTCACCCCGATGGTGACGCCGCGCTGGGCGAGCTTGTGCTGGACGCGGGTGAGGGCGAGCCCCCGTTCGGTGAGCGCCGAGCGCAGCGCGAGATGGAACGGCCCGGTCTCCAGCAGCTGGGCCAGCTCGGCCGACCGGGGGGTGTTCTGTGCCATTGCCTCAATCCTCCGGCGCGCGGATGAACGTTCACCACCGGATCGCACGCTGCACGCTCTGCCTGCTGGTTCGCTGCAGTACGCCGGGCACACCGGCCTTGCCCATGGGGCGGTCCGTCCGCGCCCGCATGTCCTCCCGCATTGAAGCGTGTTGATCTGCCTGCGACAACACCTGAGGCGCCCGGGCGGCATCCGGGCCGCAACGCCGTCCTCGGCCGCGCGCAGGGCGCCGCCGGTCCCCACGGCCGGGCCACTCTCGGCACCGTGCGGAACGCCTCCGGCTCGTTGGGCGTCAACTCCGGTTCGTACGCGTGCGGTTGGCTCCGCCGCGACAGCGTGCGGGACGGGATCGACGCCGGCCGGCCCGCCGGAACCCGGACCCCATGGCCTCCGGCAGTGGCCCCCTGCATGTGATCTACGGATATGACACGGATCGCCACCGGGCGTACCGGGATGATCCATGATCGACCAACAATCGCTGCAACTGGGGCGATTTTGGCTACTACGTGAGCGGCAGTGCCTCCACCTGGACACACTCCCCGTACCGGATAGGAGCCTGGGGGCATGACGAAGCGCACCGCCGTCCGCACCACCCTTCGCGCCGTCGCCACCGGCACGTCCCTCATGGCCCTTCTCGGCCTCACGTCGCCCCTCGCCCCGGCCGCCCCCGTCCCCGCGCCCCGGGCCCCGGCGCCACCCCCGGCCCCGGACCCGGCGAGCGTCACCGCCGCCCGCGCGGCGGCCACCGCCCCCGCGACCCTGGACGCCCTCGCCCGGTTCTTCGCGGCCGGACGCAAGCGCGGCGGCGGACGCGCCGCGGCCCCCGGCACCGCGCAGGCCGCACCGCACCTCGAAGGCGCCGCCGTCCCCGTTCACGTCCTGTCACCGGACTTCATCCGCGGCCGGCCCGGCGCCCCGGTCGCCCGCCTGGAGTTCTTCGCCCACAAGGCCGTGGCGGGCGACGGCCGCACGGCTTCGGTGCGGACCGCACGGCGGGGCGCCGCCTGGAAGGTCGTCACCCTCACCACCGGCGACGACGGGGCCCGCTATGCCGCGGCCGGGGCCGCGCGGGCGAAGGGCGGCACGGTCTTCAACGATCCGCGGGCCGACGCCTGGTATGTGCAGCACGGCGACCGGATCGAGCCACTGGACGCGGACGCCCGCAGGGCCGTCGGCGCGCCCGGGATCACCGTCGCCGCCTACCGGGAGCGGGTGGCGCGGGCTTACGGGGGCACGCTCTCCGGCTCCGCGTACGGCCGGCGGGGCGCGGCCGGCGGTTACGGGCCGGTGGCCGCCGCCGGGGCCGAGGGCCGGGAGTCCCGCGCACCGCGCCCCGTCACGGCGGGTGCGTTCGCGGGCGACAGCCTGCCGGTGACCGCCGCCACGAGCGTGGCGGGCGCCGCCGCCCTGCTCGCGCTGGGGCTGTCCGCCTCGGCGGCGCTGCGCAGGCGGCGCAGCGTCTGACCGGCCCGCGTGACCGGCCCGCGTGACCGGCCCGCGTGACCGGCCCGCGTGACCGGCCCGCGTGACCGGCCCGTGCGACCGGCCCGCGCGACCACCCGTGTGACCGGCCCGGTCGGCCCGCCTGACCGTCACATGCCGTCGGTGCGGCGGCCAAGGCCGCCTCCCGTCCGGCCGTTCCCCCGTCTCCTCCGGCCTGCCGCCCGGCGCCCGCGCCGCCGGGCCGGACCGGGGATGGCCGGGGAACGGTGATTGTCGGTCCCGGTCAGTAGGGTGGTGTGCATGGCAGACCCCAGCAGCTATCGACCCAAGCCGGGACAGATCCCCGACTCGCCGGGGGTCTATAAGTTCCGCGACGAACACGGCCGGGTCATCTACGTCGGCAAGGCCAAGAGCCTGCGCCAGCGCCTGGCCAACTACTTCCAGGACCTGACCGGCCTCCATCCGCGTACGCGCACGATGGTCACCACCGCGGCCTCCGTGGAGTGGACCGTCGTCTCCACCGAGGTCGAGGCGCTTCAGCTCGAATACAGCTGGATCAAGGAGTTCGACCCGCGCTTCAACGTCAAGTACCGCGACGACAAGAGCTATCCGTACCTCGCGGTGACCCTCAACGAGGAGTTCCCGCGCGCCCAGGTCATGCGCGGCGCCAAGAAGAAGGGCGTGCGCTACTTCGGCCCGTACGGCCATGCCTGGGCCATCCGCGAGACCGTCGACCTGATGCTGCGGGTCTTCCCCGTACGGACGTGCTCCGCCGGTGTCTTCAAGCGCTCCGCCCAGATCGGCCGCCCCTGTCTGCTCGGCTACATCGGCAAGTGCTCGGCACCCTGTGTCGGGCGGGTCACCGCCGAGGAACACCGCGAACTCGCCGAGGAATTCTGCGACTTCATGGCCGGCCGGACCGGCGCCTACCTCCGCCGCCTGGAGCGGCAGATGCAGGAGGCCGCCGAGGAGATGGAGTACGAACGCGCCGCCCGGCTGCGTGATGACATAGGGGCGCTCAAGCGGGCCATGGAGAAGAGCGCCGTGGTGCTCGCCGACGCCACCGACGCCGATCTGATCGCCCTCGCCGAGGACGAACTCGAAGCCGCCGTCCAGATCTTCCACGTCCGCGGCGGCCGGGTGCGCGGCCAGCGGGGCTGGGTGACGGACAAGGTCGAGGCCGTCACCACCAGCGGTCTCGTCGAGCACGCCCTCCAGCAGCTCTACGGCGAGGAGCGGGGCGACGCCGTCCCCAAGGAGGTCCTGGTCCCGGCGCTCCCCGAGCCCGTCGAGCCGATCGCGCAGTGGCTCTCCGAGCGCCGCGGCTCCCAGGTCTCGCTGCGCATCCCGCAGCGCGGCGACAAGAAGGACCTGATGGTCACGGTCGGCCGCAACGCCCAGCAGGCCCTGGCGCTGCACAAGACCAAGCGCGCCTCCGACCTCACCACCCGCTCCCGCGCCCTGGAGGAGATCGCCGGGGCCCTGGGCCTGGATGCGGTGCCGCTGCGCATCGAGTGCTTCGACATCTCCCACCTCCAGGGCGATGACGTGGTCGCCTCGATGGTGGTCTTCGAGGACGGTCTCGCCCGGAAGAGCGAATACCGCCGCTTCCAGATCAAGACCTTCCAGGGCCAGGACGATGTCCGGTCCATGCACGAGGTCATCGGCCGCCGCTTCAAGCGCTACCTCCAGGAGAAGCAGAAGTCCGGTGAGTGGACGGAGGAGCCGTCCGCCGACGCCCGCGTGGACGACAACGGCGTCACCGCCGGCACCGAAGCCATGGACCGCACCGGAAGCACGGACGGCCCCGGGGCCACGGACGCCGCAGGAGTCACGGACGGCACCGGCGGCATCACCCCCGGCACCGTCACCGGCGGCATCACCCCCGGCACCGTCACCGGCCCCGGCGCCGTCACGGCGCACCCCGACGAGCCGGAGCCGGACCCCCTGGCCGGCCGCCCGACCGACGAGGACGGCCGCCCCAAGCGCTTCGCCTACCCGCCCCAGCTCGTGGTCGTCGACGGCGGCGCCCCGCAGGTCGCGGCCGCCCGCCGGGCCCTGGACGAGCTCGGCATCGACGATGTCGCCGTATGCGGACTGGCCAAGCGCCTCGAAGAGGTCTGGCTGCCCGAGGACGACGACCCGGTCGTGCTGCCGCGCAGCAGCGAGGGCCTGTACCTCCTCCAGCGCGTCCGCGACGAGGCGCACCGCTTCGCGATCACCTACCAGCGCAGCAAGCGAGGCAAGCGGCTGAAGTCCTCGCCGCTCGACGCCGTCGCCGGCCTCGGCGACACCCGCCGCCAGGCGCTGCTCAAGCACTTCGGCTCGGTGAAGAAGCTGCGGGCCGCGACCGTCGACGAGATCTGCGAGGTCCCGGGCGTCGGCCGCAAGACCGCGGAGACGGTCGCCGCGGCGCTGGCGGGAGCGGCGCCGTCCGCCCCCGCGGTGAACACCGCCACAGGAGAGATCATGGAAGATGACGGGGCCCCACCGGCCGCGTTGTCGGCAGAACGGGGGCAGGAACGATGAGTACACCGCACGAAGCGCAGGAAACCGAGAGAGACGGTGCACAGGTGAGCACGGGCACGACCGACCAGGGCGAGAGCGCCGCGATCCCCGAGTTGGTGATCATCTCCGGGATGTCCGGCGCCGGCCGCAGTACGGCCGCGAAGTGTCTGGAGGACCTCGGCTGGTTCGTCGTCGACAACATCCCGCCCGAGCTGATCGCGCCGATGGTCGAGCTGGGCGCCCGCTCGCAGGGCAACGTCGCCCGGATCGCGGTCGTCGTCGACGTCCGCGGCCGCCGCTTCTTCGCCAACCTCAAGGAGTCGCTGGCCACCCTCGACGCGCAGAACGTCAAGCGCCGCATCGTCTTCCTGGAGTCCTCCGACGAGGCCCTGGTGCGCCGCTTCGAGTCGGTGCGCCGCCCGCACCCCCTCCAGGGCGACGGCCGGATCGTCGACGGCATCGTCGCCGAGCGGGATCTGCTGCGCGAGCTGCGCGGCGACGCCGACCTGGTCATCGACACCTCCAGCCTCAACGTCCACGAACTCCGCGCCAAGATGGACGCCCAGTTCGCCGGCGAAGAGGTCCCCGAGCTGCGCGCCACGGTCATGTCCTTCGGCTTCAAGTACGGCCTGCCGGTCGACGCCGACATGGTCATCGACTGCCGCTTCATCCCCAACCCGCACTGGGTCCCCGAGCTGCGCCCCTTCACCGGCCTCAACGAGGAGGTCTCCAGTTACGTCTTCAGCCAGCCGGGCTCCAAGGAGTTCCTGGACGGCTACGCCGAGCTGCTGCGGATCGTGGCCGAGGGCTACCGCCGTGAGGGCAAGCGCTATGTGACCATCGCCGTGGGCTGCACGGGCGGCAAGCACCGCAGCGTCGCGATGTCCGAGAAGCTTGCCCGCCGGCTGGTCTCCGAAGGGGTGGAAACCGTCGTCGTCCACCGGGACATGGGGCGCGAGTGAGCGGGCGGGCGCCACGGCTGCGCAAGGTCCGGCGCTTCGTTCCCAGCGGCCGTATGACGAAGGGGGCCACCCCCAAGGTGGTGGCACTGGGCGGCGGCATGGGCCTGTCCGCCTCGCTGACCGCGCTGCGCCGGATCACCGGTGACCTGACCGCGGTCGTCACGGTCGCCGACGACGGTGGCTCCAGCGGGCGCCTCCGCGACGAACTGGGCGTCCTGCCGCCCGGCGATCTGCGCAAGGCGCTGGCCGCGCTGTGCGGCGACGACGACTGGGGCCAGACCTGGTCCCGGGTGATCCAGCACCGCTTCACGAGCGAGGGCGAGCTGCACGACCACGCGGTCGGCAATCTGCTGATCGTCGCGCTGTGGGAACAGCTCGGCGACCATGTCCAGGCGCTCGACCTGGTCGGCAGGCTGCTCGGCGCGCACGGCCGGGTACTGCCCATGTCGGCGGTGCCCCTGGAACTCCAGGCCCAGGTCAAGGGGCATGACGAGGGCCGGCCGGACGCGATCACCACGGTCCGCGGCCAGGCCACCGTCGCGCTCACCCGTGGCGAGGTGCAGTCCGTCCACGTGGTCCCCGAGGACCCGCCGGCCGTCCCCGAGGCGGTCGCCGCCGTACGTGACGCCGATTGGGTGGTGCTCGGACCGGGCTCCTGGTTCTCCTCCGTGATCCCGCATCTGCTGGTGCCTGAGCTGCGCGAGGCGCTGGAGGAGACCAAGGCCCGAAAAGTCCTTTCGCTCAACCTTGCGCCCCAACCGGGCGAAACCGATGGCTTCTCCCCGCAGCGTCATTTGGAGGTTTTGGCCCGACACGCCCCTAAACTCGCCTTCGACGTGGTGCTGGCCGACAAGGCCGCCGTGCCCGACATCGAAGGTCTGACGGTTGTCGCGAAGCAGCTGGTCGGCAGCGAGGTCGAGCTGGCGGCGGTCGCCGCACAAGGAGACGACGCCCGGTCGAGCGCCGGGGGAGCCCCCGACCGGCACGACCCGGAGCTGCTGGCAGCCGCGTACGACCGTATTTTTCGGATGCATGGAAGGATCGGCCCATGGCGATGACGGCAGCGGTGAAGGATGAAATCTCCCGGCTCCCCGTCACCCGGACCTGCTGCCGGAAGTCGGAGGTCTCGTCGATCCTGCGGTTCGCGGGCGGTCTGCACCTGGTCAGCGGGCGCATCGTGATCGAGGCGGAGCTGGACACGGGCATCGCCGCCCGGCGGCTGCGCAAGGACATCCTGGAGATCTTCGGGCACAGCTCCGACCTGGTGGTGATGGCCCCCGGCGGCCTGCGGCGCGGCAGCCGCTATGTCGTACGGGTCGTGGCCGGCGGTGATCAGCTGGCGCGCCAGACCGGTCTGGTCGACGGCCGCGGGCGCCCCATCCGCGGGCTGCCGCCGCAGGTGGTCTCCGGCGCGACCTGCGACGCGGAGGCGGCCTGGCGCGGCGCCTTCCTGGCCCACGGCTCGCTGACCGAGCCCGGCCGCTCCTCGTCCCTGGAGGTCACCTGCCCCGGTCCCGAGGCGGCGCTCGCCCTCGTCGGCGCCGCCCGCCGGCTCGGCATCGGCGCCAAGGCCCGTGAGGTGCGCGGCGTGGACCGCGTCGTCGTCCGTGACGGTGATGCGATCGGCGCGCTGCTGACGCGGCTCGGCGCCCATGAGTCGGTGCTGGCGTGGGAGGAGCGGCGGATGCGCCGCGAGGTGCGGGCCACCGCCAACCGTCTCGCCAACTTCGACGACGCCAACCTCCGCCGCTCGGCGCGCGCCGCGGTCGCCGCGGGCGCGCGGGTCCAGCGGGCCCTGGAGATCCTGGGCGAGGAGGTCCCCGAGCACCTTGCGGCGGCCGGCCGGCTGCGCATGGAGCACAAGCAGGCGTCCCTGGAGGAATTGGGTGCCCTCGCCGACCCGCCGCTGACCAAGGACGCCGTGGCCGGCCGGATCCGCCGGCTGCTGGCGATGGCCGACAAGCGCGCCCAGGACCTCGGCATCCCCGGCACCGAATCCAACCTCACCGAGGAACTCGCCGAAGGCATGGTGGGCTGAAACGGCGGCCCGGTCCTGCTTCGTCTGCGCCCCCGGCGCCTGTATCGGGCACCGGGGGCGCCTCTTTGTCCAGGGGTGCCGGGGGGCGCATAACGGCGTGCGTCAGAGGGGCTGAAGGGCGCTCACTTGAGCACCTTTTGGTCTCGATGTCAATGTCACGTACGTCTCTTACAGGGGGTAGGGTCGGAGGCGGTCGGGGACATCCCATACAGCTCGCCGGTAACTGCGCCGGCGTACCAACGAGGAGATCGGTTCGTGACGATCCGCGTAGGCATTAACGGATTCGGCCGCATTGGTCGCAACTACTTCCGCGCGCTCCTGGAGCAGGGCGCGGACATCGAGATCGTCGGTGTCAACGACCTGACCGACAACGCCACCCTGGTTCACCTGCTGAAGTACGACACCATCCTGGGTCGTCTCAAGCAGCCCGTCAGCCACACCGACGACAGCATCACGGTCGGCAACCAGACCTTCAAAACGATGGCCGAGCGCGACCCGGCCAACCTCCCGTGGGCCGAGCTCGGCGCCGACATCGTCATCGAGTCGACCGGCATCTTCACCAAGAAGGCCGACGCCGAGAAGCACCTCGCGGCCGGCGCCAAGAAGGTCCTGATCTCCGCGCCCGCCAAGGACGAGGACATCACCATCGTGATGGGCGTCAACCAGGACAAGTACGACGCCGCTCAGCACCACGTCATCTCCAACGCCTCCTGCACCACCAACTGCGTGGCGCCGATGGCGAAGGTTCTCGACGAGAACTTCGGCATCGTCAAGGGCATGATGACCACGGTCCACGCCTACACCAACGACCAGCGCATCCTGGACTTCCCGCACAGCGACCTGCGCCGCGCCCGTGCCGCCGCGGAGAACATCATCCCGACCTCGACGGGTGCCGCCAAGGCCACCGCCCTGGTCCTCCCGCAGCTCAAGGGCAAGCTGGACGGCATCGCCATGCGCGTGCCCGTGCCCACCGGCTCGGTCACCGACCTGGTCCTGGAACTCGACCGCGAGGTCACCAAGGACGAGATCAACACCGCCTTCCAGAAGGCCGCCGAGGGCCAGCTCAAGGGCATCCTCGAGTACACCGAGGACCCGATCGTCTCCTCGGACATCGTGAACTTCCCGGCTTCCTGCACCTTCGATTCCCAGCTGACCATGTCGCAGGGCAAGCAGGTCAAGGTCGTCGGCTGGTACGACAACGAGTGGGGCTACTCCAACCGCCTGGTGGACCTGACCACCTTCGTCGGCGGCCAGCTCTGATCCCTGGCTGAGGCCCGGGACACCGAGATGTGGGGACGGGGCTCGTGTGACGCGATGAGGCGTCGCACGAGCCCCGTTCCGCGACCGACCGACCCATGTGATGGAGTCATTCCTCATGAAGACGATCGACGACCTCCAGGTAGCCGGTAAGCGGGTCTTTGTCCGCGCCGACCTGAATGTGCCGCTGGACGGCACCACCATCACCGACGACGGCCGGATCCGCGCCGTTGCCCCGACGATCGCCAAGCTCGTCGAGCGCGGCGCCAAGGTGATCGTCGCCTCCCACCTGGGCCGCCCCAAGGGCGCCCCGGACCCGGCCTTCTCGCTGGCCCCCGCGGCCGGGCGGCTGGGGGAAATCCTCGGGCAGACCGTGGCGTTCGCGACCGACACGGTCGGTGAGTCCGCCGCGTCCGTGACGGCCGCGCTGGCCGACGGCCAGGTGGCCGTGCTGGAGAACCTTCGCTTCAACGCGGGCGAGACCAGCAAGGACGACGCCGAGCGCGCCGCCTTCGCCGACCGTCTCGCCGCCCTCGCGGACCTGTACGTGGGCGACGGCTTCGGTGCCGTGCACCGCAAGCACGCCTCCGTCTACGACCTGCCCCGGCGCCTTCCGCACGCCGCCGGCGATCTGATCGCCACCGAGGTGCGCGTCCTGAAGAAGCTCACCGAGGACGTCCGGCGCCCCTACGCCGTCGTGCTCGGCGGCGCCAAGGTCTCCGACAAGCTGGCCGTCATCGACCAGCTGATCGAGAAGGCCGACCGCATCCTGGTCGGCGGCGGGATGGCGTACACCTTCCTCAAGGCCAAGGGTCACGAGGTCGGCATCTCGCTGCTCCAGGAGGACCAGGTCCCGGCCTGCCTGGAGTACCTGGCGCGGGCCGAGAAGCGCGGCGTGGAGTTCGTCCTCCCCGTCGACGTGCTGGTCTCCGGCGAGTTCCCGGACCTGAAGACCAAGGCCCCGGCCCACCCCGACATCGTCGCCGCGGACGCCATCCCGGCCGACAAGGAGGGCCTGGACATCGGCCCGAAGACCCGCGAGCTCTACGCCGCGAAGCTCGCCGACGCGGCCACCGTCTTCTGGAACGGCCCGATGGGCGTCTTCGAGCACCCCGACTACGCCGGCGGCACCGAGGCCGTCGCGAAGGGGCTGCTGGACTCGGACGCCTTCACCGTCGTCGGCGGCGGTGACTCGGCCGCCGCCGTGCGCCTGCTGGGCTTCGACGAGAATGCATTCGGCCATATTTCGACCGGCGGCGGCGCCAGCCTCGAATACCTCGAAGGCAAGACGCTGCCCGGCCTCGCCGCTCTGGAGGACTGAACAACGTGACTGACCGCACCCCGCTGATGGCGGGCAACTGGAAGATGAACCTCAACCACCTCGAGGCCATCGCCCACGTCCAGAAGCTCGCCTTCGCCCTCGCCGACAAGGACTTCGACGCCGTGGAGGTCGCGGTCCTGCCGCCCTTCACCGACCTGCGTTCGGTGCAGACGCTGGTCGACGGCGACAAGCTCAAGATCAAGTACGGCGCCCAGGACATCTCCGCGCACGACTCCGGTGCCTACACCGGCGAGATCTCCGGCCCGATGCTGGCCAAGCTCAAGTGCGCGTACGTGGCGATCGGCCACAGCGAGCGCCGCCAGTACCACGGCGAGAACGAAGAGATCTGCAACGCCAAGGTCAAGGCCGCCTTCAAGCACGGCATCACCCCGATCCTGTGCGTCGGCGAGGGCCTGGACGTGCGCAAGGCCGGCAACCAGGTCGCGCACACCCTCGCCCAGGTCGACGGCGGTCTGGCGGACGTCCCGGCCGAGCAGGCCGAGACGATCGTGATCGCGTACGAGCCGGTATGGGCCATCGGCACCGGCGAGGTCGCCACCCCCGAGGACGCGCAGGAGGTCTGCGGTGCCATCCGCGGCCGCCTCGCCGAGCTCTACAGCCAGGAGCTGGCCGACAAGGTCCGCATCCAGTACGGCGGCTCGGTCAAGTCCGGCAATGTCGCCGCGATCATGGCGCAGCCCGACGTCGACGGCGCGCTGATCGGCGGCGCGGCGCTGGACGCGGACGAGTTTGTGAAGATCGTCCGCTTCCGCGACCAGTAGCAGCTATGACGAGGGGGAGCCCTCGTCGTACCCTGTCGGGGCCGGGACCGGTGCAGCAGCACCGCCCCCGGCCCCGCACCATTTGTTACCGATATCGTGATCCATACCTCCGTCCGTCAGTCCTAGAGAGTTGGTCCAGCCGTGGTCATCGGGTTCTCGATCGCCCTCATCGTCTTCAGCCTGCTGCTGATGATGCTGGTGCTCATGCACAAGGGAAAGGGCGGCGGCCTGTCCGACATGTTCGGTGGCGGCATGCAGTCCTCGGTCGGTGGCTCCTCGGTCGCCGAGCGCAACCTCGACCGCATCACCATCGTGATCGGTCTGCTGTGGTTCGCCTGCATCGTCGTGCTCGGCATCCTGATGAAGCTCAGCAACTGACAATGCGTCGGAGGCGCGGCCTATCATGAGGCAGGCGTCCTCGGACGGGTAACTCCAGCCACTGGACGCGCGTTGGGCCTTACGTAGACTGGGGCGTTCCGCAGCCCAGCTGCTGCGAGAGGCTGTGCAGCACCATGACGCAGGGAGTTACGACCGTGGCAAGTGGCAACGCGATCCGAGGAAGTCGGGTCGGGGCGGGGCCGATGGGGGAGGCCGAGCGCGGCGAGTCCGCGCCGCGCACCCGCATCTCCTTCTGGTGCTCCAACGGGCACGAGACGCAGCCCAGCTTCGCCGGCGACGCGCAGGTTCCGGACACCTGGGACTGCCCGCGCTGTGGTTTCCCGGCAGGCAAGGACCGGGACAGCCCGCCGGACCCGCCGCGCACCGAGCCCTACAAGACCCACCTCGCCTACGTCCGGGAGCGCCGCAGCGACGCCGACGGTGAGGCGATCCTCGCGGAGGCGCTTGCCAAGCTCCGCGGCGAAATCTGACGGATCAGCCAGCTCATCTCGGTCGGCCCGGCCGGAGGGGACACACCCCCTCCGGCCGGGCCGACCGCGTTGTCACGCCTTCGCAGGCCTCGCCCGCTCCGTGACCGTCCGCCTCCATACCGCGACCGGGCGCATCTGAGGCAGCGGATGGGGAAGGTGCCCGAGGGTCGCTGTCAGTGGTCACCCGTACTGTTTCCGTAGGCGCATGAAGCGGACGGGGGCGGGGCGGGATGGCACGCAAAAAGGCAGGCGCGGCGGCGGATACGGGCACGGAGAGCGGCACGGAGAGGGGCCGTACGGCAGGAGCCGGGGAGCCCGTGCGGGGCGGTGGCTTCGGACGGTTATGCGGCGCCGCTGCCGTCTCCCGCTTCGGTGACTCCCTGCGGGGCACGGCGCTGCCGCTGCTCGCCT
This sequence comes from Streptomyces sp. NPDC047049, assembly GCF_040643995.1. Lineage (NCBI taxonomy): Bacteria > Bacillati > Actinomycetota > Actinomycetes > Kitasatosporales > Streptomycetaceae > Streptomyces > Streptomyces sp. NPDC047049. Next base: position 72,758 of record NZ_JBEYVM010000008.1, on the reverse strand, counting down.
ACACCCTGACCGGTTCCCCGCTGCTGATCTCGCTCGTCACCGCCTGCGGATTCGTTCCCTGGCTGCTCTTCGGGCTGCTCGGCGGCGCGGCGGCTGACCGTATGGACCAGCGGCGGGCGATGTGGGCGGTCGATGTGCTGCGTGGGCTGCTGATGGCCGGCTTCGCCCTGGCCGTGGCGCTCGACCGGGTGAGCATCGGGCTGCTGCTCGCCCTCTCCTTCGCGCTCACCACCCTCCAGACACTCTTCGACAACGCCGCCACGGCCCTGCTGCCCGTGGTGGTGCCCCTGGAGAAACTGGGCCTGGCCAACGCGCGCCTGATGACCTGCCAGGAGGTGGCCGGGCGGTTCATCGGCGGGCCGCTCGCTCCGCTGCTCCTCGCGCTCGGCGCCGCGCTCCCGTTCCTGGCCGACGCGGCCACCTACCTTCTTGCGGCCGCTCTCGTCGCCTCGCTGCGCACCGGCCCGCCGGCCGCCCGCCCGGCGGTCGCGGGACGCACCCTGCGGCACGACATCGCCGACGGCATACGGCAGTTGTGGCGCGACCGGGTGCTGCGTGCCCTCTGTCTGTCGGTGGCGCTGGGCAATATCGGCCTCGGCGCGCTGATCGCGACCCTGGTGGTGGTCGTCAAGAGGTGGCTGGGCGCCGGGGACTTCGGCTATGCGGCCGTGACGACCGGGTACGGCATCGGGATGGTGCTGGGCGGCCTCCTCGCGCGGCGGGCGATCGCCGCGGCCGGGGGCGGCGGCCCTGCCCTGCTGAGCGCCGGAGTGCTCCAGACCGTGGTGCTGGTGGGTCTCGGGACGCTGCGCTCACCGGCGGCCGCGGCCGTCTTCCTGGGCCTGTTCGGCTTCGCCTCCATGGTGATCAACGTCCTGGAGGCCACCGTCGTGCAACAGCGCAGCCCGGCCGGGATGCTCGGCAGGATCAGCGCCGCCTTCCGCACGGTCTCCGTCGCCGGGACACCGCTCGGTGCGCTGCTCGGCGGCGCGGTCGCCGGGCTGTACGGTCCCCGCAGCCCGGCGCTGCTGGCCGCTTCGCTGCTGGCCCTGGGCGCGGTCGCGCTGATACCTGTTCTTCAGGCCCCCGACAGCACCTAGCCGGGTGGCGGACAGGTACCTTCCTCCACTCTCGGCTTCGCTCGAGTGGGAGGTGCCTCCATCGCGCGCTGATCAATTAGGTTGGGGGGCGGCGGGGCCGGTACGAGATGAAGAAGGCTGATGTCCGAGATGAACGCAGAAGGCCGCAGCAGGCTCGATCAGTTGCCTGAGTGGACGGCGCTGAGCAAGCACCGGGAGCAGATGGCGCAGGTGCAGCTGCGTGAGCTGTTCGAGCGGGACCCGGGGCGCGCCGAGCGCTACACCCTCCAGGTCGGCGATCTGCACCTGGACTACTCCAAGCATCTGGTCACCGACGAGACGCTGGGGCTGCTGCGCGACCTGGCCGCGGCGCGGGGGGTGGCCGAGCTGCGGGACGCGATGTTCCGCGGGGAGAAGATCAACATCACCGAGCGGCGCTCCGTGCTGCACGTCGCGCTGCGCGCCCCCGCCTCCGAGGCCATCAGGAGCGACGGCGAGAACGTCGTCCCCGGGGTGCACCACGTCCTGACGCGGATGGGGACCTTCGCCGACCGGGTCCGCTCCGGCGACTGGAAGGGCCACACCGGCAAGAGGATCAAGACCGTCGTCAACATCGGTATCGGCGGCTCGGACCTGGGCCCGGCGATGGCGTACGAGGCGCTGCGCGCCTTCACCCACCGGGACATGCAGTTCCGCTTCGTCTCCAATGTGGACGGCGCCGATCTGCACGAGGCGGTCCGCGACCTGGACCCGGCCGAGACGCTGTTCATCGTCGCCTCGAAGACCTTCACCACCATCGAGACCATCACCAACGCCACCTCCGCGCGCGACTGGCTGCTGACCGGTCTGGGAGCCGGCCAGGAGGCCGTCGCCAAGCACTTCGTGGCGGTGTCGACCAACGCCGGGAAGGTCGCGGAGTTCGGTATCGACACGGACAACATGTTCGAGTTCTGGGACTGGGTCGGCGGCCGCTACTCCTACGACTCCGCCATCGGCCTGTCGCTGATGGTGGCGATCGGCCCGGAGCGCTTCCGCGAGATGCTGGCCGGCTTCCACCTCGTCGACGAGCACTTCCGCAGCGCCCCGCCGGAGGAGAACGCCCCGCTGCTGCTGGGCCTGCTCGGCATCTGGTACGGCAACTTCTGGGACGCCCAGTCGCACGCCGTGCTGCCCTACAGCCACTACCTCTCCAAGTTCACGGCCTATCTGCAGCAGCTGGACATGGAGTCCAACGGCAAGTCCGTGGACCGCGAGGGCCACCGGGTCGGCTGGCAGACCGGCCCCGTCGTCTGGGGCACGCCGGGCACGAACGGCCAGCACGCCTACTACCAGCTGCTCCATCAGGGCACGAAGATGATCCCGGCCGACTTCATCGGCTTCGCCCGGCCGGTCGACGACCTGCAGCCGGGCCTGGTCGCCCAGCACGACCTGCTGATGGCCAACCTGTTCGCCCAGGGCCAGGCGCTGGCCTTCGGCAAGACGCCCGAGGAGGTGCGTGCCGAGGGCGTGGCCGAGGAACTGGTGCCGCACAAGACCTTCCCGGGCAACCGCCCCACCACCACCATCCTGGCCGGTGAACTCAGCCCGTCTGTGCTGGGCCAGTTGATCGCGCTCTACGAGCACAAGGTGTTCGTCCAGGGTGCGGTCTGGAACATCGACTCCTTCGACCAGTGGGGCGTGGAGCTGGGCAAGGTCCTGGCCAAGCGCGTCGAACCGGCCCTGACGGACGGCGCGGAGGTGCCGGGCCTCGACGTCTCGACGGCCCGCCTGGTCGCCAAGTACCGGGAGCTGCGCGGGCGTTGATCGCCGAGATCGCCAGGGTCTCCCGGATCACCCTCACAGCCGGGACCATCGAGACAGACGGGGTCACCGGCAGCGCCGCCCGGTGACCCCGGCGACGCCGAAGGCCCCGCACCCTTCAGGGCGCGGGGCCTTCGTTGTGGGCTCCTGCTGCGGCGTTCAGGCCGACGCCGGCGGGTAGAGGCCGCGCGGCAGTTGCGCCGCCGCCGCCCCGTCCAGCAGCCACAGGGTCCGGCTGCGGCCCCGTGCGCCGGCCGCCGGAGCCTGGACCTCCCCGGCGCCGGAGAGGGCGATGGCCGCGGCGTTGGCCTTGTCCTCACCGGCCGCCAGCAGCCAGACCTCCCGTGCCGCGCGGATCGCGGGCAGGGTCAGCGAGGTGCGGGTGGGCGGCGGCTTGGGGGCACCGTGCACCCCCACCACCGTCCGCTCCTGCTCGTAGACGGCAGGCAGCTCGGGGAAGAGCGAGGCCACATGGGTGTCCGGGCCGACGCCCAGCAGCAGGACGTCGAAGGAGGGCACCGGTCCGTGGTCCTCGGGGCCCGCCACGGCGGCCAGTTCGGCCGCATACGCCTCGGCGGCGGCGTCGGCGTCCTTGCCGTACGGGCCGTCCGACGGGGGCATGGGATGCACCCGCGCCGGGTCCAGCGGGACGCTGTCCAGCAGTACCTGCCGGGCCTGGGTGTAGTTGCGCTCCGGATCGCCGTCCGGCAGGAACCGCTCGTCGCCCCACCACAGGTCGAGCCGGGACCAGTCCACGGCGTCACGGGCGGGCGCCTCGGCGAGGGCCGCGAGCAGCCCGTTGCCGTTGCGTCCGCCGGTCAGGACCACGGAGGCGAAGCCGCGGGCGGCCTGGGCGTCCACGATCTTCGTGATCAGCCGGGCCGCCGCGGCCTTGGCCATCAGCTCCTTGTCGCGGTGGACGACGACCTGTGGAGCGCTCACTTGGCGGCTGCCTTCTTAGCTGCCTTCTTCGCCGCGGGCTTGGCCGGGGCGTCCTTGCCGGCCTTCGGCTCGCCACCCTTCGGCTCGCCACCCTCCGGCTCGCCACCCTCCGGCTCGCCACCCTCTGGCTCCCCGGCCGCCGGCTGCCCGCCGGCGGTGCCGCCCAGCCGGTCCACTCCGTACTTCAGGGCACCGGCGTAGATCTCGTCCGGGTCGAGCCGGCGCAGCTCCTCGGCCAGCAGCTCGGCGGTGTCCCGCCGCTTGAGCGCCACCGCGCGGTCGGGCTGGCCGTGTATCGAGAGCGTGGCCAGCGAACCGTCCGGCCGGTCCAGCACGATCGCACCGGTGCTGGACTCCATCCGCGCGGCCGTCAGCCCCGGGCCGTCGGACACCTTGCGGGTGACCGGGACCTGCAGCCGGTCGGCCAGCCACATGGCGAGCAGCTCGCAGCTGGGGTTGAACTCCTCGCCGGTGACCTCGGCCGAGGTCACCGTGCAGGGGGCCTGGTCGAGCGCCGCCGCCAGCATCGAGCGCCAGGGCGTGATGCGGGCCCAGGCCAGATCGGTGTCACCCGGGGTGTAGGTGTCCGCGCGCGCCGCCAGCTCCTCGATGGGCTGCTCGGCGGCGTAGGCGTCGGTCACCCGGCGCTGGGCCAGCGCGCCGAGCGGGTCCTTGGCCGGGTCCAGCGGGGCGTTCACCGCCCACCAGACCACGACCGGTGCGTCCGGCAGCAGCAGCGGGAGCACCACCGACTGGGCGTGGTCGATCACATCGCCGTAGAGGCGGAGTATGACCGTCTCGCCGGTGCCGGCGTCCGTGCCGAGCCGGACTTCGGCGTCGAGGCGGGCCTTGGCGCGGTCGCGCGGCGACCGGCTGACCCGCTTGATGACGACGAGGGTGCGCGAGGGGTGCTCACGGGACGCGTCGTTGGCGGCCTTGAGCGCGTCGTAGGCGTTCTCCTCGTCGGTGACGATGACGAGGGTGAGCACCATGCCTATGGCCGGGGTGCCGATCGCGCGGCGTCCCTCGACCAGCGCCTTGTTGATCTTGCTGGACGTGGTTTCCGTCAAATCGATCTTCATGGCCGACGCCAGCTCCGTCCGTCTCGTGCGAGCATTTCGTCCGCCTCGGCGGGGCCCCAGCTGCCCGCCGGGTACTGCGCGGGCCTGCCGTGCTTCTCCCAGTACGTCTCGATCGGGTCGAGGATCCGCCAGGACTGCTCCACCTCCTCCACACGCGGGAAGAGGTTGGCGTCGCCGAGCAGCACGTCGAGGATCAGCCGCTCGTAGGCCTCGGGGCTGGACTCCGTGAAGGACTCGCCGTAGGCGAAGTCCATCGACACGTCCCGTACCTCCATCGAGGTGCCCGGGACCTTGGAGCCGAACCTGACGGTCACGCCCTCGTCCGGCTGCACCCGGATGACCAGGGCGTTCTGCCCCAGTTCCTCGGTGGCGGTGCGGTCGAAGGGGGAGTGGGGCGCACGCTGGAAGACCACCGCGATCTCGGTGACGCGGCGGCCGAGGCGCTTGCCGGTGCGCAGGTAGAAGGGGACGCCCGCCCAGCGGCGGTTGTCGATCGACAGCTTGATCGCGGCATAGGTGTCGGTCTTCGACTTGGGGTCGATGCCGTCTTCCTGGAGGTAGCCGACGGCCTTCTCGCCGCCCTGCCAGCCCTCCGCGTACTGCGCGCGGACCGTCTCCTTGCCGAGGTCCTTGGGCAGCCGGACCGCGCCCAGCACCTTGGTCTTCTCCGCGACCAGCGCATCCGCCTCGAAGGAGGCGGGCTCCTCCATGGTGGTCAGCGCGAGCAGCTGGAGGAGGTGGTTCTGGATGACGTCACGGGCGGCGCCGATGCCGTCGTAGTAGCCGGCCCGGCCGCCGATGCCGATGTCCTCGGCCATCGTGATCTGGACGTGGTCGACATAGCTGCGGTTCCACAGCGGCTCGAACATCGTGTTGGCGAACCGCAGCGCCAGGATGTTCTGGACCGTCTCCTTGCCCAGGTAGTGGTCGATCCGGAAGACCTCGTGCGGCGGGAAGACCTCGTGGACGATCCGGTTGAGCTCCTGGGCGCTCTTCAGGTCGTGGCCGAAGGGCTTCTCGATGACCGCGCGCCGCCAGGAGTCCTCCTTCTGGTCGGCCAGCCCGTGCTTCTTCAGCTGCTGGACGACCTGGGGGAAGAACTTCGGCGGTACGGACAGGTAGAAGGCGAAGTTGCCGCCGGTGCCCTGGGCCTTGTCGAGCTCGCTTATCGTCTCCTTCAGCGTTTCGAAGGCCTCGTCGTCGTCGAAGTTGCCCTGGACGAAGCGGCAGCCCTGGACCAGCTGCTGCCAGACCTCCTCGCGGAACGGCGTACGCGAGTGCTCCTTGACCGCCGCGTACACCTCCTGCGCGAAGTCCTCGTGTTCCCACTCGCGGCGGGCGAACCCGACGAGCGAGAAACCCGGCGGCAGCAGACCGCGGTTGGCCAGGTCGTAGACGGCGGGCATCAGCTTTTTACGGGACAAATCGCCCGTGACGCCAAAGATCACCAGGCCCGACGGCCCCGCGATGCGCGGGAGCCGTCGGTCCAGGGCGTCACGAAGCGGGTTGGCTCCGTGTGCATCAGACAAGGGAGATCAGCCCTCCGAGGGAGCGAGGCGCTTGAGCTCCGCCTCCGTGGACTTGAGCAGGTCGTTCCAGGACGCCTCGAACTTCTCCACGCCCTCGTCCTCCAGGACCTGTACGACCTCGTCGTACGAGATGCCGAGCGCTTCGGTCGCCGCCAGGTCGGCCTTGGCGGCCTCGTAGCCGGCGCGCACGGTGTCACCGGTGATCCGGCCGTGGTCGGCGGTGGCCTCCAGGGTGGCCTCCGGCATGGTGTTGACCGTGCCCGGGGCGACCAGGTCGTCGACGTACAGGGTGTCCTTGTAGGCCGGGTCCTTGACGCCGGTCGAGGCCCACAGCGGACGCTGCTTGTTGGCGCCGGCCTTGTCGAGGGCGGCCCAGCGCTCCGAGGAGAAGACCTCCTCGTACGCCTGGTAGGCCAGCCGGGCGTTGGCCAGCGCGGCCTTGCCCTTGAGGGCCTTGGCCTCGTCCGTGCCCAGCTTCTCCAGGCGCTTGTCGATCTCGGTGTCCACCCGGGACACGAAGAACGACGCGACCGAGCGGATCAGGGACAGGTCCAGGCCCGCGGCTTTGGCCTTCTCCAGGCCCGCCAGGTAGGCGTCCATGACCTCGCGGTAGCGCTCCAGCGAGAAGATCAGCGTGACATTGACGCTGATGCCGAGGCCGATGACCTCGGTGATCGCCGGGAGGCCCGCCTTGGTGGCCGGGATCTTGATCAGCGTGTTGGGGCGGTCCACCAGCCAGGCCAGCTGCTTGGCCTCGGCGATGGTCGGGGCGGTGTGGTGCGCCAGGCGCGGGTCCACCTCGATGGAGACCCGGCCGTCCTGGCCGCCGGTGGCGTCGAAGACCGGGCGCAGGATGTCGGCGGCGTCGCGGACGTCCGCCGTCGTGATCATGCGGATGGCTTCCTCGACGGTGACCTTGCGGGCGGCGAGGTCGGCGAGCTGCTGCTCGTAGCCGTCGCCCGCGGAGATCGCCTTCTGGAAGATCGACGGGTTGGTCGTGACACCGACGACATGCTGCTGGTCGATCAGCTCGGCGAGGTTGCCGGACGTGATGCGCTTGCGCGACAGGTCGTCCAGCCAGATCGCGACGCCTTCGTCGGAGAGGCGCTTGAGTGCGTCTGTCATGGGTTCTGCATCTCCTACTTGTCGTGTACGGGCGTCGTCAGCGCGCGGCGGCTTCGACCGATTCGCGGGCGGCGGAGGCGACCGCGTCGGCGGTGAAGCCGAACTCGCGGAACAGGGTCTTGGCATCGGCCGAGGCACCGAAGTGCTCCAGGGACACGATGCGCCCGGCGTCACCGACGAAGCGGTGCCAGGTCAGACCGATGCCGGCCTCGACGGCGACCCGGGCCCTGACGGACGGCGGGAGCACGCTGTCGCGGTAGGCCTGGTCCTGCTGGTCGAACCACTCGACCGACGGCATCGACACCACGCGGGTGGGCACGCCCTCGGCCAGCAGCTGCTCGCGCGCCTCGACGGCGAGCTGGAGCTCCGAGCCGGTACCGATCAGCACGACCTGCGGCGTGACGGTCTTGCCGTCGGCGTCCTCGGCCTCGAACCGGATGTAACCGCCCTTGGCCGTGTTCTCGTCGGCCGGGTACGTCGGCACGCCCTGACGGGTCAGCGCGAGGCCGTGCGGGGCCCCCACGCCGTACTCCTTCGTCCAGCGCTTGAGGATCTCGCGCCAGGCGATGGCGGTCTCGTTGGCGTCGGCCGGGCGCACGAGGTTCAGGTTCGGGATGGCACGCAGCGAGGCCAGGTGCTCGACCGGCTGGTGGGTCGGGCCGTCCTCGCCCAGGCCGATGGAGTCGTGCGTCCACACGTACGTCACCGGCAGGTGCATCAGCGCGGACAGCCGGACGGCGTTGCGCATGTAGTCGGAGAACACCAGGAAGGTGCCGCCGTAGACCCGGGTGTTGCCGTGCAGCGTGATGCCGTTCATCTCCGCGGCCATGGAGTGCTCACGGATACCGAAGTGGATCGTGCGGCCGTACGGGTCCGCGCCCGGCAGCGGGTTGCCCTCGGGCAGGAACGACGAGGTCTTGTCGATCGTGGTGTTGTTCGAGCCCGCCAGGTCGGCGGAGCCGCCCCACAGCTCGGGGATGACCGCTCCGAGCGCGTGCAGCACCTTGCCGGACGCGGCGCGGGTGGCCACGGCCTTGCCGGTCTCGAACGACGGGAGGTGGTCCTCCCAGCCCGCGGGCAGCTCGCCCGCGGCGACCCGGTCGAACTCCGCGGCGTGCCCGGGGTTCGTGGTGCGCCAGTCGGCGAACCGCTTGCCCCACTCCTTCTCCAGGTCACGGCCGCGGTCGAGGGCGGCACGGGTGTGCGCCAGCACCTCCTCGGGGACCTCGAAGGACTTCTCCGGGTCGAAGCCGAGGACCCGCTTGGTGGCCGCGACCTCCTCCTCGCCCAGCGCCGAGCCGTGCGCGGCCTCGGTGTTCTGGGCGTTGGGGGCCGGCCAGGCGATGATCGAGCGCATCGCGATGAACGACGGGCGCCCGGTCTCGGCCTTGGCCGCCTCGATGGCGTGGTACAGCGCCTCGGGGTCCAGGTCGCCGTTGGCCTTCGGGGCCACCCGCTGGACGTGCCAGCCGTAGGCCTCGTAGCGCTTGCAGGTGTCCTCGGAGACCGCGGTCTCGGTGTCGCCCTCGATCGAGATGTGGTTGTCGTCCCACAGCATGATGAGGTTGCCGAGCTTCTGGTGGCCCGCGAGCGAGGAGGCCTCGGCGGAGATGCCCTCCTGCAGGCAGCCGTCACCGGCGATGGCGTAGATGTGGTGGTCGAAGGGCGAGCTGCCCTCGGGCGCCTCCGGGTCGAACAGGCCGCGCTCGTAGCGGGCGGCCATCGCCATGCCCACCGCGTTGGCGACACCCTGGCCCAGCGGGCCGGTGGTGGTCTCCACGCCGGTGGTGTGGCCGTACTCGGGGTGGCCCGGGGTCTTCGAGTCCCAGGTGCGGAACGCCTTCAGATCGTCCAGCTCCAGGCCGTAACCGGCGAGGTAGAGCTGGATGTAGAGGGTCAGGCTGGAGTGGCCGGCGGAGAGGACGAACCGGTCGCGTCCGGTCCAGTTCGCGTCCGCCGGGTCGTGCCGCAGCAGCTTCTGGAAGAGAAGGTAGGCGGCCGGAGCCAGGCTCATGGCCGTACCCGGATGGCCGTTACCGACCTTCTGCACGGAATCCATGGCCAGGACACGGACCGTATCCACTGCCCGCTGATCCAGTTCGGTCCACTCGAGGTCTGTGGTGGTCGGCTTGGTGCTCACCCTGAGTCAGGGCTCCTCTCCACATGTCGAATGCCGCGGACGGTATGTCCGCCAGGCGGTGTCGAGCCTACCCCCGCAAGTGCGTGCGTCTTTTCGACGCTCAGTCGGTGTTTTCGGCGCTCAGTCGGTGCGTGCGTGACGGCAGCTCGTCGCTTTGGGCAACCACCTCACCACCGGGGGCATTCCCGGCCCCGAGGCGAGGCCCTAGGACCAGACTGCCGGGCGGCGGTCGCGTTCGCCTCCCGAACGCCGGGCGGCCACCGGCCCGCAGATGCCGTCGCCGCCCCGTGCCCCGACGCCCAACACGACCCCACCCCCGCGAAGATCGCCTTATGGCCAACGTCTAAAGTGGCGTGGTACGCGCAAGCCCTTCACCGGGTATTCACGGCCGGACGGGCTTGCAGGCCTTATCTCTTCCGCGGCAGAGGCCGCTGATGTTACTTCCAGGGGTGTGCGTGACGGCCGTCGAATCCCGTCCTGTGGGGGCGCTTTCTCCGGTCCCCGGGAGTCCTGGCGACCGGCCGCTCGGGGCCCGCGTCAAGGCGTTCGTGGCGCTGACCAAGCCGCGGGTCATCGAGCTGCTGCTGATGACCACGGTGCCGGTGATGTTCCTGGCGGCCAGGGGCGTGCCGGACCTGATGCTGGTGCTGGTGACCTGCGTCGGCGGTTACCTCTCCGCCGGCGGCGCCGCCGCGTTCAACATGTACCTCGACCGCGACATCGACGCGCTGATGGACCGTACGTCCCAGCGTCCCCTGGTCACCGGCATGGTGAGCCCCCGCGAATGCCTGGTCTTCGCGACCGCGCTCGCGGTGGGCTCCACGGCCCTGTTCTGGTTCCTCGTCAACCCGCTGTCGGCGATGCTGTCGCTCGGTGCGCTGCTTTTCTATGTCGTCGTCTACACGATGATCCTCAAGCGGCGTACCTCCCAGAACATCGTCTGGGGCGGCATCGCGGGCTGTATGCCGGTCTTCATCGGCTGGTCGTCGGTGACGAACTCCGTCTCGTGGGCCTCGTTCATCCTCTTCCTCGTCATCTTCTTCTGGACGCCGCCGCATTACTGGCCGCTGTCGATGAAGGTCAAGGACGACTACGAGCGCGCCGGGGTGCCGATGCTGCCGGCCGTCGCGGGCAACAAGGTCGTCGCGCGCCAGATCGTCGCCTACAGCTGGGTGATGGTGGCCGTCTCGCTGCTGCTGCAGCCGCTGGGCTACACGGGCTGGTTCTACACCGCCGTCGCGGTCGTCTGCGGTGCCTTCTGGCTCAAGGAGGCGCACGGTCTGCAGTCCCGCGCCAAGGCCGGGATCACGGGCGCCAAGCTCAAGGAGATGCGGCTGTTCCACTGGTCCATCACCTATGTGTCGCTGCTGTTCGTCGCCGTCGCCGTGGATCCCTTCCTTCGTTGATTACCGATGGGTAGCATGTCGGTATGGCAGACACCCAGCAGGCGGACGAGCAGACGGAGACGGCGGCCGACGTGAAGGCCGCGGCACGCACCGACAAGAGGGCCGGCAAGCACGCGGACCGGCTCGCCAAGCAGATCCGCGCGTTCGCCGCTTCGCACGGCGGCAGCGCCGAGGGCCAGCTCGCGCACCTCGGCCGGGGCCGCACCCGGATCGCGCTCGTCGGGGCCGACGGCGAGTGGGGCAACCTCGTCGCGGACACCTTCGGCTCCGCCAAGGACGCCGCCGACAAGGCCGGCCTCACGCTCCACGACGACTTCGACGGCGACCTCGCCGCCAAGGTCCGTACCGGCCGCTACGAGTGGTCCCGGATGGCGGGCATCCAGGTGGGCGGCCCGTCCAACGGCTGACGGCCCGGCGCCCGCGCGCCGTGCGCCGGAGCGCACGCCGGAAGCGGAGCCCGCTACCTCACCACCTCCTCGCCCGTTAAGCCCACCAGGTGTGGCGCTCCGGCCGCGCCCGGCGGGCCTACGGCGAGGAGAAGCGGATGGACGGCCTTCCGCCGCTCATCGATCAGCACAGCCACGGCGCGGTGCACGGTGAGCTCGGTCTCGGTTCCTTCGAGAACCACCTCGCCGCCGCGGTCGGCGCCCACGGCCCGGCCCCCGCGGGCACCAGCTACTTCGACAGCTTCACGGGCCTTGCGATACGCCGCTGGTGCCCCCCGCTGCTCGGCCTGGAACCGCGGTGCCCGCCCGCCCGCTACCTCGCCCGCAGGCGCGAGGTCGGCGCCTACCGGGCCGGCCGTCTGCTGCTGCGCGGCTCCGGCATCGGCACGTTCCTGCTGGAGACCGGCACCCCCGACGCCCTGACCTCGGCCGGCGAACTCGCCACCGCAGCCGAAGCCGGGGCCCACGAGGTCGTCCGGCTCGAACCGCTCGCCGAGCAGGTCGCCGACACCTCCGGCAGCGTCGACTCCTTCCTCGGCTACACCTCCGAGGCCCTGTACGCCGCGGCCCAGCACACCACCGCCTTCGCCTCCGGCGCCACCTACTGCGAGGGGCAGGCGCCCGGAGCGGGAGAGGTACGGCGCGCCGCGGACCGCTGGCTGCGCGGCCGCCGTCCGGGGGAGCGGCTGGGGGAGCCCGTGCTCGTACGGCATCTGCTGTGGAGCGCGGTGGCGACCGGCCTCCCGGTGCAGCTGCACTGTCCCGATCCGCGGCCGCTGGCGGCCTTCCTGCGCGCCACGGCCGGCCTCGGCCCGGCTCTCGTCCTGCTGCCGCGGGCGCCGCACCACCGGCGGGCGGCGGAGCTCGCCGCGGTACACGCCCATGTGTACGCCGACGCCGGGCCCCGCCCCGAGGACACGCTCGGCCGGGCACCGTTCGGCAAGCTGCTGTTCTCCTCGGGCGCCCGCGGGCTGCCCGAGCTGTATGTGACCGGCGCCCGGTGCTTTCTGCGGGCCATGGGCCGCCTCGTACGGGAGTGGGCCGACGAGGGGCTGTGCGGCGCCGAGGACGGGCGCCGGATCACCGAGATGGTCGGGTCGGGGACCGCGCGCCGGATCTACCGGCTGAGAGCGGAGGCCGGCTGAGGCTCCGGTGCCTCGCGCCCGTCCGCGGGGGCGGGCCCGTCGAAGCCCTCCAGGAGGCCGCGGTCGCGCAACGACAGGCAGAGCCGCAGCACCCAGATCCACACCAGGGACGACCCCAGCATGTGGAAGCCGATGACGATTTCGGGCAGGCCCATGAAGTACTGGACGTAGCCGATGACGCCCTGCAGGGCGAGACAGGCGAACAGCTCCAGGACCAGCCGCCGCGGGGCGGCCGGCGCCTTGACCGCGCGGAGCGTGAACCACAGGGCGACGGACAGGCCGACGACGATGTAGACGAAGTCCACGTGGAGCTGGGTGATCTCCTGCCAGTCCAGCGGGATGCGGTGCACCTTCCTGGCGTCGCCCGCGTGCGGGCCCGCGCCGGTGACGACCGTGCCGATGACGGTGAGCGCGGCGGTCGCCCCCACCAGCAGCCAGGCCAGCTGCCGCACCGGACGGGCGACCACATCACGCGGTGCGTCGTCGCCCTCGCACGCGCGCTTCCAGGACAGCACGGCGACCGTGAGCAGCGCCGTGGCCGCGAGGAAGTGCGAGCTGACGATGTACGGGTTGAGTCCGGTGAGGACCGTGATGCCGCCGACGACGGCGTTGCTCATGACGAGCCAGAACTGTGCCCAGCCGAGGCGGGTGAGCGAACGGCGCCGGGGGTGACGGGCGCGGGCGGCGATGATGAACACCCCGACGACCGCGCACAGCACATAGGTCAGCATGCGGTTGCTGAACTCGATGAGCCCGTTGATGCCCATCGCGGCGGTCGGCGTCAGGCTGTCCGGCGTGCACTTGGGCCAGGTCGAGCAGCCCAGTCCGGACTGGGAGAGCCGGACGGCGCCCCCGGTGACGACGATGATCACGGCCATCACCACGGTGGCCAGCGCGGCCCGTCGCACCAAGGCCGCGGACGGCTGCCAGCTGTGGGCGATCAGCTCAAGGGGATTCAGCGATTTCGGCACGGGAGACATCGTAAGCGGGCCCTTGTGCAAGTTTTCACGAGGGGTGCGCCGGGCGACGGTCCGCACGCGGAACCGCTCCGCGGCACGGCCGCCGGCGGCTCACTCCCAGCGGAAGAAGCGGGCCGCCGTGCCCAGCCCCAGCACCGACCAGACCGCCAGGATGCCCAGGTCCCGCCAGGGGATCTGGGCGCCGTGCTGGAGGACGTCGCGCAGCCCGTCGGACAGCGCGGCGATCGGCAGCAGCCCGAGCACGCCCTGGGCGGCCTCGGGGAACTTCTCCAGCGGAACGATCACGCCGCCGCCGACCAGCAGCAGCAGGAACACCAGGTTGGCCGCCGCGAGGGTGGCCTCCGCCTTGAGCGTGCCGGCCATCAGCAGGCCCAGGCCCGAGAAGGCGGCCGTGCCCAGCAGGAGCAGCAGCAGCACCGAGAGCGGATTGCCGTGCGGCGACCAGCCCAGCGCCAGGGCCACGGCCGTCAGCAGCACGGTCTGCAGCACCTCGGTGACCAGCACCGCGCAGGTCTTGGCGGTCATCAGCCCCCAGCGCGGCAGCGGCGAGACGGCGAGCCGCTTGAGCACGCCGTAGCGCCGTTCGAAGCCGGTCGCGATGGCCTGGCCGGTGAAGGCGGTCGACATCACGGCGAGCGCCAGGATGCCGGGCGCCAGGAAGTCCACGGCGCTGCCCTTGCCGCCGGCCGTGCCGGTGGGCACCGCGATGATGTCGACGGCGGAGAACAGCACCAGCAGCAGCGTCGGGATGATGACGGTCAGGAGCAGCTGCTCGCCGTTGCGCAGCAGCATCCTGGTCTCCAGGGCCGCCTGCGCGCGGATCATCCGGGGCAGCGGGGCGGCACCGGGCCGCGGGGTGAACGTGCCGGTGCCGGCGGCGGTGCCGTTTCCGGCCTCCAGGGCGGTCATGCGCGCAGCTCCTTGCCCGTGAGCTCCAGGCTGTGCTTACCCGGGGGGCGACCCCCGGACCCCCGGCCGAAAAGCGTGTGACCGTGATTCATGCGCGCAGCTCCTTGCCGGTGAGCTCCAGGAAGACGTCCTCCAGGGTGTGCCGCTCGACGGCTATCGCGTCGGGCATCACGCCGTTCTGGGCACACCAGGAGGCGACGGTGGCCAGCAGCTGCGGGTTGACCTTGCCGTGGACGCGGTAGACGCCGGAGGCCGGTTCCGTGGCGGCGCTGTCGGCGGGCAGCGCCTTGAGCAGCGAGGCGAGATCGAGGCCGGGGCGGCCGGTGAAGCGCAGGCTGTTCTCCGCGCCGCCGCGGCACAGCGCGTCCGGGGTGCCCTGGGCGATCACCCGGCCGCCGTCGATGATCGCGACATCGTCGGCCAGCTGCTCGGCCTCGTCCATGAAGTGGGTGGTCAGCACGGTGCTGACGCCGTCGGCGCGCAGCTCCCGTACCAGGTCCCAGGTGGCGTGCCGGGCCTGTGGGTCGAGGCCGGCCGTGGGCTCGTCGAGGAAGACGAGTTCGGGGCGGCCGACCACGGCCATCGCCAGCGCGAGGCGCTGCTGCTGGCCGCCGGACAGCCGCCGGTAGGGCGTCCGGCCGCAGCTGCCCAGGCCGAGCCGGTCGATGAGCCCGCCGACGTCGAGGGGGTGGGCGTGCAGGGTGGCGGTGTGCCGCAGCATCTCCTCCGCCTTGGCGCCCGCGTAAACGCCGCCGGACTGCAGCATCACGCCGATCCGCGGCCGCAGCGCCGCGGCGTCGGCGACCGGGTCCAGGCCCAGGACCCGGACGCGGCCGGCGTCCGGGCGGCGGTAGCCCTCGCAGGTCTCGACCGTGGTGGTCTTGCCGGCGCCGTTGGGGCCGAGCACAGCGGTCACCGCGCCGCGTGCGACGGTCAGGTCGAGGCCGTCCACGGCCGTCTTGGTCCCGTATCGCTTGACCAGGCCGGCGATCTCGACGGCAGGCTCTCGTCCGGGGGGCCGGGGGTCGCCCCCCGGGGAGGTGCTGGGCATGGCGGGCAGTCTACGGAGAGTGGCGGGGGGCTCTTCAACGGGGGCGAGGGTGCTTTTCCGCGCCCGGGTACGCAATCCGGCGGTGTGCGGCCCTGTCGGTTTTACCGCCCCGCACGCCCGGGTGCGCCCCACCGGGCGGGACCGCCCCGTCGCAGGTCGGCAGCGTTTTCGGGGCTCGGAAGGTACTTGAATTTAGGGCAGCCTAAGTGATAGAGGCCACCCGTCCGTGATCCGGACGAGGCTTGTATCGCTTCGGCGAATTACGCAACAATGACGTTGTGAAATACGCGAGCGAGGATCAGGAAGGGCCCGCGGTCGACCCGACCGCAGGGCCGGCCGCCTCCGCGCCCGAGCAGGCTGAGCAGCGCGCGGCGGACGCCGCGCCCGCCCCGGCGCCGCACGACGAACAGCAGGGCACCCGCAACCGGGTCGCCCGCTCCATCCTCGACCACGGCCCGTCCACCGCGGCCGAGCTGGCCCTGCGGCTGCGGCTGACCCAGGCCGCGGTGCGCCGGCATCTGGACGCGCTGGTGGCCGAGGGCGTCGTCGAGCCCCGCGAGAAGCGGGTCTACGGCGCGCGTGGCCGCGGCCGCCCGGCGAAGTCCTTCGCCCTCACCGACTGCGGACGGGACGCCTTCGACCAGGCCTACGACCAGCTCGCCTCCGATGCGCTGCGCTGGATCGCGCAGAGCGCGGGCGGCGGCGAGCAGGGCGAGGCCGCCGTCGCGGCATTCGCCCGCGCACGGCTCGCGGCCCAGGCCGAGGGCTACCGCAGGGCGGTCGAGAGCGCCGAGCCACAGGCCCGTACCGAGGCCCTGGCGAAGGCATTGACCGCGGACGGGTACGCTGCTACGGCGCGCAGCGCCCCCAATCCCCAGCTCGGTGAACAGCTCTGCCAGCACCACTGCCCGGTCGCCCATGTCGCCGAGCAGTACCCGCAGCTGTGCGAGGCGGAGACCGAGGTCTTCTCCCGATTGCTCGGGACCCACGTACAGCGGCTTGCCACCATCGCCCACGGCGACGGGGTGTGCACGACCTTCATCCCGAAGGCCGGTGCCGGCAAGGCCGCGCACAGCACCGCACGCACCACCAAGACCACCACAGCATCTGCAAGCACGGCCGGGAGGAACCCCGCATGACGCTCCCCACGGAGACTGCTCACCCTGAGCTCGAGGGCCTGGGCAAGTACGAATACGGCTGGGCCGACTCCGACGTGGCCGGCGCTTCCGCGAAGCGCGGTCTTTCCGAGGCCGTCGTCCGCGACATCTCGGCGAAGAAGAACGAGCCGGAGTGGATGCTCAAGCTCCGTCTCAAGGGCCTGAAGCTTTTCGACAAGAAGCCCATGCCGAACTGGGGCTCGGACCTGTCGGGCATCGACTTCGACAACATCAAGTACTTCGTCCGCTCCACGGAGCAGCAGGCCGCCTCCTGGGAGGACCTGCCCGAGGACATCAAGAACACCTACGACAAGCTGGGCATCCCCGAGGCGGAGAAGCAGCGCCTGGTCGCCGGTGTCGCCGCGCAGTACGAGTCCGAGGTCGTTTACCACCAGATCCGCGAGGACCTGGAGGCGCAGGGCGTCCTCTTCCTGGACACCGACACCGCGCTCAAGGAGCACCCGGAGATCTTCCAGGAGTACTTCGGCACGGTCATCCCGGTCGGCGACAACAAGTTCGCGTCGCTGAACACCGCGGTGTGGTCCGGCGGCTCGTTCATCTACGTCCCCAAGGGTGTCCACGTCGACATCCCGCTGCAGGCCTACTTCCGGATCAACACCGAGAACATGGGCCAGTTCGAGCGGACGCTGATCATCGTCGACGAGGACGCCTACGTCCACTACGTCGAGGGCTGCACGGCGCCGATCTACAAGTCGGACTCGCTGCACTCCGCGGTCGTCGAGATCATCGTGAAGAAGGGCGGCCGCTGCCGCTACACGACCATCCAGAACTGGTCGAACAACGTCTACAACCTGGTGACCAAGCGCGCCGTCGCCTACGAGGGCGCGACCATGGAGTGGGTCGACGGCAACCTCGGCTCCAAGGTGACGATGAAGTACCCCGCCGTCTACCTGATGGGCGAGCACGCCAAGGGCGAGACCCTGTCCATCGCCTTCGCGGGCGAGGGCCAGCACCAGGACGCCGGCTCCAAGATGGTCCACATGGCGCCGAACACCTCCTCCAACATCGTCTCCAAGTCGGTGGCGCGAGGCGGCGGCCGGACCTCCTACCGCGGTCTGGTCGAGATCGGCGAGGGCGCCGCGGGCTCCAAGTCCAACGTGCTGTGTGACGCCCTCCTGGTGGACACCATCTCGCGCTCGGACACCTACCCCTACGTCGACGTCCGCGAGGACGACGTCTCCATGGGCCACGAGGCGACCGTCTCCAAGGTCAGCGAGGACCAGCTCTTCTACCTGATGGCGCGCGGCCTGTCCGAGGACGAGGCCATGGCGATGATCGTGCGCGGCTTCGTCGAGCCGATCGCCCGTGAGCTGCCGATGGAGTACGCGCTGGAGCTGAACCGGCTGATCGAGCTGCAGATGGAAGGCGCGGTCGGCTGACGGCCCCGGCACACTCAACGACCGACGCGGCGGCCGTCCTGCGGGCAGGCCGAGGATCGCAACCAGAAAGCGAGCACTACAACAGCCATGGCTGAGGCTCAGAACATCCCGGCCGGTTCCACGACCACCGGATCCCTTGCGGTGGCCGCGGAGTCCACCGTCGCCACCCGGATGAGCGCCCCGCCGTCCTACGACGTGGCGGACTTCCCGGTGCCGCAGGGCCGCGAGGAGGAGTGGCGCTTCACGCCCCTCGCGCGCCTCAAGGGCCTGCACGACGGCAGCGCCGAGGCGGGCGGTCCCGACCTGAAGATCGACATCACCGCTCCGGAGGGTGTCACCCACGAGCTGGTCGACCGCGACGACCCGCGGGTCGGCAAGGCCGGCACGCCCGTCGACCGGGTCGCCGCGCAGGCGTACAGCTCGTTCGAGAAGGCGTCGGTGATCTCGGTCCCCCAGGAGACGCAGCTCTCCGAGCCGATCCGGATCACCGTCCACGGTGAGGGCGGCACGGCCTACGGCCACCAGGTCATCGAGCTCGGCGCGTTCGCCGAGGCGGTCGTGGTCATCGACCACACCGGTGACGCGGTGCTCGCCGCCAATGTCGACTACCTCCTCGGTGACGGCGCCAAGCTGACCGTCGTCTCCGTCCAGGACTGGGACGACCACGCCGTCCACGCCGGGCAGCACAACGCCCTGGTCGGCCGGGACGCCGGTTTCAAGTCCGTGATCGTCACCTTCGGCGGCGACCTCGTCCGGCTGCACCCGCGCGTCACCTACGCGGGCCCCGGCGGCGAGGCCGAGTTCTACGGTCTGTACTTCACCGAGCAGGGCCAGCACCACGAGCACCGGCTCTTCGTCGACCACGAGGCGTCCAACTGCCGCTCCAACGTCGTCTACAAGGGCGCGCTGCAGGGCGACGACGCGCACGCCGTGTGGATCGGTGACGTGCTGATCCGCGCCTCGGCCACCGGCACCGACACCTACGAGCTCAACCGCAACCTCGTCCTCACGGACGGCGCGCGGGTCGACTCGGTCCCCAACCTGGAGATCGAGACCGGCGAGATCGTCGGCGCCGGCCACGCCTCGGCGACCGGCCGCTTCGACGACGAGCAGCTCTTCTACCTCATGGCCCGCGGTATCCCGGCCGACGAGGCCCGCCGGCTGGTCGTCCGCGGCTTCTTCGCCGAGCTGGTCCAGCAGATCGGCCTCCCGGACGTCGAAGAGCGTCTGATGAGCAAGATCGAGGCCGAGCTGGAAGCGTCCGCGGCATGACGTACGTACGCGCAGCGGCGCTGAGCGAGCTGGAGGAGGACACCCCCAAGCGGGTGGAACTCGACGGCACGCCCGTTTCCCTGGTCCGCACCGAGGGCGAGGTGTACGCGATCAACGACATCTGCTCGCACGCGAACGTCTCCCTCTCCGAGGGCGAGGTCGAGGACTGCTCGATCGAGTGCTGGCTGCACGGTTCGAGCTTCGACCTGCGCACCGGCAAGCCGAACGGCCTTCCCGCGACGCGCCCCGTCCCCGTATACCCCGTCAAGATCGAAGGGGACGACGTGCTCGTCTCCGTCACCCAGGAGTCCTGAGTTCCCCATGGCAACGCTTGAGATCCACGACCTGCACGTCTCCGTCGAGGCCGAGAACGGCCCGCGCGAGATCCTGAAGGGCGTCGACCTGACCGTGAAGCAGGGCGAGACGCACGCCATCATGGGCCCCAACGGCTCCGGCAAGTCGACCCTCGCCTACTCCCTCGCGGGTCACCCCAAGTACACGATCACCGGTGGCACCGTCACCCTCGACGGCGAGAACGTCCTGGAGATGTCCGTCGACGAGCGCGCGCGGGCCGGCGTCTTCCTCGCCATGCAGTACCCGGTCGAGGTGCCCGGCGTCTCGGTCTCCAACTTCCTGCGCACCTCCGCGACCGCGATCCGCGGCGAGGCCCCCAAGCTGCGGCTGTGGGTCAAGGAGGTCAAGGAGGCCATGGAGCGCCTGCAGATGGACCCCTCCTTCGCCGAGCGCAACGTCAACGAGGGCTTCTCCGGCGGTGAGAAGAAGCGCCACGAGATCCTTCAGCTGGAGCTGCTGAAGCCCGCCATCGCGATCCTCGACGAGACCGACTCCGGTCTGGACGTCGACGCGCTGCGCACCGTCTCCGAGGGCGTCAACCGCGTCCGCGAGACCGGCGAGGTCGGCACCCTGCTGATCACCCACTACACGCGCATCCTGCGCTACATCAAGCCCGACCACGTCCACGTCTTCGCCAACGGCCGGATCGCCGAGTCCGGCGGCGCCGAGCTCGCCGACAAGCTGGAGGCCGAGGGCTACGAGGAGTACACGAAGGGTGGCGCAACCGCGTGACACAGCTGCCGGGCCTCCTCGACACCGAGGCGATCCGTAAGGACTTCCCCATCCTGGATCGTCAGATCCACGACGGACGGAAGGTCGTGTACCTGGACAACGCGGCGACCTCGCAGAAGCCGCGTCAGGTCCTCGACGCCCTGAACGCCTACTACGAACGTCACAACGCCAACGTCCACCGCGGCGTGCATGTGCTCGCCGAGGAGGCCACGGCGCTGTACGAGGGCGCGCGTGACAAGGTCGCCGCCTTCATCAACGCGCCGAGCCGCGACGAGGTGATCTTCACCAAGAACGCCTCGGAGTCGCTCAACCTCGTGGCCAACATGCTCGGCTGGGCCGAAGAGCCCTACCGCGTGGACCGCGAGACCGAGATCGTCATCACGGAGATGGAGCACCACTCCAACATCGTCCCGTGGCAGCTGCTCTCGCAGCGCACCGGCGCGAAGCTGAAGTGGTTCGGCATCACCGACGACGGACGTCTCGACCTGTCCAACATCGACGAGATCATCACGGAGCAGACGAAGATCGTCTCCTTCACGCTGGTCTCCAACATCATGGGCACCATCAACCCGGTCGAGACGATCATCCGCCGTGCCCAGGAGGTCGGCGCGCTGGTCTGCATCGACGCCTCGCAGGCCGCCCCGCACATGGTGCTGGACGTCCAGGCGCTGCAGGCCGACTTCGTGGCCTTCACCGGCCACAAGATGTGCGGTCCGACCGGTATCGGTGTGCTGTGGGGCCGCCAGGAGCTGCTGGAGGACCTTCCGCCGTTCCTCGGCGGCGGCGAGATGATCGAGACCGTCTCGATGCACTCCTCGACCTATGCGCCCGCGCCGCACAAGTTCGAGGCCGGTACGCCCCCGATCGCCCAGGCCGTCGGCCTCGGCGCGGCCGTGGACTACCTCGCCTCGATCGGCATGGACAACATCGCCGCGCATGAGCACGCGATCACCGAGTACGCCGTCAAGCGGCTGCTGGAGGTCCCCGACCTGCGCATCATCGGCCCGAGCACGGCCGAGGAGCGAGGGGCGACGCTCTCCTTCACGCTCGGCGACATCCATCCGCACGATGTCGGCCAGGTGCTGGACGAGCAGGGCATCGCGGTCCGCGTGGGTCACCACTGCGCACGGCCGGTCTGCCTGCGCTTCGGAATTCCTGCGACCACGCGAGCGTCGTTCTATCTGTACTCCACGCCCGCCGAGGTCGACGCCTTGGTCGAGGGCCTGGAGCACGTCCGCAACTTCTTCGGTTAAAAAGACCCAGCCGGTTAACAAGCACAGCGGATGAGGACGAGGACTGACTGAGCCGTGAAGCTGGATTCCATGTACCAGGACGTCATCCTGGACCACTACAAGCACCCGCACGGGCGCGGTCTTCGGGACGGCGACGCCGAGGTGCACCATGTCAACCCCACGTGCGGTGACGAGATCACGCTGCGCGTGCGGCTCGACGGCGCGACGATTGAGGATGTGTCCTACGAGGGCCAGGGCTGCTCCATCAGCCAGGCCAGCGCGTCGGTGCTCAACGACCTCCTGGTCGGCAAGGAGCTCGGCGAGGCGCAGAAGATCCAGGAGACCTTCCTGGAGCTGATGCAGTCCAAGGGACAGGTCGAGCCGGATGACGCCATGGAGGAGGTGCTGGAGGACGCGGTGGCGTTCGCCGGCGTCTCCAAGTACCCGGCGCGTGTGAAGTGCGCGCTGCTCAGCTGGATGGCCTGGAAGGACGCCACGGCCAAGGCCCTCTCCGAGGAGGCGAAGACCGCATGACCGACACCCCGACCACCACCAAGCCGGCCTCGGAGGAAGAGGTCCGCGAGGCGCTGTACGACGTTGTCGACCCCGAGCTGGGCATCGATGTCGTCAACCTGGGGCTGATCTACGGCATTCACGTCGACGACGCCAATATCGCCACCATCGACATGACGCTGACCTCCGCGGCCTGCCCGCTGACCGACGTCATCGAGGACCAGGCGAAGTCCGCCACCGACGGCATCGTCAGCGAACTGAAGATCAACTGGGTCTGGATGCCCCCGTGGGGCCCGGACAAGATCACCGACGACGGCCGCGAGCAGCTGCGCGCGCTGGGCTTCAACGTCTGACGAGATCTCCTTGAGCGTACGGCCGTGCCCGCCAGTCACCACTGGCGGGCACGGCCGTCTCGCGTGCCGGGCGAACCGGTCCGCGCACGCATATGTACGACCGTACGCAACGTTGTGTACGGTCGTACGCATGGTCTATCTGACGCTCGCCGGAGCGATCCTCTCCGAGGTGCTGGCGACCACCGCGATGAAGTACAGCAACGGCTTCAGCAAGCTGTGGCCCGCGCTGGCCACCGCGCTGGGCTATCTGCTCGCCTTCGCGCTGCTCGCCCAGACGCTCAAATCGATGAGCGTCGGCACCGCGTACGCCATCTGGGCCGGTGTCGGAACGGCGCTGATCGCCGCGATCGGGATGGTGTTCCTGGGGGAGAGCACCAGTGCGCTGAAGGTCTTCGGCGTACTGCTGGTCATCGCGGGTGTCGTGGTGCTCAATCTGGACGGGGCGCATTGATGGCCCGGCGCTACGACCCGGACCGGCGGCAGCGGATCATCGACGCGGCCATCGCCGTGGTCGGTGAGCGCGGGATCGCCGGGCTCAGCCACCGCGCGGTGGCCGCCGCTGCGGATGTCCCGCTCGGCTCGACCACGTACCACTTCGCGACCCTCGACGAGCTGCTGGTCGCCGCGCTGCGGCAGTCCAACGTCGTGTGCCTGGCCGACTTCGCGCGCTGGGTCGACGGCATCGACCCGGCGGCACCGCTCGCCGAGGAGGTCGCGAGGCTGGTCGAGGAGACACTGAGCGGCGACCGCAGGCGGATGGAGCTGGAGTACGAGCTGTATCTGGCGGCGCTGCGGCACGAGGCGGTGCGGCCGGTCGCCGCCGAATGCCTGGACGAGATGGTGCGGCTGCTCGGAGCGCGGATCGGCGACCTGCGCACGGCGCGGACGGTGGTGGCCCTCACCGACGGGCTGGTGCTGCAGCATCTGCTGACCGGGCAGCCCTTCGACCCCGAGGTGGTACGGGCCGGGCTGGCCAGGGTGCTGGGCTGAGCCGGCCCGGCCGTCGGGCGGGCTGCAGCGGACCGGTGGAGGCGTCCCACGGCCCGGCCCGGCGGTTGAGACCGGTTCGCCTCGGCGGGCGCCCTCCGGTTAGGTTTCGGACATGACCGATGCTGCTGTTTCCGCTCCCCGTACCACCGGCGCCGTCGCCGCCGGGCTCGCCACCGTCACCTCCGACGGCACCGTTCTCGACACCTGGTTCCCGGCGCCCGAGCTGGTCGGTGCGCCCGGCCCGGCCGGCACCGAGCACCTCGACGACGAGCGCGCCACCGAACTGCTGGGCGCCGCCGCGCTCAAGGCGATCGGCCCCGACCCGGTCCGTGGCGTCGAGGTCGTCGCCGTTCGTACGGTCATCGCCTCCCTCGACGACAAGCCGCTGGACGCGCACGACGCCTACCTCCGCCTCCACCTGCTCAGCCACCGGCTGGTCAAGCCGCACGGACAGAACCTGGAGGGCCTTTTCGGGCTGCTGTCCAACGCCGCCTGGACCTCGCTGGGCCCGGTGCCCGTCGACCAGGTGGAGACGGCGCGGCTCAACGCCCGCGCCGAAGGCCTGCATCTGATGGTCACCAGCATCGACAAGTTCCCCCGGATGACCGACTATGTCGTGCCCACCGGGGTGCGGATCGCGGACGCCGACCGGGTGCGCCTGGGTGCGCACCTCGCGGCCGGCACCACCGTCATGCACGAGGGCTTCGTCAACTTCAACGCCGGGACGCTGGGCACCTCCATGGTCGAGGGCCGGATCAGCGCGGGCGTGGTCGTCGGCGACGGCTCCGACATCGGCGGCGGCGCCTCCACCATGGGCACCCTCTCGGGCGGCGGCAAGCAGATCATCTCCATCGGCGAGCGCTGCCTGCTGGGCGCGGAGTCGGGCATCGGCATCGCGCTCGGCGACGAGTGCGTGGTCGAGGCCGGGCTGTACGTGACCGCCGGTACCCGTGTCACGCTGCCCGACGGCCAGATCGTCAAGGCCCTGGAGCTCTCCGGCGCGGACAACATCCTCTTCCGCCGCAACTCCACCACCGGCACCGTCGAGGCCCGCCCGAACAAGGCGACCTGGGGCGGCCTCAACGAGGTGCTGCACAGCCACAACTGAGGCCATGGGCCGGGCCGGTCGTGCGGCCGGCCCGGCACGGCAGCGTCAGCGGCCCGGCGGGGGAGACCCGCCGGGCCGCTTCGGCTTCCGCCCTCTGCCGCCCCTCCTGCCCCAGCCGCCCCTGTAGTCCCGGTCCTCGCGCCGCCGGGACGCCGTTAGGCTGTGTGCCATGCGTGATCTTGCAGCGGGGATGCGGTATCTGGGTAAGGGGCAGCGCTGGGTCGCCCGGCACGGCCGGTGGTGGGGGTTCGGGCTGATCCCGGCGCTGATCGCGCTGGTGCTGTACGCCGCGGTGCTCACCGTGCTCGCCCTCTGGTCCGGCGATATCGCGGCCTGGGCGACGCCGTTCGCCGATGACTGGGGCTCGCCCTGGCAGGGGCTGCTGCGCGGAGTGTTCGTGGCGCTGCTGTTCGCCGGCGGGCTGATGCTGTCGGTGCTGACGTTCACCGCCGTCACCCTGCTGATCGGCGACCCCTTTTACGAGTCGCTGTCGGAGAAGGTCGAGGAGTCCGAGGGGTACTGCCCGCCGTCCCCTGACCGCCCGCTGTGGCAGGAGATCTGGATCGCCCTGCGCGACAGCGTCCATGTGCTGCTGCGGGCCGCCGGGTTCGGGATCCTGCTGTTCGCCCTCGGGTTCGTGCCCTTCCTCGGGCAGACGGTGGTCCCCGCCGTCGGCTTCTGCGTCTCCGGCTTCTTCCTCACCGTCGAGCTGACCTCGGTGGCCCTGCAGCGCCGGGACATCCCGGTGCGGGAGCGGCTGCGGCTGCTGCGGGGCCGTAAGGCGCTCGCGGTCGGCTTCGGCACCCCGGTCGTGCTGCTGTTCCTGATTGCGTTCGTCGCGGTGGTGCTGATGCCGGGCGCGGTGGCCGGCGCGACGCTGCTCGTACGGGACCTGGTGGCGGACGAGGAGGAGCCGCCCGCGCCGGACCGGGACGCGGCCGCGGCGGGGCACGACCCGGCCGCCGGCGCGGCGTACGGACAGCCGGGCGCGCCGTACGCGCAGCCGGGGGCCCCGGGCGGCTTCGGGGCGGCGCCCGCGCCCTACCCCGCTAACCAGGGACAGCCGCAGGCACCGCAGCAGTATCCCCGTCCGCAGTCCGGTCCAGGGTCGTCCGCAGCGCGTCCGCCAGCCGCCTGGTGAGCTCGGCGTCCGCCGCCAGCAGGGGGCCGCGGACCGGGCCCGCGGGCAGGCCGAGGTGGTTGAGCAGCGCCTTCACGGTGACCGCGCCGGGGTGCTCGCCGCCGGTCACCGCCTCGATGAGCGGGATCAGCGCGAGCTGACGGCGGGTCGCCCCGGCCGTGTCGCCGGCGTCGAAGGCGTCCAGTACGGCGCGCACCGCCCGCGGCGCGGCATTGCCGGCGGTGCTGACGCAGCCGGCGCCGCCGAGCGCACGGAGCGGCAGGATCTGTTCGTCGCAGCCCGCGTAGTAGGCCAGGCCCGTCGCGGCCAGCACCTTCGCCGACTTCAGCGGGTCGTAGGCGCAGTCCTTGACCCCCGCGATCCGCGGATGGGCGGCCAGTCGCAGCAGCGTTCCGGCGGTCAGCGCGGTGCCGGTGCGGCCCGGGATGTCGTAGAGCATCACCGGCAGTCCGGTGGCGTCCGCGACCGTCCGCAGGTGGTGGGCGACGGCTTCCTGGGTGGGCCGTGAGTAATACGGCGTGACCACCAACAGGCCGTGGGCGCCCGCCCGTTCGGCGCTGCGGGCCAGGGCGGCGGAGTGGCGGGTGTCGCTGGTGCCGATCCCGGCGGTGATCCGGGCCCGGTCGCCGACGGCCTCGACCACGGCCCGCAGCAGGGTCTCCTTCTCGGCGTCCGAGGTCGTCGGGGACTCCCCGGTGGTGCCGCTCAGCACCAGGGCGTCGCAGCCGCCGTCGTCGACGAGGTGGGTGGCGAGCCGCTGAGCGCCGTCGGCGTCGAGCGTGCCGTCGGCGGTGAACGGGGTGATCATGGCGGTCACGACGCGGCCGAAGGGCGGTACGGCCGCCGGGGGTCTGCGGGGAGTGGTCATGGTCTCCGTGCCAGGGATCTGGGGGCGCCTCATGTGTCACGTCCACTGAGTTGTGCCGGCTGAGGTGTGAAGCAGCGCTGCGTCCGGCACAGGGCCGGAACGCGAAGCGGCCGCCGCGCCTTCCGGTGCGACGGCCGCTCGGGCATCACAGGCCCATCACGCGCCAGTCAGGCCATTCCGCGAACGCTTCAGGTCCTGGGTCCGCTCGGAAGCGGACTCCTCCGACGACTTCGGCTTCCGCTGGTCGGTGCGCCGCTCGGCGGCACGGTCCTTGTTGCCCGACTTACGGTTCTGGGACTTCGGCATGATGACTCCCTATGTCTCGCCGAATGTTTCTTACATGCCCAGTACCGCACCCCCCGCGGCAGTTGGCCCCCCGGCGTGGGCCAGGCGGGTGACGGGAGGGTCACACGGGGTGACATGCCGCGGACTACGGCTTGATGCGCAGCACCTGCGGATCGTGGTCGCTGGCCTGGTCGGCGTACTCCGCGTTGAGGTGCACGATGTCGTAGTCGGACCGCGTCAGCGGACGGCTGGTGAGCATGTGGTCCAGCACCTGTGAATTGCCGCTGTAGACATAGCCGTAGCGCTCGGCGGCGGGCAGGCGGCGCACCTGGTCGGTGAGCACACCGCCGGCGGTGAGGTCCTTCAGGGCCGGCGAGAACTGGTAGTCGTTGAGGTCACCGGCCACCACCACACCGGCCTTCGGGTCCTTGGCCAGCAGATCCTTGACGAAGGTGTTGACCAGGCGGGCCTGGGCGGTGCGCTGGGTCTCGGAGCTGCGGGCCGGGGGCTGGAAACGGCTGTCCAGACCCTGGTCGCCGCCCTTGGAGTTGAAGTGGTTGGCGATCACGAAGACCCGGCTGCCGGGGCGGCTCTTCGCGGAGAACTGGCCGACAAGAGGCTTGCGGCTGGTCTTCCACGCCTCGTCGGCGGGCGCGATCCGGCCCGGGGACGCGGACAGCGAGGCCTTGCCGTGGTCGTCGACCACCTTCACCGGGGTGGTGGCGTCGCCGCCCTTGATGTCCGTGAAGGACGCCCGCTCGGGGTTGAACAGGAACGCCGTGCGGATGTTGCCGCCGGGCTGGCCGCCGTCCTGGTCGTTGACCGGGTCGATCTGCCGCCACTCGTACGCCGGACCGCCGGCCGCCTTGATCGCGTCGGTCAGCTTCTTGAGGGTTTCCCCGGCGGTGACCACGCCGTTGTCCTTGGGGCCGCTGTCGTCCTGGACCTCTTCCAGCGCCACGACATCGGGCGAGGACAGGTTCTGCACCAGCGCCTTCGCCAGCCGGTCGAACTTGGCCTGCGGGGTGACGGGGGACAGGTTCTCGACGTTGTAGGTGGCCACCGCCAGCTCATCGGACTTCTGCTTGCGGGTGGTCTCCGGCGCGGGGCTGTCACCGGTGACCTTGCCCAGCTCGGTGGCCTGCAGGGTGTAGCCGCCGAAGTTGTCGTAGTCCAGCGGCCCGGCGGTGGTGCCGGACAGCGCCTGGCCGACGTCGGCGACCGGGAACGGCTGCTGCGAGAACGGGATCAGGGACGCCACCTTGACCCGGCCGCCGTTGGGGTCCGCGTACGAGCCGTAGAGCGTCCCGCCGCGGGCGGTGCGGTGGTGGCCGGGCTCGGCGGTCACCCACAGCTCGTGGTAGCTGCTGGTCGGGCCGACGACCGGGGCGTTCGAGACGGAGACCCGCATGCCCTCCAGGGACTCGTAGCGGTCCAGGGCGTACGACGAGGGGCGCAGCTTCAGTGACTCGATGCTGTTGCCGCCCGCGGAGGGGGCGTAACGATTCGGCAGCGAGGCCGGGTTGAGCGTGAAGGCGGCCGGCAGCGGGGCGCCGGAGGAGGTGGTCTTCCAGGTCGCACCGGTGATCTCGGTGACGGACTGCAGACCGGCGTCCTTGCCGCCCGGGTAGTACTCGCTGACCGTGCCGGAGAAGGTGATCGCGTCGCCGACGGCGACCTTCGGCGTCTCCTTTCCGGTGAAGACGAAGACCGCCTCGCTGGTGGCGGGGTTCTTGTCCGGGTGCGGGTCCTGCACCCAGAAACCGCGCGCCGAGCCGAACGAGCGGATCGCGGTGACAGTGCCGGGCACCTCGCTGACCTGCTGGCCGGCCAGCGGGGATATGCGGGTGCTGCCCTGGATGTCGTGGATCCGGGTGCCGGCGGCGGAGGCGGACTGCGTGGCGGTCAGCAGTCCGCCGGCCAGGGCGGCACAGATCACCGCGCCGAGCGTGACCGGTCTGCGGAGTGAACGACGGGACGGCATGGATGCCTCCGAGGTATATGGGGGGTGGCCGGAAAGGTGCGTGCGGAGCCGGACCGGCGCGCGCTACGCGCGTCGATCTGCGTCAATCTCTTGCGCACACAGGGGAGTTGTCAAGCTTCTCCCGGTGACCGGCAGGGGACGCGCGGGTGAACCGTCCGGGTTACGGCGAATTCCGTCTACGCTGGGGCGGCGCATCCCCCAGCTACCGCTGGGAGGCACCCCAGCCGTAGTCCGTCCGAGGAGCTGAGCACCCGATGTCCGCAGACCGCCCCACCCTGCCGCCGGTGCGGCTGCACTCCGAAGCGGAGCTGGCCAGGGACGCGCTGAGCGCCCCCCTGCTGGCCCGGGCGGCGAAGCTCGCCCGCTGGGCCGAACGGGGTGTCCCGGTCGGCGTCGGCGGCCAGATCCTCGACGAGCCGCTGGCCGCCGCCACCGAGCACCTGGGCCTGGCCGGCGACGAGGACGGCGCCGCCTGCACCGCCGAGGCCTGGCAGCTGGCCGTCGACACCGGCCTCGTGGAGATCGAGGAGAGCGCCGACGGCGAGGACGGCGACGACCTCCCCGACGATGCCGCCGCCGGCCTCGCCACCCCCGGCGAGGAGCTTGCCCTTCTCACCTCCGGCAGCCCGCAGGACATCCTCGACATCTGGCTGGGCGGCATGGAGACCGTGCTCGCCGATGCGGCCGCCCCCGACCTCGCCGATCTCGCCGACCAGCTCACCGAGGGCGGCGAACTCGACCTGGACGCGATCGACTGGAACCCGGAGGAGGAGGCCGAGCTGCTGGACGGCATCCTCGGCAACCTCTATCTGCTCACGGCCCTGAACGAGAGCCCTGACCAGGACGTTCCACTGCCCGCGCTGGCCGCCTCCATGATCGTCCCGGAGGACATGGACGAGCCCACCGACGACGTCCTCGAAGAGGTCTCCGAGGCGATGATGCGCCTGGACGACCAGTTCCGGGTGCTGGAGCCGATCGGTCTGGTCGCCTACCGGCCCGTCGACGAGGCGCTGATCGAGGAGCTGGACGAGGACGGCGAGACGGTCCTTGCCCAGGGCTCCGCCGAGGGGGCTTCGGCCGCGGGGCCGCTGACCGACGAGGACGTCTCCCGTTACGGCCTGGTCCGCCTCACCCCGCTCGGCGTCTACGCGGTACGCGCCCGGATGCTGGATGCCGGGGTGGACGCCCCGGCGGTCGGCGACCTCGCCGACAAGGGCGCCGATGCCCTCCTGGAGGCGCTGCCCGACTACCCCGAGGCGCTGGCCCAGGCCGAGTCCGAGCTGTGGCTCGCCGCCCGTACGCCCCTGGACGCCGCACGGGACCTGCTCACCGCCGCCCGCGGCGACGACGACCGCGCCCCGCGGCGCCGGCTGGCCGCCCAGCAGACCCTCTCGCTGGTCTCGCCGGACGCCGAGGCCGCGCTGCGCGAGGTGCTGGACGACCGGCAGCTCGGCGGCCTGGCCCGGGTCTGGCTCGCCGAGCGGGCGCTGCCCGGCATCCCCGAGCCCTCCCAGGAGATGATCTTCTGGCTGACGGTGGACACCATCGCGGCGCAGCTGGAGAGCGCCGAGGAGGACGCCACGGGCGAGCTGCGCGACCTGGTGCAGGGCCTGACCGAGCAGCACGGCGGGTTCTTCGACACGGCCTGGCGGGTGGACCACCCGGCCACCGCCGACGTCCTGGAGGCCATGGGCCGGCTGCACCCGGACAAGAAGGCGGCCAAGGAGGCCCGCAAGGCGGCCTTCAAGGCGCGCTCGCGGCAGTCCGGCTGAACCACCGGGCACCGCCGGGGCGGACCAGCTCGCGGGGAGACACCCCCTGCGTCCGGGGCCGGCCGGCGGATCAGGACCTTTCCCGGCCCTGATCCGCCGGACCGGCCCCAACTGCTTCCTGGATGTCGCACCGCGTTCAACTGGAGTTCGACGACGCACGAGAGCGTGTGCGGCGCAGGCACAGGGGATGCAGAAACCGGCCATCCAGGAGATGACAATGCCGCTCACCCGCAGAGACTTCGCCAAGCGCTCCGCCCTCGCCGGCGCGGGGGTCACGCTGGCCGGGAGCGTCGGGGTGCTGGCCACCGCGCCCGGGGCCCTGGCCGGGGAGGCGCCGGACGCCGGCCAGGGCGGTGCGGCGGACGCCGCCGGTCAGGGCATCGGCTACGGCCCGCTGGTCCCGGACCCGGACGGCATCCTCGCGCTGCCCGCCGGGTTCTCGTACAAGATCATCACGCGGACCGGCGTCACCAAGCTCGACAGCGGCGAGTCCACCCCCTCCAACCACGACGGCACCGGCACCTTCGCCGGCCACCGCGGCACCACCCTCCTCGTCAACAACCACGAGCTGAAGGGCCCGCGCGCCGACTGGCCGCACCCGGTGCCGCTGGCCGAGGGGCTGGTCTACGACCCGGCGGCGGCCGGCGGCTGCACCGTGGTCGAGGTCGCCAAGGACGGTACGCCGGTCGGTGAGTGGGTCGGCATCGCCGGTACCTCCACCAACTGCGCGGGCGGCACCACTCCTTGGGGCACCTGGCTCACCTGCGAGGAGAACGAGGACAAGGCCGGCCAGCACGGCATGACCAAGGACCACGGCTACGCCTTCGAGGTCGACCCGCACGACCTCCGGGCCGGCCGCAACCCCAAGCCGGTCAAGGCGCTGGGGCGCTACGCCCACGAGGCCGTGGTCGTCGACCCCCGGCGCGGCCACCTCTACCTGACCGAGGACGCCTCCGACCCCAACGGCCTGTTCTACCGCTGGACCCCGCCGCACGGATTCCGGCACGGCCGCGGGCAGCTGCGCACGCTGGCCGATGACTCCGGCGTGCTGGAGGCCTTCAAGTGCTTCGACTCCGGCGGCCGGTTCGTCGACGACCTCTCGCGCGCCACCAAGACCGGCACCGTCTACGGCGTCGACTGGGCCGAGGTGCCCGACCGCGACGCCCGCAAGGTCTCGGTGCGCAAGCAGTTCAAGGACGGTGAGGTCACCCGCGCCCGCAAGCTGGAGGGCCTGTGGTGGGCGGACGGCGGTGCGTACGTGGTGTCCTCGTACGCCCGCGACGAGAGCCCCGTCCAGCACGACGGCCAGGTCTGGTTCTACGACCCGCGGCGGCGGACCCTGACGCTGAAGGTGCTGCTGGGCGTCAACAAGGAACCGTCGAAGGACGGCGCCCTGGACGGCCCCGACAACATCACCGTCTCGCCCTACGGCGGGCTGGTCATCGCCGAGGACGGCGAGGGCGTGCAGCACCTCTTCGGGGCCACCGAGGACGGCCGGACCTACCCGATCGCCCGCAACGACCTCAACATCGGCACCGCGGACGAGCCGGAGTTCAGTGAGTTCACCGGGCCGGTGTTCTCCCCGGACGGGCGCACGCTGTTCGCCAACATCCAGGAGCCCGGCATCATGCTGGCCATCACCGGCCCCTGGAAGCGGCAGCGTCGTCAGCCGTAGCGCCAACGGGGTGGCGCCAACGGCGGTGATGCCGTCAGCGGTGGTGCCGTCAGCGGTGGTGCCGTCAGTGGTGGCCGTACCCCGGCGGCCACGGGGCGGGTGGTTCAGTCCGTCCCGGCCGTGAGCACGTAGTAGTCCAGCAGCCCGGTCTCATACGCCGTCAGGTAGCGGCGCGGCCACTCGTCGCGGAGATCGGGCTGCTGGGACATATAGCGGTCGTAGGACTCCCAGACGCCGTCGCCGATGGAGCGGACCCGGACCTCGCGCAGACCCGCGGCGGTCAGCGTCGCGGCGACCTCGTCGACCACGTGCGGGACGTCCAGGCCGTCGGCGTACGGGGGCAGCACGGTGGGCAGCACGCGCGCCGCCTCCCGGGTGCGGGCGAAGAACGTGGTCAGCGCCAGCCGGCCGCCCGGGCGCAGCACCCGCGCCGCCTCCCGGGCGAAACCGGCCGGATCGCGGAAGTGCTGCGCCGCCTCGACGGAGAACAGGCAGTCGACACCGCCGTCGGGGAGCGGGATGCGCTCGGCCGCCCCCAGGAGGAACGTCAGCCGCCCGGAGGCGTCCGAGGACGGGGCGAGCAGCGCGGCGTTCGCCTCCCGGGCACGGGCGACCTGGTCGGGGTGCGCATCCATGCCGAGGACCGTGCCCAGGCCGAACTCCCGCAGCGCCAGCGCGGAGCCCAGCCCGCGTCCGCAGCCGACCTCCAGGGCGGTCCGGCCCTGCGGGCGGTCGAAGGTGCCGAGCACCAGGCGGTAGAGGTCCTGCTCGCTGCGCACCCGGTCGGCCTCGGTCAGCGGCCGCCCGGCGGGGCCGGGCAGGCCCGTCCAGTAGCCGAAATTGATGAAGCCGCCCGCGAAGGCGGGGACGGTGCTGAGATCGAGCTCGCCGTAGGTCAGCGCGACCCGGTCGGGAAGGGCCGGGGGCGCTGGACCGTCCGGGGGATCCGCGGGTCCGGCCGGCGGCGGCTGCTGGGTCATCGAACGCTCCTCGTATGTGCCGTGGGGACGCGCCGCAACGGGCCGGACGGGGCGGCCGTGACGGGGCGGGCCAAAGGGCGTGGCGGGAAGGCGGACGGCACCATCTTCTGTCCTGGGTCCGTTCCCGCACCAGGGGAGTTTTCGGTCCCGGGGCGTTCTTGCGGCAGGGGCGACGGCCGTCGGGCCGTCGGGCGTCCCTGACGGTGGGTGGCCCGTCAGGGACGGTGGCGTCAGCGGCTCACAGGGCCTGGGCGGCGGGTTTGACCATGCCGCGCACCGTACGGGCGTCGACGAACTCGCCCAGCGCGGTCATCTCCCACTCGCCGGAGAACTGGCGGATGAGCTTCGCCATCATCACGCCGGTACGCGGTTCGGCGTGGGTGAGGTCGAAGCGGACCAGCTCCTCGCCGCTCTGGGCGTCCACCAGGCGGCAGTACGCCTTGGCGACGTCGGAGAACTTCTGGCCGGAGAAGGAGTTCACGACGAAGACCAGGCCGCTCACCTCCTGGGGCACCCCGCCGAGGTGGACGGTGATCGCCTCGTCGTCGCCGGCGCCCTCGCCCGTGAGGTTGTCGCCGGAGTGCTGGATCGCACCGCCCAGGATCATCAGCTTGCCGAAGAAGCAGTTGTCGACCTTCTTGCGGTCCGGGCCGTAGGCGATGACCGAGGCGTCCAGGTCGATGCTCTTGCCGCGGAAGGCCGGCTCCCAGCCGAGGCCCATCGTGACCGAGGTCAGCAGCGGACGGCCGCCCTTGACCAGCGAGACGGTCTGGTTCTTCTGCAGGCTGACCCGGCCCTTGTCGAGATTGACCTTGCCGGAGCCGGGGGCCGGAGCGGCGGGGGCCGGTGCCGCCGCGGCCGACGGCGGGGCGACCGGGGCCGGGGGAGCCGGCGGCGCCGGGGGAGCGGCGGGTGTCTGCGGGGCGGCGGCGGGCGCGGCCGGCTCCTCCACGCTGACGCCGAAGTCGGTGGCGATCCCCGCCAGGCCGTTGGCATAGCCCTGGCCGACGGCCCGGACCTTCCAGACGCCGCCGCGGCGGTAGATCTCGACGACCACCAGCGCGGTCTCGGGGCCCAGTTGCGGCGGGGTGAAGGAGGCGATGACGCTGCCGTCGTCGGCGTTGCGGACCGTGCCGGTCGGCTCGGTGCCGGCGAAGGTCGCGCCGGGGGCGTCCGGGCTCGCGGTGACCACGATCTTCTCGATGCCCTCGGGCACCGCGGCGGTGTCCACGGTGATGGTGTCGCCGCCGCCGGCCGCCGCGGAGTGCGTCACGCCCGGTCCGCTGGGCTGGTTGTAGAACACGAAGTCGTCGTCGGAGCGCACCTTGCCGTTGGCGGCGAGCAGCAGGCCCGATACGTCCAGCCGCACGGGGGCGGTGACGTCCACCGCCACCCGCACGGCGTTGAGCGGGAGGTTCGAGCCAGGAGTCATAGCGGTCATGCCGGGCTCAACGATCGGCCCGCCTTTGCGGTTCCATTACCTGCCCTCCGATGGCCGCCGGGCCCGGTCACCGGCGTTCGCGGGAGTTGCCGAACAGCAGCCGGTAGGCGATCAGCAGGACCAGGGCCCCGGCGACCGAGGCGATCCACATGGACGGTTCGCCGAAGTCCTTGGGGATCGGGCGGTGCAGGAACTTGGTGGAGAGCCAGCCGCCGAGGAAGGACCCCACGATGCCGATCAGGGTCGTGCCGACGATGCCGCCCGGGTCCCGCCCCGGCAGCAGGACCTTCGCGATGATGCCCGCGATCAGCCCGAGTACGAGCCAGCTGACGATGCCCATGATGCGTTCCTCGTTCCTGCGCGGTGGGTGGGTACACAGACGAGGACGCCACCCGGGCGGCGGGGGTTCCGCGGCGTGGCAGGGGCCACGTGGGGGCTCTCGGGGCGACCTCCGTGCGGGACCGTCAGTGCGGCCACCGCGGCGGGTCGGTGCAGAAGGCGCCGCCGAGAAAGGCGTCTGCGGCGTTCTCCGGGTCCAGTGCGCCCTGCGCGGCGATCAGCCCTTCCGCGTACGGCTCGGAGTCGTCCTGCGGTGCGTACCCGAGGGCGCGGGCGGTCGACAGGTCCCACCACAGGCGGGTGTTGGCGGAGGAGCCGTAGACGACGGTGTGGCCCACGTCCGGCGCGGTGAGCGCGGCGTGCAGCAGCCGTGCGCAGTCGGCCGGGCTCAGCCAGAGGGAGAGCATCCGCACCGAGGTCGGCTCGGGGCAGCAGGAGCCGATGCGGACCGAGACGGTCTCGATGCCGTGCAGGTCCCAGTAGAGCGAGGCCAGATCCTCGCCGAAGCCCTTGGACAGCCCGTAGTAGGTGTCGGGGCGGCGGGGTGTGCCGACGGGTATGGCGCCGGAGCCGTCCGCGGGGCGCGGGGTGAAGCCGACGGCGTGATTCGAGGAGGCGAAGACGATACGGCGGAGGCCTGCCTCGCGCGCCGCCTCGTACAGGCGGTAGGTGCCCTCGATGTTGGCGCGCAGGATCTGCTCGAAGCCGGCCTCCAGGGAGATGCCGGCGAGGTGGATCACCGCGTCGACCCCGCGCACCGCCTCGCGCAGTGCCCCGGTGTCGGCCAACTCGGCGGTGATCGCGTCCGGTTCGCCGGCGGTGGTCTCGACGGGACGCTGGTCGAAGAGGCGCAGCCGGTACCCGTAGGACGGCAGCAGCTCACGCATCAGGGTGCCGAGCCCGCCGGCGGCGCCGGTGAGCAGGACGGTGCGGGGTGCGGTGCGGGGCGCGGTCATGGGCGGGGACTCCTCCGGCTGAACAGCGGGGCTGAATGCGCGGACAGCGTGCAGATGGGTGCACACGCTAAAGGAGCTGGTTCACGGCCGGTCAAGACGCTTGACGGGGCGGGTGAATCCGCTTGCGGCAGGGCAGTTGTGGACCTTTGCCCGGCACAGGCGGCTCACAGCCGCCGGGTGGCAGGCGTCAGCCGGTCGCGGGCGTCGAACAGGGCGTCCTTGACCACCTGTTCATGGGCCGGGGTCAGCCGGGCCACAGGCACCGAGCAGCTGAGCGCGTCCCGGGCCGGGGTGCGGTACGGGACCGCGAGGCCGAAGCAGCGCAGGCCCAGGGTGTTCTCCTCGCGGTCGACCGCATAGCCCTGCTCGCGCACCGCGTGCAGCTCCTCGATCAGCTGCTCGCGGTCGGTGACGGTGTGCTCGGTCAGCTGCGCGAGCGCCGGCGGCAGCATCGCCCGCACCTGGTCGTCGCTGTACGTGGCGAGCAGCGCCTTGCCCAGCGAGGTGGAGTGGGCGGGCAGGCGCCGGCCGACGCGGGTGAAGGGGCGCAGATAGTGCTGCGACTGACGGGTGGCGAGGTAGACGACGTCGGTGCCGTCCAGGCGGGCGAGGTGGATGGTCTCGGTGGTGTCGTCGGAGAGCCGGTCCAGCGTCGGCCGGGCCGCGGCCACCACCTCGTCGCCGTCGGCGTACGACGTGCCGACCAGCAGCGCGCGGACACCGATGCCGTAGCGGGTGCCGGTGCCGTCGGTCTCGACCCAGCCCAGGTCGGCCAGGGTGCGCAGCAGCATGTAGAGGCTGGACTTCGGGTAGCCGACGGCTTCCTGGACGGCGGACAGACTGTGCATACCGGGGCGATGTGCGAAGTACTCCAGCAACTCCACCGTCCGCACCGCGGATTTGACCTGAGATCCACCGGTCTCGGCAGCTGACATCGCCCTTGACCCCCCTGTTCGGACCGCCATAGAGTCCCGGTTGTTCACCATGTGGGACGGTGTTCAGCATAGAGAACGCCATCCGAGGTGCGGCGGGACTCGGAAAGACTCGGCAGGCACGCCCGGGAGGAATGCACGGTGGCATCAGCAGCACCAGTCTGGAGTGTCGACCCGCGAACCGGGAAGCAGCGCGAACAGGTTGCGGTGGAGGCCACGGCCGACGAGGTGGACACCGTGGTCCGCGCCGCCCACGCGGCCCGAGGCGCACTCGCCGACCGCGCCGTACGCGCCGCCCTGCTGCGCCGCGCCGCCGAGCTGCTCGACGACGCGGGCGAGGCGGTCATCGAGGCCGCCGACGCCGAGACCGCGCTCGGCCCCGGCCGGCTCACCGGCGAACTCGGCCGCACCACCTACCAGTTGCGGGCCTTCGCGGACCTCGTACAGGAGGGCGCGTTCCTCGACGTACGGATCGACCACGCCGACACCGGCCTCACCCCGCCCCGGCCCGACCTGCGCCGTTACAAGATCCCGCTGGGCCCCGTCGCGGTCTACTCCGCCAGCAACTTCCCGCTCGCCTTCTCGGTACCGGGCGGCGACACCGCCAGCGCCCTCGCGGCCGGCTGCCCCGTCGTCGTCAAGGCACACCCGGACCACCCGGCCACCTCCGAGCTGTGCGCCGCGCTGCTGCGCCGCGCCGCCGCCGAGGCCGGCCTGCCGGAGGGCGTGCTGAGCCTGGTGCACGGCTTCCAGGCCGGTATCGACCTGGTGCGCCATCCGCTGATCACCGCGGCCGGGTTCACCGGCTCGGTGCGCGGCGGCCGCGCGCTGTACGACGCGGCCGCGGCCCGCCCGCACCCCATCCCCTTCCACGGCGAGCTGGGCAGCCTCAACCCCGTCGTGATCACCGAGGCCGCGGCCGCGGAGCGCGCCGAGCAGATCGGCGCCGGGCTGGCCGGTGCGATGACGCTCGGCGTGGGCCAGTTCTGCGTCAAGCCGGGCCTGGTCCTGGCGCCCGGCGGCGAGAGCGGCGAGCGGCTGCTGACGGCGCTGACCGACGCGGTCAGCGACACCGAGGCCGGGGTGCTGCTCGACCAACGGATGCGGCAGGCGTTCCTCGACGGTGTCCGCACCCGCGCCGAGCTCCCCGGCGTCGAGGCGCCGGTGACCGCGGGCGCGGGCAGCGAGCACACCGTCAGCGCCGGCTTCCTCTCGGTGCCGGCCGCCCGCCTCGCCGCCGAAGGGCCGCACGACCTCCTCCTGGAGGAGTGCTTCGGCCCGGTCACCGTCGTCGCCCGCTACACCGACGAGGCCGAGATCGGCGCCGTACTCGCCCGGCTGCCCGGCAACCTCTCCGCGACCCTGCACCTCGGCGACGCGGAGAGCGCCGGCCGCGACGACGGGGGCCGCGGCGCCCGGCTGCTGGCCGAGGTCACCCCGCTCGCCGGCCGGGTGGTCGTCAACGGCTGGCCGACCGGGGTCGCCGTCGCCCCCGCCCAGCACCACGGCGGCCCCTACCCGGCGACGACCTCCACCTCGACCTCCGTCGGCGGCACCGCCGTCGAGCGCTGGCTGCGTCCGGTCGTCTACCAGAACACCCCGCCCGCGCTGCTGCCGCCCGAACTGCGCGAGGACAACCCGCTCGGGCTGCCGCGCCGCGTCGACGACCGCGCGGAGGGCGCGTAGACACCGCGCTCCCGGCGGCCGACGAGGCCGCCTGCCACCTCACCCTGACGCCGGCCCCGGCGACGGCTCCGGCCCCGCCGCGACCGGCTCCCGCAGGGCAATGATCTGCAGCCGCTCCGCCGTCCGCCCGTCCAGCGTGCCCACCACACCGGTCCGCTCCTTCCGCACCGAGAAACCGGCCTCCCGCAGCAGCCCGCGCAGCCGCTCCGGTGGATGGTGCCGGAACACCCCGCCATCAGGCGTCTCGAAGACCCCGTACGTCCCGTAGCGCTCCGCGAACCGCGCATACCGCTCCCGGTTGAGCGCATCGCCCTGCAGCGGCACATCGCTCAGATACACCACCCCACCGGGCCGCACCAGCCGCCCCAGCTCCCCGGCGATCGCCGTCTGGTCCGCGTCCCCGGGAACGCAGGTGAGCACCGCGAACAGCAGCGCCGCGTCGAAGCTGCCGTCCCCGAACGGCAGCGGGAACCCGGGACACCGCATGAGCGCCAGCTCCGGATGCTCCCGCCGGCCCCGCGCGATCAGCGCCGCCGAGACATCCACCCCGCTGACCGCCCCGTACCCGAGCCCGGCCAGCTCGGCGGTCAGCCGCCCGTAGCCGCAGCCGTAGTCCAGCACCCGCGCGCTCCGCGGCACCCAGGCGTCCAGCAGCGCCGGATCGAGCGGATGGGTGAAGGTCTTGGCGGACCCGGTCGTCTCCCAGAACCCGAGAAATCCCTGTGGCGAGGTCATGCCCGGACGCTACCCGCAGGGCAACAGGCCACCCCATTGAGGCGCCGGGTCACTCGGGCGGAATGCTGTACCGCGCCAACGCGGCTTTGCCGGTCGAGCGGTCCACCAGGCGCAGTTCCCAAGGACCGGTGTTCACGTCGAACCCCTTGCCGAAGCCGACCCACTTGCCCGCCATGCGGCGGCCGGTCGGTTCGACCAGCATCTGAACGGCGCCGTGGTAGCGAGCGCCGTGGTAATAGCCATCGGCGGCCGTCTGCTCCACCCATGAACCGGTGATGACGTTCCGGTCCACGGTGAGGTCCAGCGTGAGCGGGCTGTCCGGATTGCTGCTCGCACCCGGCAGGCTTTGCGCGGTCAGCCGGTTCCCGTGCTGTACGACCACGACATGGTGCCGGCCCTCGTACGTGGCGTCCCGGCTGGAGGAGTAGAACTCGTACCGGCTCAGCCACACACCCGTGAACATCTCCTCGCCTGGCTGCGCGGCCTGCTGCGGGCCCATGACCGCAGCGTCGGCACCTTCCGCCCCGGCATCCATGTCATGCCCTCCTGTCCCGTCCGCGTGAACCCGTGTCATCGGTACCGGCAGGGAGAATCCAAGGGCTTCCACGGGGCGGCCCGTCACGCGCTCCAAGGCCCGTGCGTACACGGCCCTCGGTGTCCTGCTGACACCGGATTCCCAGCGCTGTACCAGGCGCTTTGACGCCTCGTTGGGTTCTCCCAGCTCGACGCCCGCGCGCCGGAGCGCGGTCGCTAACTCGTCCTGACTCATGCGCAGCCCCAGCCGTACGGCCCGCAGCACATCATTCGGCACAACCGTGGTCGTCGTCATGGCTTCAAAGCTAGCCCTCATCACCTTCTAATGACACCGGTTTGACGCCCCTCAGGTGTCGTTGACGCCCCTCCCGGTGACGCCCCGGCGACGTCTCGATCGTCGTCGCGATGTCCCTCCTGCGCCGGGAGCATCGAAGCACCGAGGAACAGTCAAGGAGAGGCAGAACACATGGCCCATGGCAATGAAGGGGTACCAGGAGGCAGTGTCGGCACAGCGGTTTCCCTTTCGCTTCCAGAGCTGCAACCCACCCCGGTGGAGGGCTGCGCCGTCTGCTGCGCTCTCGCCGTGCAGCGTCGGGAAGCGCGCGAACGGGGTGATCTGTCTGCAGCAACGGACGCGAACGTGCGGCTGCGGAACCACCGTTACCACGGCGGGAACCGCCCATGACCATGACCGTACGCGTCTCGCGTGATTCGGGCAGGACGTGGGAGGCCACGGTCACGTACCTGGGCAGTAGCGCTGACCGGCCTCTCAGCCCTGAGGCCTCCGGAGCCTGGCCCCCGTGCAGGTGCCCCCGCTGCGCGCGGACTCGACTGACCCTGCCTCCTTCTTCCCCGGTCCGCCCTCGCTGAGCCGCCGCGTGGCAGTCAGGGCCATTACGCGACACCAGAGCGACGGAGCGCACTGAGGCTCCCGTACCCCTGAGGACGGGAGCACCGGACGAGCACGCATCACCCCACACGGAAGGCAACGACGTGACGATCAACCATGACAGTTCCACAAGGGCTTTCGAGCTGATCGCTCCTGAGATCCGGGCCGACCTGATCGCGGCTGTCCGCGAGAAGTGGCCGGACCTCTCCGATGGCCTCGGCGAGCGTGGCGTCCACCAGATGGTGGTCTTTCTGGCCACCAGTGCCGGCACGGACGTGCCGATGACCCCAAGCCTCCGTGTGGACCTCTTCTGGCATGCGTTCGTACTGCACACCAAGCCCTACGCGGACTTCTGCACTGCACTCGGAGGCTTCATCCACCACGTACCGGACCGAGGCAGCCGGAACCCCGCACGGGCGCGGGCCGCCCTCAGCCGAACACGGAGCGCGATCAGCGCGGCGGGTTATCAGGTGGACCCCGAGTTCTGGCCGGGCGAGAACACCGCCGACTGTTCGGCGGATTGCTCGCAGTGCCATGCCGGGTGCTCCGACAGTCCTGTGAACACGTAGCGTCG
Source organism: Streptomyces sp. NPDC047049 (assembly GCF_040643995.1). NCBI lineage: Bacteria > Bacillati > Actinomycetota > Actinomycetes > Kitasatosporales > Streptomycetaceae > Streptomyces > Streptomyces sp. NPDC047049. The sequence goes on along the minus strand of NZ_JBEYVM010000008.1, from coordinate 31,222 downwards.
CAGCAATGCGACCAAGGTGAAAGGCGCCGGCCGTCCGGTGCCTCGCCGGACGGCCGACGCGCTGACAAGAGACGGACGCACATGACCGATACACGCGGCGCCGCATGGGACACCTACGCGCGAGGCCAGGCCCTGCGGCGCACGACCAACGCCAGGGGCGAAACCACCTGGTTCAATTGGACCCAGTACCCCGACCACGGGCCCGGGGCCGAACAGCTCTCGCTGCCGCCTGGTGGGCGGGTCCTGGACCTGGGATGCGGAAGCGGTGGAAATCTCGCTCACCTCGCCACGCTCGGCATGAGGGCGGTGGGGGTGGACGTGTCTCCGGCACAGCTCGCCAAGGCCCGCGCCCGCTGGCCTGGTGCCGGAGACATGAAGCTGTACCAGGGCGATGCTCTGGACTTCCTTTTCCCGGCGGAACCCTTTGACGCGATCTACTCGGTTTTCGGTGCGGCCTACTTCACCGACCCCGCCGTCATGCTTCCCGCTGTCATCGCTGCACTGCAGCCCGGCGGGGTGTTCGCCATGTCCCAGCAGCCGGCCGTGCAAGGCTGCTACGGATGCCAGGCGTCCTATATCCCCCGGGGCCCGGACGAGGACCCCGCTGTGGTCAGGCGGTGGGACTACCCGACCGCCACATGGCTCGGGCTGCTCAGGGGATTCGGTTTCGTGGACTGCGCTGTGACCGTTCTCCCTGCACCGACTGGGGGGAAGAGGAAGATCGGAACGCTGCTGATCAGGGCCGTGCACGAAGGCTGAGCACCATTTCCGGGAATACCCCGTCGCCCGTCAGGGTTGCAGCCGGACACATCCCTCACGAGGAAAGTCAGCTCATGCGCGTCGAAATCTGGTCCGACATCGCCTGCCCCTGGTGCTACATCGGCAAGGCCCGCTTCGAGGCCGGGCTCGCCGCCTTTGCGCACCGCGACGGTGTCGAGGTGGTGCACCGCTCCTTCGAGCTGGACCCGAAGGCGCCGGCCGCCACCGATGTCCCCGTGCTCGACATGCTCGCCACGAAGTACGGGGTGAGCCGTGCGCAGGCCGAGGCGATGGAGGCCCGGGTCGCCGAGGCGGCGGCCGGGGAGGGGCTGGACTACCGCTCCGACCGGATCCACGGCAACACCTTCGACCTGCACCGGCTGCTGCACGCCGCCGCCGCGCACGGCGTGCAGAACGCCGTGCTGGACGCCTTCTACCGCGCCAACTTCGCCGAGGCCAGGACGCTCGGCGACCCCACCGTGCTCCGTGAGACCGCCGTCGGCGCGGGGCTGCCCGCCGAGGAGACCGACCGGGTGCTCGCCGACCCCGGGGCGTACGCGCAGGAGGTGCAGGCCGATGAGCGTGCGGCCGCGGAGCTGGGCGCCACTGGTGTGCCGTTCTTCGTCATCGACCGCCGCTACGGCATCTCCGGCGGTCAGCCCGCCGAGGTCTTCCGGCAGGCCCTGGAGCGCGCGCACGCCGACGGCGCGGAGCTGATCCCGGCGGGCGGCGAGGCCGGGGTGTGCGGTGACGACGGCTGCGCGGTGCCGGGGGAGTGACCGAGGGCCGGCCTGGCCGGGCCGGGTGCCGGCCCGTCCGCGCCTCGCCCGTACGCGGTCGGCGCGGGCCTCGCCCCCATGCGGCCCCGGAAGGCGCGCCGGCGGGATACGGCCAAGGTCATGGACGCGCCGGGTGATCACCGAGCACAGTGGAGGCATGCAGCGACGTGCGCCACTCGGCGGGGCGGAATTCGCGCCCGAGACGACGTATCTGAACTCCGCCTCCAGCGGGCTCCTCCCGGCGCGCAGTGCCGCAGCCCTGCGCGCCGCCGTCGAGGAATCCGTCTCCCACGGCACCATGGGCCGCGACTACTTCGCCGCCGCCCATGCCTCCCGTGCCGCCTTCGCCCGGCTGCTGGACGTGCCCGCCGAGCGGGTCGCCATCGGCAGCTCGGTCGCGGTGCAGTCCGCGTTCGTCGCCGGCTCGCTCCCGGCCGGTGCCGAAGTGCTCGCCCCCGAGGGCGACTTCAGCTCCCTGCTCAATCCGTTCGCCGCCCGCCCGGGGATCAAGCTGCGCACCGTGCCGCTGGAGGCGCTCGCCGACGCGGTACGCCCCGGCACCGCGCTGATCGCCTTCAGCGCCGTGCAGTCACTGGACGGGCGGATCGCCGACATGGCGGCGGTCCGCGAGGCGGCGCGGGCCCACGGGGCGCGCACCTACCTCGACATCACCCAGGCCGCCGGCTGGCTGCCGCTGCGCGCCGCCGACTTCGACTTCGTCGTCGCCGGGGCCTTCAAGTGGCTGCTGTGCCCGCGCGGGACGACCTTCATGGCGTTCGGCGGGGACCTCGGGCGGGGCGGGGAGTGGCCCGCCGCCCTGCACGCCGGCTGGGTCGCGGGCGAGGACCTGGGTGCCTCCAACTACGGCGCGATCCGGCCCGCGGCCGACGCCCGGCGCTTCGACGAACCACACGCCTACCTCTCCTACGCGGGCGCCGAGCAGTCCCTCGGCCTCCTTGAGGAACTGGGGGTGGCGGCTGTCCACGCCCACAACACCGCGCTCGCCGACCACTATCGCGCGGGCCTGGCCGACCGCGGCCTGACGCCCTGCCCCGCGCCCGGTTCGGCGATCGTCTCCACCCCCGGGATCGCGGACGCGGAGCAGCGGCTGACCGAGGCGGGGGTGCGGGTCTCGGTGCGCGGCGGGCTGCTCCGCGCGGCCTTCCACCTCTACAACTCGACGGACGACGTGGACCGGTTGCTGGACCTGCTGGGGTAGCCCGGACCGGGCCCCGTTCACACAAAAGCGCGGCCGCCGCACAGACCCTGCTGTGCGGCAGCCGCGCCACCCGTACCGCGCCGTGCCTACCTCACCGGCGTGAAGTCCCGGGCTCCGATGTACTCGGGGCGCCGGACCGGCGCCGCGAACGGCTCCACCGCTTCGTTGTCCACGCTGTTGAAGACGATGAAGACATTGCTGCGGGGGTACGGCGTGATGTTGTCACCCGAGCCGTGCATGGCATTGCAGTCGAACCAGGTCGCCGAGCCGGCCTTGCCGGTGAAGAGGCGGATGCCGTGCTTGTCCGCCATCTTCGTCAGCACCTCGTCCGACGGGATGCCCGCGTCCTGCATCTGCAGCGACCGCTTGTAGTTGTCCTTCGGCGTCTCGCCCTCACAGCCCACGAAGTGCTGGTGCGAGCCGGGCATGATCATCAAGCCGCCGTTGGTGTCGTAGTTCTCCGTCAGGGCGATCGAGACCGACACGGTGCGCATGTTCGGCAGACCGTCCTCGGCGTGCCAGGTCTCGAAGTCCGAGTGCCAGTAGAAGCCGGAGGCACCGAAGCCCGGCTTCACGTTGATCCGCGACTGGTGGACGTAGACGTCCGAGCCGAGGATCTGACGGGCACGGCCGACCACACGCGGGTCGGAGACCAGCTTGGCGAACACCTCGCTGATCTTGTGCACCTCGAACACGGTCCGGACGTCCTGGGACTTCGGCTCGACGATGGAGCGCGGGTCGGCGCGCATCGTCGGGTCGAGGACGAGACGGTCCAGTTCGGCGCGGTACACCGCGACTTCTTCCGCCGTGAGCAGTTCCCCGATGGCGAAAAAGCCGTCGCGTTCGAAGTCGCTCAGCTCGGACGGCGCGAACGGGCCGGCCGCTCCGGGCTGCGACCACACCACCGGGTCCTTCCGCGGGGTGATGACCTCAGCGGTCCCACGGGTCGGGTACAGGTCGGCGGTGCGCTCGGGTGCGGTGGTCATGGTGTTGCCTTCCTCTCCTCTCGTACGGGCTCTGGCTTCCGTGCGTGTGGGCGTGCCTTCCTCATCTGCCGGACGGGGCAGGCGGGTGCCGATGCCTCAGACCGTCTCGGCCTCGGGCTCCGGCTCGGTGAGCAACGGGTAGACCCCGTTCTCGTCGTGGTCCTCGCGGCCGGTGACCGGCGGGTTGAAGACACAGACGCAGCGGAAGTCCTTCTTGATCCGCATGGTGTGCTTCTCGTGCCCGTCGAGCAGGTACATCGTGCCCGGCGTGATGATGTGCTTCTCGCCGTTCTCGTCGTTCGTGAGCTCGGCCTCGCCCTCTACGCAGAGTACGGCTTCGATGTGGTTCGCGTACCACATCGAGGTCTCCGTACCGGCGTACAGGGTGGTCTCGTGCAGCGAGAAGCCGACGCGCTCCTTGGCGAGCACGATGCGCTTGCTCTCCCAGGTGCCCGACTTGGCCTTGACGTGGCGGTCGGTGCCTTCGATGTCCTTGAAGGATCGGACGATCACGGTGACTCGGTGCCTTTCTGTGGAACGGTAAGGGGCTCTGGAGTGGTCAGACGCAGTCGCGGACCGCGCGGGCGAGGATCCGAAGGCCCTCGTCCAGCTCCTCGGGGGTGGTCGTCAGTGCGGGCAGCAGCTTGACGACCTCGCTCTCCGGGCCGGAGGTCTCGATCAGCAGACCCAGCTCGAAGGCGCGCTTGGCAATCTTGTCGGCGACGGGCTTGTCGTTGAGCTCCATGCCCCACACCAGACCGCGGCCGCGGTACTCGGCGATGGCGTCCGGGTGCTCCTCGGCAATGGCCTTGAGGTGTGCTTCGACGATCTCACCGCGGGCGAGAGTCTGCTTCTCCATCTGGCCGTCGGCCCAGTAGGTGTCCAGCGTCGCGGCGGCGGTGACGAACGCCGGGTTGTTGCCGCGGAAGGTGCCGTTGTGCTCGCCCGGCTCCCAGATGTCCAGCTCAGGCTTGAACAGGGTGAGCGCGAGCGGCAGGCCGTAGCCGCTGATGGACTTCGAGACGGTGACGATGTCCGGCACGATGCCCGCCTCCTCGAAGGAGAAGAAGGCACCCGTACGGCCGCAGCCCATCTGGATGTCGTCGACGATGAGCAGCATGTCCCAGCGCTCGCACAGGTCGGCGAGGGCGCGCAGCCACTCGGGACGGGCGACGTTGATGCCGCCCTCGCCCTGGACCGTCTCGACGATCACGGCGGCGGGGGTGTTCAGGCCGGAGCCCTGGTCCTCCAGCAGCCGTTCGAACCACAGGAAGTCCGGGTAGGTGCCGTCGAGGTAGTTGTCGAACGGCATCGGGGTGCCGTGCACCAGCGGGATACCGGCACCGGCCCGCTTCATGGAGTTACCGGTGACGGCGAGCGCGCCCAGCGACATGCCGTGGAAGGCGTTGGTGAAGGACACGATCGACTCGCGGCCCTTGACCTTACGGGCCAGTTTGAGCGCGGCCTCGACGGAGTTGGCGCCCGTCGGGCCCGGGAACATGACCTTGTAGGGCAGGTCACGGGGCCGCAGGATGATGTTCTGGAACGACTCCAGGAACGCCCGCTTGGCCGTGGTGGACATGTCCAGGCCGTGGGTGACGCCGTCCCGCTCGATGTAGTCGATCAGAGCGCGTTTGAGCACGGGGTTGTTGTGGCCGTAGTTGAGCGAGCCGGCCCCTGCGAAGAAGTCGAGGTAGGTGTGGCCGTCCTCGTCGGTCATGCGGCTGCCCTGCGCGCGGTCGAAGACGGTGGGCCAGCTACGGCAGTAGCTGCGGACCTCCGACTCCACGGTCTCGAAGACGCTCAGATCGGGCTGGGTGATGGTCACAACATGCTCCTGGGAGATGAGTGGCGAAAAGGATCAGGAAGTCTGTGGGGCTGGGCGGTGCCGGCGGTGTCGCGTGGGTGTGGTGCCGGGTCCCGCATGGCCGCTGCGGCGCGGTGGCCGCGCGGTCCTGGGTGGCGTCAGTGCTCCGGGCGGGCCGGTGGCCCGAACGGGCCGATGAGGTGCAGCACCTCCGGCTCGTGGCCCTGCTCGGGGAACAACCCCGCGTCGAAGAGCACCTCGCGCTTGATCGGCACTGAGTGCCGCTCGGCGAAGGACGCGAACAACCGGTTGGATGCGGCGTTGTCGGGGGTGATGGTGGTCTCGACGAAGCGCATGCCCAGCTCGTTTCCGGCACGGGCGGCGAGCCCGTCCAGAAGTGCGGCCGCCAGCCCCTGGCCACGGTGCGCGTCGTCGACGGCTACCTGCCAGACGACGAGGGTCTCCGGGCGCTCGGGGCGGATGTATCCAGTGACGAAAGCGGCCGGTTCGCCCTCCGTGTCGCGGGCGACGACGGAGGTGGCGGCGAAGTCGCGACACCACAGGAGGTAGCTGTACGAGGAGTTGAGGTCCAGCGTCTTCGAGTCGCGGGCGATACGCCAGATCGCGGCTCCGTCCTCCACGCGTGGGGTGTCGAGCTTGAAGCCCTCCGGCAATTCTCTGATATCGCTTCGGGCACCTGCATGGTCTGCTTGTGCGGCGGTCATAGAAATTAAATTTACCCAGGGAAAAAGGAAATTGCATCGTGGGCAGGGGTTACGCAAGCGCCGAAGATGTGTTATCGCGCGGGGGCGCCCGTACGCGCGATCCCACCGCCGGATGCCCCGATTTGACCGGGATGTTCGGGGCGAAACGGACACGTTGTGTAGTCGGTCACAGCTCCGTAACACCCGTGAGATCCGTCCGAATTGCGGAACTTGCCACTAGCAAAATCTTGGCGTTTGGGGTGCGGAAAAGCGGGCAGAAGAATACGGGAAGCTGTACGCACGGGTAATTGGGAATTCGCCCCCGGAAGGCTGGGCGTAAGGCCCATCGAAACCTGCCCGGCACATCGATGGCAAGACCCGTAAGAACATGCGCGAGGCGATGTCCGCAAGCGCGCGGAGAACGCCGGCGGAAGTGTGCGCGGAACGTGCGGAAGGTATACGGAGAGCGACCGGGGTGAAAAGCGCGGCGCGGCTGCGGCAATCCCGGGAAACGGTGGCTGAATGGTGCCTTGCGGCCGGTGTGACCGTACGGGTCACAGCGGCGGTGGCGCCGCCTACAGTGCCCCTATGACGTCCATGAGCGAAGGTGCGGTGCTGCACCTCAAGGGGAGGGTCCTCGTCGGGCCCGACGACGTGCGCGACGAGCTGTGGGTGGTCGGCGGCCGGGTCACCTTCGACCGGCCGGTGATGGCACGGGATGCCATCACCGTGACGGGCTGGGCGCTGCCCGGCCTGGTCGACGCCCACTGCCATGTGGGCCTGGATGCGCACGGCCCGGTGGACGAGGCCACCAGCGAGAAGCAGGCGCTCACCGACCGTGACGCCGGCGCGTTGCTGATCCGTGACGCCGGCTCCCCGTCCGACACCCGCTGGATCGACGACCGCGAGGACCTGCCGCGGATCATCCGGGCCGGCCGCCACATCGCGCGCACCAAGCGCTACACCCGCAACTACGCGCACGAGATCGAGCCCGAGGACCTGGTCGCCTATGTCGCCCAGGAGGCCCGCCGGGGCGACGGCTGGGTCAAGCTCGTCGGCGACTGGATCGACCGCTCCACGGGCGATCTGGGGACCTGCTGGCCCCAGGGGGCGGTCGAGGCGGCCATCGCCGAGGCCCACCGGCTGGGTGCCCGGGTGACGGCCCACTGCTTCGCCGAGGACTCCCTGGCCCCGCTGGTCGAGGCCGGCATCGACTGCATCGAGCACGCCACCGGGCTCACCGAGGACACCATCCCGCTGTTCGCGGAGCGTGGCGTGGCCATCGTTCCCACCCTCGTCAACATCGCCACCTTCCCGCGGCTCGCGGCCGGCGGCGAGGGGAAGTTCCCGCGCTGGGCGGACCACATGCGGCGCCTGCACGCGCGCCGCTACGACACCGTGCGGGCGGCCTACGACGCCGGCGTGCCCGTCTTCGCCGGCACGGACGCCGGCGGCGCGCTCGCCCACGGCCTGGTCGCCGACGAGGTCGCCGAGCTGACCAAGGCCGGTCTGTCCGCCGTGGCGGCCCTCTCCGCCACCACCTGGGGGGCCAGGGACTGGCTGGGCCGCCCCGGCCTCACCGAGGGCGCTCCGGCGGACCTGGTGGTCTACGACAGTGATCCGCGCGAGGACGTCCGGGTGCTGGCCGCCCCGCGGCGGGTGGTGCTGCGCGGGCAGGTCGTGGGGTAGCCGGCAGCGGGTGGTGCCGGGGCTGCGAGCGGGTGCCCCGGCACCATCCGGCCCGGTCAACCCGGGTCACCCGGACGGTGGGGCCGCTGGGGCGAGGGTGGTGCCCCGTGCCGCAGGAATCGAATAAATACGCGGAAACCACCCATTGGGATGAACTGACGTCACGTGGCTCCCCGCACACCCTCCGTGCGGACACGATGTGCGGGTCGAGGTCGTCGGCCCGCGTGATGTCCCCCATGGCGCGGCCGGCGGCTCCATTTCTCCTGTGAGGGTTCCACACACGTGTCCACCAGTCCCGCCCGCTCCTTCGGCATGCCCCGACGCCTCGCCGCGACCTTCGTCGCCACCGCGCTCACGGCCGGCCCCGCCCTCCTGCTGGGCGCCGTGCCCGCGCATGCCACCGGAGACCACGGCCCGGCCCGCGGCACCGCCGACGCGGTCGTGCTGCGCACCGGCCTGAACGTCGGGCTGCTCCACAAGACGCTCGACGTCCCGCTGAACGCCGTCCTCAACGAGGTGCACGCCCCGGCCTCCGCCTCCAAGACCGCGCTCACCGTCCGCCTCGACGGCATCGACCACGGCAAGCCGTTCAGCGTGCTGCGCGCCGATGCCGCCACCGCGCGGGCCACCGCCGACCGCCACAAGACCGAGGGCTACGCCAACCTCGTGAAGGCGAAGGTGCGGGTGCCCGGTCTGGCGCTGCGGTCCCTGGTCGAGGTCCGGCAGGTCACCGCCAAGGCGGTGTGCGAGGCGGGCGAGCGGCCCCGGGCCGAGGCGAACGTGCTGGGTGACGTCCTCGTCCTGGGCAAGCGGGTCGGGCTCACGGCGGGCGGGACGACGAACGTCGAGGTGCCGGGTGTGGGCGAGGTGCGGCTCGACCTGTCCCGGAAGAATGTCCTGTCCAAGAGTGCCGCGGCCACCGCGCTCGACCTCAAGGTCTCCCTCAACCCGTTGAAGCTCGGCGTCGCCGAGGTGCGCGGCCAGGTCACGCTGGCCCGGGCCACCTGCACCGCACCGGGCGTCAAGGCGCCCGAGCACAACGGCTCCGGCGGCACTGACGGGGGCCAGGGCGGCGGCACCAGGCCGGACGGCGGCACGAAGCCGGCCGAGGGCAAGGGCACCGAGGTGCAGCAGACCGGCTCGAAGCCCAGCACCCGGAACCTCGCGGAGACCGGCGGCAGTTCGGCCACCCCGTATCTCGCCGGGGGTGCGGCCCTGCTGGTCGCCGCGGGCGCCGGGTCGGTCGGCTACGCCCGGCGCCGCCGCAACGCCGCGCAGGGCGGCCGCGGCTGACGGACCCCGTACACCGCGCCGGTGCTGTGGGGGCGCCGCGCGCGGGGTACGGCCCGAGGTGCGCCGTACCGGGCCGGAGACGGCCGGGTGCGGCGCACCTCACTTTTGCCGGGTACCGCCGCGGCGCGTGTCTCATCTCCCACGGCTCCGGCTGAATTACCACCACCCCTGAGGAACGAGATCAACCGTCCCTCACTGGCAAAGGAATTGACGCTTTGTCAGGTTCCATGCCCCGGTTACCATGATCAGTTGCGGTCACGCCGGCGGCCTTTGGAAAGGGAGTTCCCCCATGTCAACGATCAGCATCATTACCTCTGTGCACGACGGCGGCCATCACTATATTGATGAGACCTACCAATCTCTGCGGGAGCAGAAACTTCCCGGCGACTGGGAATGGCATTGGTACGTCCAAGAGGACGGCCGCACCGGGATCACCGACGGCACCCTTCCCCGGGATTCCCGGATATCGATCGAGTCGGGCCTGCCGGCGCGCGCCGCGGTGGGTCGCACGCACGCCCTCGCGCGTGCGACCGGGGAGCTGGTCCGGACCCTGGACGCGGATGACGTATTGCTGCCGGGAGCCCTCGAGCGCGACATCGAGACATTGGAACGAGTTCCGTGGTGCGTATCCGCGTGTCTCGACCTCCACCAGGACGGCAGCACGTCACCGGGCCCGTACGACCCTCCGGGCGGCCCTGTCGAGCCCGGCAGGTTCTTCGACGAGGTGGTGGAACAGCGGCTGTCCGTGCAGGCCGCGACGTTCGCCGCGCGCCGCCCTCTGGTGCTGGCGCTGGGCGGTTGGCACGCTCTGACCGGAGCCGAGGGGGTGGCCCTGCTGCTTGCCGCGGAGGCTGTCGCACCCGGTGAATTCATCGCGGAGCCGAGCATCCTCTACCGGAAGCACCCCGACCAGACCACCGCGGCGGATCGCTACTGGAAACCGGAAGAGACGGCGACGCGGCGAGAAGCAGGAATACAGCGCGCCCGGGCGATGCGGGAAGTGGGTTGGACGTGGCCGTGAGATCCCCGGCCCGGAACTCATGGAGCGGCGCGCCGTATCCGGGGCGCACTGAGGGAATAGGCCGCACACGGGACCGATAACCGTGAGGGGTCGTCGTTGGCTCATTCGGGCTGTGTGTGGTGCCGGTTTCCAGGGGCTGGTTGTGGCCTTTGGGGCCTGCCTTGAGATGAGATGCGGGAAGAATATCGCTGGCGATACGACCCGAGGGGCCGTGGGAGATCCCGGCAACGTCCAATTCGCCGCACAGGACATCGCCTTGACGGTCATATGGGTAAAGGTTCTCCCTATGGCAGGGAAACGACGGGACTTTGCGGACACGCCCTAGCGGAGCACCTCGCCCAGTGCCGCCGCGAACCGGTCCGTCGTGGCCCGGTCCCGTACCGCCAGACGCAGCCAGCCGGGGCCCAGGCCGGGGAAGGTGTCACCACGGCGTACCGCGAAGCCACGGGTCCGCAGCGCGGCGCGTACCGCGTCCGCGCCGGGCAGCCGGATCAGCACGAACGGGCCCGCCGCCGGGCCGGCCGCCCGGATCTGCCCGAACTCGCCCAGCCGGGCCAGCAGATGCGCCCGGTCCACGGCGATCTCCCCGGCCGCCGCCTCCGCCTCCGCCAGCGCCCGCGGCGTACAGCACGCCTCGGCGGCGGCCAGCGCGGGACTGGAGACCGGCCACAGCGGTTGCGCGCGCTCCAGGGCGGCGACGGTGTCCGGGGCGGCCAGTGCATAGCCGATCCGCAGGCCGGCCAGCCCCCAGGTCTTGGTGAGGCTGCGCAGCACGACCAGCCCCGGCAGGCCGGTGCGCCCGGCCAGCGCCTCCCGCTCACCGGGCACCGCGTCCATGAAGGCCTCGTCCACCACCAGCGTCCGGCCGGGCCGCGCGAGGGAGGCCAGCGTGTCCGCCGGGTGCAGGACCGAGGTGGGGTTGGTGGGGTTGCCGATGACGACCAGATCGGCTTCCTCCGGAACGGCCGCCGGATCCAGCCGGAAGCCGTCGTGCGCGTCGAGCAGCACCCGTCCGACGTCGTGCCCCGCGTCCCGCAGCGCCGCCTCGGGCTCGGTGAACTGCGGATGCACCACGACCGGCCGGCGGGCCCGCACGGCGCGCGCGATCAGTACGAACGCCTCCGCGGCCCCCGAGGTCAGCAACACCCGTTCCACGGGCAGACCGTGCCGGGCCGCGACCGCCCGGCGTGCCGCGCGGCCGTCGGGGTACGCGGCCAGACCGTCCAGGGAGGCGGCGATCTCGGCCTTGAGCCAGGCCGGGGGAGTGCCGGTACGGACATTGACCGCCAGATCCGTCAATCCGCCCTCCGCGCCCCGTACTTCGGCATCGCCGTGGTGGCGCAGGTCGGGCTCGTGGCCGGCCTCGGGCTCGTCGTGCCGCGAGCCGGCCGCGGGGGGTGGCGTGTCCCGGCCGGGCGGCCGGAGCGGGGCGGGCCCGGTGTGTGCCGGCATGCTCACCGCTCCCCGGCGTCCGCCGCCACCGCAGCGGTCCGCAGCGCCGTGCCGTCCGTCCCCCGGGTGCCCTCCGCCGCCCGCCGACCGCCCGCCGCGCCGCCGGGCAGCGGAGCGCCCGCCACCGTCGCGCGGTAGCGCTCCATGACCGCGTCGGCCACCTCGGCCGCGGGGCCGATCGCCGCCGCGCCGAACACCTCCGTGCCTGGGTGTGCCGCGGCCCAGCCCTCGGCCTGCAGGTGCAGCCGCTCCAAGAAGCTGTCGGGGAAGAAGAAGTAGGGCAGCACCACGATCCGGCCCGGCCGGCCCGCCGGCGCCGCGGCCGACAGTGCCAGGCACCGGTCCAGGCCCGCCGGCACATCGGGCGCCGCCTGGGAGACGAACGCCGTCTCCACGCCCGCGAAGCCGCGCCCCTCCCACAGCAGCCGCGCGGCCCGTGCCACCTCGGCGTTGGCGTACGGATCGGCCGCGCCGCGCCCCACCAGCAACACCGTGGTGCGCGCCCGGTCCTCGGGCCTGCGGGCGCCGGCGGCCAGCGCCTCGTCCAGCCGTCGTTCCAGTACGTCGAGCACCTTGGGGTGGGGCCCCAGTTCGGCGTCGCAGGCGTAGCCGAGCCCCGGGTGCCGCTGCGCCGCCCGCTCCAGTGCCGAGGGCAGCGCGTCCGGCAGGGGACCGGTCGGCGCCGGCAGCAGGGGTATGACGGCGAGCCGGGTCGCGCCCCGCGCGACGAGCCCGCCGACGGCGTCGTCCAGCGGCAGGGGAGAGGCCGGAGTGCCGAAGAACCCGCCGGCGACGGGCACGTCGGGGAGGCGCTCGCCGAGCATGCGCACCAGCGTGCGCATGGCCTCGGCGCCGCCTTCGTCACGCGTGCCGTGACCGGCGATGAGCAGTGCGGGAGGAGTGGTCACTGGGTCTCCTTGCTACCGGGGGTTGCGCTGCCGGGCGCCGGGTCGCCGGCGTCCGCCCTCCGCCGATCCGGGCCACGGCGGGGCGGGTTGGGGGAGGCCAAGACGATAACCGTCCCGGTGGAAGGCACGACGGGGGCTCCCTCCCTACCAGCGGTAAGGGTGCCGCTGTCCGTTACAGCCGGCCCGGCGCGTCCTGCCGGTACGGCGAGCGCACAGGTCGCCCGGGCCGGTGGCGACTTCCGCTTGCCGGCGGCCAGCGCGGCACCCGGCCCCGCGGCCAGCAGCGCGGCCGCCTCGGCCACGCTCGGCGTTCCGAGGGCGGCCGCCGCGGCCGCGGACGGCTCCGGTACCGGTACGGCCGCCAGGGCCGCCGCCGGGAACGACTGCAACGGCACCCCCAGCTCCCGGGCCGCCCCGGTCAGCCCCGGCTCGTCCGCCTTGGCCGCCGCCGTTGCCAGGGCGACGACCTGGCGGACGGCGTACCCCGCCGCCGCGCAACTGGCCGTGATCAGCTCCAGCACTTCCGACACCGGGACGCCGCGGCGCGCGCCCACGCCGGCGATCAGCGGCACGAGCGGCGGCGGGAGCGGCGCCCCGGCCTCCTCGTCGGCCGCCCGGCCCCTCATGCCGCGACGGCTCCCCGGCCGGCGGCTCCCAGGACGACGGCGACCGGCCCGAGGCGGCCGGTCGGGACGGCGGTGAGTGCGCCGGGCTCCCAGGGCTCCCCGCTGCCGCCCCCACGGCTCCTCACCCGGGCCCTCGGAAGGCTCCTCACGCCGAGCTCCGGGCCACGGAGCCACGCGCCGCGCGCGCCACCAGACGCCCGGCCAGCGACGGCTCGGCGGCCCAGTGCACATGCAGGTACGAGGCGTGTACCCCGCCGGACACAAAGCCCTCCACCCGCCGCTCCGGGTGGGTCAGCCCCCACGCCGGGTCGGCGCCCGCGCCCGGCTCCAGCACCGTGCGGTGGAACTCGTGGCCGCGCACCCTGGTCCCGGCCGCCGCCAGCGCGTTGTCCCGCAGCGCCACCGCCTCGCGGTAGCCGAGGGTGAGCCGTTCGGTCATCCGGGACTCGGCGGGCAGCACCCCGCACATCGGCTTCCCGTCCAGCGACCGGGAGAGGTAGAGCAGCCCGGCGCATTCGGCGGAGACCGGCGCCCCGGACCCGGCCAGGGCGGCCACCGCGGCGCGGAGCGGCGCATTCGCCGACAGATCCGGCGCGTACATCTCCGGGAAGCCCCCGCCGATCACCAGCCCCCGGGTGCCGGGCGGCAGTTGTTCGTCCCGCAGCGGGTCGAAGGCGGCCACCTCGGCGCCCGCGGCGGCCAGCAGCTCGGCGTGCTCGGCGTACGAGAAGGTGAACGCGGGGCCGCCCGCGACGGCGATCAGCGGCCTCCGCGGGGCGGTGACCCCTTCGGCCACGGACAGCTCCGCCGCCGGGTCCCAGGGGGCGTCCGGCAGCTCGGGCACCGTACGCGCCAGTGCCAGCAGCGCTTCCAGGTCGCAGCCCTCGCGGACCCGCGCGGCCAGCTCGGCCACCGACTCCACCGCCTCGGCCCGCCGTTCGGCGACCGGCACCAGGCCCAGGTGACGCGACGGCGTACCGGCCCGCCCGTCCCGGCGCAGTGCGCCCAGCACCGGCACCCCGGAGGACTCCATCGCCTCCCGCAGCAGCTCCTCGTGGCGGTCCGAGCCGACCTTGTTGAGGATCACCCCGGCCAGCCGCACCTCCGGATCCCAGGAGGCGAAACCGTGCACCAGCGCCGCCACCGACCGCGACTGCGAGGAGGCGTCCACCACCAGCACCACCGGCGCCCGCAGCAGCTTCGCCACCTGCGCCGTCGAGGACAGTTCGCCCATCCCGGACGCTCCGTCGAACAGCCCCATCACGCCCTCGACGAGCGCCAGATCGGCACCCGCCGCGCCGTGCAGGAACAGCGGCGCGATCCGGCCGGGCCCGCACAGGTAGGCGTCCAGGTTGCGGCCGGGACGGCCGGTGGCCAGGGAGTGGTAGCCGGGATCGATGTAGTCCGGGCCCACCTTGTGCGGCGACACCACGAGCCCGGCCTCGGCGAACGCCGCCATCAGGCCCGTGGCCACCGTCGTCTTCCCCGCGCCCGAGGACGGCGCGGCGATCACCAGCCGGGGGATCGCACCGCCGCTCATGCTGTGCTCGCCATGCCGGCCCGGCTCACCATTCGATCCCCCGCTGGCCCTTCTGGCCGGCGTCCATCGGGTGCTTGACCTTGGTCATGTCCGTCACCAGATCGGCGAAGTCCAGCAGCGCCTCGGGGGCGTTCCGCCCGGTGATGACGACATGCTGGGTGCCGGGACGGTCGCGCAGCGCCGACACCACTTCCTCGGTGTCGATCCAGCCCCACTTCAGCGGGTACGCGAACTCGTCCAGCACCAGCAGCTTGTACGTCTCCGCGGCGAGATCCCGCTTGACCTGCTCCCAGCCCTCGCGCGCCGCCTCCTCACTGGAGGCGATGTCGCGCTGGACCCAGGACCAGCCCTCGCCCATCTTGTGCCAGGCGACGGTGCCGCCCTCGCCGGACTCCCCGAGCACCTTCAGCGCCCGCTCCTCGCCGACCTTCCACTTCGCCGACTTCACGAACTGGAACACCCCGACCGGCCAGCCCTGGTTCCAGGCGCGCAGCGCCAGCCCGAAGGCCGCGGTGGACTTGCCCTTGCCCTGGCCGGTGTGGACGAACACCAGCGGGCGGTTGCGGCGCTGGCGGGTGGTGAGCCCGTCGTTCGGTACGACGGACGGCTGTCCCTGCGGCATTACGCGGCCTTCCTGTTGCCTTGTACGGTCCGTACGAGCGCGGAGACGCTGTCCGCGCGCAGTTCGTCGAGGGTGACCGCGGTGCCCTGCAGGTCACGGGCCAGCTCGCCCGCGAGACCCAGCCGCACCGGGCCCGCCTCGCAGTCCACGACCACCGAAGCGGTGCCCTCGGCCGCCAGCAGGCGGGCCGCGCGGGCGGCGCGCGCGACGGGCTCCGGGCCGCCGGTCGCCCGGCCGTCGGTGACGACCACCAGCAGCGGCCGCCGCGAGGCATCCCGCATCCGCTCCACCCGCAGCACCTCATGGGCCCGCAGCAGCCCCTCCGAGAGCGGCGTGCGGCCGCCCGTCGGCAACTGCTCCAGCCGCGCCGCGCCCGCCTCCACCGACGATGTCGGGGGCAGCGCCAGCTCGGCGCCGGTGCCGCGGAAGGTGATCATGCCGATCTTGTCGCGCCGCTGGTAGGCGTCCAGCAGCAGGGAGAGCACCGCCCCCTTGACCGCGCTCATCCGCTTGCGGGCCGCCATCGAACCGGAGGCGTCCACGACGAACAGGACCAGATTGCCCTCCCGCCCCTCGCGTACCGCCTCGCGCAGATCGTCCCTGCGCACCACCAGACCCCGCCCGTGGCGACCGCGGGCCCGCTGGTGCGGCGCCGCGGCCTGCACGGTCGCCGCCAGGTGCAGCTTGCCCAGGGCGCCGTGCGGACGCCGCGCCCCGGTCGTCCGGCCGTGCGCGGTCCGCGCACGCGACCTGCGGCCGTCCGCGCCCTCGCCCAGGCCCGGCACATCCAGCCGCCGGGTACGGAACGGCTCGCCGGCGCCGACCGCGGCCTTCTCGCCGCCCGCTGCCGGGGCGCCCTCCTCGGACTGCTGCGGTGCCGCGGGCTGCTCCTGAGGCCCCCCGGGGCCCTCGGCACTCTCCCGCTCCTGCTGGTGCGGGAGTTCGGGGCTCTGCGCCGGGGGCGCCTCCTGCGGCCCGCCGTCCCCGCCGTCCTGCGGGGGCGCTCCGCCGCCCTCCGGGCCGCCCCCGCCGGGGCCGCCGTCCGGGCCGTCCGGGTCCGGACCGTCCTCGCCGTCCGTGCCCTGGCCGCCCGCGTCCTCGTCCGCCCCGCCGAACTCCTCCAGCGTGCGGTCGAGCTTGTCCTCGTCCAGGCCGGGTGCGTCGAAGGGGTTGCGGCGCCGGCGGTGCGGCAGCGCCAGCAACGCGGCCTGGCGCACGTCCTCCTCCAGGACGTCCGTCCGGCCCGCCCATGCGGCCAGCGCGGTGGCGGTACGCGCCATCACGATGTCCGCGCGCATCCCGTCCACCTCGAACGCCGCGCAGGTCGCGGCGATCTGCCGGAGCGCCCCGTCGCCCAGCGTCACCCGCGGCAGCAGCTCCCGGGCGGCGGCGATCCGCCCGCGCAGCGAGTCCTCCTCGGCCGCCCAGCCCGCCGCGAAGCCCGCCGGGTCGGCGTCGTAGGCCAGCCGGCGCCGGACCACCGACACCCGCTCGTCGGGCTCCCGGGAGGCGGCGACCTCGACGGTGAGTCCGAACCGGTCCAGCAACTGCGGCCGCAGCTCGCCCTCTTCGGGGTTCATGGTGCCGACGAGCAGGAAACGGGCCGCGTGCCGGACCGAGACGCCCTCGCGCTCCACGTACGAGGCGCCCATGGCGGCCGCGTCCAGCAGCAGGTCCACCAGGTGGTCGTGGAGGAGGTTGACCTCGTCGACGTAGAGGATGCCGCGGTGCGCGTCCGCCAGCAGGCCCGGCTCGAAGGCCTTCACGCCCTCGGACAGCGCCCGCTCGATGTCCAGCGCGCCCACCAGCCGGTCCTCGGAGGCGCCGACGGGCAGTTCGACCATCCGCGTCGGGCGCTCCTCGGCGGCAGCACTCTCATGCGGCCCGTCGGGGCAGCCGGGGTCGGGCGCGGCCGGGGCGCAGGCGAAGCGGCAGCCGCTGACCACGTCCACCTGCGGCATCAGCGCCGACAGTGCCCGTACGGCGGTGCTCTTGGCGGTGCCCTTCTCCCCGCGGACCAGCACGCCGCCCACCGCGGGGCTCACCGCGTTCAGCAGCAGCGCCAGCCGCAGATCGTCCATGCCGACCACCGCCGTGAAGGGGTACTGCGGGGCGGTGTGGTGAGCGGTTGTCATGCGGTGTCGTCCTCCAGGTCGTCGGTCGGCTGTGTCGTCCGTGCCGGTCGCGGTCCTCCGTTGCCTACCCTCATGGCGCCCCCGGAGGCACGAACGGCAGCCCCTCCGGTACTCCCTCCTCGATCAGCCGCAGCAGCGCGCCGGTGTCCGCGTGCTCCTCGATCAGGTCGCCCAGCCGGTCGAGCTGTTCCTCGCGCAGGGCGGCGAAGGCGGTGTCGGGGGCCGGGACGAACGCCCGGCCCGCGTCCGCCGCGACCCGCCGCAGGAAGGCCCGCCGGAAGCCGTCGCTCTCCAGCGAACCGTGCCAGTGCGTGCCCCATACGGAGCCGGCCCGGCACCCGTCCAGGCTCCGCCCCTGGCCGTCGGACATGAACGCCTCGTCCCCGCCGGTCACCTCGGCGACCCCGTGGTGGATCTCGTAGCCCGCCACCGGCTCGCCCAGCGCCTCGCCGACCGGCCGCGCCAGGGTCTTCTCCGCCGCGAACCGTACGCGCACGGGCAGCAGCCCCAGCCCGTCGACCGTGCCGGCCTTGGACTCCACGTCGTCCTCGATGCGCTCGCCCAGCATCTGGAAGCCGCCGCAGATGCCCAGCACCGGGCGGCCCTCGGCGGCCCGCCGGACGACCGCGTCCGCCAGCCCGCGCTCGCGCAGCCACGCCAGCGCCCGGACCGTGCCCCGGGTCCCCGGCAGCACCACCAGGTCCGCGTCGGCCAGCTCCTCGGCCCGGTCCACGAACCGCACCGCCACGCCCGGCTCCGCGGCCAGCGCGTCCACGTCCGTGAAGTTCGACATCAGCGGGACGGCACAGACCGCCACCCGCAGCACCTGCGCGCCGTGCGGCAAAGCCACCACGCTCTCGCGCACCGCACCGCGCAGCGACACCCTCAGTCCGTCCTCCTCGTCGATGCCGAGCCCGTGCGAGAAGGGCAGCACGCCCAGCGTCCGCCGCCCGGTGAGGCCGCGCAGCATCTCCAAGCCCGGCTCCAGCAGCGTCACATCGCCGCGGAACTTGTTGACGAGGTACCCCGCGACCAGCGCCTGGTCCTCCTTGGACAGCAGCGCGGTGGTGCCGAAGAAGGAGGCGAACACCCCGCCGCGGTCGATGTCACCGACCACCACCACCGGGATCCGGGCGGCCCGCGCCAGCCCCATGTTCACGAGATCGGTACGCCGCAGGTTGATCTCGGCCGGACTGCCGGCGCCCTCGCAGATCACCGCGTCATGGGTACGCCGCAGCTCCGCCAGGCAGTCGGTGACCGTGCCGAGCAACTGCTCCTGGCGGCCCTCGTGGTAGCCCCGGGCACTGAGCTCGCCCACCGGCTTCCCCAGCAGCACCACCTGACTGCTGCGGTCGCTGCCGGGCTTGAGCAGCACGGGGTTCATCAGCGCGGTCGGCTCCACCCGCGCGGCGGCCGCCTGCATCGCCTGGGCCCGCCCGATCTCCGCGCCCTCGCGCGTGACGAACGAATTCAGCGACATGTTCTGCGCCTTGAACGGCGCCACCCGCACGCCCTGCCGGGCCAGCCAGCGGCAGATGCCCGCCGTCACCACGCTCTTGCCCGCGTCGGACGTCGTACCGGCCACCAACAGGCCACCGCCGACGGCCCCGCCCGATGCCTTCAACCGCCCGTTCACCGGGTCCTCCTCATACGCCGGGACTCCGGCTGTCGTGAGCCGTACGCGCCAGTGCCCGCACGGTCCTGCGCGTTACCGCACCCGCGGCCGGCCGGACGGCGGCCACCGGGGCCCGCCACAGCGCCCCGGCCGCCAGCCGTGCCGCCACCGTCGTCGCCAGCGCCAGGACGCTCACCCGGCGCGAGAGCCGCACCGCCCGTTCGATGTCGGGCACCGCGACCGGCGGCGCCCCGCCGTTGAGCTGCGGCCGGTGCTCCACCCGCCCGCCGTAGGCCAGCGTGCCGCCCAGCCGGACGCCCAGCGCGCCCGCGAACGACGCCTCCACCGGGCCCGCGTTGGGGCTCGGATGGGCGCCGCCGTCCGCCCGCCAGGCCCGCAGCGCACCGCGCCGGTCGGGACCCGCGAGCACGGTCAGGGCGGCGGTCAGCCGGGAGCCGGGCCAGCCGGCGAGGTCGTCGAGACGGGCCGAGGCCCAGCCGAAGCGGCGGTGGCGCGGCGACTTGTGCCCCACCATCGCGTCCAGGGTGTTCACCGCCCGGAACGCCACCAGACCGGGCACCCCGCCCAGCGCGCCCCACACCAGGGCGCCGACCACGGCGTCCGAGGTGTTCTCGGCGACCGACTCCACCACCGCGCGGGCCATCTGCGGCCCGTCCAGAGCCTGGGGATCGCGGCCGCACAGATGCGGCAGCCGCTCCCGCGCCACCTCCAGGTCACCCGCCGTCAGCGCACCGCCGACGGCCCGGGCCTCCCGGCCGAGCGAAGTCCCGCCCAGCACCGCCCAGACCGTCGCCCCGGTCAGCGCGATCCGGGCGCCGTCGCGCAGGGAAGCGGGCGCGGCGGCCCGTACGGCGCGCTCCAGCAGCGCGGCCCCGGCGGCGGCACCGCCCGCGCACAGCAGGGCGTGCGCCGCCCCGTATCCGCGGTGATCGCGCCACAGCCGGCGTTCGACGGCGCTCGCGGCCCGTCCGAAGGCGGCCACCGGATGGCCGCGCCGCGGGTCCGCCGCGATCAGGTCGCCGAGGAAGCCGAGGGCCGCGCCGCACGCATATCCCGCGTGTTCGCCGCGCACCGGTCAGACCGCCGCTGCGGCGTGTCCAACGGACCCTGTGGCGGCGGGCAGTGGAGATCTCGAAGGGCGGCCGGGCATGGCGGTGTGTCCTCACTCAGGGTCCGCGCCCTGGCTCGACGTGACGGCGACAAGAGTCTCCTGGCTCCCGGATCGGCGAGTCCTCCGGCCTTCCAGTCCCTGCGGACGTCATCGGACGTACGCGAGGCGGACCGTGGCCTTCGCTGGAGGAACGCTCCCCGGTGACAGTGGCGGGACCGCGCCGGATTCGCACCGGACTTCCTCAGCTGTCGCCGAATGGCTCCGGCAGTCCACCACGCCCCGCGATGCCCGTCAACTCGCCCTTGACCTGCAACGCTGCCCCGTGGCACGCGCTGTGGTGCACGCCACAGCGTGGCAGGAAGGTCACAGACGGTTGCCCGTGCCCCTGATCTCACGTCACTATCTGGTGGTGCACGGTGGCGACGGGGCCGCCGGAAGGGGGCCGGGGGATGCCGCAGAGCGCTGACCGCCACGAGATCCGCCTCAGGATCACGGGCACCAACAATCCGGACCAGGACCTCGAAGACCTCAGGGCCTGGCTGGAGCGCGAGCCGTGGCTGGACCGGCACGGCCACGACTGGCTGCTCCGGCCGCGGCCGGCGGACGAGAGCGACGACGGCCCCGGTGACATGGCCGCCGGCCTCGACGACCTGATCCTGGTCATCATCGGCGCCGTCACCGGCGAGATCACCAAAAGTCTCACCATCGCCCTGCAGGAGTGGCTGCGCCGGCGCCGGGAGGAACGCGACACCGGCGAGCGGCCCGCCGTCGCGGTCGGGGCCGGTGACGGGGACCTGCACGCGCTCGGCGACACGGGCCCGGCCACCGCGGCCCCCGAACGCCCCGATCCCGGCAGCCCGGCGGACGGGAGCGGCAGCACCTCCGGGGACTGAGCCGGATGTCCGAATACGACGCACGGGGCAAGGTCAACCGGGCGCTGCTGATCAGCGTCGACGACTACCGCACGCTGCGCCCGCTGCCCGCGGTGAAGGACAACGTCCGCAAGCTGGAGCGGGCTCTGCTCGCCCCCGGCACCGATCTGTTCACCAAGGGCGAGGTCGTCACCTGCCGGCCCCAGGAGCCCTGGGAGGTGGAACAGGCGCTGGACACCGTCGTCCAGGAGGCGCGCGGGCTGCTGCTGGTGTACTTCTCCGGCCACGGCCGGGTGGGCAGCGACGGCGGCAATCTGCACCTCATGGTCGGCGCCTCGGAACGGCGGCACAAGACCGTCTCCTGGCAGGACACCGTGCTGTCCTATCTGGACAACGCGCGGGCCGACCGCATCGTGATCGTCCTGGAGTGCTGTTACGCCGGCAACGCGAGCGAGGCCTTCCACTCCTGCCGCCACCCCACCTCGCTGCTGATGGCCGCGCAGCCCAACCGCCGGATCTTCAGCGGCGAGGAACCCACCGGGGGCAGCGTCTTCAACCGTGCCCTGGTCCAGATCCTGGAACAGGGCATCCCCGGCAAACGCTTCGTCACCTTCGAGGACCTGGTCCGGGCGCTGCGGGAGCAACTGGCCGGTGAACGGACCCCGATGGGCGACGTCTGGGAGCCGCGCTCGGCGAAGCAGAACACCGTCGACGACGTCATCCTGTCCTTCGCCACCCCCGAGGCCCGCCCGCCGACCCCGCTGCGGATCCGATTGCGCCGCAGGCTGAAGTCGTCCTTCCGGCGCTGGACCGGACTCCTGCTGATCCTGGCGATCATCTTCGTACCGGCCGTCACCGGCGTCGTCCTGCTCCAGCTCCCCAACGACGGGGCGCCCTGCCCGCCCGCCCTCGAACTGCGGCTGCTCACCGCTCCCGAGGCCGAACCCGCGCTGCGCCAGGCCGCCTTCGACTACGAGATGTCCGAGACCAACACCCGGCCCCTGACCGGCGAGGGCAACCTCCCCGACGGCTGCCGGCGGGCCCAGATCACCGTCTACTCCGCCGCCCGGGACCAGGTCGACCAGGGCTTCGCCGCCGCCGGACGCTGGCAGGGCGAGGCCCTGGGTACCGGGCAGGCCCGGCCGGCCGACAAGGGCCTCGACCCGCTCAACCGGCCCGGACCCCAGCCCGACATCTGGATCCCCGAGTCCACCGCCGACTATTACGAGGCCCGCCGCGGTATGCCCGCCACGGCCTCCCCGGCGACCCTCCACTACAGCGACCCCGTCGCCTACACCCCGCTGGTCGTCGGCATCCCGGAGAGCCGGCGGCTGGACGACGTCGAACCGGCCGACGCCTCCTGGCCGGATCTGCTCACCCAGACCGACGGCAGCCACCACGACCTCTCACTCCTGCGGCCCAGCCCGGTGCTGTCCGGCACCGGCCTGCTGCACACCCTCGGCCTCTACCTCGCCCACGACGGCCCGGACGGCACCTCGACGGGAGCGCCCGACCTCACCCTCGCCCGGCAGGCCGAGGAGCGGCTGTCCGCCCCGGGCAGCCAGTACGCGGGCAGCACCGAGCTGCTGTGCTCGCTGCGGCCCGACACCGGCACCGACGCCGCCGGCTCCGTCGACCGCGCGAAGTCCGCGCCCCTGGTGTCGGAGAAGTCCCTCGCCGACTACAACCTCGGCCACGCCATCGGCAGTTGCCCGGCCCGCCCGTCCGCGCTCCCGTTGCGCAACCGCTACCTCGCCTACTACCCGCGGAACGCCCCCGCGCTCGACCACCCCCTGGTCCGCGTCGACTGGCAGGGCGCCACGGACGCCACCGTGCGAAAGGCCGCCGTCGCGAGCTTCGCCGCCTGGCTCCGCGCCCCCGACGGCGGGCAGCGCACCCTCACAGCGCAGGGCTACCGCGGGGTGCGGGAGACGAGCCCGCCACCGGGCTCACCGCTGCGGGACAGCCGCGCGGACGTCGACCCCGTCGGACCGGTCGTGCCCTTCACCGCCGGCCCGGCGCAGGTCTCCCAGGTGCTGGACGGCTACGACAAGGCACAAAAATCCAGCCAGGTGCTGATCCTCATGGACACCTCCACCTCCATGGCGGACGGCGGCAGGCTCCCGGTCGCCCTGAGCGCGGCCGGCCGCGCCCTGGAGATGGCCGGCCCGCGCCACACCTACGGCCTGTGGGCCTTCCCGGACCGCGCGCACCCCGCCGACCCCGACGCGGTGCGCGAACTCGTCCGGCTGGGCAGCGCCGACCCGGCCCCGGGCAAGGCGGCGCTGGACCGGATCGCCGGCGGCGGACTGGTCGAGCACGGCGCCGCGATGGAGGAGGCGCTGACCCGTGCCCTGCGCACGATGAAGAAGTCCCCGGCCACCAACAAGGCCATCGTGCTCCTGCTCGACCAGGACGACGGCGAGGGCCGCCGTGCGGCGAGCGTGGAACGGACGCTCGGCGCCCTCCTCGAGGAGAAGCCCGACGTGCCCATCCTGACGTTGGTGCTGGGCCGGTCCGGCTGTGACACCTTCGCCTTCCGGCAGCTGGCCGGCGCCTCGCACGGACAGTGCGTGCCCGCAGGACCGCAGGCCGTCGACACACTGGCCGGCCGGATCGCCTCCATCGGCACGGCCGCCAAGGGGGACCGATGACCGCCGCGCGCACCACCACGCCCGCCGCCGCGCTGTGTCTGCTGCTGACGCTGGCGGTGAGCGGCTGCACACCGGGGGAGCAGGACGTCCCGGAGAAGGGCGCGATCGTCTTCGCCACCGGCAGCGACCTCAGCAGCTCCGGCATCCGCCAGGACCTGATCCACGCCTGGGAGAAGGCGCACGGCCGCACGGTCCGGATCGTCGAACTCCCCGACACCGCCGACGGCCAGCGCAGCCAGCTGCTGGCCGCGGGCCAGTCCGGCATCGGCGGGTACGACGTGCTCAACCTGGATGTGGCCTGGACCGCGGAGTTCGCCGAGGCGGGCGTGATCCGCCCCTGGCCCGCGAGCCTGGACGGGGACTTCCTCGGCAGCGTGGCCAAGACCGTGCAGTACGACGGCAAGGTGTGGGGCGTGCCCTTCAACACCGACGCCGGGTTGCTCTACTACCGCAAGGACATCCTGGACGCGTACCACCACGGCGCCCCGTCCACCTGGGACGAACTCGAGGACGTGGCGACCGAGGTGGCCAAGGACTACAACCTCAAAGCGGCCCACGACGCCGCCGCCGGCGGGAAGAAGCGGCCCACGATGTACGGGATGGTCGCCCAGCTGCGGCCCTACGAGGGGCTGACCGTCAACACCCTGGAGTCGGCCTGGGTCTACGGCGGCGACCCGGAAGCCACCAGCTTCACCAAGGGCGGGCAGGTCGGCGCGCTGCAACTGGGCGTCGCCGAGCTCAAGCACCGGCTCGATTCGATCATGCCGCACGAGGCCACGGCCATGGACGAGACGGAGAGCCGCCGCTGGTTCGCCGACGGCCGCGCGCTGTTCATGCGCAACTGGCCGGTCGAGTACGCCTCGGTCGCCCGGAAGCTCACGCCGGGCAAGGAGTTCGACGTCACCCAGCTGCCCGCCCGCACCGGCGACGGCAAGCGGATGTCCGTGCTGGGCGGACAGAACCTCGCGATCTCCGCGGGCAGCAAGCGGCCGGCCGGCGCCCGTTCCCTGATCGAGGCGCTGACCGGTGCGGGCAGCGAACGCTGTCTGCTGGAGCGGGGCTTCGCGGCCACCCGCGACTCGGCGTACCGCGACGGGCCCACGGCACCACGCTGCCCGCTGCCGCCCCGCGACGCGGAGCGCGGCGGTCCGGGAGCGCCGGAGCCGCGCCCCGACCCCCGCACCCTGCACGAGGCGCTGCTGGCGGCCGAACCGCGCCCGCGCAGCGCTCACTACCAGACCTTCAGCAAGGTCGTTCAGCTCGGGGTGTCCGCCTTCCTCAACGGCCGCGGCGGCACGGCCATCGCCGACCGGCTGGCCCGGGAGGCCGATGACGCGCTCGGCGGACGGGGCGCACCGACGACGAAGCGCCCGGCGGACGACGGCTGATGCCGTGTGGTCCGCCGGGCGCCTCGCGCTCTCCGGTGCCGCTGCCGCCTTCGGTGGAGGTCAGGCGGCGACGATCAGGTAGATGCCGTAGGCCACCGCCGCCGCGCACAGGGCGAAGGCGGCCACCGCGCCGGCCCGCGCCCCCGCACCGGGTGCGGCGACCGCGGCCGCGGCGCCTTCCGGCTGCGGGCTGCGGGAGGTACCGACGATGCCGACGGTGAACAGGCCCACGATCCCGACCGTGACCGCGAGGGTGACGCCGAAGACCTGGCCGAGAGCTGCCCAGTCGATGCTCATGGAGTTCCTTATCAGGTGATGACAGCTAGCGGGAGACCGTCGCGGCCTTGGGGCGCGGGGCGGGTGTCGCGGGGGTGCCGGGGCCGGACGGCTGGGCCGGGATCCCGGTGGCCTCCGGGGCGTCGGCCGGCTGGGCGTCCGTCACCGGGACATCGGTCACGGGGACATCCGCCGCCGGGGCGTCGGTCACGGGGACATCCGCCGCCGGGGCCGGCTGGCCCGCCGGGGGAGGGGAGACGGTGCGCAGCGCGGCGGTCACCACGCCCACCGGCTCCGCGGCCGGGCCTTCGTTGACATTGGTGTGGTCGATCGGCTTGCGCCGGGAAGCGGCCCAGATCGCGCCGCAGATACCGAGCGCGAGCACGGCCACCGCGGCCACACCCCAGTCGCCCTGCCCCGCCAGGAACGCGGCGCCCGCCGCGACCAGACCCGCGGCCGGCAGCGTCAGGCCCCAGGCCAGGACCATCCGGCCGGCCGTGGACCAGCGCACCACGCCGCCCTTGCGGCCCAGGCCCGAGCCCATCACGGAGCCGGAGCACACCTGGGTGGTGGAGAGCGCGAAGCCGAGGTGGGAGGAGGCCAGGATGGTGGCCGCCGCGCCGGTCTGGGCGGCGAAGCCCTGCGGCGGCTGGATGTCGGTGATGCCCTTGCCCATCGTGCGGATGATCCGCCAGCCGCCCAGGTACGTACCGAGCGCAATGGCGAGACCGGCCGAGGCGATGACCCACAGCGGCGGGTCGGCGTGCGGGGCGACCACACCACCGGTGATCAGCGCGAGGGTGATCACACCCATCGTCTTCTGGGCGTCGTTGGTGCCGTGGGCGAGGGAGACCAGGGCGGCGGAGGCGATCTGCCCCGCGCGGTAGCCCTTGGCGGTGTCCGCCTCGTCGCGGTGGCGGGTCAGCCGGTAGGTGAGCCGGGTCGCCGCCATCGCGGCCAGGCCGGCCACGACCGGGGCGGCCACCGCCGGGATCAGGACCTTCATCACCACGGCCTCGCCGTGCACCCCGTGGGTACCGACCGACACCAGGGTCGCGCCGATGAGACCGCCGAAGAGAGCGTGGGAAGAGCTGGAGGGGAGTCCCGCGAGCCAGGTCAGCAGGTTCCAGACGATGGCGCCGACCAGGCCGGCGAAGATCACTTCAGGTCTGATGCCGGCGCTCTCGTCGATGATCCCGCCGGAGATGGTCTTGGCCACCTCCACGGACAGGAACGCACCGACGAGGTTGAGCCCTGCCGACATCGCCACCGCGGTCTTGGGTCGCAATGCCCCGGTGGAGATGGTGGTGGCCATTGCATTGGCCGTGTCGTGGAAGCCGTTCGTAAAGTCGAACACCAAGGCCGTGACGATCACGATCCCGATGAGAAGCGTGATGTGTTCCATTCACCCAGGCAATCAGTTCGTCGGTCAGAGTCGTTGGGACCGTACGGAGAGCGGGTGAACGGAAAGTGAACTGGGACGGGCGCGGCGATGACACCCCCGCAGTGTTCACACGGAGGAGTCTCCCGCGTCACTTCCGCCTCACCCGTTGGCGAACTTGATGAGTTGGGCCGGCGAGCCGTCCCCACGAGGGCGTCGCGCGCGGGCTCCTGGCGACGTTAACGGACAACCAACGCAAGGTGGAACGTCCTAGGTCAATTCTCCTCAGTGGGTAGATATTCCTATATAGCGGATGCCGGATGGTTGGGCCCCGTCGTACTCTGCCCCGGCCTGCTCGTACGGTGTCGCGCACCGCAATCCGCCACTCGCCGCACCGCGCCGGAGGACCCATGAAGGACCACGCCGACCGCCTCGCCGAAGCCTGGGGCGAACTGGTCGCCACCGCCCGCAGAACCGTGACCGACCAACTGGTCGTCGGCACCTCGGGCAATGTCTCGCGCCGTATCAAGGACCTGATCCTGGTCACCCCCAGCGGCGTCCCCTACGACCGGCTCGGGCCGGGCGACACCACCGCGGTCGACCTCGAAGGACGCCAGATCATCGGCACGCTCCGGCCGACCAGCGAACTGCCGATGCACCTGGCGGTCTACCGCAGCACCACGGCCACCGCCGTCGTCCACACCCACGCCCCGTACGCCACCGCCGTCTCCACCCTCGTCCCCGAACTCCCGCCGGTCCACTACATGACCGCGGCGCTCGGCGGCCCCGTGCGTGTCGCCCCCTATGCCCTGTACGGCAGCGACGCGCTCGCCGCCCACATGCTCGACGCGCTCCGCGACCGCACCGGCTGCCTGCTGCAGAACCACGGCACCCTCACCTACGGCGACAGCCTCGACCAGGCGCTGGACCGCACCGCCCAGCTGGAGTGGATGTGCCGGGTCTGGCTGACCGCGAGCTCCGTACCGGGGCACACGCCCCACCTGCTGTCGGCCGCGCAGCTCGACGCGGCCGCCGCACAACTGCGGGGCTACGGCCCGCGGGGCTGAGCACCCGCCGTGGACGACGGCGCGGCCCCCGCTCGCCGTCCACCCGGCCCCCGGTCACCCGCCCGGCACCGCCAAGTGGCCGCCCCCGCCGCCGCTGCGCACACTGAACAGGTGCGCCTGGTTACCGCGGCGGCCGTGGCCGCCACCACCGTGATCGGTGCCGGGGCGGCCGCCGTGGCGGTCGGCCGGTACGCCGGCGACATTGCCCTGAAACCGTCGCCCGACGACCCCTTCCCGGGCGACTCCCGCCTCACCGTGCACTCCGCCACCGAGAACCGCATCGCCCTCACCCGCAGTCTGGCGACCCTGCGGCCCGGCACCTACGGGCTCACCGGCTCCGGCTGCCACGCGGTGGTCGGCGATGTCATCCACGGCGTACCGCACCCCGCCGACGCGGTCGTACGGCGCCTGGTGCGGGTCACCCACGGCACCCTCAGACCGGGAAACCGGATGCGGCTCACCCCGCAGGTGCACGTCGGCAACCCCCGTGACGCCCTCGGCCTGGACTGCGCCGACGTCGACATCCCCGGTGAACTGGGCACCCTCCCCGCGTGGTTCCTCCCCGGCGTACGCGACACCTGGGTCATCACCGTCCACGGACTGGGCACCACCCGTGCGCACCCCATGGTGGTGATGCCGTTCCTGCACCGCCACCGGCTGCCCGTCCTCGACCTGACGTACCGCAACGACCTCGGCGCCCCGCGCACCGCCGACGGCCTGAGCCACCTCGGCGACACCGAATGGCGCGACCTCGACGCCGCGATCCGCTACGCGGTCCGCTACGGCGCCCAGGACATCGTCCTCTACGGCTGGTCCACCGGCGCGGCCATGGCGCTGCGCGCCGCCACCCACTCCGCACTGCGCGCCCGGATCAGCGGCCTGGTCCTGGACTCCCCGGTTCTCGACCGGGGCGCCACCATCCGGGCGCTGGCCACCGCCCGGCGGGTCCCGCGCGTCCTGCTGCCACTGGTCGTACGCGCCGCCGAGGGCGCCACGGGCATGCCCGTCGACCGGCCCGACGCCGTCGACCCGGACGGGCTGAACGTCCCCATCCTGCT
Organism: Streptomyces sp. NPDC047049; assembly: GCF_040643995.1. Lineage (NCBI taxonomy): Bacteria > Bacillati > Actinomycetota > Actinomycetes > Kitasatosporales > Streptomycetaceae > Streptomyces > Streptomyces sp. NPDC047049. The sequence continues at coordinate 2,239 of NZ_JBEYVM010000008.1, read as the reverse complement.
CTTCCACGGCCCCGACGACCTCATCGCCCCCTGGTCGGCCTCCCGTTCCCTCGCCGCCCGCCGCGCCGATCTGGTCACCCTCCAGCCCGTCCCGCACGCACCGCACGCCGCGATGTGGAACGCCGACCCGACGGGCTGCGAAGAGGCACTGCGGCGCTTCCTCACCCCGCTCATGTGACACCCGCCGGTCCGTCCGCCGGTCCGCCGCCCCGTCCGTCCGCTGGCCCGCCGCCCCGCCGGGAGCCGGCGCCCGATGACGTCCGGGCATACGGGGCGACAACTCCCCTCATCAGGGACGGGCCGGCACGATGACATGCCCCCGGCAGGTCGCAGGCGGGGTTCCGATTGGGCTTTCGGGCCGACAGCGGCAACACTGCTCCTGTGACGTCCCGTACCCCGCGCGACTCCCGGCTCCGCATCGTCCCCCGTCAACCGGTTGCGGCCGCCCGCCGGGCGGTGACAACCCGGACCAAGCGTCCGGCGCCCCGCCCGCCCGAGGGCACGCCGCCGCCCGCGGAACTGGCCCGGCAGGCCCGGACCGTGCTGGCCGGCGCCGCCCGCCTCGCCCGCTGGGCCGACGGCGCCGCGCTGCGCGCCGGAGCGGACGGGGCGCTGCCGAAGGCCGCCGCACAACGCGCCGCCGAAGCCCTTCGCCTGACGCCGCAGCAGGTCCGCACCGACTGGGACCGGGCCCGGCTCGCCGGCCTCGTCGAGCTCCACGACGGCCTTGCCCGCCCCGGCTGGCGGCTGCGCGCCTGGGACCGCGACGACACCGCCGTGCTACGCGGCTGGGTCGCGCTCTTCGACGCCTGGTCCCTGGCCCGCCCCGCCCCGGCCACTGCCGGCCCCACGATAGTCGCCGAAGTCGTCGAGGCACTGCCCCAGTTGCTGTCCCTGCTGCACCTGTCGGCCGGGCCCGTCCGGCTGCCGGTGCTGCTGGACATGCTGGACCAGCGCGTCGCCGAGCTGCGCACGGAGCGCTGCGAGGTCCCCTACGGCCAGGACCCGTCCCCGGGCAGCGCCGACCATGCCGCGCCGGCGGCCGACGACGCCGCGGGGGCGTCGCTGGCCGAGCTGCTGGCCTGGGCGCTGGACGCCCTGCTGACCGTCGGCGCGCTGGTGGCGCCGGACGGTGCGCCCGACGGCGTCCACGAGGCCTTCCGCCATGCGTCCGAGGCACAGCTGACGCCGCTCGGCAACTGGTCGGTGTGGGTCAAGCTGGAACAGATCTGCGTCGCCGCGCAGAGTCCGGCCGGCCATATCGAGCAGTCCGCCGAGGCGATGCTGCGCGGCTGTGCCCGGCTCACCCCCGGACCGGCCCGCGCCGAGTACCGCGCCTGGCTCGCCGCCCGCTCGGTCGGCGCGGCCGTCGAGGAGCTGCTGACCGTGGCCCGCGGCGAGGACGCGCTGCTGCGCGGCCTGGCCTTCGAGGCACTGCGGGCGGTCGGCGCGCCCGCCGAGGCCGCCGTACGCGCCGCGGCCGACGAGCCGGCTCTGCGGCCGTACGCCCTGCTGTGGCTGGTCGAGCACGAGGGCGGCGACCCGGAGACCGCCCCCGATGTGCTCACCCGTGAGGAGTCGACCTGGCTGTGGGTGGACACCGCGGCGGCCGTCGCCGACCACGGCGAGACCCAACTGCTGGTGCGCCACCTCGACTCGGCGGTCCAGGGCTCGGTCCCCCGCCTCCTGGAGGAGGTACGCGCCATCGGCCACCCCCGCACCGTCCAGGTCCTGGTCGCCCTCGCCGCCGCCCACCCCGACCCGGCACTCGCCAAGGCGGTACGGCGCGCGGCCTTCCAGGTCCACACGGGTGGCGCCTGACGGCGCCTTGTGCCCCACGTTGTTGGCTTTCCCGCCGTGGGGGCTTGTCGCCGTTCCGCCTGCGGCGGGCCGGGTCCGCTGCGCGGGGCTGTGGGTGCGGTGACGGGCCTCCGGGGCCGGTGTGTGGGACTGCTTCGCTTTACGTCCCACACACCGGCCCCTCCGGCCCGTCCCCTCCCGTGGGGGAGTAAGTAAACGTGGGTGGGGGCGGGCCATTGTCATGGCCGTGGGGCCGTTTCCGGTCGTTTCGGATGACCCATTTTTCTCGTGATCACCAGGCGCACCGGACCAGCCACGTCCACCCCCACCGGCCTTCAACCCACCCCCAACGGGAGGGGACGGGCCGGAGCGGGTGGGGTGCCGGACGTAAAGCGAAGCAGTCCGGCACCCCACCCGCGCAGGCCCGTCACCGCACCCC
>NZ_JBEYVM010000007.1:0-352701 GCF_040643995.1 Streptomyces sp. NPDC047049 | reverse complement strand
TGTGGGTGACGAGGACGCCTTTGGGGCGGCCGGTGGAGCCGGAGGTGTAGATGAGGTAGGCGGGGTGGTGCAGGTGGAGGGGGGTGGTGCGTTCGTCGTCTGTTACCGGGGTGTGGGGCAGGTGCCGGATGTCGTCGTCGTTGTCCAGCAGGATGCGGGGGTGCCCGGTGTCGGGGAGGGTGACGGTGGAGGTGGTGAGGATGCAGACCGGGTGGGCGTCGGTGAGCATGTAGGTGATGCGGTCGGTGGGGTAGTCGGGGTCGATGGGGAGGTAGGCGCCGCCGGCTTTGTGGATGGCGAGGGCGGCGGTGATCATGTCGGCGGAGCGGGGCATGGCGAGCGCGACGAGGCGTTCGGGTCCGACTCCGTGGGTGATCAGGAGGCGGGCGAGCTGGTTGGCGCGGCGGTCGAGTTCGCCGTACGTGAGGACGGTGTCTTCGTAGACGACGGCTTCGGCGTCCGGTGCCCGGGCGGCCTGGGCCTCGAACAGCTGCGGCATCGTCAGCGCCGGAACCACCCGCTCCGTGGCATTACGAGTGACGAGCAGTTCGCGCTGCTCCTCCTCGGTAAGGATCTCGGCACTGCCCACCCTGCGGTCCGGATTGGCCGCGATGGTCCGCAGCATCCGGATCAGCCGCCCGGCCAGGGCCTCTGCCCCGGCGCGCTCGAAGAGGTCCGAGGCGTAGGTGAGTTCACCGGTGAGCCCTGCCGGTTCGCCGGCCGTCGTGTGCTGTTCGGTCAGGCCGAAGACCAGCTCGGACTTGGCGGCCGGGACGCCGACCGGCTCGGGCCGGACCTGGACCCCGGGCAGGTCCGGAGTGATGGCGGTGCCGTCCTCCAGGTTCAACGAGACCTGGAAGAGCGGCGTGTGCGAGAGCACCCGGGTGACCTGTGCGGCTTCCACGGCACGCTCGAAGGGGGTGTCCTGGTGGGCGTAGGCGGCCAGGTCGGTTTCGCGGACCCGGGCCAGGAGCTGGCGGAAGGTGGGGTCGCCGGAGACGTCGGTGCGCAGGACGAGGGTGTTGACGAAGAAGCCGACGAGGTCGTCCAGGGCTTCGTCGGAGCGCCCCGCCACGGCGGTGCCGATCGGGATGTCGGTGCCCGCGCCCATACGGGACAGCAGGGCCGCCACCGCCGAGTGCAGCACCATGAACAGCGTGGCGCCCGAGCCCTGGGCGAAGGACAGCAACGCGCGGTGCAGCTCGGCGTCGACGCTCAGCTCCACCGTGGCGCCGCGATGACTGGCGACGGCCGGGCGGGGCCGGTCCAGCGGCAGTTCCAGCAGCTCGGGCGCGCCGCTGAGTTCCTTGCGCCAGAAGTCGAGCTGCTGGGACAGGACGCTGCCGGGGTCGTTCTCGTCGCCCAGCATGTCCCGCTGCCACAGGGCGTAGTCGGCGTACTGCACCGGCAGCGGCTCCCAGGCCGGGGCGCGGCCGTCGGCGCGGGCGGTGTAGGCGGTGGACAGGTCGCGCGAGAGCGGTCCCATGGACCAGCCGTCGCTGGCGATGTGGTGCAGCAGGATGAGCAGGACGTGCCGGTCTTCGGAGAGCTTGAAGAGGGTGAGCTTGAGGGGGACCCCGGCGGTCAGGTCGAAGCCGTACGCGGCGGCCTCCGCCAACGCAGTCTCCAGCTGATCCGGTGCGTTCAGCTCGACCCACTCGACCACCGGCCGGGACGGTTCGCCGCTGAGTACCACCTGGCACGGTTCGCCGGACTCCTCGGCGAAGCGGGTCCGCAGCGCCTCGTGCCGCTCCACCACGTCGGCCAGCGCCGCCTGCAGCGCCGCACGGTCCAGCTCACCGGTCAGCCGCACCGCGACGGGCACGTTGTACGTCGGGCTGGGGCCCGCCAGCTTGTGCAGGAACCACAGCCGTTGCTGTGCGGGGGACAGCGGCAGCCGCGCCGGGCGCTCGCCGGCCACCAGCGGCGGACGGGCCGTGCCCGCGTCGGCCAGGCGGGCGGCGAGCTCGGCGACGGTCGGCGCCTCGAACACCGCCCGGATCGGCAGCTCCGCCCCCAGCGTCCGGCGCAGCCCCGCGATCAGCCGGGTGACCAGCAGTGAATGCCCGCCCAGCGCGAAGAAGTTGTCGTCCACGCCGACCCGCGGCAGGCCCAGTATCTCCGCGAACGCGCCGCACAGGATCTCCTCGTGCGCGGTGCGCGGCGCACGCCCCGAAGCGCCGGCCGCGACGCCGTAGTCGGGCGTGGGCAGCGCCTTGCGGTCCAGTTTGCGGTTCACCGTGAGCGGGAGTTCTTCGAGCAGCACGAAGACCGCGGGCACCATGTAGTCGGGCAGTTGCCCGGCCGCGTAGCGGCGCAGCTCGGCGGAGTCCACGCTCTGCCCCGGCGCGGGGACGGCGTAGCCGACCAGACGCTTGTCGCCGGGCTGGTCCTCGCGGACGATCACGGCCACCTGCGCCAGCTTCGGGTGCGCCCCGATGACGCCCTCGATCTCGCCCAGCTCGATACGGAAGCCGCGCAGCTTGACCTGGTCGTCGACGCGCGCGATGAACTCCATCTGGCCGTCCGCCCGCCACCTGGCCAGGTCACCCGAGCGGTACATCCGGCTGCCCGGCGGGCCGTAGGGGTTGGCGACGAAGCGGCCGGAGGTCAGGTCCGGGCGCCGGTGGTAGCCGCGGGTCACCAGGTCACCGGCGATGTACACCTCGCCGGTGCTGCCGGTGGGCACCGGACGCAGCCGGGCGTCCAGCACGAACATCTGGGTGTTCCAGATCGGCCGGCCGATGGTGACCACGCCCGCCGGGACGCTCTCGCCCGGCTCGATGCGGAATTCCGAGCAGCCGACGGTGGTCTCCGTCGGGCCGTACTCGTTGATGACGGTGGCACCGGGGTGCCGGCCCCGCCATTCGTCCAGGACCTCGCCCATCAGCGACTCACCGCCGAGCACCAGCTGCTCGTTCGGTGAGTACTGTCCGGGCAGTTCGATGAGCAGCGGCAGGTGGCTGGGGGTGGCCTTGACGAAGGTGGGCTGTGGCCGCCCGTCCGCCGCTTGGGTCCGTCCGTCCAGCTCGACCAGCTCGACGCAGCCGCCGGAGGTCAGGGGCGCGAACAGGCCGGTGGCGGTGAGGTCGAAGGCCACCGGCGAGTGCACCAGGGCCCGTCCGGCCACACCCGGGTACGCCGTGCGGGTCCAGCTCAGGTAGGCGTCCAGCGAACGGTGCTGCACGGTGACGCCCTTGGGGCGGCCGGTCGACCCGGAGGTGAAGATGACGAAGGCCGCGTTGTCCGCCAGCAGCGGCGCGTTGCGGTCGGCGTCGGTGAGGTCGGTGGAGTCCTGGGCGGCCAGTTCCGCCAGGACCTCGGGGTCGTCCAGGCGCAACGACGGGCACGGCGCGGGGACGTGGTCGAGCACGCCCCGGGCCGTGACGGCCAGCACGGGCGCCACGTCCTCCAGCATGAAGCCGAGCCGGTCCGCGGGGTAGGACGGGTCCAGCGGCAGATAGGCGCCGCCGGCCTTGACGATGGCCAGGAGGGTCACCACCAGGTCCACCGAGCGGGGCAGCGCCACCGCGACATAGCGCTCCGGGCCGACCCCACGCCGCACCAGGAGCCGGGCCTGGCGGTTGGCGCGCTCGTTGAGCTCGGCGTAGGTCAGTTGGGTGTCCTCGTGGACGACCGCGGGGGCGTCGGGCGCCCGCCGCGCCTGCTCCTCGATGAGGACGGGCAGTGTCTTCCCCGACACCTCGTGCGGACGGCCCTGCCACTCCTCCAGCGCCTGCCGCCGCTCCTGTTCCGTCAGGATCTCCAACTCGCCGACGGGGGCGTCCGGTTGTGCGGTGGACTCGCCCAGCAGCCGTACCAGACGGGCGGTCAGCGCCTCGACGGTGGCCCGGTCGAACAGGTCGGTGGCGTACTCCAGCAGGGCGTCGATGCCCGCGGGCGTGCCGTCCTGCGTCGTCTTCTCCTTGGTGTGGAAGGAGAGGTCGAACGGCGCGACCGCCTTGGCCACGTCCTGCGCCACCGCCTCCAGGCCGGGCAGCGCCATGGTGTCCTCGGGGGTGTTCTGCGAGGTCAGCATGGTCTGGAAGAGGGGGGCGTGGGACAGCGACCGGACCGGGTTGACGGTCTCGACGATCCGCTCGAAGGGGGTGTCCTGGTGGGCGTAGGCGGCCAGGTCGGTTTCGCGGACGCGGGCCAGGAGCTGGCGGAAGGTGGGGTCGCCGGAGACGTCGGTGCGCAGGACGAGGGTGTTGACGAAGAAGCCGACGAGGTCGTCCAGGGCTTCGTCGGTGCGGCCGGCGACGGCGGTGCCGATCGGGATGTCGGTGCCCGCGCCCATGCGGGAGAGCAGGGCCGCGAGGGCGGCCTGCAGCACCATGAACACCGTGACATCGCACTCGCGCGCCAGCTCCGCCATACGGGAGTGGAGAGCGGCGTCGAAGGTGAAGCGGGTGACGGCACCGCGGTAACTGGCGACGGAGGGGCGGGGACGGTCCAGCGGCAGTTCCAGCAGCTCCGGAGTGCCGCTCAACGCCTGCTTCCAGAAGGTCAGTTGCCTCGCGGCGGCGCTGTCCGGGTCGCTCTCGTCGCCCAGCATCCCGCGCTGCCACAGGGTGTAGTCGGCGTACTGCACCGGCAGCGGCTTCCAGGCCGGGGCGCGGCCGCCGGCGCGCGCGGTGTAAGCGGTGGACAGGTCGCGGGTGAGCGGATCGCGGGACCAGCCGTCGGTGATGATGTGGTGCACCAGCAGGAGCAGGACGTGCTCGCGCTCGCCGAGCCGGTAGAGGACGGCCTTCAGCGGCACACCCGCGGTGAGGTCGAAGCCGTGCCCGGCCTGCTCGGCCAGCACCCGCTGAAGCTGCTCGGCCCCGTCCAGTTCGGCGAATTCGAGTTCCAGGGGCTCCTGTCCGGCGTCCACGATCACCTGGTGGGGTTCGCCGTCGTGCTCGGCGAAGCGGGTGCGCAGCGCCTCGTGCCGCGCCCGCACATCACCCAGCGCCGCCTCCAGGGCGGTGCGGTCCAGCTCACCGGTCAGCCGGACGGCGATCGGGATGGTGTAGGCCGGGCCGGTGCCCTCCAGCTGGTGGAGGAACCACAGGCGCTGCTGGGCGGGGGAGAGCGGGATACGCTCCGGGCGCCGGGCCGGTGCCAGCGCAGGGCGTGCCGCGTCGGCGCCGGCCAGGCGGCCCGCCAGCTCGGCGACGGTCGGTGCCTCGAACACCGCGCTCATCGGCAGCTCGGCGTCCATGGCCGCACGGATGCGGCTGGTCAGCCGGTTGGCCAGCAGCGAGTGACCGCCCAGATCGAAGAAGTTGTCCTCGACGCCGACCGACGCCAGGCCCAGCACCTCGGCGGCCAGCCGGCACAGGGTCTCCTCCGTCGCGGTGCGCGGAACGCGGCCGGCACCGGTGCGGTACTCGGGGGCGGGCAGCGCCTTGCGGTCCACCTTCGCGTTCGGCGTCAGCGGCCACTCCTCGATCACGACGAAGGCCGACGGCACCATGTACCACGGCACGACCTCGGCGGCATGCGCCCGCAGCGTCCCGGCATCCGGCTCGGCGGCGCCCTCCGCGCAGCTCACATACGCGACGATCCGCTGGTCGCCGGGGCGGTCCTCACGGACCAGCACCACGGCGCGCGAAACCTGCGGATGCTGCGTCAGCACGGCCTCGATCTCGCCCGGCTCGACGCGGAAGCCGCGGACCTTGACCTGGTGATCGGCGCGGCCGCGGAACACCAGCTGCCCGTCCTGCGTCCATCGGGCCAGGTCACCGGAGCGGTACATCCGCTCGCCCGGCGCCCCGAACGGGTCGGCGACGAACCGCTCGCCGGACAGTGCCGGCTGCCTGAAGTAGCCGCGCGCCAGCCCGGGGCCCGCGATGTAGAGCTCACCGGTGACGCCCGGTGCCACCGGACGCAGCCGGTCGTCCAGGACGTAGCCGCGCATATTGTCCATCACGCGGCCCAGCGGCAGCACGCCGTCCGGCGTCGGCCGGCCCGGCTCCAGCCGGAACTGCGCCATGTTGACGGTGATTTCGGACGGGCCGTACACGTTGATGACGGTGGCCCCGGGGTGGCGGCGGCGCCACTCGTCCAGTGCGGCGCCCTGCAGTGCCTCACCGCCGAGCATCAGCTCACCGGTGGGGGAGTAGCCGTCCGGGAGGAGATGGAGCATCGGCAGATGGCTCGGGGTGGCCTTCATGAAGGTGCAGGAGACCGTGCCGGCGTGCGCGTCCTCCTCCAGCGCGGCGGCCAGCACCCGCCCGCCGGACACCAGCGGTCCCCACAACTCCGAGACGGTCATGTCGAAGGACACCGGCGAGTGCCACAGCGAGGTGCCGCCCGGCCCCATGCTCGGGTAGTCCTTACGTGCCCAGGCCAGATAGTCGGCCAGCGCGCGGTGCTCGATCACCACGGCCTTGGGCGTCCCGGTGGAGCCGGAGGTGTAGGTGACATACGCCGGGTGGGCCATGCGCAGCGGCGTGGTGCGCTCGGCGTCGCCCGGATCGGTGTCCGGCAGGCCGGGCAGCGCCTCGTCCACCGCCGGGTCGTCCAGCAGCACCAGCCGGTCCGCGAGCCCTTCCGCGGCGGGCGAGTCGGCGGTGGTGAGCAGGCAGACGGGGTCGGAGTGGCCGAGCATGTAGGCGATGCGTTCGGCCGGGTAGTCGACGTCCACCGGCAGGTAGGCGGCACCGGTTTTGGTCACCGCCACCAGTGACACGATCTGGTGCAGCGAGCGCGGCATCAGCACGCCGACGATCTGCTCGGGTCCGGCGCCGCGCGCCACCAGCAGCCGGGCCAGCCGGTTGGCGCGCTCGTTCAGCTCGCGATAGCTGAGGGTCCGGTCCCGGAAGGTCGCGGCGGGGGCGTCGGGGGTGCGGCGCACCTGGGCTTCGAAGAGCTCGGGCAGCGTCAGGGCGGGGACGGGGGACGGCTCGCCCTGCCACCGCGCCGGGACACCTGCGAACAGCTCCTCCCGGGCACCGGACTCCGCCGCACCCGCAGTCTTCGCACCGCTCATTTTCCGAAACTCCTCGTGGCCCGACGACGGGCATGTGCTCTCGACCTGGCGACGTGTCGGGGGCCGTGTGGCTTGGGCAAAACACGCATGACGTTCGTGCGCCGAGGCTATGCAGAGCTGATTTCGCCGCGTTATTGAAGCCATTTCGCGGGCGGGAGGTGGCCGGATATCGGCTAGGAGCGGGGCGGCGCGGGGATCAAGTGGCCGCGGTGAGGCGCCTGATGCGCTCCTCGTCCGCGGTGCGCGGGCAGGTGACGCAGGTGTCCTGGGGCCGCAGGGTGTAGAACATGCAGCAGCCGGCCCGGTCCCGGGTCGGCAGCGACTGGCCGCGCGGCCCGGTCAGTTCGCGGAATCCCGCACCGCCCACGTACGGAGCGGTGGCGCCCGGCAGCAGCAACTCCAGCTCGGCCACCGCGCGCGGCTCCTCGCCCAGCAGCTGCCCCAGGTACCACAGGCCCTCCACGATCTCGTCGGACGCCATGCCCCACAGCGCCCGCGGCCCGCGCCGCATCCGGGCGCGGAAGCCCTCCAGTACGGGCCTCAGGTGCTGGGCCACCGCCGCCCGTACCTCCGCTCGCAGGGCCTCCTCGTCCGGGACGACCCGGGCGCCGGGCAGCGCCGCGGCGGGGTCGTCCGGGAGGCAGCTGAAGGCGCTGACCCGCACCGCCATCCTGCCCAGCTCGCGCTGGAAGGAGACGTCCTGCACGGGCAGGTGCGGGACCCGGCGGTGCAGGAACCAGGGGAGGGTGATCAGCAGGCAGGCGGGCCAGGCGTAGCGGTGCAGGGCGAAGCTCGCGATGACGTCCGGCCGGGCGCGCTGTCCGTAATCCCGCACGATCTGCGCGTCGTCCCAGGCGAGGAAGGCGTCCAGGCTCTCGCCGCCGGCCGCGAGCCCGGCCGCGCACACCCAGCCGTCGCCGCTGGGCGGGGCGGCGTCCCACAGCGTCACCCGCAGGCCCGGGAAGGCCGCGGAGAGCCGGGCGTAGGACTCGGCGACGGGGTGGACGGCAGGCGGAGCGGCGGGGGCACGAGTCATGCGGGAGACCACCGAATCGCGATCGTCAACAGGTAAGGCTTACCTTACCTGAAGGCTTACCCGTGCCCGCTGAACGCCAGACCTGGCGGCCCGTACGGCTTCCCGGCGACTTCCGGACGGCTCCCCGGATTTGAACTGGGACGTGCGCCGCCTATGGTGCTGGAAACGTCAGGGAGGAACCGTCATGGAGCAGGGCACAGCGGAACAGGAGCCGTGCGCCGGCGCGAGGGTGCCCGCGCAGGCCGGCCCCGCCGTGCCCCGGCGGCACTCCGTCCGCGGTCAGGTGCTGGCCGCGCTGCGCCATGCGCTGGTCGGCGGGGAGCTGGCCCCGGGTGAGGTCTACTCCGCGCCCGCGCTCGCCGAGCACTACGGCGTCTCCGCGACCCCGGTCCGGGAGGCCATGCAGCAGCTCGCGGGGGAGGGGGCCGTCGAGGTCGTGCCCAACCGCGGCTTCCGGGTCGCCGAGCGCAGCTCCCGTGACCTCGCCGAGCTGGCCGAGGTCCGGGCGATGCTGGAGGTGCCCGCGATCGTCCGGCTGGCCCGGGCGCTGCCCCCCGAGCGCTGGGAGGGGCTGCGCCCCCTCGCTGATGCGGGCGTCGCGGCCGCCGCCCGCGGTGACCGGGTCGGCTATGCCGAGGCCGACCACGCCTTCCACGACGCCCTGATGTCGCTCACCGGCAACCGCACGCTCACCGAGGTCACCGGTGATCTGCTCCGCCGCGCCCAGTGGCCGCCGGCCGGCGGCCCCCGGCGGCGCACGGCCGAGCTGCTGGCCGACGCCTCCGAGCACACGGCGCTGCTCGACGCCCTGGTCGCCCAGGAGTACGCGGTGGCCGAGCGGATCGCCCGCGAGCATGTGTCGGTGGCGCGCCACCCGCACTGAGCGGGTCCGCCGGCGGCTCGGCCGGACGGCGCCGGGGTTCAGCCGGGCAGCAGCTCCTCCAGTGGTAGCGCCGCGACATCGGCGGCGGGCCGGGAGAGATAGAGGTCGGCGTGGTAGAAGCCGTCGGCTTCCTTGTCCGCGGTGGACAGGCCGCGGGCGGCCAGCGCTTCGAACGCCGCCTGCCGCTCGTTGCCGTCGGCGAACCGCCGCTGACGGAACGTACGGGTGGTGAGTCTCTCCGTCACCAGGCCGGCCCGGGCCAGCAGGGCGGAGATCGGCCGGTAGGACACCTCGCGCAGCACGAACGCGGCGACCCAGGGCGGCGTGGACACACAGTCGAAGAGGCGGGCGAAGGTACGGGCGGAGATGTAGCCGACGCCGCCGGTGACGGTGATCAGGTCGGTGCCGGCCAGCACCTTCCGCAGTTCCGGGCTCGGGTCGTCGAGTTCCAGGTTCTCCGCGAAGCCGTGGTCGAGCAGTCCGACCGCCCGGGCGTAGCCGACCGCGCGGTCCGCCGCGTCGATGCCGGTCACCCTGAGGGGTTCGGCACGTCGCCGGGTGGCGAAGAACGTGCGGTCCTCCTCCAGGAGTTGGGCGGTGGAGGGCAGCGCCTTGCCGTTCCCGGCATAGCGGCCGTAGAGGTCGGTGAGGGAGAGCTGGTGGTTGAGCAGTGCGGCGTTGACCCCGTACGAGCAGCAGAGGTCGACGACGTTCAAGGGCGGGCGGTCGCTGCGGTGCCGCTGCAGGGTCTCGGCCACGGCACGGAACACCGCTTGGCCGTGGTGTGGAATCTGGTAGTCCAGGGGGTTCAGTGTGGTGAAGTACCGACGGGGATCCGGGCAGTTGTAGATCGCCTCGAAATCTGCCTTGCCCCAGTCGCTCGCAGCGGTCGTGTTGGTCACTCCTGCTGTCATGTGGCCTCCTGAAAGGCTGTGCCAGTGGGTGGGGCCGGCTGGTCCCGGACCAGCATCCATACCCCGCTGCCGCCTCACAGTGCGACTTGCGGCCATTCTCGGGGCCTGTGGGGCGTCGTGAGACATCCCTGCCCCGGGCCTTCGGCTCATAGTCCCACCTCAGGCTTCGCGTGGCGCGTCGACGGCCGGTCGGGCCCGCAACCATCGCAGCCCGGCCGATCCACTGCCGGGACCCTATGAATCCGGTCAATCGTCGAAAGATCCGGCATGGCCGGTGTTGAGGGGTTGACGGCGGCGGAACGAGCGGGGCACGGGCGGCAGATCGAGTGGCGCGGGCCGCGGACGGGTCAGCCGGACCGCCACGGAGAGTGGAGGACCGGCCGCCGCCCGTGAGGCCTCACCGGCGGACCGTGAGGCCGTCCAGAGTGAGGTCGAGCAGGCGCTCCGCTTGCTGTCGGTGTTCGGCGCCCGCCGAGGTGAGGGCGATGCCTTCCAGGGCGGCGCCGATGTCGGCGGGCCGGATATCGGTACGGATCACCCCGGCAGCCGTGCAGGCGTCCATGAGCGAGGTGAGGGCGGCCTGGATCATTTCCCGGCTGTGGCCATAGGGATTGTTTCCCTTCGCGGCGATGGCGCGCAGGGCGTCGATCATGCCGTACTTGGCGGTGACGTAGTCGAGGAAGAGGCGCGTCCACGCGCGCAGGGCCTCCGCCGGCGGCTGCTGCGCGAGCAGGGCGGGGGCGGCGTCGCACAGCTGGGCCACCTCGTTGCGGTAGACCGCCTCGACCAGGGCCTCCCGGGTGGGGAAGTGGCGGTAGAGAGTCGCGCTGCCCACGCCCGCCTCCTTGGCGATGCGTTCCAGGTGTGCGTCCAGCCCCTCCGTCGTGAACACGCGCACGGCAGCCGCGAGGATCTTCTCCCTGTTGCGCCGTGCGTCAGCCCGCAACGGCCGAAGCGCTTCGTCGGTCATCAGCGCTCGCCATCCCCTCTTGCCCTCTCGGAAGTCATCCGTCTTGTTAAACGGAGACGCCCCCACTTAACCTGAGCTAAACGGGGACACCTCCGTTTCACTGTAGGTCACCGCACTGGCCTGCGCGCACTCCGTGAAAGGAAGCCGGTCATGTCGGGTATCCAGGGCAAAGTCATCGCGATCATGGGCGCCAGCAGCGGCATCGGCGAGGCGACGGCGATCCACCTCGCCGAGAAGGGCGCCCGGCTCGTGCTCGGGGCCCGGCGCGAGGACCGGCTGAACGCCGTCGTGGACGGCATCACGGCGAAAGGCGGCACTGCCGTCGGCGTCCTCGTGGACGTCACGCGCCGCGAAGATCTCCGGCGTCTGACGGACACGGCCCTCGACCGGTACGGCCGGCTCGACGTCCTCGTCTCCAACGCGGGCACGATGGCCGTCTCGCCGTTCGACGACCTGCGCCAGGACGACTGGGACGCCATGGTCTCCACCCACATCACCGGCCTGCTCAACGGCATCGGGGCGGCCCTGCCCGTCTTCCGCCGGCAGCGCGCCGGCCAGTTCGTCAATGTCGGCTCCACGGCGGCCTACGTCGTCAAAACTCCCCAGGCGGTCTATGCGGCCACCAAGACGGCGGTGAAGGTGCTCACCGAGGGCCTGCGCCAGGAATCGGGACCCGACCTGCGCGTCACCCTGGTCTCGCCCGGCTTCACCCACACCGAAGGCGTCGGCAAGGGAGCCGGCCCCGAAGTCGCGGCCGCGATGACCCGCCAGCGCGACGAGATCGCCATGCCGCCCTCCGCCGTCGCCTCCGCCATCGGCTACGCCATCGAACAGCCCGAGGGCGTCGACGTCAGCGAGATCGTCGTCCGCCCCACCGTGCAGGCCTGATCGCCGCGGGCCGGGCCGAAGGGACACCCGCTACGTCGCCGTGACGCCGGTGGACAGATGATCGGCGAGCCATGTGGGGACGCCGCCCATCAGGCGGAAGAGCCGGGCCGCCTCGGCGCGCAGCCGGTCCGCGTCGGCGTCCGGGGCGGCGTCGGCCAGCGCCACGAGGGCCGGTGCCGTGCCGACCAGAAAGCCCAGCTCCTCGCGGATCCGCAGCGACTCGGCGAAACCGTGCCGGGCCTCCGCCAACTCGCCGTCACGCAGGGCGAGTCCGGCCAGGTGGCGCCAGGTGAAGGACAGCAGCAGGGTGTCGCCGTGCGCGGTGGCGCCGGCGTGCGCACGACGGTAGGCGGCCCGCGCCGCGTCCGGGCTGTCGGCGACATGCTCGGCCATCAGGCCACGGCGGAAGTCCAGCAGCGGGCGGCCGGCCGCGGTGGGCGCCAGCAGCGCGGCGGCCCGGCCGAGTGCCGAACGGGCCTCGTCGGCGCGGTCGCGGACGCCCAGGACCGTGGCGGCGTACGCGAGATGGCCGCGTTCGCAGGCCGCGCCGCCCCGCTCGTCGTCGTCGCCCGCCAGCGCCTCGGCGGCGCGCAGCGCGTCCTCGGCCTCGGCCCAGCCGGTGGCCGTGAACATGCACCGCTCGACCAGCAGCGCGGCGCGGCGCAGCGCGGACGGCGCGTGCCGGACGGAGTGCGGTTCCAGCAGGGCGGCCGCATCGTCCCAGCAGCCGCGGGAGCGCAGACGCCACACGGCACGGTCGAGGGGGCCGTCCCCCTCGGCCGTGCCGAGTGATGCTGTCTCCGGTGCGGATGCCGGTGCCGGTACCGCGAGCGGCACCACAACTGCAGAACCGGCCGGATCCGCGGAATCCGCGGATTCCGGCATGGCGGTATCCGCCACGTTGCCCTCCCCGAGCGCGCCATTGAGCTGGAAGTTGGAAGCAGTGGGCGCATCTCAGCACGGATCCCGCCGCCCGGCCAAGGGGGTGGGTGAATGAATTCACAATCCCGGGGCGGGCGTTCCGGACCGCCGGCGCGGCCCTGATCGGGCACATCGCCGCACCGTGCGGCGGGCCCGGGGCACCACGACGGGCCGCGTGATGACGCCCGATCGAGTTACCCCGAATGGCGTAATCGGGCCCCGCCGGGTCGAACGGCGGGGCCCGATCGGGCGACAGGCGCGGGCAGTCGCTTCGCGGCGGCGTCACGCGGACGGCGCCGTGACGCGGGGCGGAGCCGTGACGCGGGGCGGAGCCGTACGCGGGACCGCGTCGTCAGCTCATCCGCAGCGCCAGGAAGAAGTCGAGCTTGTCCTCCAGGCGGGACAGATCCCGGCCGGTCAGCTGCTCGATGCGGCCCACCCGGTAGCGGAGGGTGTTGACGTGCAGGTGGAGGCGGCTGGCGCAGCGGGTCCAGGAGCCGTCGCAGTCCAGGAACGCCTCCAGGGTGGGGATCAGCTCGGCGCGGTGCTTGCGGTCGTACTCGCGCAGCGGGTCCAGGAGGCGGGCGGTGAAGGCCCGTCGGACGTCGTCCGGCACGAAGGGCAGCAGCAGGACGTGCGAGGCCAGCTCCTCGTGCCCGGCGGCGCAGACCCGGCCCGGACGGGCCGCGGCGACCCGGCGGGCGTGCCGGGCCTCCTCCAGGGCGCCGCGCAGCCCCTCGGCGGAGTGGACCGCGGCGCTCACCCCGACCGTCAGCCGCCCGTCGTCCGCCAGACCCCGGCCGAGCGGCCCCTGGACGGCGGACAGCAGCTCACCGGCGTGCAGACCGGCCGCCGAGGGAGCACCGGGCTCGTCCGGGACGGGCAGCGGCACCAGCGCCACCGCCTCGTCGCCGGTGTGTGCCACGGCGATGCGGTCGGAGGGCTCCGGGCCGAACGTGCCGGGATCGACCAGCATCTCCTCCAGCAGGCTCTGCGCCACCGGGCCACCGGGGACGTCGCCGTCCTCCCACTCGACCCGGGCCACCACGATCTGCCAGTGCGGCGCCGCGCCCAGCCCCGGCAGCAGCACCGGGGCCGCCACCCGCAGCCGGGCCGCGATCTCGGCGGGCGGAGCGCCGGTCTGGACGAGTTCCAGGACCTCCTGGGCGAGCCGGCGGCGCACCGTACGGGCGGCATCGCGCCGGTCGCGCTCCACGACGATCAGCTGAGTGACGCCGTACAGCAGGTCAAGGCGCTCTTCGGACCAGTCGCCGGCGTCCGCCTCGACGGCCAGCAGCCAGTCGCTCAGCAGCGTCCGGCGCAGATCACGGCCCTCGTGGCGGATCGGGAAGAGGGAGAAGGTGGAGCTCGCCGGCCCCTCGCCCGGCCGCCGTCCCTCCTCGGGCTTCCCCCGGGCCTCGTCCGCGGCGGCGGCCGTCGCGGCGCCCGCCTCGACCGTGACGCGATGCGGGCCCCGGCGCCCCGAACGGGCCGCCGCCAGATGCTCGCCCGCGAGACGGGCGGCCAGTTCACCGGAGAGCTCGGGCCCGGCGTCCGCCAGTGTGGAGCCCGCGATCTGCCGGCCCGTGGGGGAGAGCACCCAGGCCCGCAGATCCAGGTCGGAGCCGAGCAGGTCCAGGACCACTTCCGGGCCGCCGCCCGTGGGGCCCGACGTCATCAGCCGCCGGTGGCGGTCCACCACGGCCGCCAGATCGCCCGCCCGTTCGCTGGAGACCTGGCGGACGACATGCTCGGTGATGGAGGCGAACGAGACGTCCTCGACGACGGAGAACAGCGGCAGCCGGTGGCGGAGGCAGGCCTGTACGAGGTCGTCGGGGACCGAGCCCAGCTCCGCCTCGCCCGCCGCGAGCCCGGCGACCCCCGCGGTGGCCAGGATGCGCACGAACCGTTCGGAGTCCTCCGGTTCACGGCGCCACGCCAGCCCCGTCAGCACCAGTTCGCCGCCGGAGAGGTAGCGGCTGGGGTCCCGCAGGTCGGTGGTCATCACGCCGCGTACCGTGCGGTCCAGCTCTTCCTCGCCCCCGAGCAGCCGGAGGCCAAGGGTGTGGGTGTCCAGGAGTGCGCGGAGCCGCATGACCTCGCCCGCCGTTCTTTGCTGTCTGGTGTTGCCGGTGGAATGCCGCGAGGTTTCCGAGCCTCGTCTTTCGTTCGAATCTACAAGACATGTGGTGTGGCCAGCCAACCGCTTCATGGTTTCGGTGACTGCACCGGGCGGGTCCCGGGCGCGTTCACTGAACGCATCTCCGTGAACAGGACATGAATGAACGACTCCGTGGCGATGCCGGCGCAGCGTCCTCACCATGAGTAGCGAACGACCCGATTTCGTAGAATTCGTAGAAGAGGCCAACGATGGACTTCCTTCGCCCCGCCAGCTGGGAGGAGGCGCTCGCCGCCAAGGCCGAGCACCCTACTGCTGTGCCCATCGCGGGCGGCACGGACGTGATGGTCGAGATCAACTTCGACCACCGCCGCCCCGCGTACCTGCTCGACCTGAACCGCATCGGTGACCTGAGCGAGTGGGAGGTCGGCGAGAAGACCGTCCGCCTGGGTGCCTCCGTCTCCTACACGCAGATCATGGAGAACCTGCGGGCCGAACTCCCGGGCCTGGCCCTGGCCTCGCACACGGTGGCCTCCCCGCAGATCCGCAACCGCGGCGGCGTCGGCGGCAACCTCGGCACCGCCTCCCCGGCCGGCGACGCGCACCCCGCGCTGCTCGCGTCCGGCTGTGAGGTCGAGGTGGAATCCGTGCGCGGCCGCCGGATGATCCCGATCGACGACTTCTACACCGGCGTCAAACGCAACGCCATGGAGCCCGACGAGCTGATCCGTTCGGTGCATCTGCCCAAGGCGGACGGCCCGCAGCAGTTCTCCAAGGTGGGCACCCGCAACGCCATGGTCATCGCGGTCTGCGCCTTCGGTATCGCGCTGCACCCCGGGACCCGCACGGTGCGCACCGGCATCGGCTCCGCCGCACCCACCCCCGTACGGGCCCGTGAGGCCGAGGACTTCCTCGCCGCGGCGCTGGAGGAGGGCGGCTTCTGGGAGTCGGGTAATTCCCTCCCGCCGTCCCTCGCCAAGCAGTTCGCGCAGCTCGCCTCCGGCGCCTGCAACCCGATCGACGATGTGCGCGGCAGCGCCAAGTACCGCAGGCATGCGGTCGGCATCATGGCGCGCCGCACCCTCGGCTGGACCTGGGAGTCCTACCGGGGCAAGGAGAGGAGCGCACAGTGCGCGTGACATTCACCGTCAACGGCCGCCAGCAGGAGGCCGACGACGTCTGGGAAGGCGAGAGCCTGCTGTACGTCCTCCGTGAGCGGATGGGCCTGCCGGGCTCCAAGAACGCCTGTGAGCAGGGCGAATGCGGGTCCTGCACGGTCCGTCTGGACGGTGTGCCGGTGTGCTCCTGCCTGGTCGCCGCGGGCCAGGTCGAGGGCCGCGACGTGGTGACCGTCGAGGGCCTGGCGGACTTCGCCCGGCAGCGCGCCGAGAACGGCGGCTGTGCCTCTGGCACCTGCGGTACGAGCATCGACCAGGCCCAGCGGTGGCAGGCCCGCCCGGCCGGTTCGCAGGCCGGGGAGGGGGCCGAACTCTCCCCGATCCAGCAGGCGTTCATCGACGCCGGCGCGGTCCAGTGCGGCTTTTGCACCCCGGGCCTGCTGGTCGCCGCCGACGAACTGCTGGAGCGCAACGACTCCCCGTCGGACGCCGACATCCGTGAGGCGCTGTCGGGCAACCTGTGCCGCTGCACGGGCTACGAGAAGATCCTCGACGCGGTCCGGCTGGCGGCCGCCCGCGGCGCGCACCCGACCGCCGGACAGGGGGCCTGATCGCCATGGCAGAGAAGGAGACCCGCCTCGCGACGGCTCCGGGCCGTACGCCCACGAACCTCACCCAGGGCGGCCAGACCAAGGCCGGGATCGGTGAGTCCACGCTGCGGCCCGACGGCACCCTCAAGGTGACCGGCGAGTTCGCCTACTCCTCGGACATGTGGCACGAGGACATGCTGTGGGGCTACACCCTGCGCTCCACCACCGCGCACGCCGAGATCAGGTCGATCGACACCTCCGAGGCGCTGGCGACCTCCGGGGTCTACGCCGTCCTGACCTACGACGACCTGCCCACCGACGTGAAGAACTACGGCCTGGAGATCCAGGACACGCCGGTGCTCGCGCACGGCAAGGTGCGCCACCACGGCGAGCCGGTCGCGCTGGTCGCCGCCGACCACCCGGAGACCGCGCGCCGCGCCGCCGCCAAGATCAAGATCGACTACGCCGAGCTGCCGGTCGTCACCGACGAGGCCTCCGCCACCGCCGAGGGCGCCCCGCTGGTCCACGAGCACCGCACCGACCACCACATCGGCCACGTCCCGCACCCCAACATCGTCCACCGCCAGCCGATCATCCGCGGCAACGCCGACGAGGCCGCCAAGAAGGCCGATGTCATCGTCTCCGGCGAGTACGTCTTCGGCATGCAGGACCAGGCCTTCCTCGGCCCGGAGTCCGGCCTCGCGGTGCCCGGCGAGGACGGCGGCGTCGATCTGTACGTCGCCACCCAGTGGCTGCACTCCGACCTGCGCCAGATCGCCCCCGTCCTCGGCCTGCCCCCGGAGAAGGTGCGGATGACGCTCTCCGGCGTCGGCGGCGCGTTCGGCGGCCGCGAGGACCTGTCGATGCAGATCCACGCCTGCCTCCTGGCGCTGCGCACCGGCAAGCCCGTCAAGATCGTCTACAACCGGTTCGAGTCCTTCTTCGGGCACGTCCACCGGCACCCGGCGAAGCTCTGGTACGAGCACGGCGCCACCAAGGACGGCAAGCTCACCCACCTCAAGTGCCGCATCGTGCTCGACGGCGGCGCTTACGCCTCCGCCTCCCCGGCCGTCGTCGGCAACGCCTCCTCCCTCGCCGTCGGCCCGTACGTCGTCGACGACGTCGACATCGAGGCCATCGCGCTCTACTCCAACAACCCGCCCTGCGGGGCGATGCGCGGCTTCGGCGCCGTCCAGGCCTGCTTCGCCTACGAGGCGCAGATGGACAAGGTCGCCAAGAAGCTCGGCATGGACCCGGTCGAGTTCCGGCAGCTCAACGCCATGGAACAGGGCACGATCATGCCCACCGGCCAGCCGGTCGACTCCCCGGCCCCGGTCGCCGAACTCCTGCGCCGCGTCAAGGCGATGCCGCTCCCGCCGGAGCAGCAGTGGCTGACGGCCGGGGCGGGCGCCGACGTCCGTGCGCTGCCCGGCGGGCTGTCCAACACCACCCACGGCGAGGACGTGGTCCGCGGCATCGGCTACGCCGTCGGCATCAAGAACGTCGGCTTCTCCGAGGGCTTCGACGACTACTCCACCGCCCGGGTGCGGATGGAGGTCGTCGGCGGGGTGCCGGTCGCCACCGTCCACACCGCGATGGCGGAGGTCGGCCAGGGCGGTGTCACCGTCCACGCTCAGATCGCCCGTACGGAGCTGGGGGTCCAGCAGGTCACCATCCAGCCGGCCGACACCCGGGTCGGCTCGGCGGGTTCGACGTCCGCCTCCCGCCAGACCTACGTCACCGGCGGCGCGGTCAAGAACACCTGTGAGCACGTCCGCGAGCAGGTCCTCGACATCGGCCGGCGCAAGTTCGGCACGTACCACCCGGCCTGGGCGACCGCCGAACTCCTGCTGGAGGGCGGCAAGGTCGTCACCGATGGCGGCGAGGTACTGGCCGACCTGGTGGACGTGCTGGAGGACGAGGCGGTCGACCTGGAGCTGGAGTGGCGCCACCGCCCGACCGAGCCCTTCGACCTGCACACCGGCCAGGGCAACGGCCACGTCCAGTACTCCTTCGCGGCCCACCGCGCGGTCGTCGAGGTGGACACCGGACTCGGCCTGGTCAAGGTCATCGAGCTGGCCTGCGCCCAGGACGTCGGCAAGGCGCTCAACCCGCTGTCCGTCGTCGGCCAGATCCAGGGAGGGACCACCCAGGGGCTGGGCGTGGCGGTCATGGAGGAGATCATCGTCGACCCCAAGACGGCGAAGGTGCGCAACCCCTCCTTCACGGACTACCTCATCCCCACGATTCTCGACACCCCGACCATCCCGGTCGATGTGCTCGAACTCGCCGACGAGCACGCCCCGTACGGGTTGCGCGGCATCGGCGAGGCCCCCACCCTGTCGTCCACCCCGGCCGTCCTCGCGGCGATCCGGAACGCGACCGGGCTGGAGCTCACCAAGACGCCGGTACGGCCCGAACACCTCACCGGCACCTAGAAGCCGTCCGGGGGCGACCCCGGACACCGGTCTCCGGGCGGTGGGTGTCAGGGGGGTCCCTGTCCGTCCTCCACAGCTCACCGCCCGGAGTCCCACCGCGCACCACGCATCACGCACCACGCAGTCGCTGCTCCGCTCCGGCGGAGCCAGTACCCCCCGTTCGTCTCGGGCCGTCCCCCGGGTCGTGCAGCCGGAATCCATCCCAAATCTCGCCCCTCGCGGCGAGTGCCCCTGTGAACCTTGGGAGTAAGGCACCATGACCCAGCAGTCCACCGAGCCGAGGACCACGGCGGAAGACGCGGGCGCCGGCTCGCGCCAGCCCGCCGGCCGGTCCTGGCTCGACCGGTACTTCCACATCTCCGACAGAGGATCGACGCTTGCGCAAGAGGTGCGCGGCGGCATCACCACCTTCATGGCGATGTGCTACATCCTCCTGCTCAACCCGCTGATCCTGTCGACCCCGGACGTGGAGAAGAACACCCTCGCGCATGCGGGTGTGGTCACCGCGACCGCGCTGGCCGCGGCCCTCTCCACGCTGCTGATGGGCTTCATCGGCAAGGTACCGCTGGCCCTGGCGGCCGGCCTGAACGTCTCCGCCGCGCTGACCGCCCAGGTCGTCCCGCACATGACCTGGCCGCAGGCGATGGGCATGTGTGTGGTCTACGGCGTGGTGATCTGCCTCCTGGTGGTCACCGGCCTCCGCGAGATGATCATGAACGCCATCCCGCTGGCCCTCAAGCACGCCATCACCATGGGCATCGGTATGTTCGTCGCCCTGCTGGGGCTGGTGAAGGCCGGTTTCGTGGGCAAGGGCGAGGGCGGCCCCGTCACCCTCGGCCTGACCGGGCAGCTGTCCGGCTGGCCGGTGCTGTTCTTCTGCGTCACCCTGCTGCTGATCTTCATGCTGCAGGCGCGCAAGGTGTCCGGCGCGATCCTCATCGGCATCGTGGCCGGCAGCGTGCTGTCCATCGCCGCGACCAGGATCGGCGGCCTCACGGCCAAGGACTGGGGCGGTACGCCCCCGGAGCTGAGCGGCGGCGCGGTCGCGATGCCCGACTTCGGTCTCTTCGGCCATGTCGAATTCGGCGGCTGGGGCTCGATCGGCGCGCTCAGCGTCGGCATGATCGTCTTCACCCTGGTGCTGGCCGGCTTCTTCGACGCCATGGCCACCATCATCGGCGTCGGCACCGAGGCCAAGCTGGCCGACGACCAGGGCCGGATGCCGGGCCTGTCCAAGGCGCTGTTCGTGGACGGCGCGGGCGGGGCGATCGGCGGGGTGGCCGGAGCCTCCGGCCAGACCGTGTTCATCGAATCGGCGAGCGGTGTCGGCGAGGGCGCCCGCACCGGCCTGTCGTCCGTCGTCACCGGCCTGCTCTTCGCGGCCTGCCTGTTCTTCACCCCGGTCACCCAGCTCGTGCCGGCCCAGGTCGCCTCGGCCGCCCTCGTCGTCATCGGCTCGATGATGATGAGCGCCGCCGGCCACGTGGACTGGCGCGACCGCTCGGTGTCCATTCCGGTCTTCCTGACCGTGGTCCTGATGCCGTTCACCTACAGCATCACCGCAGGTGTGGGAGCGGGCGTCATCGCCTACGTTGCCATTAAGGCGGCACAGGGCAAATGGCGCGAGGTCGGCGGCTTCATGTGGGTGCTGACCGCGATCTTCGTTCTCTACTTCTCGCTCCATCCGATCGAGCAGTGGCTGGGCGTCAAGTAACCGCCCGCCCTCCCCCCTCGCTCGGCTTCGCCCGAGCGGGGACCCCCATCCGTCCCTAAGGAGACCGACATGCTGGACATCGCCGAAGAGCTGCACCGGTGGGTCGGGCAGGGCCGCGACTTCGCGGTGGCCACCGTGGTGGCCACGCACGGCAGCGCGCCCCGCCGGCCCGGAGCCGCCCTGGCCGTCGACAGTGACGGCACGGCGATCGGGTCGGTCTCCGGCGGATGTGTGGAGGGGGCGGTGTACGAGCTGTGCCAGGACGCGCTGCGGACCGGCGAGCCGGTACTGGAGAGCTTCGGCTACAGCGACGAGGATGCCTTCGCCGTGGGCCTGACCTGCGGCGGCATCATCGACATCCTCGTCCAGCCGGTACGCGCGGGCGGGCGCCCCGCGGGCGGCCAGGCGCCGGGAGAGCCGGCGGACGCCACCGCCCGCACGCTCGCCGCGGGGCTGGCCGCCGCCGCCACGGGGGAGGCGGCGGCCCTCGCCCGGATCATCGAGGGTCCCGCCGAGCTCCGCGGCCGTGCCCTGCTGGTCCGCCCCGACGGCAGCCACACCGGCACCCTCGGCGGCCACCCCGCCCTCGACCGCACCGCGACCGCCCTCACCCGCGCGCTGCTGGACGCCGGGCGCACCACGACGATCGAGATCGGGTCCGGCCCGGCACCCGAGGACGACGCCCGCGGCGAAGGCGCGGCGCAGCCGGCCGGGGAGCAGTGCGGCACGCCCGTCCACCTCCTCGTCGAATCCTCCGTCCCCGCGCCCCGCATGATCGTCTTCGGTGCCATCGACTTCGCCGCCGCACTGGTCAAGGTCGGCAAGTTCCTCAACTACCACGTCACCGTCTGCGACGCCCGGCCCGTCTTCGCCACCCGCACCCGCTTCCCGGACGCCGACGAGATCGTCGTCGACTGGCCGCACCGCTACCTGGACTCCCAGGACCTCGATGCCCGCGCGGTGCTGTGCGTGCTGACCCACGACGCCAAGTTCGACGTCCCGCTGCTGGAGCGGGCGCTCAAGCTCCCGGTCGCCTACGTCGGCGCGATGGGCTCCCGCCGCACCCACCTGGACCGCCTCCAGCGGCTGCGCGACACCGGCCTGACCGAACTCGAACTCAACCGCCTGCGCTCGCCCATCGGCCTCGACCTCGGCGCCCGCACCCCCGAGGAGACCGCCCTGTCCATCGCCGCCGAAATCGTCGCCAACCGCCGCGGCGGCACCGGCGTACCCCTGACCGGCGCGCACACCCCCATCCACCACGACCCGGCCCGTCCGGTGGGGCGGATCGGGTCGGTGGCCTGAGCCTGGGCGCAGGGCGCAGGGCGCAGGGCGCAGGGCGCAGGGCGCGGGGCGCGGGGCGCGGCGGCGCGGTGGGCGCGCGGCAGGTGGCCCGCGCCCGGCGCCCGGCGATCAGAGGCCGTGCGGGCGGCCGCCCGGCGAGGGGTACCGGAAATCGGGATGCCCGCCCCGGCGCACCGCGTTAGCGTCCCCCGGTGACCACTGACGACGACGCCCGCGCCACCACGGAGTTCCGCGACATCCCGGAGGCCGACTGCGACCGGGCCCTGGACCTGACGTACTCCGTCTTCCACCTGACGCCCGGCGACAGGACCCGGCACAAGCACGCGGGAATGCTGCGGGCCGGCCTCCGCGTCGGTGCGTACGACGGCGGACAGCTGGCCGGAGTGGCCGGGGCGCACCGCCGCACCCTCTCCGTCCCGGGCGACCGACTCCCGTGTGCCGCAGTGGACTTCGTCTCCGTACTGCCCACCCACCGGCGCCGCGGCATCCTCACCTCGATGATGGACGAGCTCTGGCGCCGCTGCGCCGCCGACGGGCGCCCGCTGGCCTGCCTGTGGCCGTCCGAGAGCGCCATCTACGGCCGCTACGGCTTCGGCGCCGCCACCGAGCGCTGCCGCATCGAGATCGACTCCACCCGCCCCCTCGCGCTCCGTGCCGCCCCCGACAGCCGCCCGCTGCGGCTGATCGACCCGGCCGCGGCACCCGCCCAGCTCGCCCCGCACTACGACGCGACCCTGGCGCGGCGGGCCGGCCGCTTCACCCGCGACGAGAGCTGGTGGCGCTGGGGGGCACTGGACCTCGACGGCGCCAGTATGAGCGCCGGGCAGGACGGATTCGGGGCGGCGCACGTGGTCGTGCTCGGCACCCCCGGTCAGACGCCCGGCGGCTACGCGGTCTACCGCACCCGCGGCCCCGGCGGGAGCGGCGCCGGCGCGGTCCGTGTCGCCGAACTCGAAGCCGAATCCGCACCGGCCGCCGCCGCCCTGTGGTCCTACCTCGTCTCGATCGACCTCACCTCGACCGTCGAGATCCAGGGCCGCCCCGCCGACGACCCGCTCCTCCACCTCGCTGCCGATCGCGACCAGGTCCGCGTCACCGGCCAGGAACCCGAACTCTGGCTCCGGCTGCTGGACGTCAGCGCCGCGCTGACCGCCCGCTCCTGGGCGGCCCCCGTGGACCTCGTCGTCGACCTCCGCGACACCGTCCTGCCCGCCAACGCGGGCCGCTTCCGGCTGACCGCCGGCCCCGGGGGCGCCACGTGGGAACCCGCTGCCGAAGCCCCCGACCTCTCCCTGGACGTACGGGAGTTGGCCTCCTGCTACCTCGGCGGCACCCCTCTGCGCCACTTCGCACACGCCGGCCTGGCCACCGAGCACACCCCGGGCGCGGTCCGCCGCCTGGACGCGGCCCTGGAGACCGAGTGGCTGCCGTTCACCGGGGAGAATCACTGAGCGAGGGGCAGGGGCGCGGGCCGGAGCGGTCGGGGCCCGGCGCCCGGCCGGCCAGGGGCCGCCCGCGCTCGCCCCTCAGCTCGCGCCCCTCAGCGTGCACCCCCGCTCGCGCCCCTCAGGTCGTGCCTTCAGCCCGTGCTCTCGGCCCGCCGCGTCCGCAGCGCGGCCATCACGAGCACGTCATGCCACGCGCCGTCCCAGAACAGCGCCTCCCGCATCCGGCCCTCCACCTCGAAGCCGCACTTCTCGTACGCCCGCCGGGCGCGCGGGTTGTAGTCGTAGACCTCCAGCTGGACGCGGTGCAGGCCCACCCGGTCGAAGGCGTAGTCGAGCAGCAGCCGGGTCGCCTCGCTGCCGATGCCGCGGCCGGTGGCGTCCGGGACCAGGGCGATCCGGAAGTCGCCCCGGGCGTTGGGGGCATCGATGTCGTTCAGCGCGAGTTCGCCCAGGAAGGCGCCGGACTCCCGGTCCTCGACGGCGAGGTCCAGCCGGTCCGGGCAGTCGGCCCGGCCGGCGCACCACACCTGCAGCTCCTCCAGCGTGAAGTCATGGTGGGTGCCGGTCAGCCGACGGGTCTCCGGGTCCACGGCGGAGGCGTGGAAGGCGGCCGCATGGCGTATCGACAGCGGAGTGAGCCGGATCCGGTCGCCCGTGAGCACCGGTTTCTCTGAGAGTGCGGTGGCGTCGATCATGAGGGGATGATGTCCGGACGGCGGAACGGCCGGCAACGGAATTGACCGGCAACGCGGTCGACCGGCAAGGGGATCGACGGTCGGGGGAGTGCCGGATCGGGCGGCGGAGTGTCGGAACGGGCGGCGGAGTGTCGGAACGGCGGCGGGGAGTGCCCGCGCCGGGCGCCGGGCGCCCGGCCCGGGCAGGGCACGGACCGGGCGGGGCAAGGCGGCCGGCTCCACAGGAGCGGGCCGGAAAGGGGGAGGCGTGGAGCTGCGACAGGTGCGGTACTTCGTCATGGTCGCGCAGGAGCTGCATTTCGGGCGGGCCGCGGAGAAGCTGCACATCGTGCAGTCGGCGGTGAGCCAGCAGATCAGACGGCTGGAGCGGGAGTTGCGGACCGAGCTGTTCGACCGGTCGGCGCGCCAGGTGCGGCTGACCGCCGTCGGCGAGCGGTTTCTGCCGGAGGCGCGGGCCTTGCTCGCCGCCGAGCAGCGGGCCCGTGCCGTCGTCGCCGAGCTGACCGCCGGTTGCGCCGCCACCCTGCGCGTGGGAACGAGTACCGGCCTGGGCGCCCACCTGGACCGCGTGCTGGAGACGCTGGCCGGGCTCGCCCCGGAGATCCGGGTGGAACTGGTGGCCGCACCGGCCCGGGAACGGCTCGCCCGGGTGGCGTCCGGCGGGCTGGATGCCGCGTTCCTCCGCGGTGAACCGCACGACGCGGAGCGGGACGGCCTGCGGTTTGTGCCGCTGTGGCAGGACCCGCTGGTGGCGGTCGTCCCGGCCCGCCACCCGCTGGCCGCCTCGCCGGGCACCGTCGCGCTCGCCGCGCTCGCGTCCGTCCCGCTGGTGCTGACCGCGCGCCGCAACAACCGCGCCCTGGTCGACCTGGTCGTCGACGCCTGCCACGGCGCCGGCTTCACCCCCGCCCCGGGGCCCGCCTACGGCTCGCTGGACGACACCCTGACGGCGATCGGCGCCGCCGGCGCGAGCGACGGGCTGTGGACCGTCGTCTACGCCTCGCACGCCGCCCGGCTGAGCACCCCCAGGGTGGCCTTCCTGCCCTTCCGCACCCCGGGCATGGAGCTCACCACCTCGCTCGCGGTGCGCCGTACCGACCCGCCCGCCGGAGCGGAGCAGTTGCTGCGGGCCTGCGAGCCCGCACGGTTGACGGACGACGGCGCGGGGTCCGATCTCGATCGGTGATCGCTGTGTGCGCGATCCGCTCCTTGGTCGCACGGCCCGTTCGCGATGGACTGAGGGCACGCCGGTCAACCACCGCGAACCCGCGGAGAACCCGGGAACCCGGCTGCGGAACACGGGGGAGTCCCCTGCGTTCCGGCATCCCCACGGCCGTACCCCACAAAGGAGTTGTGTCATGCCGATCGTCACCGTCCAGCAGGGCCCGCGCAGCGTCGAGCTGAAGCGGGAGCTGGTCCGCCAGATCACCGACGCGTTCGTGGACGCGTACCGGATCCCCGCCGACACCGTGCAGGTCTGGATCCAGGAAGTCCCCACGGACAGCTGGGGCGCGGCGGGAACGCTGACCGCCGACAAGTAGCCGACCGGCAGCCGACGACCAGCGGGCCGGCCTTCACGGGGGAGGGCCGGCCTGCCCGGCTGAGAGGCCTCTACTGCAGCGGGCGGCAGAGGTTGCCCCCCCCGGGTCGTCTGGCTGACCAGGGAGGTGGCGTACCTCAATGAAGAGATCGCAGAGAAGCGACAGGCATCGAGGGCATTGCTGTTGCACACTCTGGGCGACCAGACGTGGGCATATGCAGCCGCTGCGGTGGTCGGCGGTATCGGCCTGCTGGCCTCAGTGATCGCTCTGGTCGAGTGCGTAGGTGCCGTCCGGAAGGGTCTGGCCTGGACCAGCGCCGCCTGGGGCATTGTCATTCTGCTGGTGACCAGTTGTGCGGTGGTCCACCGATTGATTGTGGCGTGATGCCGCGCATGAGTACTTGAGAAGTCGCCGGGCTGTCCCAGTCCTACGGTATGAGGCGCGTGGTCGATGAGCTGTCCTTCATCGCGCAAGGAGGCGGGCTGACCGACGCCGAGAGGGTCGTACGGGAGCGGGTCCGGCTGCTGGCCGTGGAGCGCTTCGAGGACAGGGAGAAGAACCGGGAAGATCGCTGCCGCGCTGCGGGTGAGCGAGCGTTCGGTGGAGCGGTGGCGCCGTGCCTGGCAGCGCAGCGCCTGGCTGGTCTTCGAGGACGAGGCTGCGCAGTCGATGACTCCGCCGCGCGCCAGGACGTGGGGCCGGATCGGACAGACCCCCGTCGTGCGACTCCGGGGCCGGGACTCCGGCCGGGTCTCGATCGCCGGCATGACCTGCTGCAAACCGGGTGAGCGGGCCCGGCTCATCTACCGGATCCAGTATCGCCCTGCCCTGGTTTGACGGCTGCCTCGCCGGCACCGGGCTGGTCCCGGACGGCTGATCACCGAGCTGGGAAGCCCAGGTCCTGCTCCTCAGTTCACGGGGACGAGGGTCAAGTAGGCCAGGCCCATGACGCCGCGATAACCCCGTAGCCACATACTGCGGTGGCGGTCTGCACGGTCGCGGGTCTCTCTCGCCAGAGGGTGATCGGGATGGGAGGCGAGCCATTCCTCGACGTCGGACTGGTATGCAGACTCGAAATTCTCCCATTCGTCGTCGTTGGCGGTCTCGATCCAGGCGGGTCGGAAGCCCGCAGCGATGGCGAGGTCAACGAGGTCGGAGAGGTCGTGGAACTCGGAAGCAGAGGCTTCGGGCCACATGGCCGACAACTCGCCCGGAGTCGGTGGACGCTGCCAGAAGCCCTCGCCGAGAAGGACACGGCCGCCCGGCGTCACCAAGCGGCGGAGGACGTGCAGTGCGGCGGCGGTGTGCTCCGGAGGCTGGGCGTTGCTGAGAGCGTGGCTGGCCCCGAAGCACAGGACGATGTC
Organism: Streptomyces sp. NPDC047049; assembly: GCF_040643995.1. Taxonomy (NCBI): domain Bacteria; kingdom Bacillati; phylum Actinomycetota; class Actinomycetes; order Kitasatosporales; family Streptomycetaceae; genus Streptomyces; species Streptomyces sp. NPDC047049. Next base: position 325,775 of record NZ_JBEYVM010000007.1, on the reverse strand, counting down.
GGCGGGGCCTTGGACGGTGTCGACAGCGGACTCCCGGACGAAGCGGACGCGCTCGGCCAGCCCGCGATCCTTGGCGTTGGTGCGCCCGCGGGCGAGGTCGTCCTCGTTGAGGTCGATACCGACGCCGGTCGCGCCGGGCGTCGACGTGAGGAGGCGGAGCATGAACTCGCCCCAGCCGCAACCGACGTCGAGCACAGTGGTCAGGGCGGTCGGGGCGACTCGGTCCGTGAGCCGGCGAATCATCCTGGCAGCCCGGTCCTCAGAGAGGGGGCCGTGGAAGGTGAGCCGAGTCAGCCGCGGTGGGGCGATGGTGTCATCCATGATCCGGAACAATAGGCACGGCTCGGCAGTCAGCGGCACCCGTTTTCCGCACGACGGCGGCAGGTGAGCGCTCGGCACTCTCGCCGCCGACTCGACCTGCCCACGGACGGCTGGCCGACATCACGCGTTCAACATCAGTAGTGTCCCTGGGCTCGCTCGTGGGCCTCTCATATGCGCGAGGGGCAGGCTCCGTGATCTCAGTCCTGGACCGCAGTTGGGCAGGGTCGGCCCCCGAGGCCGGGCGTCGTGGGTCGCCGCCGCACCGGGTGACCTACGGAAGCGCCCCCACCCGCCGCGCCGCGATCACTGCCTGCAGCCGGGTGTGCGTCCCCAACTTCCGCATCCCGGAGCGGAGATAGCTCTTGACCGTCTCCGGCCGCAGCCCCAGCCGCTCCGCCACCACCGCATTCGTCGCCCCCGACGCCACACAGGCCAGGACGTCCACCTCGCGCGGCGACAGCGCCGGGCCCGTACCGTCCTGCGCCCCGGGCCGCTTCGACGAGGCCGTCGCGAGCCGGCCGCACGCCGCCAGCATCTCCTGCCGCAGCAGCGGATCGGCGATGCGCTGCGCCAGCGCCCGCAGCTCGCCGTGCGCCTCCCGTACCTCCTCCCACCTCGCCGGCTCGGCGGCGGCCGGCTGCCGGGCCAGCGACAGCAGCCGCGCCGCCTCGTCCTGCAGCACCAGCGCCTGCTCCAGCTCCCGCGCCGCCTCCACGGCCGCCGACAGCGGCCGGTCGCCGAGCCGCACCGGCCGGCGCAGCGCCCCGTACAGCACCCCGCGCACCCGCCGCCGGACGATCACCGGCACCGCGAGCACCGACCGCAGCCCCTCCGCGGCCACCGCCGCGTCGTACTCATGGCTGATCACCGACGAGGCGCTGTAGTCGGTGACCGCGAGCGGCCGGGACAGTGCCACGGCCTTCCCGCCCAGTCCGTTGCCCTGCAGGATGTCCAGGCCGTGCAGCACCGCGGTCTCCGTACCGGCCAGCTCATTGATGCGGTAGCGCCCCGCGCCGGCCAGCAGACCGCCGAACGCCACCGGCAGCCCGCTCGCCCGCCGCAGCCGCGACAGCGCCGCCCGTACGTCCACCGAATCGCCCGCCGCCGGCTCGAGCTGCACGCCGATACCTCCGCTTCCCCCCATTCGGGGGTGGTGAGACCTGCGCCACTGATTACACGATGGCAGGGAGCGGTCCGGCAATGAGCAGGACACAGCGAGGTGGACAGGGGAAGGAGGACGATGACGGACACGGAACACGGCGCGGCGAGCCGCGCACCGGGCTGCTGGTACCGCACCGGAGGCTTACCTTTCCCTTGCACCTGACTGCGCGACGGCATCCGACGGCATCCGACGGCGTCTGACATTCGACGGCATCTGACATCTGACGGCATGCGACTGCACGGCCGTTGCCGTCACGGAGCCAGTTGCTGCACGTGCCGTTGCCGCGGCAAAACCGCTGCCGTCAGGCGACTGCCAGACTCCCCTTCAGCTTCCAGGCGTGTGGGTACGACATCCCTCCGAACACAGGAGAAAGCATGCGGACACCGATGACGATCGCGGATTTCCTCGACCGCGCCGACCTGGGCTTCCGCGAGAGCCCGGGGGTGGTCGACGAGCCGCAGCAGCCCGCCCCGCCGGTGCCCGTATCGACGTACGGCCGGTTCGCCGAACGGGTCCGCGCCTGGCAGGCGGGCCTGGACGCCCTCGGGGTCGGTGAGGGTGAGCGGGTGGCGGTGGTCAGCCACAACTCCACCCGCCTGCTGGAGCTGCTGTTCGCGGTGCCGATGAGCGGCCGCATCTGCGTCCCGGTGAACTTCCGCCTCAAGCGAGAAGAGGTCGCCTATGTGGTCCGGCAGAGCGGGGCCTCGGTCCTGCTCGTCGACCCGGAGCTGGAGGAGGCACTGGCCGGGGTCGAGGTGCGGCATCGCTTCGTGCTGGGCGAGCAGACCGAGTCCGAGCTGATGCGGTTCGGCGTGGACCCGCGCCCGTGGTCGCACCCGGACGAGGACGCCACCGCGACGATCAACTACACGTCGGGCACCACCGCCCGACCCAAGGGCGTACAGCTCACCCACCGCAACATCTGGGTCAACGGCCTGACCTTCGCCCTGCACACCCGCGTGTGGGAGCGCGACGTCTACATGCACACGCTGCCGATGTTCCACTGCAACGGCTGGGGAATGCCGTATGTGATGGCCGGGCTCGGCGTCAAACAAGTGGTGCTGCGCAAGGTCGACGGCACGGAGATCCTGCGGCGGGTCGAGGAGCACGGTGTCACCCTCATGTGCGGCGCGCCCGCCGTGTGGAATGCCGTCCTCAACGCCGCGGCGACCTGGCCCGGCGAGATCCCGGGGCGCGACCGCGTACGCGTGGTCTGCGCCGGGGCGCCGCCGCCGAGCGCGACGATCGCACGAATGGGTGAGGAACTGGGCTGGGAGTTCACCCAGATCTACGGCCTCACCGAGACGTCGCCGCTCCTGACCTTCAACCGGACCCGGCCCGGCGACGCGGACCTTCCCGCCGGGGAGCGGGCCCGCAAGCTGTCCCGTGCGGGTCTGCCCGCGCTCGGCGTGAAGCTGAAGATCTCCGACTCCGGTGAGGTCCTGGCCCGCTCGAATACGGTGCTCGAAGGCTACTGGGACAAGCCGGAGGAGACGTCGGCGGCGCTCGAGGACGACTGGTTCCGCACCGGCGACGGCGGCACCCTGGACCCCGCCGACGGGCACCTCACGATCTCCGACCGGAAGAAGGACGTCATCATCACCGGCGGCGAGAACGTGTCGTCGATCGAGGTGGAGGACACGATCTTCAGTCACCCGGCGGTCGCCGAGGTCGCCGTGATCGGCGTCCCGCACGAGAAGTGGGGCGAGACGATCAAGGCCCTGGTGGTCCTCGCCGAAGGGGCGACGGCCGAGGAGTCCGACATCATCGACCATTGCAAGCGCCACATGGCCGGCTACAAGGCCCCGACGTCCGTCGAATTCCGCGACGAGATCCCCCGCACGGCCACCGGAAAAATCCAGAAGTTCAAGCTCCGCCGGCCGTACTGGTCCGGGCGCGACCGGGGAGTCAACTGACGACCGAGGACGGGGTTTTGGTGCCGGCTGACGTTGATGAAGACCCAAGACCCAAGACCCCAAGACCCCAAGCCCCCGTCTCCGGCGAGATCCCCCTATCGAACTGCGGGACCGCACGGCGCCGGGCGACGGCAGTGCTGCCGACCGCCGCGACGAGAACCACCGATGAGCCGGCCGTACGGCGCCGGGTACCGCGACGAGAACTACCGATGAGCCGGCCGCACAGTGCCGGAGTACGCGAGGAGAATCACCGATGAGCGAGCCGCACCGGGACATGAGCGAGCCGCACCAGGAACTGTCGTACGCCTGCGGGGTCGCCGACCGGCCGTTGCTCGGGCACACCATCGGGGCCGATCTGGCCCGCACCATCGCCCGGTTCGGCGGCCGCGAGGCGCTGGTCGAGGTGGCGAGCGGCCGCCGCTGGACCTACACCGAACTGGGCCGCGCGGTCGACGAGGTGGCGCTCGGCCTGCTGGCCAAGGGCGTCGGCAAGGGCGACCGGGTCGGCATCTGGGCGCCCAACTGCGCCGAATGGGTCCTCGTCCAGTACGCCACCGCGCGGATAGGCGCCATCCTCGTCAACGTCAACCCCGCCTACCGCGTCCACGAGTTGGCGTATGTGCTGCGCCAAGCCGGCATCTCGCTCCTGGTCTCCGCGACCCACCACAAGACCAGCGACTACCGCGGGATGGTCGAGGAGGTGCGCGCCGGGAGTCCGGCGCTGCGCGAAGTGGTCTACATCGGCGACCCCACCTGGGACGGGCTGCTGGCGGCAGGCGCCACCGCCGGGCACCACCGGCTCGCCGAGTGCGAGAAGACCCTCACCGCCGACGACCCGGTCAACATCCAGTACACCTCGGGCACCACCGGCTTCCCCAAGGGCGCCACCCTCTCCCACCACAACATCCTCAACAACGGCTACTGGGTCGGCGAGACCGTCGCCTACACCGAACAGGACCGGGTGTGTCTGCCGGTGCCCTTCTACCACTGCTTCGGCATGGTCATGGGCAACCTCGGCGCCACCTCGCACGGCGCCTGCATCGTCATCCCCGGCCCCGCCTTCGACGCCGCCACCACCCTCCGGGCCGTCCAGGACGAACGCTGCACCTCCCTCTACGGCGTCCCCACCATGTTCATCGCCGAGCTCAACCACCCCGACTTCGCCGGCTACGACCTCACCTCCCTCCGTACGGGCATCATGGCGGGCTCCCCGTGCCCCGAGGAGGTGATGAAGCGGGTGGTCGCCGAGATGCACATGACCGAGGTCTCCATCTGCTACGGCATGACCGAGACCTCCCCGGTCTCCACCCAGACCCGCCGCGACGACGACCTCGCACACCGCACCGCGACCGTCGGCCGGGTGCTGCCGCACATCGAGGTGAAGGTCGTCGACCCGGCGAGCGGGGTGACCGTGCCCCGCGGCGCCCCCGGGGAACTGTGCACCCGCGGCTACAGCGTGATGCTCGGCTACTGGGAGGACCCCGAGCGCACCGCCGAGGTCATCGACGCTGCCCGGTGGATGCACACCGGCGATCTCGCGGTGATGAGCGACGACGGCTACGTCCGGATCGTCGGCCGCATCAAGGACATGATCATCAGAGGCGGTGAGAACGTCTACCCGCGCGAGATCGAGGAGTTCCTCTACTCCCACCCCAAGATCGCCGATGTCCAGGTCGTAGGCGTCCCCGACGCGAAGTACGGCGAGGAGATCGCCGCCTGCATCATCCTCCGCGACCCCGAAGACCCCCTCACCCCCGACGAGTTGGCCCACTACTGCCACTCCCGCCTCGCCCACTACAAGGTGCCGCGCCACCTCCGCATCCTCGACGCCTTCCCGATGACCGTCAGCGGCAAGGTCCGCAAGGTGGAACTGCGCGAGCGGCTGGCGGAGGAGCTGGGGCGGATACGGCAATGACGCTTGGGCGCGTACGGAGATGAATCCGCGCCTGGCGATCGGGCGAGGACGACGCGCCCCTCGGCGAGCGTAAGGGACCGGGCATCCGCGTCCTGCCCGGCCCCTTCCGCCCCGGCGCGTGTCGCCGCCCCCTGCACTACCGACGCTCCCCGCTGGCGCGAAGCGACGACGGATGCTTGAAATCGTAGAGAAAGTTGTTGCTCAGGCTCCGGACGGGATGTGCCAGAGCGGGGCCTGGTACTGCTCCGGGCGGCTGCTGAGGAGCAGTGCTCTGAGGGCCTGGCGCTGGTTGCCGCTGAGGCCGAACGCCTCGGTGAGCCGGCGGAATGTTGTGTGGGTAATTCCGCGGGACCGGGCGTCGGCCTCGAACTCGTCGAGCTGGGTGAGGACGGCTTCCGGGGAGAGTTTCTGGGCCGGCTGGCCGCCGAGCCGAGTGGCCTTGGTGCGTTCGTGGTCGATTTCGGAGAAGCCGCAGATTTCGCGGCTGTGCTGTTCGACCTGGTGCAGGTTCTCGGTGGCGAGGATGGCTCGGGCGAGCTGGTTGCGGTTCAGGGCCTCGTCGAGGTCGACCTCGTAGACGAGGGGGCCGGTGTCGGTGAGGGCGACCGGTAGGCCGGCGTCCCGTGCTTCGCACAGGCCGCGGGCGCCTCGTGTGGTGGCGGCGAGCATGGCCGTTGCTTCGGACGGGTGCCATTCCAGTACTGAGCTGACGGGTGTGACGTGTTCGGCCGTGAGGGTGAGGGCAACGGGGCCCAGGCGGTCGCGGAGGACGTCGGGGGGCAGTTCGCCGTCCAGGCCGGGGCCGGCGACCAGGAGACGCACGGGGTAGTTGAGTTCGCAGCACGCCGCGAGGGTGAGGGCGTCGGCGAGGGGGCTGCGGAGGGTGGGCTCGTCGCCCTGGGCGAGGATGTCGCCGCCCACGTCCAGGAGGTCGACGGTGTCGGGCTCCAAGTGTTGGACGAGTTCTTCGAGTTGGCGCACCATGCCCTCGGCGCCGTGGTGCGGGTCGATGAGCGCGAAGGTCTGCGGGAGCTCCGCGGCCAGTCGGGGAAGCGTCGAGCCGGCGGGAGGGACCGGTCTCGCGTCGGGGGGAACGGCCTGGACGCTTCGGGTGAGGGGACGGAGGCCGGTGAAGTTGGCCGGTCCTCTTGGGCCCGGGACAGGGTCGATCAAGAGGCGGTCCCACGCGTAGGTGAGGACCACCGCTGGAGTCTCGCCGCCGTAGAGGGCGGCATCCAGCATCGCTGCGGCGACGGCGTCGCCGCCTCCTCCTGCTGCCACGATCAAGCGTGTCACGTGCGTCAGCGTACGGGCTGCTGTACTAGCCACTCACCCTATAGTGGCTAGAGGTAATAGCCACTTAGGGAAAGGGGCGCGGATGCCGAAGATCGAGGAGAGCCGGCCCAAGTACCTTCAGATCGCGCACCACATTCGCGATCAGATCCTGCGGGGCGACTTGCGGCCCGGTGACGAAGTGCCGTCGGAACGTCAACTGGCGGCGGACTGGAGCGTGTCGCGCCCGACGGCTGCGCGTTCGCTGGAGGCTCTGCGGCAGCAGGGGCTGGTCGAGAAGCGACAGGGCTCGGGCACGTACGTGCGAGGCCTGGCGGTCAACCGCCGTGCTCGTGAGCTGTACGGACGGGCCAAGCAGGCGGGCAAGGCGTACACACCGGGCGAGTACGCGGTGATCACCTCGGCGGGCTGGCTGGAGGCGCCGGACTACGTGGCGGAGTCGCTGAACCTGGCTGCCGGTGGCCGTGCGGTCCACCGTCGGCGGGTCACCAGGAACGATTCCGGCCCCCTCACGCTCTCCACCTCCTGGTTCGGCCCCGACGTGGGTGAGCGCGCGCCGAAGCTCCGGGATCCCGGCCGGATCCAGGAGGGCACGCTGATGTACGTCGAGACCATGACCGGGCGACAGGGCAGCTACGCCGAGGACCGGATGTGCGCTCGCCTCGCGACCGAGGATGAGGCGTTTGACTTGGAACTGGACCCGGGGTCAGCGGTGCTGATCGTTCATCACGTCGTCTATGACCTGCAGGATCGCCCTCTGGAGTTCGTGGAGGCGACGTATCCGCCCAGTCGTTGGGTGTTCGAGCAGGGGTACCCGATCGGGTAGAAAGCCTTGGCTCTCTGAACTCGACGCTTGCGATCCAAGTGGCGCCATGACCTTGCACCCGGTGCCCGAGTCCGTGGCACGGGGTCGGCGCTGGTTCAGAAAGTCCACAGATCCGCGTGAGCGGGCGTGCTCGGTATGGTGCCCGTGCCCGTGCCCGTGCCCGTCGGCGTTGGCGTTGGCTGTCAGGGCCGCCGTTCCCCAGGCCAGTCGAGCAGCAAGCGCTGAGCGCGGGGGAGTGAAGCGACCACGAGGTCGTAGGAGTCTTCGATCATGTCGAGGATCAGCCGGTCGGGGAGGGCGCCGTCCAGGGAAACGGTGTTCCAGTGGCGCTTGTTGAGGTGGTAGCCGGGGACCACCTCGGGGTGTGTGGCGCGCAGTCGTTCTGCCAGTTCGGGTTCGCATTTGAGGCTCACGGCGAGCGGCTCGTCCGTCAGCGTGGTGAGCGCGAAGATCTTTCCGCCGACCTTGAAGGTGGACACGTCCGGGTGCCGGGGAAAGGGAAACTCCTCGACCGCGCCATTGAAGTCCAGGCAGGCGGCCCGCAGGGTATTCGCGTCGATCATTCCGTCATTATGGCCGGTGGGCGGTCATGGCTGATGGGGTGTCATTTGCGGTAGGCGGCAGGGCGGGATTGCCGCTCCGGGCCGAGGGGGCGTTCGCCAGTTCTGCGGCGAGCGGGCTCGGCACGCGGTCTGTGGGGAAGATTGACCGGAATGGTCGCTCGGGCCGTGTGTAGGTCGTGCAGGGTGTCAACTCGTCTGATTACTCTGGCATTTCGTCATGATTCTTGGGGGGCTCATTGTGCTGAGTGGAGCTGACGGCGGGCAGGAGGGACGGCGCGGGGCGTATGGCGTCGATGCCCCGTACGCGTTGTTCGGCCTTGGCTGCGGAGCCGTGGGGTCGGCAGTGGCGGGGGTGGGGACGCTTGCGGGGCCTGGGATGGGGGTGGCCTGGGTGCCGTTTCTGTGCGCGCTGGTGATGGCCGTCGCCTTCGTGCTGTACGCGCATGCCACACGGCGCGGAAAGTTCGCGGTGTGGGAGGGGCTGCTGGACGAGCTGGAGCTGCGGGGCGACGAGCGGCTGCTGGATCTCGGGTGCGGGCGTGGGGCCGTGCTGCTGGCCGGCGCACGACGGGTGCCGGAGGGGCGGGCCGTGGGCGTGGACTTGTGGCGTGGTGTTGACCAGTCGGGCAACGCCCAGAGGGTCACCTCGCGCAATGCGGAGGCTGAGGGGGTCCATGGCCGGGTGGAGCTGCATACCGGTGATCTGCGGGACCTGCCCTTCGGCGACGGCGCGTTCGATGTCGTGCTCTCCAGCCTGGCCATCCACAACATCAAGGATGCTGAAGGGCGGCGCCGGGCCGTCGCCGAGGCGGTGCGGGTGTTGAGCCCCGGAGGGCGGTTGGTGATCGTGGATATCGGGCGCTCCGTGGCGCTCTACCGGGACGTCCTGGGAGAGCTGCCGGTCTGTGGGCTCGGTGTGCGCTCGCTGGGCTGGCGCATGTGGTGGGGTTTCCCGTGGATGCGGAGCCAGGTGGTTACTGCGTCCGGGGCGGTCGGCTGAGCGGCGACGGGGCCCAGGCCCGGCCGGCGCCGGGCGGGCCGGAGCGTTCACGTTCCGCTGTCCGCCCCGCCGGCCTCCCGTCTCATGCACACCCGTGGCCAGCGGTCGAGTCCCAGCGTCGCCTCGTGGGCGCGGATCGCCCGCAGGCCCGGGGTGAGTTCGGCTTCGGTGAGGATCCGGAATCCGAGGCGGGCGTAGTACGGCGCGTTCCAGGGCACCTCGGCGAAGGTGGTGAGGGTGAGCGGGCGTGGGGCCGGGCTGCCCTCGCGTTCGGCGCGGTCGATCAGTGCCTGGCCGATGCGGCGGTGGGCGTGCTGTGGGTGGACCGAGACCTGTTCGATGTGGGTGCAGCCGTCGACCGGTTCCCAGAGCAGAAAGCCGAGTGGGTGTCCGGTGCCGTAGCCGAGTGGCTGTCCGGTGCCGTCGGTGGCCGCCGTCCCGCCCGGTTCCTCGTACGCCGCCAGTGCCCGGCCCGCGCGCCGGAACGCCGTCAGCTGGGCGAGGGAGGGTGGTTCGGCGTCCGCGATCGCCGTCATGCCGAGCTCGTGGAATGCCGCACCCGCCGCGAGCTCGATGCTGCGCAGGGTGGGCAGTTCGGCGGGTGAAGGGGCATGGATCAGCACGGTGTCAGTGTCGCCGGTCCGGGCGTGGGGAGGCGAGCGGATTTCCGCGGCCGGCTCGCCGCCGGCGTCACGGGCCCGTTGTGCCGTCGGTGTCACCGCCCCGCCGCGCCGTACTTGATCAGTTCGTCGGCCGGGTCGTTGACCGGCTGCGGGGTGCCCGTGAGGTCCATGACGAACAGCGGGATGTGCAGGTCGTCGGCGCGGGAGCGGGCGTCGCGGGCATAGCCGGCGAGGGAGAAGAAGACCGCGATGGCCGAGGCGTTCAGGCCGTTGAGCCAGACGCATTCGATCTCGCGCAGCTGGGTGGCGCGGGTGGTCGGGTCGACCTGGGCGACCACGCCCGTACCGCGGAGGTCCACGCCGGAGGCGGTGCGCTCCTGGGTCCGGGCGACATCGGCGTAGCCCAGCCACTTCAGATACTGCTGGGCGGCGGTGACACAGTCGCGGGCCGTGCGGATGGTGACCGGGCGGAACGCCGGGCGCAGGGCGGGGTGCGGCGTCCCGGAAGCGGAAGCGGAAGAGGGATCAGCAGCGGGATCAGGGGCGGGGGCCGGGGCCGGTTCGCGCTTCGGTGGCGGTGGGCCGGGCGAGGGGAAATTCGGCGGTGGTGGGACCGGCGCGGGGACGACCGGGACCCGTACGACGGTGCCGCAGGCGCAGCCGGACTCCGGCGCGGGCCATTCGTCCTGCCGTCCGCAGACCTCGCAGCGCACCTCCACCCAGGAGGCCTGCCACGTGCGGTGGAGTATCTCGACGGGTACCCCGCCGCGCAGCACGGGCAGGGTCAGCGGGGCACCGCACGCGCATGGGAAGGTGGGCGGGGTGAAGGCGTTCTCGCGGCGGCACGTGGGGCACCGCACCGGCACGCTGTCGGCCATGGTCGGCTCCTGGCAGGTCGGGCGGCAGACAGGTCGGATCTGCTGCTGTTCCCATGGTCTCTCCAAAATCGGGCGCACGGGGGCGATTTGCGAGGAGAGCCGCAGGTGGGGGAGGACCGCGCGGGAGCCACGGCGCATGGGGGGGAGCGCATCGCGGTGCGCAGGGGCCGTCCGTGCGGCCGGTAGCGCCACGGACACGAGGCCGGGCGCGCCACGGACACAGGGCCCGGGATCCGGACGTACGGATCCCGGGCCCGCTGTGGTTCCCGTCCGACAGCGCGAGAATCGGGCGCGACAGGACATCGCGCTGCCGGACGGAGTCTGTGGGAGGGAGGAGGGACGGGGAGAGGTGCGAGGGGAGCAGGCGGGCTCCGCGGTGGGGGAGAGGCCCGCCCTTTCCCTCGGGCGGGCGCGGCCACCGCACTGGTTCTCCCGGTGTACCGCGGAGCTCGCGCTGCGGCTCCGTACCGGCCGGCCACCCCTCACACGGGCCGGCCGCTACGGATGCGCGAGGAAGCCGACCTCCCGTCAGTCCTCGCGCAGTTCGCGGACCCTGGCCTCGACGCGCGCGCCGTAGTCCGGGTCGGCGGCGTGGAAGTGAGCCAGGTTCTTCTCGATCACGTCGTCGCGGCTGACCTGGGAGAGGCCGCCGGCGATGTTGTCGACCAGACGGGTCTTCTCGTCCTGGGACATCAGGCGGTAGAGCTCGCCGGCCTGGAAGAAGTCGTCGTCCTTGGTGTGCGCCGGGGCCTCGTGGGTGCCGGTGTGGCCGGAGACGGCGAGCGGGGCGGAGAGCGGCTGGTCCGTCTGGACCGGGCCGCCGTAGGAGTTCGGCTCGTAGTTCTTGGCGTGGCGGTCGTAGCGGTGGGTGGCCATCAGGCCGTCCCGGCCGTAGTTGTGGGCCTCGGTCGCCTTGGGGGCGTTCACCGGCAGCTGGGTGTGGTTGACGCCCAGGCGGTAGCGGTGCGCGTCGGCGTAGGCGAAGAGCCGGCCCTGGAGCATCTTGTCCGGGGACGGGCCGATGCCGGGCACGAAGTTGTTCGGCGAGAAGGCCGACTGCTCGACCTCGGCGAAGACGTTGTCGGGGTTGCGGTCCAGGACCAGGCGGCCCACCCGCTGCAGCGGGTAGTCGCTGTGCGGCCACACCTTCGTCAGGTCGAACGGGTTGAAGCGGTAGTTCGCCGCCTCGGCCGCCGGCATGATCTGTACGTACAGCGTCCAGGAGGGGTAGACGCCCCGCTCGATGGACTGCAGCAGGTCGGTCTGGTGGCTGTTCGGGTCCTTGCCGGACAGCTCGGCGCCCTGCTCGGCGTCCAGGCAGCGGATGCCCTGGTTCGTCTTGAAGTGGTACTTGACGAAGAAGGCCTCGCCCCCGGCGTTCGTCCACTGGTAGGTGTGCGAGCCGTAGCCGTTCATGTGGCGGTAGGAGGCCGGGATGCCGCGGTCGCCCATCAGCCAGGTGACCTGGTGGGTCGCCTCGGGGGAGTGCGCCCAGAAGTCCCAGACGTTGTCCGGCTCCTGCTTGCCCGTGAAGGGGTCGCGCTTCTGGGAGTGGATGAAGTCGGGGAACTTGACCGGGTCCTTGATGAAGAACACCGGGGTGTTGTTGCCGACGAGGTCGTAATTGCCCTCTTCGGTATAGAACTTGAGGGCGAAGCCACGCGGGTCACGGGCCGCGTCCGGGCCGCCGAGGCTGTCGGCGACGGTCGAGAAGCGGATGAAGGTCTCGGTGCGCTTGCCGACGGTGCCCAGGAAGTCGGCACGGGTGAAGCCCGTGACGTCGTCGGTCACCTCGAAGTAGCCGTACGCGCCGGAGCCACGGGCATGCACGACGCGCTCCGGGATGCGCTCGCGGTTGAAGCGGGCGAGCTTCTCCAGCAGGTGCTGGTCCTGGAGGAGGATCGGGCCGCCGGCGCCTGCGGTGGCGGAGTTCTGGTTGTCGGCGACGGGGGCGCCAGCCTCCGTAGTGAGAAAGCGCGCCGTCAGCGTGGGCTTCGACATGGTGACCTTCCGTACGAGAGCGCGGAAGTTGGCTTCCGCGTGTCGGAGCGTAAGAAGCGCTACGACCAAACGTCAACAGTTTGTTGAAACAAAGCGGAGAGGTGTCCGGGGGTGTTCCGGGCGGCGGCCACGCCTGGGCGCGACAGGACAAGTGTCGGCGCGGCCGCCGCCCGGAAGCCGGAGGGGACGTGCTGAAGGTCCCGGGGGGAATCTGATCGAGGTCCCCTGGGCGCACTCGTGCACGGGGCCGGGGGCCGTGCCGCCGTGGGCTCAGTGCGCGGTGGGGTGCCCGGACAGACGTTCGACGCCGCGGAGGAGGGCGGAGTGGTCGAGACCGCCGTCGCCCTGGGCGCGCAGCGAGGCGACGAGGGAGGCGACGAGGGTGCCGACGGGCAGCGCGGCGCCGACCGTGCGGGCGGCGTCGGTGACGATGCCCATGTCCTTGTGGTGGAGGTCGATGCGGAAGCCGGGGGGAAAGTCGCGGTTCTTGAAGTTGTCCTTCTTGCGGGCCAGGACGGTGGAGCCGGCCAGGCCGCCGCCCAGGACGTCGAGGGCCGCGGTGAGGTCGACGCCGGACTTCTCGAGGAAGACGACGGCTTCGGCGCAGGCCTGGATGTTGATGGCGACGATCAGCTGGTTGGCGGCCTTGACGGTCTGGCCGGCGCCGTGCGGGCCGCAGTGGACGATCGTCTTGCCGAGGGCTTCCAGCAGGGGGCGGGCGGCGTCGAAGTCGGCCCGGTCGCCGCCGGCCATGATGGACAGGACGGCTTCGATGGCGCCGGCTTCGCCGCCGGAGACGGGGGCGTCCAGCACGCGGATGCCCTTGTCGGCGGCGGCGTGGGCCAGGTCGATGGAGGTCTGCGGGGTGATCGAGGACATGTCGATCAACAGGGCGCCGCGCCGGGCGTTTTCCAGGATGCCGTCGGGACCGTAGGCGATGGCTTCGACCTGGGGGGAGGCCGGGACCATGGTGATGATGACGTCGGCATCGGTGACGGCTTCGGCCAGGGAGGCGGCTGCGGTGCCGCCGGCCGCCGCGAGGCGCTGGAGTTTGTCGGCTTCGAGGGTGTAGCCGGTGACCTGGTAGCCGGCCTTGATCAGGTTTTCGGCCATGGGGGAGCCCATGATGCCGAGACCGATCCACGCGATCTTGGGCAGGTTGCTCATCGGGATGCCTCTTTCACGGTTTTCGCGGTGCGGGAAGTCGTCAGGAGCGGGCCGCACGCAGCGGGGCGGGGAGCCATGCGAAGGCGCCTGCGCTGGGTCCGTCGCCGGGCTTGTACTCCAGGCCGGTCCAGCCCTGGTAGCCGGCCTTCTTGAGGCGGCCGAGCAGGGCGGAGAAGTCGAGGTCGCCGGTGCCGGGGGCGCCGCGGCCGGGGTTGTCGGCGATCTGCACATGGGCGGTCTGGGGTGTGTAGCGGTCGATGACCTCGTCCAGGTCCTCGCCGTTCATCGACAGGTGGTAGAGGTCCATCAGGAAGCGGGTGTTGTCCAGGCCGGTGGCCGCGTTCACCGCGTCCACCACCTCGATGGCCTTCGGTGCGCTCACGATCGGGCAGTGCGGCGACTCCGGCGCGTTCAGGGCCTCGATCAGCACCGTCCCGCCCACCTCCGCGACCGCCCGCGCGGCGAACGCCAGGTTCTCCAGCGCCAGCGCGTCCTGCTCGGCGGCCGGCACCCCCGCCACCCGGTTGCCGTAGAGGGCGTTGAAGGACGTGCAGCCCAGCGAATGGCCGAACTCCACCGCCACGGGCACGTTCGCCCGGAACTTCTCCGACTCCTCGCCCGGGACCGACAGGGCCCCGCGGTCCGGGCCCGGCAGCTGCCCGGCGTAGAAGTTCAGCCCCACCAGCTGAGTCCCGGCATCCGTCAGCGCGGTGCGCAGCGCCGCCGGCTCGGCCGGCTCCGGCACCGGGGCGTCCACCCACGGCCACCACAGCTCCACCGCCGTGAAGCCCGCCGCCCGCGCGGCCGCCGGCCGCTCCAGCAGCGGAAGCTCGGTGAACAGGATCGACAGATTGACGTTGAAGCGCGTGTCCGTGAAACCCATCAGGTCCGACGCTCCCTTCCGGATAGTGGAACTGTTTTTCTGCGTATTGGAAGACTGCCTGGCGGGCTCGAAGGCTGTCAAGGGGGCCCCGGGGCAATTTCTGGTGGCCGGGCGCTCCCGCGCGTAGGTTGAGCGGCGTGCGATTGAGAGTGGAGTTCACGACGGAACCGTTCGACCTGGACGAGGCGCCGGCGCATGCGGTGGTGGCGCGGGACGTCGTCACGGGTGCCGAGCTGGACGCCGTCGACGTCGGCCCCTTCGGCAATACGGCGGAGGGCGAGGCCGAGCAGGTGCTCGGTGCCGTGGCCGCCCTGCTGCGGGAATCGCTGCAGGCGGGCGCCACCCGGGTCTCCCTGCAGGTCAATGTGATCCAGGGCGCCGTTCAGGGCGCGGGGGAGGCGACGTGACGGAGCCCGCCGACCACCCGTTCGTCCAGGCGGTCAAGCCGCTGGTCGACGCGATGGGTGGGCAGATGCTCGCGCCGGACCAGGCGCAGGGCGACGACGTCGTGCTGACCTGGGAGGGCCAGGACCGGGTGGCCGTACGGCTCCCGCATCTGTCGGACTCGCTCGACCACATCCTCGCCGAGCTCCAGCGCCGGCACGGCATGCCGCTGGCGGAGCTGGACCGCAAGACCAAGCAGTCGGTGGTGCGGATACTCGAGTCCCGCGGGGCCTTCTCGGTCCGCCACGGGGTGGAGACCGTCGCCACCGCCCTCGGCGTCAGCCGCTTCACCGTTTACAACTACCTGAACAGGGACAACGCGGCGAAGGGCACCGACTGAGGGCGAAGCGGGCCGAGATCGGCTCCGGTCGCCGGAACCGTCGCCCGGATTCGCCGGACGGCGGCATTTGTGCCGCCGAGTTTTCAACAAAGTGTTGACGTGTTGTTGCCAGGGGTCTTAGCTGTTTCCAGCCAAGCAGAGCTGTCCAGCACCAGGCCACGGAGGCTTCCCGTGTCTACGCGTTCACCACGCTCGACGGGGGACACCCCCGAGCCCACGCCGGGCCTCACCCGGTTCAACACCGCCGACGACGAGGCGGCCCTGGCCGCACTGCACGAGGTGTGTGCCAGCCGGGCTTGGGGCGGCAAGGTTCTCGCGCGGCGTCCCTACGCCACCGCCGATGCCCTGTTCGCCGCGAGCGACGCCGCCATGGCCGAGCTGACCGCCGAGGATCTGGCCGAGGCGATGGCCGGGCACCCGCAGATCGGCCGTCCGAAGCCGGGCGACCCCACTTCGCGCCGTGAGCAGAGCGGGATGGCCGGCGCCTCCGAAGCGCTCAAGGCCGAGATGCTCGAACTCAACCTGGCCTACCAGGAGAAGTTCGGGCATGTCTTCCTGATCTGTGCCTCCGGCCGGACCGGAGAGGAGATGCGCGACGCCGTCCGTGACCGGATCGACAACACGCCGGAACAGGAACGCGAGATCGTGCGTGCGGAACTCGGCAAGATCAACCGCATCCGCCTCACCCGTATCGCCGAGCACGCAGAAGGAGACGCAGCATGAGCAGCGAGACGGCCACGCCGACGTCGGTGTCCACGCACATCCTGGACACCAGCGTGGGCCGCCCCGCGGAGGGCGTCGCCCTCACGCTCGCGGTGCGCTCCGGCCGCGACGGCGCCTGGACCGCCCACGGCGCGTCCACGACCGATGCGGACGGACGCTGCAAGGACCTGCCGGCCCTGCCGGAAGGCACCACCCATGTGCGCCTCGACTTCGCCGTCGAGGAGTACTTCGTTTCGCCCCAGCACCGCGCACACCACAAGGCAACCCAGCAAGCCGAGGAACAGCAGGACGCCCCCCGCGTAAGGGACAGCGGAGCTTTCTTCCCGGAGGTGGCGATCACCTTTGCCGTCACGCCGGGCGAGCACTATCACGTACCGCTGCTGCTCAACCCGTTCGGCTACTCCGTATACCGAGGGAGCTAGCACCGACATGACTGCCCAATCCCGCCCGGCCCGCGCTGCCGATTCCCGCCCGGCCCGCGCTGCCGATTCCCGCCCGGCCCGCCCTGTGATTCTCGGCCAGAACCAGTACGGCAAAGCGGAGAACCGCGTCGTCAAGATCACCCGCGACGGCGACCGGCACCACATCAAGGACCTGAACGTCTCGGTCTCGCTCTCCGGCGACCTGGAAGAGGTCCACCTCTCCGGCTCCAACGCCCACTGCCTGCCCACCGACACGACCAAGAACACCGTGTACGCCTTCGCCAAGGAGCACGGGATCGAGTCGGCCGAGCAGTTCGGCATCCACCTGGCCCGGCACTTCGTCACCAGCCAGGAGCCGATCCACCGGGCCCGCATCCGGATCGAGGAGTACGCCTGGGAGCGGATCGCCCCCTCCGACGCCAACTCCCGCTTCATCGGCGCCGACGAGGTCCAGCACTCCTTCGTCCGCAAGGGCCAGGAGACCCGCCTGACCGAGATCACCTATGACGGGGAGCGGTGGCAGGTCATCTCCGGCCTCAAGGACCTCGTGGTGATGAACTCCACCAACTCGGAGTTCTGGGGCTACATCAAGGACAAGTACACGACGCTGAAGGAGGCCTACGACCGCATCCTGGCCACCGAGGTGTCCGGCCGCTGGCGGTTCAACTGGACCGACGACGAGCAGCGGATGCCGAACTGGGAGCGTTCGTACGAGCAGGTCAAGAAGCACATGCTGCAGGCGTTCGCGGAGACGTACAGCCTCTCGCTCCAGCAGACCCTGTACCAAATGGGCGCGCGTGTGATCAACCACCGTTCGGAGGTCGACGAGATCCGCTTCTCGCTCCCGAACAAGCACCACTTCCTCGTGGACCTGGAGCCGTTCGGGCTGAAGAACGATACCGCCGAGGGCGCCGTGTATTACGCGGCCGACCGCCCGTACGGCCTGATCGAAGCCACTGTTCTGCGCGACGGTGTCGAGCCCGAGATCCCGGTGGATCTGACGAACCTCTAGCGGCTTTGACGCAACGCCGTGCCGCGTGTGCCCCTCCCCACCCCGCGGCGGGGAGGGGCACACGGAACCCGAGGGGAACGACCCATGGCACAGCACACGCACGCCCCGCACCACCCCGCGCCACCGGTCCACCCGGTGGACGAGAAGCCGGCCGTCAGACGGCTCGTCCCGGCCGCGCTCCAGCACATCGCCGCCATGTACGCCGGTGTCGTCACCCCTCCGCTCATCATCGGCCAGGCCGTCGGCCTGGACGCCGCGGGCCGGACCCGGCTGATCGCCGCCGGCCTGCTCATCGCCGGGCTCGCCACGCTCCTGCAGACGCTCGGTGTCCGCCACTTCGCCGGCAACCGCCTGCCGTTCGTCAACGCGGCCAGCTCCGCCGGCATCACACCGATGCTCGCCATCGCCGAGACCACCGCCAAAGGCCACCAACTCCCCGCGGTCTACGGCGCGGTGATGGTCGCCGGGGCCTTCTGCCTCGCCGTCGGACCGTTCTTCGGCAGACTGCTGCGCTTCTTCCCGCCGCTGGTCACCGGCGTCGTCATCACCCTCATCGGGGTCACCCTGATGCCCGTGCCGGTCGGCTGGGCGCAAGGCGGCGACGCACGGGCCGCGGACTTCGGCGCCATGCGGCACCTGGCGCTCGCCGCCTTCACCCTCGTGGTGATCCTGCTCGTCCAGCGCTTCGCCCGCGGATTCCTCCGGCAGATCGCGCTGCTGGCCGGCCTGGTCGTCGGCACGCTCGCCGCGATCCCCTTCGGAATGGCGGACTTCGACGCGCTGCGCACGGCCCCGGTCGCCGCGCTGCCCACCCCGTTCTCCTTCGGCGCCCCCGAGTTCCACCCCGCCGCGATCCTCTCGCTGTGCCTGGTGATGCTGGTGCTGATGACGGAGTCCTCAGCCGGCATGCTGGCGCTCGGCGAGATCTGCGACCGCCCGGCCACCGGCGCCACCCTCACCCGGGGACTGCGCACCGACGGCCTCGCCACCCTGCTCGGCCCCGTCTTCGGCGGCTTCCCGACCAGCGCCTTCGCCCAGAACGTCGGCGTGGTCTCGCTGACCCGGGTGCGCAGCCGGTACGTCGTCGCGCTGGCCGGCGCCACCCTGCTGGTCCTCGGTGCCTTCCCCGTCCTCGGCGCGGTGGTCTCGCTGGTGCCGATGCCGGTCCTCGGCGGCGCGGGCATCGTGCTGTTCGGATCGATCGCGGTCAGCGGCATCCGTACGCTCGCCGAGGCCGGTCTGGACGAGAGCTCCCACATCGTCCTGGTGGCCGTCTCGCTCGGCGCCGGCCTCGTCCCGCTCGCCGCACCGTCCTTCTACGACGACTTCCCCGCCTGGGCACAGACCGTGCTCGGCTCGGGGATCAGCGCCGGCGCCCTGGTCGCGGTGCTGCTCAACCTGTTCTTCCATCACCTCGGCACCCGGAGCACCCCACGGGCGGCGGTACTGTCAGCCGCCTCGCCCGGCTCCGGCACTCAAATCCCGTAGGGCCATGCCGTGCCCACCGCCGGAACCGAAAGTAGGAGCACCATGGCTGCCTCGGCATCCCCTGAGGGCGCGATCGAGCGCCTCGTCATCGAGAACTGCGCCATCGCGACGGTCGACGCCCACGACACCGAGTACGCCACCGGCCATGTCGTCGTCGCCGGGAACGTCATCGAGTCGGTCGGTGCGGGCAAGGCGCCCGAGGGACTGGCGGGTGTCGTCCGCCGGATCGACGGCACCGGGCACCTGGTCACCCCCGGCCTGATCAACACCCACCACCACTTCTACCAGTGGATCACCCGGGGCCTGGCCACCGACCACAACCTGTTCAACTGGCTGGTCGCGCTCTACCCGACGTGGGCCCGGATCGACGCCCCGATGCTCGCCGCGGCCACCCAGGGCTCGCTGGGCATGATGGTCAAGGGCGGCGTCACCACCGCCTCCGACCACCACTACGTCTTCCCGCGGGGCTCCGGCGACCTCGTCGCCGCCGAGCTCGCGGCCGCCGCCGGGATCGGCGCCCGGATCACCCTCGCCCGCGGCTCCATGGACCGCAGCGAGAAGGACGGCGGACTGCCCCCGGACTTCGCCGTCGAGACCACCGAGGGCGCCCTGCTGGCGACCGAGGAGGCCATCGACGCCCACCACGACGCCTCCTTCGGCTCGATGGTGCAGATCGCCGCCGCGCCCTGCTCGCCGTTCTCCGTGTCCACCGAACTCATGCGGGAGGGCGCCGAGCTGGCCCGCCGCAAGGGCGTACGGATGCACACCCACGGCTCGGAGACCGTGGAGGAGGAGAAGTTCTGTCACGAGCTGTTCGGCATGGGCCCGACCGACTACTTCGAGTCCACCGGCTGGCTCGGTGACGACGTGTGGATGGCGCACTGCGTCCACATGAACGACTCCGACATCGCCGCCTTCGCCCGCACCGGCACCGGCGTCGCGCACTGCCCGTCCTCCAACGCCCGCCTCGCGGCCGGGATCGCCCGCGTCCCCGACATGCTCGCGGCCGGCGTCCCGGTCGGCCTCGGCGTCGACGGCACCGCCTCCAACGAGTCCGGTGAACTCCACACCGAGCTGCGCAACGCCCTGCTGATCAACCGTCTCGGCGCCCACCGGGAGGCCGCGCTCAACGCCCGCAAGGCGCTGCGGCTGGGCACCTACGGCGGTGCGCAGGTCCTCGGCCGGAGCGCCGAGATCGGTTCGCTGGAAGCCGGCAAGCTCGCCGACCTGGTGCTCTGGAAGCTGGACGGCCTCGGCCACTCCTCCATCGCCGACCCGGTCACCGCCCTGGTCTTCGGCCCGGCCGCACCGGTCACCCTCTCCCTCGTGGGCGGCCGGCCGGTCGTCGAGGACAACCACCTCAGCAACGTCGACGAGGACGCCGTCGCCCGCACCGCGCGGGCCGAGGCGCAGCGTCTGGCCCGGATCGCCGCCGAGGGCTGACCCTCGGCGCGGCCGCGGCCGACGCCACCCCTGAACTCGGCCGGGAGGGACGGCTCCCGGCCGGGCTTGTGGATCCGAGCGGGGTCCACAAGCGCCGGACCCGGGGGTGCGGGATCTTCTCGTACCCCCGGGCCGGTCGGCTCCCACCCCCGGGCCGGCCGGCCCCACCGCCGTCCGTGCGCGCCACGAGCGCGGAGTCCCGCAGCATCGCTCACCAGGCAACTGTCTGCACCACGCACCACATGGCAAGCCCTCCGTGACAGCCTCGCCTCGCCGGCCCCCGGCGACGCAGAAAACGAAGGAGGCCCGCAGTGGCCGCAATGACCGGGCAGAAGCCGGAGGAGGACCGGGAGCATCCGGTCGACCGGACCCTCCCGCCCCTCAAGATGTTCACCAGCGGCCTCCAGCACGTGGCCGCGATGTACGCGGGAGTGGTGGCCCCGCCGATGATCGTGGGACCGGCCTGCGGGCTGAGCGCCACCGAGACCGCGTTCCTGATGGGTGCCAGCCTCTTCACCGCGGGCATCGCGACGCTGCTGCAGACGCTGGGCTTCTGGAAGGTCGGCGCCAAGCTGCCCTTCGTCAACGGGGTTTCGTTCGCCGGTGTCACCCCCATGGTGGCCATCGGCAAGGCGCACGGCCCCGCCGACGCACTGCCGGTCATCTTCGGCGCGGTGATCGTCGCCGGTGTGCTGGGATTCCTCCTCGCCCCCTACTTCTCCAAGCTCGTACGGTTCTTCCCGCCGGTGGTCACCGGCACCGTCATCACCCTGATCGGCGTCTCCCTGCTGCCGGTGGCCTTCAACTGGTCCCAGGGGGGCAACGACCGGGCCCCGGACTACGGTTCGCTGACGAACATCGGCATGGCCGCGCTGACCTTCCTGATCGTGCTGGTGCTGCGCCGGGTGCTGCGCGGATTCCTCCAGCAGATCGCGATCCTGCTCGGCCTGGTCGCCGGCACCCTGATCGCGATACCCGTCGGCATCACCCACTTCTCCGCCCTCTCCCAGGCGTCCCTGATCGGTTTCCCGACGCCGTTCCACTTCGGCGTCCCGCAGTTCGACGTCGCCGCGATCGTCTCCATGTGCATCGTGATGCTGGTCTGTATGACCGAGTCGACGGCCGACATGCTGGCCCTCGGCAGGATCGTCGACCGCCCGGCGGACGAGCGCACCATCGAGGGCGGACTGCGCGCCGACACCCTCGGCACGGCCCTCAGCCCGCTCTTCAACGGCTTCGCCAACAGCGCCTTCGCACAGAACATCGGCCTGGTCGCGATGACCAAGGTGCGCAGCCGCTTCGTCGTGGCCACCAGCGGTCTGATCCTGATCGTGCTGGGCCTGTGCCCGGTGGCCGCCTCGGTCATCTCGCTGGTCCCGCTGCCGGTCCTCGGCGGCGCCGGCATCGTGCTCTTCGGCTCGGTGGCCGCCAGCGGCATCCAGACCCTGGCCTCCGCAGCGATGGAGAAGGGCGACAACGCCCTGATCGTCGCCGCGGCCGTCGGCATCGGCCTGATCCCCATCGCCGCACCGGACTTCTACCACAACCTCCCCAAGGACCTGCTGGTCGTCCTGGACTCCGGCATCAGCACCGGCTGCCTGGTCGCCATCGTCCTCAACCTCGTCTTCAACCACTTCGACCGGAAGACGCCGGACACGGAGGGGAACGCCGAGGGGGAGGCCCTGGGAGACACGGACACGGACACGGACACGGACACGGACACGGACGCGGCCGCGGCAGCCGCCGTCCCGTCCGATCCGGCGACCACACCGCAGCCCGTCCCCGCCACGGCGGCCGACACCGACGAGCCCGCGGCGGCAACCGCCCACTGACGTGGGGACAGTGCGACGGCCGCTACGGGCAGACGCGGCTGTGGCTGTCTGACGCCCCCCCCTCGCGGCTGTGACTGCCTGACGCCCCCTCGGGGCCGGCCATGGAGTGCGCTCATGCGAGCTGTAGTGATCGACCGCGAGGGGAAGTCCCAACTGGAGCGGCGGCCGGTCCCGGTCGTTCCCCTGCTCGCCCACGGTCGCTTGCGGGTCCCCGTGGACACGACCTTCTCCCTTGACCGGTACGCCGAGGCCTACGCCCGGCTCGCCGGCCCGGGTAAGTTCGGCAAGCAGGCTGCCGTCCCCGTAGCTGCCATCAACGAGTGGTGGCGACGTACTGGTCCGACGACAGCTCGAACACCCGCACCCGCCGACCACAGGCGGGATTGACGGTCTCACGGACCGGGTGCATCCCCAGTTTGGTCATGATCCGTTCGGAGGCGTCGTTGCCCACTTGAGCGATGCTGACGACCCGCTCCAGCCCTCGCTCTTCGAACCCGAACCGCACAGCGGCCGCAGCGGCCTCGGTGGCCAGGCCCTGCCCCCAGTGGGAACGCCCCAGCCGCCAGCCGACCTCAACCGCCGGCAGCACCTCCGGCAAGAAGTCGGGCACCGAATGGCCGGTGAACCCGGCCAGCTCGCCAGTGGACCGGATCTCCACGGCGAACAGGCCGAAGCCCCGTGTCTCCCACTCGCTCTCCCATGCCTGGATCCCTGTGCGAGTCTGCTGTTCGTCACGGACACTGCCGTCACGGATCCACCGCATGACCTCGGGATCGGCATTGACGGCTGCCATGGGCGCAACGTCTTCCTCGCGCCAGCGACGCAGGATCAAACGGGGAGTCTCAAGCGTGAGCATCCAGTCATTCTGAATCACACATGGGCTCCTCGGCATGGGCTCCTCCGCATGGGGCTCTCCGCATGGGGCGCTGTGTGCGGCGCGGTGCTCTGTGCGGGCCCGCGGCTGTGCGGTGGCCGGAACTCCTCCGTCCCTTCAGTCCAGCAGCCCGCCCAGCAGCTCGCGAAGCCCTGGCCTCGGGTCGAATTCCTCGTCAGGAAAGGAGAGTTGGCGGAAGGCGACGCCGTCCATGTAGTCGCAGAGGATCGCGCAGTGCCGCCGCGGCGCCGGCGAGCCGATGCGCCGCAGCCACTCCGCTCCCCAGTCGATGACGGTCTCGCGGCCGCGGGCGAGTGCCTGGCGGAGCTCGGGGCGGGACCAGGATTCCAGGTAGAGCGCGAAGCGGGCGGCGGTCCTGGCCCGCTCGGGGCCGGTGGTGTACCGGAGGAACCGGGCGACGGTATCGGCGAGTTCACCAGCGTCGGCCGGGTCGGCCGCCGCGGCGAAGGCCTCCCAGTCGCGGTGGTCCAGGGCCTGGACGTGGTCGACGATGCCGTCGATCAGGGCCGCCCGGTTGCGGAAGTAGTTGGAGGCGGTGCCCGACGGGACCCCTGCCGCGGCATCCACGGCCTGGTAGGTCAGTCCCCGTGCCCCCGCGCTGCCCAGGACCTGGATGCCTGCGTCCAGCACCTGCTCCCGCCGTCGTGCCACTTTGAGCGCCCTTCGTGCCGAACCGGTTCTTACTACGCTTGTAGTGCCGAGCCACTATAAGACGTAGCCCCGTGGCGCGCTGATCGCCGAGGCGGCCTTCCTGGCCGAGTACGCCGCGGCCTACCGGGCCGGGTGCCCCGTAAGGGCGAGGGGCCGGTACGTACCGCACCGCGGTGTACGTACCGGCCTCTCGGGGGTGAAGGGGAGCCCCCTACGGGCGAAGCCTCAGCCCAGCAGCTCGTACGCGGGCAGCGTCAGGAACTCCGTGTAGTTCTCGTCCAGGGCGACCCGGAGCAGCAGGTCGTGGGCCTGCTGCCACCTGCCGGAGGTGAAGGCGTCCTCGCCGACCTCGGCGCGGATGGCGGCCAGTTGCTCCGCGGCGACCGCGCGCACCAGCTCGGCGGTGGCCTTCTCGCCGTTCTCGAAGACGACCCCCGCGTCGACCCACTGCCAGATCTGGGAGCGGGAGATCTCGGCGGTGGCGGCGTCCTCCATGAGGCCGAAGATGGCGACGGCGCCCAGACCGCGCAGCCAGGCCTCGATGTAACGGGTGCCGACCTGGACCGCGTCGATCAGGCCCTGGTAGGTGGGCTTGGCGTCCAGGGAGTCGATCGCGATCAGATCGGCGGCCTGGACGTCGACGTCCTCGCGCAGGCGGTCCTTCTGGTGCGGCTTGTCGCCGAGGACCGCGTCGAAGGAGGCGCGGGCGACCGGGACCAGGTCGGGGTGGGCGACCCAGGAGCCGTCGAAGCCGTCGCCGGCCTCGCGGTCCTTGTCGTTCTTGACCTTGGCGAGGGCCTTCTCGTTGGCCTCGGGGTCGCGGCGGTTGGGGATGAAGGCCGCCATGCCGCCGATCGCGTGCGCCCCGCGCTTGTGGCAGGTGCGGACGAGGAGTTCGGTGTAGGCGCGCATGAACGGGGCGGTCATCGTGACCGCGTTGCGGTCCGGGAGGACGAACTTGGCGCCGCCGTCACGGAAGTTCTTGACGATGGAGAAGAGGTAGTCCCAGCGGCCGGCGTTCAGCCCCGAGGCGTGGTCGCGCAGCTCGTACAGGATCTCCTCCATCTCGTACGCGGCCGTGATGGTCTCGATCAGGACGGTGGCGCGCACGGTGCCCTGCGGGATGCCGAGATAGTCCTGCGCGAAGACGAAGATCTCGTTCCAGAGGCGGGCCTCCAGGTGCGACTCGGTCTTCGGCAGGTAGAAGTACGGGCCCTTGCCCAGGTCCAGCAGGCGCTGGGCGTTGTGGAAGAAGTAGAGGCCGAAGTCGACCAGCGCACCGGGCACCGGCCGGCCCTCGAACTGGAGGTGGCGCTCGTCCAGGTGCCACCCGCGCGGGCGCATCACGACGGTGGCCAGCTCCCCGGCGGGCTTGAGGGCGTACGACTTCCCGGAGGCGGGGTCGGTGAAGTCGATCCGGCGCTCGTAGGCGTCGATCAGGTTGAGCTGGCCGGAGACGACGTTCTCCCAGGTCGGGGCGGAGGCGTCCTCGAAGTCGGCGAGCCAGACCCTGGCGCCCGAGTTGAG
This sequence comes from Streptomyces sp. NPDC047049, assembly GCF_040643995.1. Classification (NCBI taxonomy): domain Bacteria; kingdom Bacillati; phylum Actinomycetota; class Actinomycetes; order Kitasatosporales; family Streptomycetaceae; genus Streptomyces; species Streptomyces sp. NPDC047049. The sequence goes on along the minus strand of NZ_JBEYVM010000007.1, from coordinate 300,450 downwards.
CGCGTTGATCGTCATCTTGCGGTCGGTGGGGCCGGTGATCTCCACCCGACGGTCGTTGAGCGCGGCGGGCGCCCCGGCCACCCTCCAGCTGTCGTCCGCGCGGATCTCCGCGGTCTCGGGGAGGAAGTCCAGGGTGCTGGTCCGGGCGATCTCCGCACGGCGCCCGGCGCGGCGGGCGAGCAGTTCGTCGCGGCGCGGGGTGAACCGGCGGTGCAGCTCGGCGACGAAGGTGAGCGCGGCGTCGGTAAGGACCTCGCCCTGGCGTTCGGGGGCGTGAGCGGGGTCGACGTCGACGATGGCCAGCGGGGACGGCGCTGGTGCGGACATGCGTGTCACTCCATTCAGCGGCGGTGCCTGGCGGCCTCCGGAAGCACCGGGCGGCACCGGGTGCCGCGGGCTCCGGAATACGGTCGCGGGCGCCGTCAGGGTTCAGGGCGCTTCTGACCAGTGGAGACTAGTTTCCTTATCGCGGAACTTCAATGGTTTGTTGATGTCAAGATTCTCCGAGTCGACACAAGCGGTGATCGAATGGCTCTCGGTGCCATGCCGATCACTCTCCATTACCGCTTCCCCTGCATCTACTCCCTTGCGCCGCACGGGAGTTGCCGAGGGGCGTACGCGGCCGCCGCGGACCGGTCACCGCAGGCGGTGCAGATCCTCCGGCGTGTCGATGTCGTACGGCTCGGCGATGTCGGAGCACTCGACGAGGGTGAGCGCGTCCGCATGCTCCTGGAGGTAGGCGCGCGCACCGCGGTCGCCCGTCGCGGTGGCGGCGATGTCCGGCCAGCGGCCGGCGCCGAAGAGGACCGGATGGCCCCGGCGGCCGTCGTACGCCGCGGAGGCGAGCGAGGTGCCGCCCGTGTACGCCGCCACCACCCGCGCCACCGCGGCGGCCCCGATGCCCGGCTGGTCCACCAGCGACACCACCACCGCATCCGCCCCCGAACCGGCCAGCGCGGCGAGGCCCACACGCAGCGAGGAGCCCATACCCTGGGCCCAGTCCGGGTTTTCCGAGACGCCGTACGCCGAGAGATCGGCCCGTTCCCGCACGGAACCGGCGGCCGCCCCCAGCACGATGTGCACGGGGTCGCAGCCGCCGTCCCACAGTGCCCGTGCGGCGTGTTCGACCAACGGCCGTCCCCGGTGGTCGAGCAGCGCTTTGGGCCGTCCTCCCAGGCGGCGCCCGCCGCCCGCGGCGAGCAGCAGGCCGGCCACCCTCCCCCCGGGCCGCCCGGCGTGCCGCGGCCCCTCATCGGTGCCCGGCCGGGCGTGTGGTGACTGTTCTTGCGGTGCTCCCGGCCGTCCGGGCGTCCTCGGCGTCATGGGGACTGCTTACCTCATGGAGGGTGCTTGCCTCAGGGGGCTGCTTCCCTCGTGGCGCCCGGCCTCCCGGTCCGGTGAGGGCGGTTCGCCCGGGGGTGCCGGTCAGGCCGCGTCGCCGGCGGCCCGGGGGCGGGGGATGCCCGGCCGCAGCCGGTCGCGCAGGTGAGGTGTGCGTTCCTCCGCGCGCCGGCGCTCGGCGACGTAACGGTGTATGTGCTCCAGGGTGATCTCCGAGGCATCGGAGAGGCCGTACGCGCGGCAGATGAGTTGCACGACGCTGACGCCGCGGTGGTGGTTCGAGCCGGTGTCGGGGCCGGAGTTGGACTCCATGACACTCTCCGATTCGGTGATATGCCGGATATTTCCTTGAAAGGGAGAATGCTCCATCTCGCTGCGGCATACGCTTCGGACCGTGCGCACCCACACCAAAGGGTGGCGAGGGGAACGCATGTGCTGACGCATCGTCAGGTCGATTCGGGGTATGGCGCGGCACGGCCGTTCCGGGCTGTTCCCGGCCGCTTCCGCTCGGTGATCCGGTTTTTTCGCTCTCCGTGTGGCGCCATCAGCGCAGAGTGGCGTTAACTGTCCGGCATGGCGGAACGGGCAACGGCCTTGGAGGACGCCGTCGTTGTGGAGCAGCTGCAGAGGGACGGACGGGTGACCGGGGTCGAGGACGACCCACGGGTCCAGGAGCTACGCGGGGCGGTGGCCCGGCTGCGTCGGCAACTGGCATTGCTTCCGGGCGAGTTACCGGATCGGGTGGCGGCCGATGACGAGCTGGCCGCGCTGGACGCGATGGTGAGCCACGGCCTGCCGGAGGTGCCCCGGCTGCGCCGTTCGCTGCTGCTGATCGCCGGGGCGGTCGGCTCGGTGAGTGCGCTGTCGCCCGCGCTCACCGAGGTGCGTGCGGGGATCGACCGCTTCGGTGAGCTGCCGCGCGGCCGGTGACCGCGTACCCGGGCGGGTACGCGGGGTCCGCTGCGCCTACGCCGGCGTCTGATTGGCCAGCGCCACCGACAGCTGCGCCGCGACGTCCTGCAGCACCGGGACGATCTTGTCCGTCGCGGCCTCGGTCACCCGTCCGGTCGGTCCGGAGATGGAGATCGCCGCCGAGGTGGGGGAGTTGGGCACCGGCACCGCGAGGCAGCGGACGCCGATCTCCTGCTCGTTGTCGTCGACCGCGTAGCCCAGGCGGCGCACATCGGCGAGGGCTTCCAGGAAGCGGTCCGGGTTGGTGATGGTCTTCTCGGTCGCGGCCGGCATGCCCGTGCGGCCGAGCAGGGCGCGGACCTCCTCCGGGGAGTGATGGGCCAGCAGGGCCTTGCCGACGCCGGTGGAGTGCGGCAGCACCCGCCGGCCGACCTCGGTGAACATCCGCACCGCGTGCCGCGAGGGCACCTGGGCGACATAGACGATCTCGTCACCGTCGAGCAGCGCCATGTTGGCGGTCTCGCCGGTCTCCTCGACCAGGCGGGCCAGGAACGGCCGGGCCCAGGTGCCCAGCAGCCGGGAGGAGCTTTCGCCGAGCCGGATCAGGCGCGGGCCGAGTGCGTAGCGGCGGTTGGGCTGCTGCCGGACGTAGCCGCAGGCGACGAGCGTGCGCATCAGGCGGTGGATGGTGGGCAGCGGCAGCCCGCTGCTGCTGGAGAGCTCGCTCAGGCCCACCTCGCCACCGGCGTCGGCCATCCGCTCCAGCAGGTCGAAGGCGCGCTCAAGGGACTGGACGCCGCCGCTGGCGCCCGCGGGCTTGGCTTCGGCGGCGGAGGTGCTGGCGCTGGACGACGGCACGTCGCGTTCCTTTCGGGGCGGGTCGGATCGGTCTCGGCCGGTGCCGGCGGGCGCCGGGCCCGACCGGAGAAGCCTACCGGTCCCGTTACGCGGGCACACGGTCTCTCGCACACTCGTTCCCGCCGGTCAGGCCCTCTTTGTCTCACGGTGCGAGCTGACCGGCAAGCTCCTAGCCGCGAACCCTTGACGGCGCCAGGGGCCGTAGCTACGTTCTGCTGCGCGAAACCTACTGTTCATTCTGTGGAATCCTCCAAATCGTTTGGAGAGTCATGCGCCTTCTCGTCATGAACCCGAACACCACGGCTTCCATGACCGCCGCCATCCGCGTCACCGCCACCGCGGCCGCCGCCCCGGGCACCGAGATCATCGCGACCCAGCCCCGGTGGGGGCCGGAGTCGATCGAGGGTCACTTCGAGGGCTATCTCAGCGCCGCGGCCGTGCTGGACCGGCTCGCCACCTTCGATACGCCCTTCGACGCGCTGGTCATGGCCGGGTTCGGCGAGCCGGGCCGGGAGGGCGCCCAGGAGCTGCTGGACGTCCCCGTCCTGGACATCACCGAGAGCGCCGCCCAGATGGCGATGATGCTCGGCCACGCCTACGGCATCGTCACCACGCTCGACCGTGCCGTACCGCAGATCCGGGACCGGCTGCTGACCGCCGGGCTGCTGCAGCGTTGCGCCGCGGTGCGCGGCACCGGGCTCGGTGTCCTGGAACTGGAGGAGGACCCGGAGCGGACCGTCGAAGTGATCATCGAGACCGCCCGCGAGGTGGTCCGGGCCGGCGCCGAGGTGATCTGCCTGGGCTGTGGGGGCATGGCCGGACTCCAGGAGAGGGTCGCGGCGGCGCTGGGGATTCCCGTGGTCGACGGGGTCGCCGCCGCGGTGAAGTTCGCGGAGGCTGTCGTCGGTCTCGGGCTGACCACCAGCGCGGGACGCAGCTTCGCACCGCCCCGCCCCAAGGCCATCGGCTCCTGGCCGCTGAGCACACATCTGCGCCCGTCCCCGGGGCGTGCCCAGGACTCCCCACGTCCCGCCGCATTTTCCGTACAGACATCAGACATCTGACAACTGGCCCCCATGCCGCTGTAAGCTCCACCCCACCCGCCCGGGAGGACACGTGACCACACCCCCGAAGCCCCCGCAGCCGGACCCACGCCTCTTCAACGGGGACCTGGCACCGGCCCCCGAGCGCACCTGGGGCACGTACAGCATCTTCGCGCTGTGGATGTCCGACACCCACGCGATCAGCAACTACGCCTTCGCCGCCAGCCTGTTCGTGCTCGGCCTGCCCGCCTGGGAGGTGTTCGTGGCGCTGCTGGCCGGCATCACGATCGTCCACTGGCTGATGAACCGGATGGGGCACGCCGGGCACCGGACCGGCGTCCCCTACCCGGTGCTCGCCCGCGCCAGCTGGGGCGTCTACGGCGCCAACATCCCCGCCCTGCTGCGCGCGGTCATGGCCGTGGCCTGGTACGGCATCCAGACCTGGCTGGCCTCCACCGCCGTGGTCCTGCTGACGCTGCAGCTCGCGCCCGGGCTGGCGGCCTACCACCACAACTCGGTGCTGGGACTGTCCACGCTGGGCTGGGTCGCCTTCCTGGTGATGTGGGGGCTGCAGGCCGTCCTGCTGACCCGGGGGATGGAGTTCATCCGCAAGGTCCAGGACTTCGCGACCGGGCCGGTGGTCTGGCTGGTCGTCCTCGCGCTCGCGGTGTATCTGGTCGTCAAGGCCGGCGGTGACATCTCGCTGACCCGCAGCCTCACCGGCCTCAGCGGCCCCGCCCAGGCCGAGCAGAGCCTGATCGCGGTCAGCCTGACCGTCGCCACCTTCCTGACCCTGGTCCTCAACTACGCCGACTTCGCCCGCTTCACCCCCGACCACCGCTCCTACCGGCGCGGCAATCTGATCGGGCTGCCGGTGAACTTCACCGCCTTCGCCGTGGTCGCCGTCCTCGTCACCGCGGGCACGATCTCGGTCTTCGGCGAGGCGATCTACGACCCGGTGAAGGTGATCCAGAAGATCGACAATCCGGTGGTCACGGTCATCGGCGCGCTGGCCTTCATCGTCGCCACCATCGGCATCAATGTCGTCGCCAACTTCGTCTCGCCCGCCTACGACTTCGCCAACCTCGCGCCGAAGTACCTGAACTTCAAGCGCGGCGGCATGATCACCGCGGTGCTGGCGATCGTCGTCATGCCCTGGAAGCTCTATTCGTCCGCGCTGGTGATCCAGTACTTCCTGGGAGCGCTCGGCGCCTTCCTCGGCCCCCTGGTGGCGATCCTGCTCGTCGACTACCACCTGGTGCGCCGCGGCCGGATCGACGTCGATGCGCTGTTCTCGGCCGACGCCCGGGGCGCCTACTTCTACCGCAGGGGCTACAACCCGAAGGCCGTGGCCGCTTTCCTGCCGGCCGCCGCGGTCTGTGCCGCGCTCGCCCTCGTCCCGGCCTTCGCCGTGGTCGCGCCGTTCTCCTGGATCTTCGGGATGGGGCTCGCCGGGGCGCTCTACGCCCTGCTCTCCCGCCGTGAGCGCGCCGCGGCCGGCGCCGGCCCGGTCCCGGAGGAGATCATCCCGTCGCACGTCGGGGCCGTTGTGGCGGAGGAACCCGCGGCGCCGCAGGGGGCCGGGGCGCTCGCTGTGCCGGTGCCGGTCGAGGGGTCTTGACGGGCCGCGGTCCGGAGTGAAGACTCGTTCAACAGATTGTTGAATTCGTGGTCTTCGCGGGCCGTTCCCGCAGGCCGTTCCTACGGGCGTCCGTGCCCCGGATGCCACGGCACCTCGCGGCGGCCGTGCGCCCCGTAGGCCCGGACGCAACGATGAAGACAGAAACGAGGAGGGGACCGGGTGTCCGAAACAGAGCTGGTGCTGCGCTCCACACGCGTCGTCACCCCCCAGGGGACGCGCGCCGCGTCCGTCACCGTCGCGGGCGGCACGATCACCGCGGTGCTGCCGCACGACGCCGAGGCTCCGGCCGGGGCGCGGGTACGGGACTTCGGTGACGATGTCCTGCTGCCCGGCCTCGTCGACACCCACGTCCACGTCAACGACCCCGGCCGCACCGAGTGGGAGGGCTTCTGGACCGCCACCCGCGCGGCCGCGGCCGGCGGTATCACCACCCTCCTGGACATGCCGCTCAACAGCCTCCCGCCCACCACCACGGCCGCCCACCTCGACACCAAGCGCGCGGTCGCCCGCCCCAAGGCCCATGTCGACGTCGGCTTCTGGGGCGGTGCCATCCCCGGCAACGTCAAGGAGCTGCGGCCGCTGCACGACGCCGGTGTCTTCGGTTTCAAATGCTTTCTCTCGCCCTCGGGCGTGGACGAGTTCCCCGAGCTCGACCAGGAGCAACTGGCCGCCGCCCTCGGTGAGATCGCGGGCTTCGGCGGCCTGCTGATCGTGCACGCCGAGGACCCCGGCCATCTGGGCGCGGCCCCCCAGCCGCACGGCCCGAAGTACGCCGACTTCCTCGCCTCCCGCCCCCGCGCCTGCGAGAACGACGCCATCGCCGGACTGATCGCGCTCGCCCGGCGGCTCGACGCGCGGGTACACGTCCTGCACCTGTCCTCCAGCGACGCGCTGCCCCTGATCGCCGCCGCCAAGCGCGAGGGCGTCAAGATCACCGTCGAGTCCTGCCCGCACTTCCTCACCCTGACCGCCGAGGAAATCCCGGACGGCGCAACGGAGTTCAAGTGCTGCCCGCCGATCCGCGAGGCCGCTAACCGGGACGCCCTGTGGGAGGGACTGGCCGACGGCACCCTCGATTGCATCGTCTCCGACCACTCGCCCTCCACCGCCGACCTCAAGACCGCCGACTTCGGCGCGGCCTGGGGCGGCATCTCCTCCCTCCAGCTCGGCCTGCCCGCCATCTGGACCGAGGCCCGCGAGCGCGGTCACACCCTCGATGACGTGGTGCGCTGGATGGCCACCGCGCCCGCGGCGCTGGCCGGACTCGGCCACAAGGGGGCCATCGAGCCCGGCCGGGACGCGGACTTCGCGGTCCTCGCCCCCGAGGAGACCTTCACCGTCGACCCGCAGGCCCTCCAGCACCGCAACAAGATCACCGCCTACGCCGGCAAGACCCTGCACGGTGTCGTACGGTCCACCTGGCTGCGCGGCCGGGAGGTCCACGACGGCACCACCCTTGCCGCCCCCACCGGCCGGCTGCTCGAACGGCCGCACCACGCCTGACCGCGGCCGGCCCGCCCCGCTCCACCGGCGAGGCACCCTCGTCCGCAGGCGGGACGTCGACGACAGGCCCTACGCCCGGATCACTCGGCGACGCAGTTCCAGAACATGAGTTCATACGCCTGGAGGAGGCGGCCGTAGCGGTGCGCCGTGACCGGCCGCGCCTGGCCGGTGTCGAGGCCGTGCTGCACCGCCTGGCGTGCCTTCTCGTCGACGGCCGGTGCCGGACCGGCGAAGAAGCCGAAGAACCGACAAGCCTCCTCGGGGAAGGCGTAGTGGTCCCGCATCGCGGCTTCCACGATCGCGCAATAGCCGCCCCACGCCGCGAAGTTGGCGGTCAGCGCGATCGCCACGTCGGACGGCTCGCCGCCAAGGGCGAGCCGCGCCGCGTAGGAGGGGTAGGCCTGGCACCCGGGGCGCGGCTGGTACTCCGCGATCTGCCGCTCGCTCAGCTCACAGGCGTCCGCCAGCCCGGCCAGCTGCTTCATGGCCAGCGCCTCGCCCTGGGCGAGCAGGTCGAAGAAGTCGGCCACGGGCGGATCGCCGTCCGCCCGCCGCGCCAGATGCTGGAAGCTGAGCCGGTCGGCGCTGATCACATGATGCTGTTCGAGGGCGAAGGTGGCGAACACGGAGCGCGGCGCCGCCCCCGCCTCGATCCGCGAGACCAGCCGGTTGGCATCGGTGTCCGGGGCGAGGGAACGGACCGCGTCATCGAGCACGGCGGCCGCGGTCGGACGGGGGGCATCGGGCGCGGGTCGGGCCATGGGTCGGTCTCCTCCGGGACGAGGGCGGCGGCCAGAGCCTCAGAGTAGGACGCACGGCACGGACCGAGGGCTCGATGACGCGGCCCGTCGGAAAAGGTGCCCCCCCCGTCAGTCCCTCGGTTCCCCTCAGTGCAGTATCACCTCATTGACCTCGGGCGCCGGTGCCCCGTCCCGCCAGACCAGGCGCACGCCCCCGATCGCGCCGTCGCCGGCCGGCAGCCGCGTCAAGGCCCCGGACAGCGTGCCGAGCGTGCGCCAGGCACCGCCCGTACGGACCTCGACCGCCGCCGCCCCGGCGGGTGCGCCCTGCGGCCGGAGGACGGTGACGGACCGCGCCCTGCGGGGCGCGTCCGGGGTGAACTCCAGCGCCTCACCCGGCTGCGCCGAACGCGCCGCGCGATAGGCGGTCGCCGGGTCACCGTCCCCCGCCGACCGCAGCGCGCTGCCCGCCGCCGCGGGCGGGCCGCCGGCCACCGTCGCCGCACCGTCCCCGGCCACCGTGAACTCCCGCACCACCAGCCAGTTGTCCTGCGCCGCAGTGGCCCGTGCGCGGACATACCGGGCCCTGGTCCCGGCCGGCGGTTCCGCGACGGCCTCGGCCGTCCCGTCGAACGAGGCCAGCGGGTGCCAGTTCCTGTGGTCCGACGAGTACTCCAGGACGCCGTGCCGCAGATAGTCGTCCGGGCTGCCGCTCTTGCCCATCGCCAGCCGTACGGTCCCCAGCGCACGCTCCGCACGCAGATCCAGCTCCACGAAGGAGCCGGCCCGGGGCGCCGCGCCGCTCCAGAAGTAGGTGGCATCGTCACCATCGGTCATCCGGGAGGCCGCGTGGTCCTGGTAGACGGCCAGATTCGTCGACCCCTTCGGACGGCCGACGACGCCCAGCGCCGCGTCGTGCTCGGCCACCGCCGCCTCGACGAAGGTGTCCAGCACTCCGTCCGCCACCAGCACCGGAACCCTCTTCCCCGACATGTCCACATACACGAACGAGGCGGCGGTCCGCACCAACTCCGGTACGTGCTGCCGCAGTTGCCAGGCCTTGGCATCGTCCCCCGCCCTGGTGGCCTCGATCAGCTGAAGGGCACCGCGCGCCGCGACACCCCAGGCCCGGGTGGCATCCAGCCACGGCCCGCTGTCCTTGACGAACCCCCGGTCGGCGAGCCGGTCCCGCAGCACCCCCGGCGCGTCCCGCAGGTTCCGCAGCACCCCGTCCAGCCGCCGCACATCGCCGTCCTTGCCGAACTGCGCTATGGCAGCGGCCAGTTCAGGCGCCTGCTGCGGATTGAGCGACGAGGCGTAGTGGGCATCGGCGAAGGCACGCAGCGCCCGTGCCGTCCGGGCGTCGCCGCCGGCCAGCTCCGCGATCGCCGCACCCCAGGAGGCACGGGCGTCATACGCCGTGTCGTTCCACGCGTAGTCGGCCACCGTGTACAGCGCGAGCTTGGACGCGGCAGGCTGGATCATCGGGTTCGCGGTGATCCCCGCCAGCTGCCCCGGCAGCCCCTTCTCCCGGCCGTTGAACGGCCCGAGCAGCAACCGGCTGGTCACATAGTCATTGACCGGGTAGTTGTCCCACGTCAGGATCGGGTGCCCGAACACCTCCCGGGCCTGCCGCGCCTGGGCCACGGTCATCGTCGGCGCGATCACCCCCACGCCCGTCCACTCGACCAGTACGTCCTTGTCCAGCCGGGCGGCCAGCGCCTTCTTGTACGGCGACGGCTTCACGTCGTAGTACTCGGTCGGCACCATCTGCAGCGGCCCGGCACCGGGATGCCGGGCGATGAACTCCTGCTGGACGCGATTGAGCAGCTGCGCCTGCGCCGCCCCCGCCGCCCCGCCGCCGGTCCCGAACGCGTCCTTGTCCGCCGCGCAGTTCCAGTCCGTGTAACTGATGTCGTCCAGCGGCACCGCGAAGGTCCGCACCCCGATGTCCCACAGCGTCTGGAACTTGGCGGTCACTGCCTTGCGGTCCGCGTCGGAGCTGTAGCAGACCGACAGCCCCGGGGAGAGCGCGTAGGTGAATTCCACATGCCGCTCGTGCGCCCGGTCCACCAGCTCCTTGAGCTGCGCGAGCCGGTCCGCGGGGTAGGGGTCGCGCCACTTCGCCCGCAGGTAGGGGTCGTCCTTGGGCGAGTACACATAGATGTTCATCTTGTGCTCGCCGTAGAAGTCGAGCTGGTCGAGCCGGGCCTCGTGCGACCAAGGGGTTCCGTAGAAGCCCTCGATGACACCCCGCAGCGGGGTGGCCGGCCAGTCGCGTACGGCGGTGCCCCGCACCCGCGCGCCCGGCCGCTCCCGGTGGGGGAGCAGCTGCCGCAGCGACTGCGCGGCGTAGTACGTACCGGTGGCGTCCTTGCCGGACAACGCGATCCGGCCCCCGCCGACGGCCAGCGCATAGCCCCCGGCGGGCAGCCCGTCCGGCCCCCGGGCCCCCAGTGCCCGCAACGCGCGCGACGCCCCCGCCCCGCCCACATACACCGCCAGCTGCCCGTCCCCCGGGTCCCTTCCGGCCCGTACGACCCGGTCCGCACCGGCGTCCTTGAGCGATTTCTCGACGACGGCCAGTGCCGGGGCATCGGTGTCCGGCCCGGCGACGACCGTCACGGAGCGGGTGATGGTGACCTGGTCGGACCGGCTCCGGACGGACCGGGGCGTGGGGGAGAGGGCACGGGAAGCGGCAACTCCCAGACCGTCCCGGGCGCCGTCCCGCCCCGCCTGCCCGCCGCCGCCCGGCGGCCCGGCCATGCCCGTCAGAGGGAGCACGGCCAGGGCCACGGCCCACGCGGTGGCCGCCGCGGTGCGCGTTCGGTGCATCCTTCGGTCCTCCTCGGTGCGACGAGGTACAGGGACGAGTCGTGCGAGCCTTCGCGCCAGCAGGCTTCACCTGCCCACCGCACCGGAGCAATGGACTTTCGAGCCGAGGAGATGGACGTTGCCGCGTCGGAGAACCTTCCACCCCGCACCGAGACGTCGGACAAGCCCCCCACCCACCCTCACTTACTCACCCACGGGAGGGGACGGGCCGGAGCGGGTGGGGTGCCGGACTGCTTCGCTTTACGTCCGGCACCCCACCCGCTCCGGCCCGTCCCCTCCCGTTGGGGGTGGGAAGAAGGCCGGTGGGGGTGGACCTGGGCGGTCCGGTGCACCGTGTCGGCACGGGAAAAAGACCATGCCGGCCCGCCCCCACGCACGTTGCCCCACGACGGGACGGCCGAAAACGTGAGCGGTCTCCACCGTCTCGTGAAGATCGGTCGCGGCGTCCAGCGCGGAGGCCGCGGACAGGCCCAGACAGGCAAGCAGGGCGGCTGCGGCGATCAGGCGGCGGCCGTGGACGGCGGTGCGCGGCGGAGGGGGCGCGGGTCGTTCGGGGGCCAGGAGGGCGGCGACGCGGCGGGGGACCGGGCCGGTGGCCGCGGCGAGGACGGTGCCGGGGCGGTGGGCGTCCGCGGCGGCGGGGCGGGCGGCCAGCGCGGCGCGGCCGATGGCGCGGGCGGTGACGCGGCGGTCGCCCACCCGGGAGGCGGCGGTTTCGTCGGCCCAGCGTTCCAGGGCGTAGGCCAGCGGGGCGCGCAGGGGCCGGAGCAGGGGGTGGCAGACCGCGGCCAGCGCGGCCGTGAGCAGGAAGAGATGGTGCCGGCCCGCGAGATGGGCGCGCTCATGGGCGAACAGCGCCTCCCGCTCGTCCGGGGGCAGGGCCCGCAGCATCCCGGCCGTGACCACCACCCGGCCCGGCCGTCCCGGCAGGGCGTAGGCGTCGGGCGCGGCGTGCGGCAGGACGCACAGATCGCCGGAGGTGGGGTGGGCGTCGGTGGCGAGGCGCGCGGTACGGAGTTCGGTGTGGTGGCGGCGCATGCGATGGACGGCGGCGACGGCGGTGGCGCCGAGCAGACCGGCGGCGGCACCGGCGGCGGGGACCGACACAACCGGATCGCCGCCCAGCAGCGGCAGGGAGAGATGGTCCAGGGCGGCGACCGGCGGCAGTCGCAGCGCCCCGGCGGTCAGCAGCAGGCCGAGCGCCGCGGTCGTACAGCCGGCCAGCGCGACCGCGCAGCCGGTCAGCAGCCAGGCCGCGGCGCGCGGCGGCAGCGACTCCGCCAGCCGGCGGGCGGCCGGCACCGCGAGCAGCGGCATCAGCAGGGGGATCCACACGGCGACGATCATGGCGCGGCTGCGGTGCCGGGGTCGGTGCCGGTGCTGGTGCTGGTGCCGGGGCCAGGGCCGGGCCGCGAGCCGGCCCCGGGTCCCTCGGGGGCGCCTTCCGCGTCGTCCAGAAGGGACCGCAGCAACTGCTCGTCCTCACTGGTCAGCTGGGAGACGAAGCGGGCGAGCGCGGTGCCGCGGTCGTCCTGCTTGTCGAGTTCGCTGCGCATCCGCCGGGCGGTCAGCCCCGCGGAGTCCTGTATGGGGAAGTACACGAAACCGCGGCCGGCCCGGGCGCGGGAGACCGCCCCCTTGTCGTGCAGCCGTGTGAGGATCGTGGTGACAGTGGTCCGCGCGAGCCGGCCGCCCAGCGCGCTCTGCACCTCGGCGGGGCTCAGCGGCCCGCCGGCCGCCCAGAGCGCCGCGAGCACGCTCGCCTCCAGCTCCCCGGCCGGGCGCCGCTGCGCGGGTGATGTCTCCGACATGGAACGCCCTTCACCTGTTCGTCGTCTACAGTGCCGTAGACCGTCTACGGGACTGTAGTCGGTCGGGCCGGCCGGAAGCCGGGCCCGCAACCCATTATGGGAGGGGCCGCTGACATGTCCGCAGCCGCCGCGTTTCCGCAGGTGACAGCGGTCGACCAGGCCGTGAACGTGCTCGATGCCGGCTCCCTGCTGGCCGCGTTCGGTGCGCTGGGCGTCGCCGTCGTGCTGTTCGCCGAGACCGGGCTGCTGATCGGCTTCTTCCTGCCCGGCGACTCCCTGCTGTTCACCGCCGGACTGCTGTGCGCCCCGGGCACCGGCGGCGCCGTCCACCTCGTGCTGCCCCAGGTCCTCACGGCTGCCGCCGTCGGTACGCTCGCCGGCTCCCAGACCGGCTACTGGATCGGCCGGCGCGGTGGCCGCGCCCTGCTGGCCCGCAGCCGCGCCCGCCGGCTGCACGAGGGCGCCGCCCGCGCCGAGGAGTTCCTCGCACGCTACGGCCACGGCAAGGCCATCGTCCTCGCCCGCTTCGTCCCCGTCGTCCGCACCGTGCTGAATCCGCTGGCCGGCGCCCTGGACGTGCCCGCCCGTACCTTCGCCCTCTGGCAGATCGCCGGCGGGCTGCTCTGGACGCTCGGCCTCACCCTCGCCGGATACGCCCTGGGCGCATCGGTACCGAATGTCGACCGCTATCTGCTGCCGATGGTCGCCCTGGTGGTGCTGGTATCGCTGGCCCCGCTCGCCGTCGAACTGCTCCGCTCCCGCAGACGCCCGCAAACGGCCCCCGGCCGCCCGACACCGCCCCCCGACGTCTGAAGCACCTCCCGGAGCACCGCGCCACAGAGCACCGCACCGCAGAGCGCCGAGCCGTCAAGGAGAGCCCCGTGACCCACCTCGCCTTCGGGGGAGCCTCGATCGACGGCGGCCCGTACACCCGGATCGTCTACCTCGCCCAGCACGCCCCGCACACCCTGAACACCCTCCTCTCCTACCGGGCCGACCACGGCCTCGCGCTCTTCGCCGCCCCCATGCTGATCGGCTGGTGGCGTGCCGGGAGCGGCGCCTCCGGTGCCATGGTGCCGGCGCCGGCCACCCCTCTCGTCGTGGTCGCCGCCTTCCTCGTCAACGACCTCGTCAAGATCCTCTTCGACGAACAGCGGCCCTGCCGGACAGCCCCCGCCCTCGACCGGATCCGCGCCACCCGGCCGTGCCCCCTGGCGGCCGCGCGGTGACGGCGCCGGGACGGGAACCGGGACGGGATCGGAAACCGGGACGGGATCGGAAACCGGGACGGGGGAGGGAACCCGAACCGGAACGGGCACCGGAACCAGGCCCGGGCCCGCAGCGGCCGGACCCGGACCCGGAGCCGGCCCCGAGCCCCGACCCGCACCCCGAGCCCACCCCCTGGCGCCGTCCCGCCCCCGCCCCACTCCTGACCTTCGCCGCGGTCTGCGCCGCGCTCTTCACCGCCGTGGCCCTCACCGTGTCCCTGCGCCACGGAGCACCACTCGCCCCCGAACAAGCCGCCCTCCACTGGTCCACGGCTCACCACGGCGAGCCGCAGCGCTCCCTGGCCCGCGCGCTGACCGCCACCGGCAGTGGGCCGGTTCCCTATCTGCTGGCGGTGCTCGCCGGCCTGCTGGCCGGCCGCGGTGCGGTGGGCCGGCTGCGCGCGGTGATCTGCGCCGCAGCCGTCCTCGCCGTCGGCCAGGCGATCCGTTACGGCCTGATGGAACTGCTCGCCCGCCCCCGCCCGCCGGCCGAGGACTGGGCCGCGCACGCCTCCGGCTACGCGTTGCCCTCCGGCCACGCCACCACCTCGGCGCTCGCGGCCGGAATCCTGGCCTGGGGCATCGCCCGGCGCGCCCGCCCCGCCGTGGCCCGCACCTGGTGCGTGGTACTGGCCCTCTGGGCTGCCGGAGTCGGCCTCACCCGCGTCTATCTGGGCGTCCACTGGCCGGGCGATGTCCTGGCCGGCTGGCTGCTGGCGGCCACCCTGCTCGCTCTCGCACTGCTCCTGGAGCCCTTCGCCTGCCCCGCCGGACCAGCCCGGCCCCGATCGGCGAAGGCGCCTCATGGCGCACATTCCCATGAATAGCTGACGATCGGACCAGGTCTTCCCCAAGGCGGCATGGACGTGTCCCACGCCGAGCAGCACTGTCCTGGGCGCCGGGACGACCGAACCGATTCCGCCACGGCGCACGCGCACAGCACGAACCACCGCAGCACCAGGGGGCTCACGATGCACCAGCCACTCGACGCTTCGCCGCCGCGCCGGTCAGCCGACCGGACCGCCGCGGCCGGCACCCCGCCCAGCCGCTGCCCGGCCGCCGCCGCCAAGGACCCCACCCCGTGCGAGGGCTCCCGTGACGCCGCCACCATCGTCGACCGCCAGGGCAGAGAGGTCGCCGGCTGCGTCCACCACTGCGCCCGCCTGCTGGCCGGCCTCGAAGGCGCCCGGGTCCACCCCTTCGTCCCCACCAGCCAGGCCCTGGACATCTACTCCCGAGCCCGCGAACTCCCGCCCTTCGCCTGGGAGATCGGCCGATAGCCGGACGGACGACCCGGCGGACGACCGGCCCGCCGACCAGGAAAGGGACCGGAAAAGGGAGAGGCCCTGACAGCGCCGGAAGAAACGAACGCGCTGGTCAGGGCCTCCAGGGTCGTCAATCAGCACTCGATGATGTTGACCGCGAGGCCGCCGCGTGCGGTCTCCTTGTACTTGACGCTCATGTCGGCGCCGGTGTCCTTCATGGTCTTGATGACCTTGTCGAGGGAGACGTGGTGGCGGCCGTCGCCGCGCAGGGCCATGCGGGCGGCGGTGACGGCCTTGACGGCGGCCATGCCGTTGCGCTCGATGCACGGGATCTGGACGAGGCCGCCGACGGGGTCGCAGGTCAGGCCCAGGTTGTGCTCCATGCCGATCTCGGCGGCGTTCTCGACCTGCTCGGGGGAGCCGCCCAGGACCTCGGCGAGGCCGCCGGCGGCCATCGAGCAGGCGGAGCCGACCTCGCCCTGGCAGCCGACCTCGGCGCCGGAGATGGAGGCGTTCTCCTTGAAGAGCATGCCGATCGCACTGGCGGCCAGCAGGAAGCGGACCACACCGTCCTCGTCGGCGCCGGGCACGAAGTTGAGGTAGTAGTGCAGGACCGCGGGGATGATGCCGGCGGCGCCGTTGGTGGGGGCGGTCACCACCCGGCCGCCGGCCGCGTTCTCCTCGTTGACGGCCATCGCGTAGAGGGTGGTCCACTCCATCGCGCGGGCGGCCGCGTCGCCCTCGGAACGCAGGGCGCGGGCGGCATTGGCGGCCCGCCTGCGCACCTTGAGCCCACCGGGCAGGATCCCCTCACGGGACATGCCACGGGTGACGCACGCCTGCATGACCTGCCAGATCTCCAGCAGCCCGGCCCGGATCTCCTCCTCGGTGCGCCAGGCCTTCTCGTTCTCCAGCATCAGGGCGGAGATGGACAGGCCGGTGTCCTGGGACAGCCGCAGCAGTTCGTCGCCGGTGCGGAAGGGGTACTTCAGCACGGTGTCGTCGGGCACGATCGGGTTTTCGCCGGCGACCGCGTCCTCGTCGACGACGAAACCGCCGCCGACCGAGTAGTAGGTCTTCTCCAGCAGGGGTGCGCCCGCGGCGTCGTACGCGCACAGCGTCATGCCGTTGGCGTGGTAGGGCAGGGCCCGGCGCCGGTGCAGGATCAGCTCGGCCGACTCGTCGAAGTCGATCTCGTGCGCGGCGCCTATCTCCGCGCCCATCAGCCGCAGCCGCTTGGTCTCCCGGATGCGCTCGACCTCGGCGTCGGCGGACTCGACGTCGACGGTGCGGGGGGAGTGGCCTTCCAGGCCGAGGAGGACGGCCTTGGGGGTGCCGTGGCCGTGGCCGGTGGCGCCCAGCGAGCCGAACAGCTCGGCGCGCACGGTGGCCGTCTGGGCGAGCAGACCGTCCTTCTTGAGGCGTCCCGCGAACATCCGGGCGGCGCGCATCGGGCCGACGGTGTGGGAACTGGAGGGGCCGATGCCGATGGAGAAGAGGTCGAAGACGGAGATGGCCACGGGGGCGGACTCCCTTGTCTGCTCGTGGTGGACGGTGGAGCGATGGAGCGGTCTGGCGATGGAGCAATGGGGCAGAGGGGACGTTTCTGCGCCGCTGGTCGAGGGTAACGCGGACCCGGGGCGGTGCCGCAGGACGGGACATGTCGGACTCCCGTCGCCGGGGGCAACGGTCGGTGGCGTCGTGGAAACGCAGCTCGGGGGATGCCGGGCGGGGCACGGGCCGCGGCCCGCCGGGCAGGCTGTCCGGCTCTGGTGTTGTGGGCACGGGCCCGGCCGCGATCCCGCGGCCCGTGGAAGGCTGCTGCCCTTTGCCGCCGCGGTCATGCATGCGCGGAAGCGCGGGAGGGCACCGGGGGGCGGGGAAGAGGAGGAGCGGGTGTACGGGCCGTGGGCCCGGGACGGTCCGCCCCGGGTCCACCGCCCGGGCACCCGCTGCCCGCCGGCCGACGGGCAGCGGGCTCAGCGCAGCCGACGCGTCACAGGGACGGGTACAGCGGGAACTTCTCCGCGAGCGCGGTGACGCGGGCCTTGAGGGCTTCGGCGTCGTAGGCGGGCTTGAGGGCTTCGGCGATGATGTCGGCGACCTCGCGGAAGTCGTCGGCCTGGAAGCCGCGGGTGGCCAGCGCCGGGGTGCCGATGCGCAGGCCGGAGGTGACCATCGGGGGCCGCGGGTCGTTGGGGATCGCGTTGCGGTTGACGGTGATACCGACCTCGTGGAGGCGGTCCTCGGCCTGCTGGCCGTCGAGCTCGCTGTCGCGCAGATCGACGAGGACGAGGTGGACGTCGGTGCCGCCGGACAGGACGGAGACGCCGTGCTGCTTGACGTCGTCCTGGACCAGGCGCTCGGCGAGGATCCGGGCGCCGTCGAGGGTGCGCTGCTGGCGCTCCTTGAAGTCGTCGGAGGCGGCGACCTTGAAGGAGACGGCCTTGGCGGCGATGACGTGCTCCAGGGGCCCGCCCTGCTGGCCGGGGAAGACCGCGGAGTTGATCTTCTTGGCCAGCTCCTGGGTGGAGAGGATCACACCGCCGCGGGGGCCACCGAGGGTCTTGTGGGTGGTGGTGGTCACGACGTGGGCGTGCGGCACCGGGTTGGGGTGCAGACCGGCGGCGACCAGGCCGGCGAAGTGCGCCATGTCGACCATGAGGTAGGCGCCGATCTCGTCGGCGATGCGCCGGAACGCGGCGAAGTCGAGCTGGCGCGGGTAGGCGGACCAGCCGGCGACGATCAGCTTGGGGCGGTGCTCCTTGGCCAGGCGCTCGACCTCTTCCATGTCGACGAGGTTGGTCTTCTCGTCGACGTGGTAGGGCACCACGTTGTAGAGCTTGCCGCTGAAGTTGATCTTCATGCCGTGGGTCAGGTGCCCGCCGTGGGCGAGGTTGAGGCCCAGGATGGTGTCGCCCGGCTTGATGAGGGCGAACATGGCGGCGGCGTTGGCCTGGGCGCCGGAGTGCGGCTGGACGTTCGCGGCCTCGGCGCCGAAGAGGGCCTTGATGCGGTCGATGGCGATCTGCTCGACGACATCGACGTGCTCGCAGCCGCCGTAGTAGCGGCGGCCGGGGTAGCCCTCGGCGTACTTGTTGGTGAGGACCGAGCCCTGGGCCTCCATGACGGCGACGGGGGCGAAGTTCTCCGACGCGATCATTTCGAGGGTGGACTGCTGGCGGTGGAGTTCGGCGTCGACGGCGGCGGCGACATCGGGGTCGAGCTCGTGGAGGGAGCTGTTCAGAAGCGACATGAGTCTTCCTGGGGGAGTCAGGGGCGCGAGGGGGTCCCCCGGACGGAACCCGGGGGAGCTTCCGCGGGGGCGGTGGCGGAGGGGAGCCGGCGGCTCAGCTCTGGATGAAGGCGGCGTACTCGTCGGCCGAGAGCAGTTCGCCCGGCTCGCCGCTGATCTTCACCTTGAACAGCCAACCACCCTCGAACGGGGCGGTGTTCACCAGCGAGGGGTCGTTGACGACATCCTCGTTGATCTCGGTGATCTCACCGTCGACGGGCGAGTAGAGATCGCTGACCGACTTGGTCGACTCCAGCTCGCCGCAGGTCTCGCCCGCCGCGACCGTGGCACCGACCTCGGGGAGCTGCACGTAGACGACGTCGCCGAGCGCGTTGGCCGCGTGCTCGGTGATGCCGACCGTCGAGACGCCTTCCTCGGCGCCCGACAGCCACTCGTGCTCCTTGCTGTAGCGCAGCTGCTGGGGGTTGCTCATGGCTCGATTCTCCTGTACGCGAGGGTGTGGTCGTGAAGGGGGTCGCCCCTGGGGACGCCGAGGGGGAGGGGCTTGCACAGTGAAACGCACGGGTGCGCACCGCTGCCGGGTCCGCCGCGGGTGAGCTACTGCTTCTGCCG
Source organism: Streptomyces sp. NPDC047049 (assembly GCF_040643995.1). Taxonomy (NCBI): domain Bacteria; kingdom Bacillati; phylum Actinomycetota; class Actinomycetes; order Kitasatosporales; family Streptomycetaceae; genus Streptomyces; species Streptomyces sp. NPDC047049. Next base: position 281,364 of record NZ_JBEYVM010000007.1, on the reverse strand, counting down.
CTTGTAGAACGGCAGAGCGGTGACCTCGTACGGCTCATGGCTTCCACGGATGTCCACGCACACACCCTCGGTGCCCGGTGTGGCGTAGGCGGCGTCGACGTAGGCGATGGCGACCGGCTTGCCGAGGGTGGGGGAGGGGGCCCCGGAGGTGACCTCACCGATGACCGTGCCGTCGGCCGTGACGACCGGGTAGCCGGCGCGCGGGACCCGGCGGCCCGTGGCGATCAGGCCGACCAGCTTGCGCGGCGGGTTCGTCCCGGCGCGCTCGGCGGCCTCCGCCAGCGCGGTACGGCCGACGAAGTCGCCGTTGTTGGTCGTCTTCTCGAACTTCACGACCCGGCCCAGGCCCGCGTCGAACGGGGTGGTCGCGCTCGTCAGCTCGTGCCCGTACAGCGGCATGCCCGCTTCCAGACGCAGGGTGTCCCGGCAGGACAGGCCGCAGGGCACCAGACCGGCGTCCTTGCCGGCCTCGGTCAGCGCCTCCCAGAGGGCGACCGCGTCGGCCGGCCGGACGAACAGCTCGAAGCCGTCCTCGCCGGTGTAGCCGGTACGGGCGATCAGCGCCTCGACGCCGGCGACGGTGCCGGGCAGGCCCGCGTAGTACTTCAGGCCGTCCAGGTCGGCGTCGGTGACCTTCTTGAGGATGCCGGGCGACTTTGGGCCCTGCACCGCGAGCAGCGCGTAGGCGTCCCGGTCGTCGCGGATCGCGGCGTCGAAGCCGCCCGCCCGCGCGGTCAGCGCGTCCAGCACCACCTGGGCGTTGGAGGCGTTGGCGACGACCATGTACTCCTGGTCGGCCAGGCGGTAGACGATCAGGTCGTCGAGGATGCCGCCCCCGGCCTCGCAGATCATGGTGTAGCGGGCGCGGCCGGTCTTGACGCCCCCGATGTTGCCGACCAGCGCATAGTCGAGGAGGTCGGCGGCCTGCGGGCCGGTGACGGTGATCTCGCCCATGTGGGAGAGGTCGAACAGGCCGGCGCGGGTACGGACGGCGACGTGTTCGTCACGCTCGCTGCTGTAGCGCAGCGGCATGTCCCAGCCGGCGAAGTCGGTCATGGTGGCGCCGAGCGCGCGATGGGTGGCGTCCAGCGCGGTACGGCGGGGGGCATCAGTCATGGTTCTGGGCTCCCAGGCAGGGGTGACAAGACGTTCTCCCCATCTGTCATCGGAACCTGAGAGGTTCACCGGGATCCCGCGAACGGACCCGGTTTGCACCTTGGGTGGAGCCGCCCCGTGGTCCGGGCTGCGGCTCGCTTTTCAGATCTGCCTCGCCTGCGCGGTATAGGGGCCTGAGAGATTCAAGGGAGGACTTGCTCCTTCGGCGCCCCGCCATGGCGGCCGGGGACTCTCCCGCGCGGGTTCAAGCGGCCGGTATGGAATTGGCGGTGCACGGGTGAGACGAGATGTGCACGTGGCGGCCACATCATTGCACGGGATCGCCCGATAGAGGAGCCCCCACCGTGGCCCCGTCCATGACGTGGGCAGATCGGACAATAGCCTTGATGGGCATTACCTTTTCTTGACACTCTGCGGGTAGGGGACGGACTCGAACCGGAGCAGAACCGGACGGGGAGGACATCGCGTGCACAGTGAAGCGGCATCCGGAGCCACTTCAGGCGTCGTGCCTCCGGCCGCCGCGCCCGGGGTCACTGCGCCCGGGGTGCCGCCCGCCGCCGGGCCCCGGGCCGACCGGGCGCCGCGGCCCGTCGTCCGGCCGGGGCGTGGTGCCGAAATCGTGGACCTGAGGGGCCGCGGACGGGCGAGGGGCGCCGCCGAGCTGCGCTTCCCGGCCGGTGACCTGGTGGTGGTCTCCGGTCTGCCGGGCAGCGGCAAGAGCACCCTGATGCACCGGGTCGTACCGCCGCTGGACGCCCACGGCGCCGTGGTGCACCGCATCGACTCGCAGGACGCCCGCGAGCGCTGGGAACACGGCAGGCTGCGCCGGCTGCCGTACGCCCTCTACCGTCCGCTGGTCCGGGCCGCCCACTACCTGACGCTGGGCCGTGCGCTGCGCTCGGGGGAGAGCGTGGTGGTGCACGACTGCGGCACCCTGGCGTGGGTGCGTGGCTGGCTCGCGCGCTCGGCGGTGCGCGGCGGCCGCGGGCTGCATCTGGTGCTGCTCGATGTGCCGCCCGAGGTGGCACTGTCCGGCCAGGAGTCGCGGGGGCGCGGGGTGTCGGGGTACGCCTTCGCGCGGCACCGCGGGGCGGTGGGCCGGCTGGTCGGCGCGGCGGAGTCGGCCCGGCTGCCGAAGGGCTGCGACTCGGCCGTCCTGCTCGACCGCCGGGCGGCGAGCGCCCTGGAGACGGTCAGCTTCTGCTGACAGCCGCGACCGGGTGCGCGGCCTCCGTGCCCCGAGGGTCCCTCCGCACGCCTTCTCGTCTAGGGTCTTTGGCCAGATGGCGCGGTTTGGAACGGGTGGATACACATGACATTGCCGGAGCAGGGGATACCGCAGCTGGCGTGGCCGGCGAACGAGCTCGAAGAGGTGCTGGCCGCGTCGGTCGGGCACCCGGGCGCCGGGGGCCGGATCGTCGAGGTGCTGGGCCGCAGCAGGGTCTGGGTGCCGCTGCCCAACGGCGGCGGACCGGAGAGCGCGGGTCCCGGTACCCGCGGCCTCGATCTGCCGACCGTCGAGCTCGACGGCGCGGCCTATGTCCCGGTCTACAGCTCCGAGCAGGAGTTCTTGCGAGTGGTCGGCTCGCACATGCCCTTCACCGTCGCCCCGGCCCGGGAGTTCGCCCGCGGGCTGCCCCCGCACATCGGCATCGCGGTCAACCCGGACGGTGCGGTCGGCGTCCCGCTGCCGCCTCCCGCGGTGGCCGAATTGTGCCGGGAGGGGCGTCAGGGGCCGGACGGTCTGCCCAGCGGCGGCCGGGTGCGGCTCTTCGAGCCGGACTGGCAGGACGAACCGGTGGACTTCCTGGCCGCCGCCGGACTGGAGTTCTCCGGCGCCCGGATTGTCCTGACTGCCCGGCGTGCCCTGGCAAGTGTCGAGGGCGACACGCCCGCGCTGTTCGTCGGTGTACAGATCGCCGCCGACCCCGCGGCACTGCACGACGGCACCGCCCGCGAAGCGGTACTGTCAGCCCTCGGACGTGCGCTCGGTGCCGTACCGGTGCCCTGGCCCGTACAGCTCGTCATGCTCGACCTCGCCCAGGGTGACCCGGTCGCCGACTGGATGCTGGAGCGTGTGCGGCCCTTCTACTCTCGGGACCACTCGTAAGCTGGACGGATGACGGGCGGGCGCACCCATGACGTGCCCTGCGGACAGAAGGGACGGACCACGTGAGCGCGGGTGCGCATCAGGGGCCGGCGGCGGCCGGAGCGCTGGAGCAGCTGCTCCAGCAGGTCTCGCCCGGCCGTTACGACGCCTATGAGGCGCTGCTGCACGCGCTCGCCGCGGGCCAGGTCTGGATGCTGCTGTGGCACGGCCGGGCCGGTTCGCCCGATGCGCAGTACGGAAACATGGAGGTCGACGGTCTCGGCTATGCGCCGTGTGTGACCTCGGCGCCCGAACTCGCCGCCTCCGGCTGGAACCGTGACCACGAGGTCGTCACCGGCCTGGAGATCGCCGCCGCGCTCTTCCCCGACCGCTGGGGTCTGTGGCTGAATCCGCACGCCCCCGGCGGGGGCATCGGCATCCCGTGGCTGGATCTGCGCCGCATCGCCGGTGGTCTGGACCGGCTGCCGGCCGGTCCGTTGCGGATCTCGGAACCGGTCATCGACATCCCGCAGTTCTACGCGCTGCTCGCCCAGAACGCGCACCGGACGCCCGCCGTACGGTCGCTGCGCCGGGCCTGGGTGCAGCCGGCGCTCGGCGCCCCCTATCTGGCGATCGGTCTGGATCTGTACGACACCGGCCAACAAGCGGTGGATTCGGTGCGGTTGATGATCCAGCAGTCGATCGGCGCGGTGCCGGACGGCCTGCCGGTCTCCACCGTCGCGATGAACGACGAGTTCGACCCGGTCGGCATGTGGATGCGGGCCTCCACGCGCCCCTTCTTCGACCGTGACGGCTACGCCCAGCCGCCGGGTCAGCCGGCCCCCGCGCCGTCGTACGGCTACGGCTACCCGCGCCCTTACTGACAGCCCGTCTCTGGTGTCCCGGGCGTACCGTCCGGGCGCCGGTTCTGTGGCGAATTCTCCTTGTATGCCCCGCGGTTGAGGACCGCTCCCGCGGGCGATCGTCCCGCTCAGCCCGAACTGTTGTCCGTATAACGGAAAGCGGTGAAGGACATCACAGTTGCGCATCCTTTCCCTGTCAGGACTGGTGACTGATCGAGAAAGGGATGAAGACTCCGGAAACAACGGACCTCGGTCCTTTGTACGAGCGTCATCCCACGGCGTCGCGTGAGCCCGAGAACTTCCATCGTGCGAACTTCCGCGATGTCCGCAGGACTTGCTGCACCGGAATTGCTGCACCGAACTTGCACCAGTGATGAGAACCAGGCCGCAACCCGCGGCGGGCAGGGGCCGGCCACCGTCGGCCGAGAGGGGTCAAAGGCACTGTGACCGCACCGATCGAGACCACCGGGGCGGCTGCTGAGGCGCAGCCGGAAGCGGTGCTGAAGGGCGTCGAGGGAAAGCGGATCGAGGGGCGTTCGCTCGGCCAGATCGCATGGCTGCGCTTTCGGCGGGACAAGGTCGCGGTGGCCGGTGCCATCGTTGTCATCCTGCTCATCGCCGTCGCCGCGCTCTCCCGTCCGATCCAGGCCCTGCTGGGGCTGGACCCGAACAATCCCAACCAGGCGCTGATCGACCCCAACACCACGCTCCCCAAGGGCGAACTCGGCGGCATGAGCGGCGACCACCCCCTGGGCGTGGACCCGAAGTTCGGCCGCGATCTGCTCGCCCGGATCCTGGAGGGCTCCTGGGTGTCGCTGATCGTGGCGTTCGGCGCGACGCTGCTGTCGGTCGCCATCGGCACCGTGCTCGGCGTGGTCGCCGGCTTCTACCGCGGGCGGGTGGACGCCTTCATCAGCCGGATGATGGACGTGTTCCTGGCCTTCCCGCTGCTGCTGTTCGCCATCGCGATCTCCGCCTCGCTGCAGGGCGGTGCCTTCGGCCTGGACGGCCTGCCGCTGCACATCTCCGTGCTGATCTTCGTCATCGGCTTCTTCAACTGGCCGTACATGGGACGGATCGTGCGCGCGCAGACCCTGTCGCTGCGCGAGCGGGAGTTCGTGGACGCCGCCCGCGGCATGGGTGCGCGCGGGCCGTTCATCCTCTTCCGGGAACTGCTGCCCAACCTGGTGGGGCCGATCATCGTCTACTCGACGCTGCTGATCCCCTCCAACATCCTCTTCGAAGCGGCCCTGAGCTTCCTGGGCGTCGGCATCCAGCCGCCCCAGGCGTCCTGGGGCGGCATGCTCAACCAGGCGGTCAAGTACTACGAGGTCGACCCCCAGTACATGATCGTCCCCGGCCTCGCGATCTTCGTCACCGTGCTCGCGTTCAACCTGCTCGGTGACGGACTGAGGGACGCGCTGGACCCGCGCAGCCGCTGACGGCCGCACCGGGCACCCGCTCCGACGCCCCTGACTGCATCACTGCGTTTCCGCGTTACTGCGTTACCGAATCACTGCGTTTTGAGGTTTGACCTTTCTCGACGAACGAAGGGGACACCGACCATCATGCGAAGGTCAGTTCCGGTCGCGGCTGTCGCGGCCATCACCAGTGCGGGCCTTTTGCTGGCCGGCTGCAGCGGGGGCAAGGGCTCCTCGGAAGGCTCGGGCGAGGCGAACGCCGCCACCAAGGGCATCGTCAACGCCTCGGACGCGAAGGGCGGCACGGTCACCTACGCGATGAGCGACGCCCCCGAGTCGTTCGACCCGGGCAACACCTACTACGCCTTCATCTACAACTTCAGCCGGCTCTACGCGCGCCCGCTGACCACCTTCAAGCCGGGCCCCGGCGCCAAGGGCAACGAGCTGACCCCGGACCTTGCCGAGTCGATGGGCAAGCCCAGTGACGGCGGCAAGACCTGGACGTACAAGCTCCGCAAGGGCGTCAAGTACGACGACGGCTCCACGGTCACCTCGCAGGACGTCAAGTACGCCGTCGAGCGGAGCAACTTCGCGCGCGACACCCTCTCGCTGGGCCCGAACTACTTCCAGCAGTTCCTCAAGGACAACGACGGCGGCTACAAGGGTCCCTACAAGGACAAGAGCAAGGCCGGCCTGAAGTCCATCGAGACCCCGGACGACCAGACCATCGTCTTCCACCTCAAGCGGCCGTTCGCCGAGTTCGACTACTTGGTGAGCGCCCCGCAGACCGCCCCGGTCCCGCAGGCCAAGGACAAGGGTGCGGACTACACCAAGTCCGTGCTGTCCACCGGCTCGTACAAGTTCGAGAGCTACCAGGAGGGCAAGAAGCTCACCCTGGTCCGCAACCCGCAGTGGTCCGCGAAGACGGACCCGCTGCGCAAGCAGCTGCCGGACAAGATCGTGCTGAACCTGAAGGTCGCCCAGTCGACCATCGACAAGGACCTCCAGTCCGGTAACACCCTGGTGGACCTGGCCGGCCGTGGCGTCGACGGGCAGACCCAGGCCCAGCTCCTCACGGACCCCAAGGAGAAGGGCAACACCGACAACACTCTCGGCCAGCGCCTCGTCTACACGGCGCTGAACACCAAGGTGAAGCCGTTCGACAACATCGAGTGCCGCAAGGCCGTCGAGTACGCCATCGACAAGAAGGCCGTACAGACCTCCCTCGGCGGCCCGATCCGCGGTGAGCTGGCCTCCACGGTCCTGCCGACCGACATCGACGGCTACCAGAAGTACGACCTGTACCCGCAGAAGTACGACGGCGACAAGCTGGACCTCGCCGAGGCCAAGAAGCACTGGGCGAAGTGCGGTGCCGGCAAGACCACGACCACGATCCTGGCCCGCAACGACCGCCAGGACGAGGTCGACGCGGCCACCTCGGTCATCGACTCGCTGAAGAAGATCGGCGTCACCGCCAAGATCCAGTCGTACCCGACCAGCAAGTACTTCTCGGACTACGCCGGTGTGCCGAAGTTCAACAAGAAGAACAACGTCGGCATGATCATGATGCAGTGGGGCTCGGACTTCCCGACCGGCTACGGCTACCTCCAGCAGATCCTGAACGGCAAGGCGATCAGCCAGTCCGGTAACACCAACCTCTCGGAGCTGGACGACCCGGAGATCAACAAGCTGCTCGACTCCGCCATCGCCAACACCGACAAGGCGGCCCGCGAGAAGGCGTACGCCGAGATCGACAAGAAGACGATGGAGCAGGCGGCGATCGTTCCGCTCACCTACTTCAAGGTCCTGATGTACCGCTCGCCCAAGGCCACCAACCTGGTGTCCACCTCGGCCTTCAGCGGTCAGTACGACTACCTCAACGTCGGCGTCAAGAAGTAGCAGCCCTGGAAGGCAGGTGAAGGCATTGGTGTCCGCGGGCCGGTGGTGAACCGGCCCGCGGCGCCGACGCCGCATCCCCGTGTTCTCGTACATCATCCGCAGGTTGATCAGCGCAGTGGTCCTGCTGCTGATCGTCAGCGCGGTCACTTTCGGCATCTTCTTCCTGCTGCCGAAACTGGCCGGGCAGAGCACCGACCAGCTTGCCCAGCAGTACATCGGAAAGGCCCCCACGCCCGCGGACATCGCCGCGGTCAAGAAGAATCTCGGCCTGGACAAGCCCGTGTACGAGCAGTACTGGGATTTCCTCAAGGGCATTTTCGTCGGCGTCGACTACAAATTCGGTCCGGAAGCGGCCAAGTGCCATGTGCCGTGCTTCGGTTACTCCTTCAAAACCCATATCGAGGTCTGGCCGGAGATCCAGAACCGGCTTCCGGTGACGCTCTCGCTGGCCGCCGGCGCGGCCGTGCTGTGGGTCGTCTCCGGTGTCGCCACCGGTGTGCTCTCCGCGCTGCGCCCCGGCTCGTTCTTCGACCGGATGGCCATGGGCGTCGCGCTGGCCGGCGTCTCCCTCCCGATGTTCTTCACGGGAGCTCTGGCCCTGGCCCTGTTCACCTACCAGTGGCCGATCTTCGAGCGCAGCGACTACATCTATCTCACGGAAGATCCGTTCGGATGGGCCCGGACCCTGGTCCTGCCCTGGGTCACCCTGGCCTTCCTCTACTCCGCGCTCTACGCCCGGCTCACCCGGGCGGGCATGCTGGAGACGCTGAGCGAGGACTACATCCGTACGGCCCGCGCCAAGGGCCTGCGCGAGCGCAAGGTGGTCGTCCGGCACGGCCTGCGGGCCGCGCTCACCCCGATCATCACGGTCTTCGGCATGGACCTGGGCCTGCTGCTCGGCGGTGCGCTGATCACCGAACAGGTCTTCTCGCTCAAGGGGGTCGGCGCCTTCGCCGTCGAGGCGATCAACGCCAACGACCTCCCGAACATCCTCGGCGTCACCCTGCTCGCCGCGTTCTTCATCGTCATTTGCAACCTGGTGGTGGACGTTCTGTACGCCGCCGTCGACCCGCGGGTGAGGCTCTCGTGACCGACTCCTCCGAGGACAAGACCGAGGCCGCCGTGGGCGAACCCACCGCGGCCGGCTCCCGGCCCCCCTCCGCCTTCCTCGAAGTGCGGGACCTGAAGGTGCACTTCAACACCGACGACGGCATCGTGAAGTCCGTCGACGGCCTGAACTTCACCCTGGAGAAGGGCAAGACGCTCGGCATCGTCGGCGAGTCCGGCTCCGGCAAGTCCGTGACCTCGCTCGCCGTCATGGGCCTGCACCGCGCCTCGCGCCAGCAGCGCAGCAAGGTGAACATGTCCGGCGAGATCTGGCTGGACGGCAAGGAACTGGTCGGTGCCGAGCCGGACGAGGTGCGCCGGCTGCGCGGCCGCGAGATGGCGATGATCTTCCAGGACCCGCTGTCCGCGCTGCACCCCTTCTACTCGGTCGGCAGCCAGATCGTGGAGGCCTACCGCGTCCACAACGACGTGGACAAGAAGACCGCGCGCAAGCGGGCGATCGAGATGCTGGACCGGGTCGGCATCCCGCAGCCCGACAAGCGGGTGGACGACCATCCGCACCAGTTCTCCGGCGGTATGCGCCAGCGCGCCATGATCGCGATGGCGCTGGTCAACAACCCGGAGCTGCTGATCGCGGACGAGCCCACCACCGCCCTGGACGTCACCGTCCAGGCGCAGATCCTGGACCTGATCCGCGATCTGCAGAAGGAGTTCGGCTCGGCGGTCATCATCATCACCCACGACCTCGGGGTGGTCGCCGAACTCGCCGACGACCTGCTGGTGATGTACGGCGGACGGTGCGTCGAGCGCGGCCCGGCCGAGAAGGTCTTCTACGAGCCCCAGCACCCCTACACCTGGGGACTGCTCGGCTCCATGCCGCGCATCGACCGTGACCAGACGGACCGGCTGATCCCGGTGAAGGGCTCCCCGCCCAGCCTGATCAACGTCCCGTCCGGCTGCGCCTTCAACCCCCGTTGCCCGTACGCGGACGTGCCCAAGGACAACCTCACCCGCACGGTCCGCCCCGAACTGCGCGAGGCCGGCAGTGGGGGCACCCCCGCCAATGGGGGCGTAGCCGACGGGGGAGGGCACTTCTCCGCCTGCCACATGTCGCAGGAGGAGCGGGAGCGTATCTGGACCGAAGAGATTGCGCCGAAGCTGTGACCGAGACGACTGACGACCAGAACAAGAAGATTCCGCTCCAGAAGACGGCGGACACCCCCGCGGAGCCTGCCGCAAAGACCGCCTCCGACGACGGGCCGCTGCTGCGGGTCCGGGGTCTGGTCCGGCACTTCCCGATCACCAAGGGCCTGCTCAAGCGGCAGGTCGGGGCGGTGCAGGCGGTCGACGGCATCGACTTCGACGTCCGTCCCGGGGAGACCCTGGGCGTCGTCGGCGAGTCCGGCTGCGGCAAGTCGACGATGGGCCGGCTGATCACCCGGCTCGACGAGCCGACCGGCGGCTCCATCGAGTTCCAGGGCCAGGACATCACCCACCTGTCCCCGGGCCGGCTGCGGCCGATGCGCCGGGACGTCCAGATGATCTTCCAGGACCCGTACGGTTCGCTGAACCCGCGGCACACCATCGGCGGGATCGTCTCCACCCCCTTCCGCCTCCAGGGCGTCGAGCCCGAGGGCGGGGTGAAGAAGGAGGTGCAGCGGCTGCTGGAGCTGGTGGGCCTGAGCCCGGAGCACTACAACCGCTACCCGCACGAATTCTCCGGCGGCCAGCGGCAGCGCATCGGTATCGCCCGCGCGCTGGCCCTCAAGCCCAAGCTGGTGGTCGCCGACGAGCCGGTCTCCGCGCTCGACGTGTCGATCCAGGCGCAGGTCGTCAACCTCATGGACGACCTGCAGGAGGAGCTGGGCCTGACGTACGTCATCATCGCCCACGACCTCTCGGTCATCCGGCACGTGTCGGACCGGATCGCGGTGATGTACCTCGGCAAGATCGTGGAGCTGGCGGACCGCAAGGGGCTCTACGAGTCGCCGATGCACCCGTACACCAAGGCCCTGCTGTCCGCGGTGCCGGTGCCCGACCCCAAGCGGCGCACCCAGCGCGACCGGATCCTGCTCAAGGGCGATGTGCCCTCGCCGATCAACCCGCCCTCCGGCTGCCGGTTCCGCACCCGCTGCTGGAAGGCGACCGAGGTGTGCGCCACCACCGAGCCGCCGCTGGTCGCGCTGCGCACGGGGCACCAGGTGGCCTGCCACCACCCGGAAACCGCAGAGAACGCAGCGGACGCAGCGGTCGCAGCGGACACAGCAGGCTCCAAGGACACCGGACCGGCGGGCGGTCAGGCCGTAACCGGCAAGTAACACTTGGGACTTGGCAAAGTCCTGGGCGCAAAGCGGCGGGAGAGTGCAGAGTCAGCACGGTTGTTCGATCTTGAGGCGAACTTCATCCGTGTGTCCGAAGGGATGGCTCATGGCACTCTCCCGTTCCGCACGTCGCACCTCCCGCTGGCTCGCACTGGCCACCGCGGTGGCCTCGGCCGCCACTCTCGCCGCCGCACCCGCCGCGTCCCCCGGCGCCCCCGGCGTCGGCGACCCGTACTTCCCCGAGCTGGGCAACGGCGGCTTCGACGCCCTGCATTACGACCTCGGGGTCAGCTACCACCCCGACAGCGGCCGCCTCGACGGCCGCACCACGCTCACCGCCAGGGCCACCCAGAACCTCTCCGCCTTCGACCTGGACCTGCAGAAGCTGACGGTCGACTCGGTCCGGGTGAACGGCCGGCGGGCGCACTTCACCAGATCCGGCGACGAGATATCCGTACGCCCCGACTTCCCGCTGCGCCACGGCAGGAAGTTCACCGTCACCCTCGCCTACCACGGTGTCCCCAAGTCGCTGAGCGGCCCGATCGTCTTCGGCTCCGACTACGGCTGGATGAAGACCAAGGACGGCGTCTTCGTCGCCTGTGAGCCGAACGCCGCCTCGACGTGGTTCCCCTCCAGCGACCACCCCGGCGACAAGGCCACCTACGACATCCGCATCGACGCCCCCAAGGGCCTGACCGGTGTCTCCAACGGGCGCCTGGTCAGCTCCGGCCAGGCGCACGGCCGCTCTTACGCCCACTGGCGCGAGAGCCGCCCGATGGCGACGTACCTGGCCACCGCCACCATCGGAAAGTTCGATGTCCGCACCGGCACCACCCCCGGCGGCACGCCCGTCTACGTCGCCACCGATCCGGCCCTGCCCACCGGGACCGTCGATGTCTACGGCCTCACCTCCGAGGTCACCGACTACTGGTCGAAGGTCTTCGGCCCGTACCCCTTCGAGGAGACCGGGGCGATCGTCGACGACATGCCGCAGGCCGGCTTCTCGCTGGAGGTGCAGTCCAAGCCCGCCTACTCGGCCGTGCGCAGCGAGGGGACCATCGTTCACGAGGTGGCGCACCAGTGGTTCGGTGACTCGGTCTCCGTCAAGCAGTGGAAGGACATCTGGCTCAACGAGGGCTTCGCCAGCTACGCACAGTGGCTGTGGAACGAGCACCGCGGCACCCTGAGCGCCCATGACGCCTTCCGCAGGGCGTACGACGCCCGGCCGGCGAGCGACGCCTTCTGGAAGGTGAAGGTCGCCGATCCGCAGCGGGACACCATGTTCGCCCAGGCGGTCTACTCCCGGGGAGCGATGACGCTGCAGGCGCTGCGCGAGCGGATCGGGGACCGGGCGTTCTTCACGCTGCTGCCGGCCTGGACCTCCGCGCACCGTTACGGCAACGCCGACACCGCCCAGTTCATCGCGCTCGCCGAGAAGATCTCCGGGCAGCAGCTCGACGACCTCTTCACCACGTGGCTGAAGACGGACAGCAAGCCGGCGCCGCCGGCGAACTGAGCACCGGCCGCCGCGGTCAGCCGGGCTCCTGCTGCCCGCGGCGGTCGCGGAGCTGCTGCGACCGCGGCAGGTGCAGTCCGAGGTAGACCGCGCTCATCCGCAGTGCGAACACCACCCCCGCCGAGATCGCCGCGGCGGGGGTGGCCCCGACGCCGAGCCGGTACAGCAGGAGGTAGCAGCAGCCGCCGGCCAGCGCGGCGATCGCATAGACGTCCTCCCGCAGCAGCAGCGGCGGGAACTCCCCGCACAGCACATCGCGGATGACCTCGCCGGCGACCCCGGTCAGCACCGCCAGGATGATCACGGCGAGCGGGGTGGCGCCCGCTTCGATCGCGGCGCGGGCGCCGATCACCGTGACCACGGACAGCCCGATCGCGTCGACCACCAGCAGGGATTTGTGCGGCAGCTGCCAGAACCGCAGATAGATCATGGTGCCGACGCCCACGCAGATGATCAGGGTCAGCAGCACCCAGTCGTGCGTCCAGTACAGCGGCCGCCGGTCGAGGATGACATCGCGCAGCGTGCCGCCGGAGATCGACGCGGCGAAGGCGAGCACCAGACCGCCGAAGGGGTCCATATTGGCGCGATAGGCGGCCAGCACCCCGCTCGCGGCGAAGGCGGCCACACCGACCAGGTAGAGGACGTGAAGCATGGCGCTCATCATCGCAGGCGCGGAAGGAATGCCTCCGTTCGAGGCCGTTAAAACTGACACTACCGGTCGGTAACTATCCGGTGTAGCGTGCAACCCATGGCTCTGGTGAACCGAGGCAACAGCGAGTTCGACCGCGATACGGCGGTCACCCGCCGCGCCCCCGGCGTCTATGACGCCCACCTCTCCGCCGGCTGGACGATCATCCAGGCGGTCAACGGCGGCTACCTCCTCGCCCTCATGGGCCGCGCCCTGGGCGACGCCCTCCAGCACCCCGACCCGCTCTCCGTCACCGCGCACTACCTGACGGCCTCGGTCCCCGGCCCCGCCGTGATCCGTACCGAGGTGGTCCGCAGCGGCCGCACGATGTCGACCGGCACCGCCAGTCTCGTCCAGTTCGCGGAGGACGGCAGCGAGGTCGAGCGGCTGCGGGTGCTCGCCGCGTACGGCGACCTCGACGCGCTGCCCGACGACGTCCGCACCACCGCCAAGCCGCCGGCCATCCCGCCGTACGAGCACTGCCTGGCGGCCGACAGTGCCCCCGGGGGCCGCCCCGCCATCTCCGGCAGCACCGCCATCACCGAACGGCTCGCGCTCCGCCTGGACCCGGCGACGGCGGGCTGGGCCGTCGGTGCCCCCTCCGGCAAGGGCGAGATGCGCGCCTGGTTCGGCCTCGCCGACGGCCGCGAGCCCGACCCGCTCTCCCTCCTGCTGACCGTCGACGCCCTGCCGCCCACCGCCTTCGAGATGGGGCTGTCCGGCTGGGTGCCCACCGTCGAGCTGACCGCCCACATCCGCCGGCGCCCGGCGCCCGGTCCGCTGCGGGTCGCCATCACCACCCGCAATCTGGCGGGCGGTTTCCTGGAGGAGGACGCCGAGGTCTGGGACTTCGAGGACCGACTGGTCGCCCAGTCACGGCAGTTGGCGCGGGCGGTGCTGCAGGAGTAGCGGGGCGGGCGGGCCCGCCGCCCGCCCGCAGGCAGGGCCGTGGCGAACGGCGCCGGCAAACGGGAGCCGCCGGTCCCGCGCACCGCTCGCACAAGGCCGGTACCGGACGTCCGGCGGCGCCCCGCCGCTCCCGCGCGCTGCGCATGCGCCCCCGGAGCCCGCCGGGACGGCTCGTAGAATCGTGCGCACCATGGTTTACCTCGACCACGCCGCCACCACCCCGATGCTTCCCGAGGCGGTGCAGGCGATGACCGCCCAGCTGACCGTCACCGGCAATGCGTCCTCGCTGCACGCCGACGGCCGGCGGGCCCGGCGTACCGTCGAGGAGGCGCGCGAGTCCCTTGCCGTCTCGCTCGGCGCGCGCCCCAGCGAGATCGTCTTCACCGCCGGCGGCACCGAGGCCGACAACCTCGCGGTCAAGGGCCTGTACTGGGCGCGCCGGGCCGCCGATCCGGCCCGTACCCGCGTCCTCGCCAGCCCCGTCGAGCACCATGCGGTCCTCGACGCCGTGGAATGGCTCGCCGAGCACGAAGGCGCCCGCGTCGAATGGCTGCCGGTCGACACCTACGGGCGGGTGCACGCCGGGGCGCTGCGCGAGGCCATCGCCCGCAACCCCGCAGACGTCGCCCTCGCCACGGTCATGTGGGCCAACAACGAGATCGGCACCCTCCAGCCGGTCCGCGAACTGGCCGAGACCGCCGCGGAGTTCGAGATCCCGCTGCATGCGGACGCGGTGCAGGCGTTCGGCCAGCTGGAGGTCGACTTCGCCGCCTCCGGGCTCGCCGCGATGACGGTCTCCGGCCACAAGATCGGCGGACCGTACGGCATCGGCGCGCTGCTGCTCGGCCGGGAGTACGCCCCGGTGCCGGTGCTGCACGGCGGCGGCCAGGAGCGGCACGTACGCTCCGGCACCCTCGACACCCCCGCCATCGCCGCCTTCGCCGCGGCCGGCCGGTACGCCGTCGCCCACCGCGAAGACTTCGCCCGCGACATCGGGGCGCTGCGCGACGACCTGATCAAGGCCGTACGCGCCGCCGCCCCCGACGCCGTCCTCGGCGGCGACCCGGACCCCGCGGGCCGCCTCCCGGCCAATGCCCACTTCTCCTTCCCCGGCTGCGAGGGCGACTCCCTGCTGCTCCTCCTGGACGCCCAGGGCATTGCCTGCTCCACGGGCTCCGCCTGCACCGCGGGCGTCGCCCAGCCCAGCCACGTCCTGCTGGCCACCGGCATGTCCCCGGAGCTCGCCCGCGGCACCCTGCGGTTCTCGCTGGGCCACACCTCCACCGCACAGGACGTGGCGGCGCTGGCGGAGGCCATCGGCCCGGTCGTGGAACGGGCGCGGAGCGCGGGGCTGAGTTAGGGGGTCTGTGCGGGCCGGCCCGAGCCAGGGGCCTGTGCGGGCGGGGCCGAGCCGGCGGGCTTGGGACGGCGGTGCAGCTCGGCCCGTACGAGCCCCAGATACCGGTCCCAGTCCCAGTGCTTTCCCGGATCGGTGTGGTCGGTCCCCGGTACCTCCCCGTGCCCCACGATGTGCTCCCGGTCGGCCGGGAAGCCGTAGCGCCGGCATATCCCGGCCGTCAGCCGCGCCGACGACGCGTACATGGCAGCCGTGAACGACTCCGGCCGGTCCACGTACCCCTCGTGCTCGATCCCGACGCTCCGCTCGTTGTAGCCGCGGTTCCCCGCATGGAACGCCACGTCCAGCTCGCGGACCGTCTGCGCGACGTGCCCGTCCTTCCGGACCACGTAATGGGCGGCGGCCTCGTGAAACGGGTTCCGGAAGACATCCAGCGCGGTCGCATAGCTGCCCTGGACGACATGGATGACCACCCGGTCGATCCCGTAGTCCGCCGGCCGGTCGGCCCGCCGGTAGTTCTCCGGGGACGCCGCGACCCACTGCGCGCCCCGGAAGTCCACCGCGCCCGCCGTGCGCGGCTTCTCGTTCCACGGCAGCCGCCACCACCAGCGCGCCGGCTCACCGCCCGCCACGAGCGCCGCGACCCCGGCGGCCACCGCCCCGCCGCCCCCGATCCACAATGCCCGCCGACGGGTGAGGCCGGGCCCGGCCCCCTGGCCTTCGCGCTGCTCACCGCCGCTTTCGCCGGTGCTTTCCCCGCCGCTGTCCCCGTCCCTTTTCCCCATGCGCTCCATAACGCTTTCGGGCCGGTCGGCGGTTCCGTCTACCCTGGACACGCTATGACTGATGACGCACCCCGCCGCCTCCGCGTACTCGCCGCCATGTCCGGCGGTGTCGACTCCGCCGTTGCCGCGGCCCGCGCCGCCGAGGCAGGCCATGACGTGACGGGCGTGCACCTCGCGCTCTCCGAGAACCCGAAATCGTTCCGCACCGGCGCCCGGGGCTGTTGCACGATCGAGGATTCGCACGATGCCCGCCGCGCCGCCGACGTCATCGGCATCCCCTTCTACGTCTGGGACCTCGCCGAACGCTTCCGTGCGGACGTCGTCGACGACTTCATCGCCGAGTACGAGGCCGGGCGCACCCCGAACCCCTGCCTGCGCTGCAACGAGAAGATCAAGTTCGCCGCGCTCCTGGACAAGGCCCTGGCGCTGGGCTTCGACGCCGTCTGCACCGGCCACTACGCCACGGTCGTCCTGCGCGAGGACGGCACCCGCGAGCTGCACCGCGCCTCCGACATGGCCAAGGACCAGTCCTACGTCCTCGGCGTCCTCGACGACCGTCAGCTGGCGCACGCCATGTTCCCGCTCGGCGACACCCTCACCACCAAGGCCGAGATCCGTGAAGAGGCCGCCCGCCGCGGCCTGTTCGTCGCCAAGAAGCCGGACAGCCACGACATCTGCTTCATCGCCGACGGCGACACCCAGGGCTTCCTCGCCAAGCGGCTCGGCACGGCTCCCGGCGACATCGTCGACGAGGCCGGTGCGGTCCTGGGCACCCACGAGGGTGCGTACGGCTTCACGATCGGCCAGCGCAAGGGCCTGCGCATCGGCCACCCGGCCCCCGACGGCAAGCCGCGCTACGTCCTCGACATCTCCCCGGTCGACAACACCGTCACGGTCGGCCCGGCCGGCTCCCTCGACGTCACGGCCCTGACCGCGATCCGCCCCCGCTGGTGCGGCCGCCCCCCGACGGCCGGCCCCGCCCCGTACACCGCCCAGCTCCGTGCCCACGGCGGCGAGAGCGAGGTCACGGCGGAGGTGGTGGACGGCACCGAACTCCGGGTGACCTTCGCGGAGCCCGTCCGCGGCGTGGCCCCCGGCCAGGCGATCGTCCTCTACGACGGCAGCCGGGTGGTCGGCTCGGCCACCATCGCCACTACGGAGCGACGGGTGCGGGCCGGGGCCTGAGGGCTCTCCCGTCATCCCCGGCGTCAATCCCCGGCCAATCCCCGGTGCCGACGCGGAAAGTCCGCTGTCCGGGTGCATGTGCACCGGGACAGCGGACTTTCCCGGCTCCGTGCCGGCGGGGGGTCTCGCCGGGCGGAGAGCGGTGAGAGGCGGTGCCGAGGGGGTCAGCCGATGGGGTTGACGAAGGTGCCCGGGTGGGTGGCGCTCCGCTGGTCGACGAGGGTGCCCCAGGGCCACTTCACGGTCAGCGAGGTGGTCTCGTTGGGCGGGGTGACGTCGGCGAAGGCGGGCTGGTAGAAGCCGGTCTCTTCCTTGGTCATGGCGACGTTGAGCGTGAAGTCGGTGCTGTCCCCGGGCTGCAGGGTGATCGAGCTGAACTTCTTCGACGAGCGGGCCAGCGACCAGCGCTCGCCGCCGTTCTCGGACTTGAGGTCCACGCCGGGGAAGCCGCCGATCTTGCAGGCGCTGCTGCCCTTGTTGGTCAGGACGATGCTGGTGGTCGTGCCGCCGCTCGCGTCCGGGTCCGGGGCCGCGTCTTCGCCCGTGGCGAATGCGGCCGTCAGGCCGGAGGTGTGGCAGCGCTGGACGCCCGAAACCGCCCCACCGCCGCCCGCGGCGTGCGCGCCGCCCGGCTGCTTGGCCGCGGCGTCGGCCTTGGTGCCGGAGCCGGCCTGGGCGCCGGAGCCCGCCTGAGCACCGGAGCCCTGAGCACCGGCGCCCTGGGCATCGGAGTCCTGCGCTCCGGTGGAGGAGCCCGCGCCGCCGGCGGCGGAGACCGCGCCCGCGTCGGTGCGGCCGGCGGGCTTCGCGGCGGAGGCGTCCGCGCCGGAGCAGGCGGTCAGGGTGAGGCCGGCGGCCGCGGTCAGGGCCGCGGCGGCAAGGCGCAGGGTGCGGCGGCGGCGAGCGGTGCGGACAGTGGCGCTGGAGCTCATGACGGGTCCCCCGGGGCAGTCGGTGTCGTTGTTCCTCGGTACGTCACCCACTCTGCTCGGGGCCGCTATCGCCGGCCTGCCGCGGCGCTAACGTCCGGCTAACACCGGTGTGCGCAGCGGAAAGACGCTCAGGAGAATCCGAAGAACCGGGCGCGACCGGCTGGTTCGCCGCCCACATCTGACAAATGTCATGCAGAAGTGAGGACAGTCGAAACTGTTGCGGTGCCCGGCGCTGCCCGAAGCTGAAGACGTCGAAGAAAGTCGCCGTTCAGAGAGCAATGTGGGGGAGTCCGCCGTGCACCGGAGCCAGAGCGAGAGCGAGAGCCGGCGCCCGAGCCGGGACCAGGCCCGGGAGCAGATCCGGGCGCAGGGGCAGGTCGCGGACGGTGTGCCGCCGAATCCGCTCGTGCAGAGCCTGTTGCCGCTGGTCCTGGACGTGGGGATTCCGCTGGCGTCGTACTACGTCCTGCGCAACGGTTTCGGGCTCGGTGAGGTCGCGGCGCTGGGCTGGAGCAGCGTGGTGCCGGCATTGCGTACGGTCTGGGGCCTGATACGGGGCACCGGCGTCAACGGCCTTGCGCTGCTGATCCTTGTCGTCAACGTCGTGGGCCTGGCGCTGAGCACGATGACCGGCGATCCGCGGCTGATGCTTGCCAAGGACGGCGGGGTGAGCAGCGTCGTCGGCATAGCCATGATCGTCTCCGTGTTCCTGGGGAAGCCCCTGATGACCGCCGGCCTCAAGCCGTTCGTGACGAAGGGGAGCGCGGCGAAGAACGCGGCCTGGGACCGGCTGTTGGCCGGGTCCGCGCGCTTCCGGCGGGCGGAGCGAAGGTTCTCGCTGATATGGGGGACCACGCTGCTGACCGAATGTGTGGCGCGGGTGATCGGCGCCTACACCGTCCCGGTGCACACGATGGTCTGGCTGGGGACGGTGCTGACGGTGGTCGCCATCCTGCTGGCGATGGTCGTCGCTGGGGGCAGCTGCGCCGAGCCGATGGAGAAGATGGTCCGGGCGGAAGCGGAGCGCGTCGGCGGCCACCAGGACGGTCAGACGCCGGCGGACGGGGCGGGCGTGGCTGCCGCTGTGCCGGTGGTCACCGTGCCGTCCGGCGCCGGAAGCTGAAGCGCACAGGGGCCCCGCGGCCGGGCCGGCCGGGACCAGCCGCATCACGGGGGTGGGCTGGACCCGGCCGGCCGATGAGTCGGCCGACGCTTTCGGGGGCGGTGAGGGGCGTGACGGAAATGACGGGCATTGTCCGGTCCGTCGGGGTCCGTGGAGGGGTGGGTGGGGTCCCCGGGGCTGGTGAGCCGCGAGGAGACGGTCCGGCGGTCAACTGTGAGGTGTTGCACAGCGCCCGCCGCAGCGGGGGCGCGCGGGGCGGGGAGTGCTGCCGGCTGGGCTGTTCCTGGTGCTCTGACCTGCGGGGATGAGGCGGGGGAGAGGCGCGCCCGGGGCGTCAGCGGGTTGGCGGGATTGCGTAAGGGAACGGCGTGTCGCGCATCCCACAGTCGATCGACGGGGTGCCGCCCATAAAGTCGGCAACGCGACGGGACGTCAAAGGTTGCCGGGTCGAGGAGTGGTGACGATAAGGACTCACAAGGAGTTGTTGCACTTGTGAGGGCTCGTCAGGGTCCGGACCGCAGACGGCCACTCCGCGGCCACGAAGGGAACGGAAGTCAATGTCGACTGTTCAATCTGAGGTCAATCCCGGTATTCATCGGACCGGGCCGGCATCTCTGTACGCCGAGCTGGTCCGGCGAAATCCCGGGGAGCCCGAGTTCCACCAGGCGGCTCTTGAGGTGCTGGAGACGCTGGCCCCCGTGCTGACGGCCCGCCCGGAGTTCGCCGAGGCGAAGATCCTGGAGCGGATCTGCGAGCCGGAGCGGCAGGTCATGTTCCGGGTCCCCTGGCAGGACGATTCCGGAGCGATTCACGTCAACCGGGGATTCCGGGTGGAATTCAACAGCGCGCTCGGCCCGTACAAGGGCGGTCTGCGCTTTCATTCGTCCGTGAATCTGGGAATCGTGAAGTTTCTCGGCTTCGAGCAGATCTTCAAGAATTCCCTGACCGGGTTGAACATCGGCGGCGGCAAGGGCGGCAGCGACTTCGATCCGCACGGCAAGTCGGACGCCGAGGTCATGCGCTTCTGCCAGTCGTTCATGACGGAGCTGCACCGTCATCTCGGCGAGCACACGGACGTACCGGCGGGCGACATCGGCGTCGGCGGCCGGGAGATCGGCTACCTCTTCGGCCAGTACCGGCGGATCACCAACCGCTGGGAGCCCGGTGTGCTGACCGGCAAGGGGCTGGCCTGGGGCGGTTCCAAGGCCCGCACGGAGGCCACCGGCTACGGCAATGTGCTGTTCACCGAGCAGATGCTCAAGCAGCGCGGCGAGGAGCTGGACGGGCAGCAGGTGGTGGTCTCCGGGTCCGGCAATGTCGCGATCTACACCATCGAGAAGGCGCAGGCGCTCGGCGCCAACGTGCTGACCTGCTCGGACTCCGGCGGCTATGTCGTCGACGAGAAGGGCGTCGACCTGGCGCTGCTGCGGCAGATCAAGGAGGTCGAGCGCGGCCGGATCAGCGAGTACGCCGAGCGGCGCGGGGTGTCCGCCAAGTATGTGCCCGGGGGGCGGGTGTGGGACGTCGCGTGTGACGTCGCGCTGCCGTCGGCGACCCAGAACGAGCTGGACGAGGACGCCGCCCGGATTCTGGTCCGTAACGGCGTCAAGGCGGTCTCCGAGGGCGCCAACATGCCGACCACCCCGGCGGCGGTGACGCTGCTCAAGGAGGCCGGAGTGGCCTTCGGGCCCGGAAAGGCCGCCAATGCGGGCGGTGTGGCGACCAGTGCGCTGGAGATGCGGCAGAACTCCTCGCGCGAGGCATGGTCCTTCGAGCGCACGGAGGGGGAACTCGCGACGATCATGCGCTCGATCCACCACCGCTGCTACGAGACCGCGGAGCGGTTCGGGCTGCCCGGTGACTACGTCGCCGGCGCCAATATCGCCGGCTTCGAGCGGGTCGCCGACGCGATGCTGGACCAGGGGCTGATCTAGCGGGAGGACACGGGCGGCGGGGCGGGACGCACGGGCACCGCCCCGCCACCGGGCCGGGCCGGGAACGATCCTGCGGCCGGCTCGCCCCGTACGGGCACCGCCCCGCCGCCCGGCCCGTCCCCTGCGGGCCGCCCGCCCCGGCCGGCCCGGCACCGTCCCGCGGCCCCGCTCGTAAGGTGACCGCATGAATATCTGCGTCTTCTGCTCCGCCGCCGACCTCGACGACCGTTATGTCACCCCGTCCCGCCAGTTCGCCGAGCTGATCGGCAAGGGCGGGCACGCGCTGGTCTGGGGCGGTTCGGACACCGGCCTGATGAAGGTCATGGCCGACGGGGTGCAGGACGCCGGGGGCAAGCTGATCGGCGTCTCCGTGGAGTTCCTGGCGCACAAGGCCCGTGAGGGCGCCGATGAGATGGTCGTCACCAAGGACCTCGCCGAGCGCAAGGCGCAGATGCTGGCGCGCGCCGACGCCGTCGTCGTGATGGTCGGTGGCACGGGCACGCTGGACGAGGCCACCGAGATCCTGGAGCTGCGCAAGCACGGGATGCACACCAAGCCGGTGGTGCTGCTGAACACCGCCGGTTTCTATGACGGGTTGAAGGAACAGTTCCAGCGGATGGAGGCGGAGGGGTTCCTGCCGGTCCCGCTCACCGACCTGGTCTTCTTCGCGGCGGACGGCGTCGGCGCGCTGGCCTACCTGGAGGAGAAGGCGGGCCTGGTCGCCTGACCGGCGCGCTCCGCGCCCCCGTCGCCGCTCGTTAGGATCGGCCCCATGGGTACGCACTTGATCACGGGCGCAGGGTCGGGCATCGGAGCGGCGGTCGCACGGCGGCTCGCAGCGCGCGGGGAGGACCTGTGGCTGCTGGCGCGCAACGCGGTGCGGGCCAAGGAGCTGGCCGCGCAGTTCCCCGGCGCCCGGACGCTCGTCGGTGACCTCGCCGTGCCCGAGAAGCTGTCCTGGGCGTTCGGACAGCAGCCGCTGCCGGACCGGATCGACTCCCTGGTGCACAGCGCGGGCGTCATCGAACTGGGCGCGGTCGGCGATCTGCCGGCCAAGGCCTGGCAGCGGCAGCTCGCCGCCAACCTGGTCGCGCCCGCCGAGCTCACCCGGCTGCTGCTGCCGCTGGTACGGGTCGCCCAGGGGCACGTCGTCTTCGTCAACTCCGGCGCCGGGCTCCACGCGAACCCCCAGTGGGGCGCGTACGCGGCGAGCAAGCACGGCCTGAAGGCGCTGGCGGACTCGCTGCGGGCGGAGGAGCACGGCAACGGCGTCCGGGTCACCTCGGTCTACCCGGGGCGGACGGCCACGCCGATGCAGGAGAGCACCCACCAGCAGGAGGGCAAGGAGTACGACGCGTCCCGCTGGATCGACCCGGAGTCGGTCGCCACGGCCATCCTCACGGCCGTCGATCTGCCGCGGGACGCGGAGATCAACGACGTGTCGGTGCGGCCCGGCCGGTAACGGCGTGCGCGCGGGCTTCGCCCGGCCGCCCGCCGCGCGGGAGCCGGGCCGCGCGGCGCCCGGGCCCGTACTGCCGTCCGCTGCGCACACCTGGCGCACCCGGCCCGCCCGGCCGCCGCATACCCTGCCTGGGTGAGCGAGAACAGCACGCAGAAGTGGGCCGCGGGCGCGGCGACCGGGATCGGCTCGATGCCGGGTGGTGACGCGCGGGAAGCGGCGAAGACGGTCACCGGATCGCTGGAGGCCTTCCCGTACCTGCCGGAGCTCCCGGCCCGGGGGCCCGGCGCCGACATGATCGGGCGGACCCTGGGGATGCTCGTCGAGGTCTACGGCCATGTGGAGCCCAGCGGCTGGCGGATCAGCGACCGGCCGGGCCGCGACACCCGGCGCGCCCACTCCTGGCTCGGGGAAGACCTCGACGCCCTGGAGGAGTTCACCCAGGGCTACGAGGGCCCGCTGAAGGTCTCCGCGGTCGGCCCGTGGACCCTGGCCACCGCCCTGGAAACACGCAACGGCGAGGCGGCCCTCGGCGATCCCGGGGCCTGCCGGGACCTTGCGGCGTCCCTGGCGGAGGGGCTGCGCGGCCATCTCGCGGACGTCCGGCGGCGGGTGCCGGGCGCCGACGTCGTGCTGCAGCTCGACGAGCCCTCGCTGACGGCGGTGCTCCGGGGACGGGTGAAGACCGCGAGCGGCTACCGCACCCACCGTGCCGTGGACCGGGCGGTGGTCGAGGGCGCGCTGCGTGATCTTGTCGCGGTGGCGGAGGGCGGCCCCGTGGTCGTCCACTCGTGCGCCCCCGAGGTGCCGTTCGGGCTGCTGCGGCGGGCCGGTGTCACGGGCATCTCGTTCGATTTCTCCCTGCTCACCGAGCGTGAGGAAGAAGCGATCGGCGAGGCCGTCGAGGGCGGTACGGCGCTGTTCGCTGGCGTGGTGCCGGGCGTGGACAGCCGATTGTCAGACCCTGCCGGTAGCGTCATGGGTGTCAGGACGCTGTGGCGCAGGCTGGGGCTGACGCCGGGGACTCTGAGCGAGTCCGTGGTGATCACTCCCACGTGCGGGCTCGCGGGCGCTTCGCCCGCTTATGCCCGCTCGGCCCTCGCCCACTGCGCCCGGGCGGCGAGATCACTCGCAGACAACCCTGAGTGACCGCACTCAAGGACCACGGGAGGACAAGACGGTGGCTGGCGAACAGCACGCAGCTCAATCCGACGTGCCCGCGGCGGCGCGGGAGAAGCACGCGCAGCTCGCTGAGCAGATCGAGGAGCACCGCTTCCGGTATTACGTGAAGGACGCCCCGGTCGTCAGCGACGCGGAGTTCGACAGGCTGCTGCGCTCCCTGGAGGCGCTGGAGGACGAGCACCCCGAGCTGCGCACCCCCGATTCACCGACCCAGAAGGTCGCCGGGGCGTACGCCACGGAGTTCACCGAGGTCGAACACCGCGAACGGATGCTGTCGCTCGACAACGCTTTCGACAGCGAGGAGTTGGCGGGCTGGGCCGAGCGGATCGCCGGTGAGCTGGGCGGCGATCCCCGGAGCGCCGGATACCACTTCCTGTGCGAGCTGAAGGTCGACGGCCTCGCGGTCAACCTCACCTACGAACACGGCCGGCTGACCCGCGCCGCCACCCGCGGCGACGGCCGTACGGGCGAGGACATCACGCCCAACGTCCGGACCATCGCCGAGATCCCGCACCGTCTCAAGGGCGACCGGATCCCGGATCTGGTCGAGGTGCGCGGGGAGGTCTACTTCCCGATGGAGAAGTTCCTGGAGCTCAACGAGCGGCTGGTGGCCGAGGGCAAGCCGCCGTTCGCCAACCCCCGTAACGCCGCGGCCGGTTCGCTGCGCCAGAAGGACCCCAAGGTCACGGCCCTGCGCCCGCTGCACATGGTCGTCCACGGCATCGGCGCCCGCGAAGGCCTGGAGATCGACCGCCAGTCGGAGGCCTACGACCTGCTCAAGGGCTGGGGCCTGCCGACGGCCACGCACAACAAGGTCGTCGACTCCCTGGCGGCGGTACGCGAGTTCATCGCCCACTACGGGGACGCCGAGACCCGCCGTACGGCCGTCGAGCACGAGATCGACGGTGTGGTGGTCAAGCTGGACGAGATCCGGCTGCAGGGGCGGCTGGGGTCGACCTCGCGGGCGCCGCGCTGGGCGATCGCCTGGAAGTACCCGCCGGAGGAGGTCAACACCAAGCTCGTCGACATCCGCGTCGGCGTCGGCCGTACGGGGCGGGTCACCCCGTATGCCGTGGTCGAGCCGGTGACGGTGGCCGGCTCGGAGGTGGAGTTCGCCACCCTGCACAACCAGGACGTGGTCAAGGCCAAGGGCGTGTTCATCGGGGACACCGTCGTGATCCGCAAGGCCGGCGATGTCATTCCGGAGATCCTGGGCCCGGTCGTCGATCTGCGGGACGGCAGCGAGCGGGAGTTCGTGATGCCCGCCGAGTGCCCCGAGTGCGGGACGGCGCTGCAGCCCGCCAAGGAAGGCGATATCGACCTGCGGTGCCCCAACGCCCGTGCCTGCCCCGCCCAGATCCGTGAGCGGCTGTTCTATCTGGCCGGCCGCAAATGCCTGGACATCGAGAACTTCGGCTATGTCGCGGCGACGGCGCTCAGTCAGCCGCTGGAGCCCGCCGAGCCCCCGCTCAGGGACGAGGGCGATCTTTTCGGCCTCTCCATCGAGCAGCTGCTGCCCATCAAGTCCTACGTCCTCGACCCCGACTCCGGCCTGCCCAAGCGCGATCCGAAGACCGGCGAGGAGAAGGTCGTCACCTTCTTCGCCAACCAGAAGGGCGAGCCGAAGAAGAACGCCCTGGCCATGCTGGAGAACATCCAGGCGGCCAAGGAGCGCCCGCTGGCCCGGATCATCACGGGCCTGTCGATCCGGCATGTGGGCCCGGTGGCGGCCGAGGCGCTGGCGCGGGAGTTCCGCTCGATCGACCGCATCCGGGACGCGGACGAGACGGAGCTGGCCGCCGTCGACGGTGTCGGAGCGACCATCGCCGCCTCGCTGAAGCAGTGGTTCGCCGTGGACTGGCACCAGCAGATCATCGAGAGCTGGCGGGCCGCCGGCGTCCGGATGGAGGAGGAGCAGACGGGTGAGGAGGGCCCGCGCCCCCTCGAAGGCGTCACCGTCGTCGTAACGGGCACACTTCAGTCACACACCAGAGATGGCGCGAAAGAGGCCCTACAGAACCTCGGAGCGAAGGTGACCGGTTCCGTTTCGAAGAAGACCGGATTCGTAGTGGTGGGCGACAACCCTGGTTCGAAGTACGACAAGGCCATGCAGTTGAAGGTCCCCGTGCTGGACGATGATGGCTTCGCGGTGCTGCTGGAGCAGGGTCCTGACGCAGCGCGAGCGGTAGCTGTCACTCCGCCTGAGGAGGAGTGAGGTGTCACCCCATCGGCGCATACCAGATTGATCCGCGACGCCGGGTCGCATTCGGGCAACCGTCGTCGATCGCTGCCCGTGGCGGCCCTCCGCGGCCTACTGTTGAGGAGTGCGCCTGCCGTGGCGCGGGCACAGCCGGCTGTGAGAGGGATCGGAATGAAACCGACCGACAGCGCCGCTCCGGCGTCGCGGCTCCGGCGGCTCGTCGTGCCCGCGCTGCCCGCGACCATCGTCCTCGTGGCGGGCCTCGCGCTCGCCACGGGCGTCATCGTCACCCTCGGCAAAGGTGACGCGCTGTTCCCCGGCGCCTCCATAGGCTGGTCGCTGGCGATCCTCACCGGCGTCATCGTCGGCCATCTGGTCGCCCTCGGCCGGGACCGCTGGTGGGGCGGCACGGGCTCCGGCGCCGCCCTGTCCCTGGCCGTCCTGCTGCTCTACGGCTGGGTGCCCGCCACCCTCGTCAGCCTCTCCGTCGTCGTCCTGGTCGGCGCCGCCCGGCGCCACCGCTGGCGACAGGCCGTGGTGCACGGTGCCGTGGACATCCTCGGCATCGGCGCCGCGGCGCTCGGCCTCGCCGCGTTCGGCGTGGTCTCCAGCGTCCGCCACCCCTGGGCCCCGCCGGCCTGGAACCTCGCCGTCCTCCCCGAAGTCGTCGTCACCGCCGCCGGCTACCTCTTCGTCAGCCGCGGCCTCCTGTGGGTCAGCCTCGCCCCGCGCACCGGCCAGCTGCCCGCCATCCCCCGAACGGCCGTACTGCGCCAGGCACTCGTCGGCATCGCCCTGCTCGGCATCTCCCCGCTGATCGCCGTCTGCGCCCTCTACGCCCCGCTGCTGCTGCCGCTGTTCGCGGTCCCGCTCATCGCGCTGGACTCCACCCTCTGGATAGCCCGCGCCCGCGCCGAGGAGCAGCTGCGCGACCCGCTCACCGGCCTGCCCAACCGCCAGTGGCTGCTGGAGCGCACCTGGACCGCGCTGGACGACGCCGAGCGCGTCGGCTCCCGCTCGGCGCTGGTCCTCATCGACCTGGACCGCTTCCGCTCCGTCAACGACACCCTCGGCCACCTGGCCGGTGACCGCCTGCTGCTGCAGATCGCCGACCGCCTGCGGCACGCCCTGCCGCGCGGCGCCGAGGCGGCCCGGCTCGGCGGCGACGAGTTCGCCGTCCTGCTGCCCACCACCGACTCCCTCACCAGCTCCCAGCGGGTGGCCCGCTCCCTCGTCGCCGCCCTCGGCTCCCCGCTGGACCTCGACGGCCTGACCCTCGTGCTCGAAGCCAGCGCGGGGGTCGCCGTCTTCCCCGACCACGCCCTCGACGCCGAAGGGCTGCTGCGCCGCGCCGACGTGGCCATGTACCAGGCCAAGCGCGACCGCAGCGGGGTCGAGCTCTACGAGGCCAAACGGGACGGCAACACCCCCGACCGCCTCGGCCTGTTGGGCGATCTGCGCCGCGCCCTGGACGCCGGCGACGTCGAGCTGCACTACCAGCCCAAGGTCGGCTTCGACGGACATGTCGCCGGGCTGGAGGCACTGGTCCGCTGGGTGCATCCGGACCGCGGCCGGGTGCCACCCGACGAATTCATCGCCATCGCCGAGTCCTCCGGGCTGATGCCCCGGCTGACGGAGTACGTCCTCGAAACGGCGCTCGCCCAGGTGGCGCGCTGGCGCGCGATGGGCCTGGAGGTGCCGGTCGCCGTCAATGTCTCCCCGCGCGATGTGCACTCCCCGGGCTTCGCCGGAGCGGTCGCCGCCCGGCTCGCCCGGCATCGCGTCCCACCCGGCGCCCTCCAACTGGAGATCACCGAACACGTCCTGCTGGAGGACCCGCAGCGGGCCGCCGACACCCTCGCCGGCCTCACCGCGCACGGCGTGAAGATGTCGCTCGACGACTTCGGCACCGGCTACTCCTCCCTCGTCCATCTGCGGCGGCTCCCGGTGAGCGAGCTGAAGATCGACCGCTCCTTCGTGGCCCGGCTCGCCGTCGACACCGAGGACGCCGAGATCGTCCGCTGCACCCTCGACCTCGCCCACTCCCTCGGCCTCCTGGTCGTCGCCGAGGGAGTCGAGGACGACGAGACCTGGGAGCGGCTGCGCGACCTCGGCTGTGATGCCGTACAGGGCTGGCTGGTGGCCGCCGCGATGCCACCGGACGAGACCACGGCATGGCTGAGAGCCCGCGGCGAGCGCGGCTGGCAGCGTGCATCGGAGAAGGCCGCCCTGGCGGCGGAGAAGGCCGCCGAGCGCCCTTCGGGACAGGTCCTGAACTGACCCGGCCACCGGCCGTCCCATGTCCCCGTTCCGAAGCAGCTGTACAGACGCCCTCAGCAGTGGTCCGGCCCGAGGAACACGGGCCGTCGGACAGCGGCGAGGCCGGCGTGTCCGGCGGGTCCGGCATGTCCGGCGGGTCCGGCATGTCCGCCGACAGCGATGCGCCGGGCGACGGTGACGTGTCCGCCGGCAGTGATGCCTCCGGCGCGGACGACGCCTCCGCCCCACACCTTCCCCCTGATGAGGCCGAGGTGACGGAGGACGCGGACGAGCCGTCCGGGCCGCAGGCTCCCTAAATGGCCCAGGTGCCCCAGGTGTCTCTGGCGCCCCCAGCGCCCCAGGCGGGCGGTCCCCGCGCGAGAGCGACAACTCCCCTCGCACAGCGGTTCGGTCATGGCATGATCGGCGCATGGGCCAGGGCAACGAGTACCTTCTGGACAACCGGCAGGCCGAGGCGGGCACCCGCTTCGACGCGCTGGCCGCGCTCTTCGACGCCTCGACGTTCCGGCACTTCGAGAAGGCCGGGATCGACGAGGGGTGGCGGTGCTGGGAGGTCGGTGCCGGCGGGCCGACCGTCGCCGCGTGGCTCGCCGGGCGCACCGGGCCCCGCGGGCACGTGCTCGCCACCGACATCGACGTGTCCTGGGCCGGCACGGCCGCCGCCGGGGGAGTCGAAGTGCTCCGCCACGACGTCGCCCGTGACGAGCCCCCAGCGGGCCTCTTCGACCTGATCCACGCCCGCCTCGTCCTCACCCACGTCACCGACCGCGATGCCGCGCTGCGCACCATGGTCCGGGCGCTGCGCCCCGGCGGCCGGCTGCTGATCGAGGACGCCGACCCCGGCCTGCAGCCGCTGAGCTGCCCCGACGAGTACGGCCCCGAGCAGGAGCTCGCCAACCGGCTGCGCGGCGGCTTCCGTCAGCTGCTGCGGCAGCGCGGCGCCGACCTCGCCTACGGGCGCAAGCTGCCGCGGCTGCTGCGTGAGGCCGGCCTCACGGACGTCGAGGCCGACGCCTACTTCCCGATCGCCTCGCCCGCGTGCGACGCCCTGGAAGCGGCCACGGTCCACCAGGTGCGCGACAAACTCCTCGCCGCGGGTCTCGCCACCGACGACGAGATCGAGCAGCACCTCGCCAACATCGCGGCCGGGCGTCTCGACCTCGCCACCGCACCGATGATCTCGGCCTGGGGCCGCCGGCCCGTGGAAGACAGCCCCGGCCGTGCCTAGCCACACCGCGCCGCCCCTCCTCCCCGGCCCCTCCCGCCCGGACCCCTGCCCGGGTGTGCCGCCCCGGCGCGCCCAGGGCCGCGTCGCCCTCCGCGGAGGGTGAAACCGGCCCCGGTCCGGCGCTCACCGCCGCCCCCGGCGAAACGGTTTCGCGGCAGCTCTTGCGTACGCCATAGGATTGGCCCGGAAAAGTTCACAGGAGCATTCGACGAGAAGACTCCGCCTGGACTCTCCGCCCGGAACACTCCGCCCAGAACACCAGAGGATCGCTGCATGCCTGGCATCACGCGCGAGGAGGTCGCCCACCTCGCCCGGCTGGCACGTCTGGAGCTGAAGGCAGAAGAGCTCGACCACTTCGCCGGACAGCTCGACGACATCATCGGCGCGGTCGCCCGCGTCTCCGAGGTCGCCGACCAAGACGTACCGCCGACCTCCCACCCGCTGCCCCTGACCAACGTCATGCGGCCGGACGAGGTCCGTCCGTCGCTGACCCCCGAGCAGGCGCTCTCCGGCGCCCCGGCCCAGGAGCAGCAGCGTTTCAAGGTGCCGCAGATCCTGGGTGAGGAGTGACCGACATGGACCTGATCAAGCTCACCGCCGCCGAGATCGCGGCGAAGATCGCCGCCGGCGAGGTCACCGCCGTCGAGGTGACCGAGGCCCACCTGGCGCGCATCGAGGCCGTCGACGAGAAGGTGCACGCCTTCCTGCACGTCGACCGCGAGGGCGCGCTCGCCCAGGCCCGCGCCGTCGACGAGAAGCGCACCCGCGGCGAAAAGCTCGGCCCGCTGGCCGGCGTCCCGCTCGCGCTCAAGGACATCTTCACGACGGAGGGGGTCCCCACCACCGTCGGCTCGAAGATCCTCGAAGGCTGGCTCCCGCCGTACGACGCGACGCTGACCAAGAAGCTCAAGGCCGCCGACGTCGTCATCCTCGGCAAGACCAACATGGACGAGTTCGCCATGGGGTCGTCGACGGAGAACAGCGCCTACGGCCCGACCGGCAACCCCTGGGACCTCACCAAGATCCCCGGCGGCTCCGGCGGCGGCTCCAGCGCCGCCCTCGCCTCCTACGAGGCCCCGCTCGCCATCGGCACGGACACCGGCGGCTCCATCCGCCAGCCCGCGTCCGTCACCGGCACGGTCGGCGTCAAGCCCACCTACGGCGGCGTCTCCCGCTACGGCATGGTGGCCTTCTCCAGCTCCCTGGACCAGGGCGGCCCCTGCGCCCGTACGGTCCTGGACGCGGCGCTGCTCCACGAGGTCATCGCCGGCCACGACCCGCTGGACTCCACCTCCATCGACGCGCCGGTCCCGCCGGTCGTCGAGGCGGCCCGCAACGGCAGCGTCGAGGGCATGCGCGTCGGCGTCGTCAAGCAGTTCCGCGGCGAGGGCTACCAGGCCGGTGTCATCCAGCGCTTCGACGAGTCCGTCGAGCTGCTGAAGGAGCTGGGCGCCGAGATCGTCGAGCTGGACTGCCCGTCCTTCGACCTGGCGCTGTCCGCGTACTACCTGATCGCGCCGTCGGAGTGCTCCTCCAACCTGGCCCGCTTCGACGCCATGCGCTACGGCCTGCGGGTCGGCGACGACGGCACCAAGTCCGCCGAGGACGTCACGGCCCTGACCCGCGAGGCCGGCTTCGGCCCCGAGGTCAAGCGCCGGATCATGCTCGGCACGTACGCGCTCAGCTCCGGCTACTACGACGCGTACTACGGCTCCGCCCAGAAGGTGCGGACGCTGATCACCCGCGACTTCGAGAAGGCCTTCGAACGGGTCGACGTGATCGTTTCGCCGACCACGCCGACCACCGCCTTCCCGATCGGCGAGCGCGCCGACGACCCGATGGCGATGTACCTCGCCGACCTGTGCACGATCCCCACCAACCTGGCAGGCAACGCGGCGATGTCGCTGCCCTGCGGCCTGGCGCCCGAGGACGGGATGCCGGTGGGCCTGCAGATCATCGCTCCTGCCATGGCCGACGACCGGCTCTACAAGGTCGGTGCCGCGGTCGAGACCGCGTTCACCGCCAAGTGGGGTCACCCGCTGCTCGAGGAGGCACCTGCACTGTGAGCGCCATGACCAAGAAGGCCAAGAACTTCAAGAAGTCCAAGGGCGGCCTGTACCTGTCGATCGGCAGCACCGCGTTCGGCGCCCTCAGCGTCGCGAAGCAGGCCAAGCTGGCCCGTCAGGAGAACGACACGCTCCGCCTGATCGACGCCGCCGTCTCGGCCGCGGCGATCGTCACCGGCCTGGCGATCCTCTACCGCGAACTGAAGCGCCTGGGCGACGACGACGTCCTGCTGGGCTGAGAGGGAAAGTTTCACCGTGACTGTCACTGACCTGGTGTCGTACGAGGACGCCCTCGCGGCGTACGACCCCGTCATGGGCCTGGAGGTCCATGTCGAGCTCGGCACCAAGACCAAGATGTTCTGCGGGTGTTCCACCACCCTGGGCGCGGACGCCAATGCGCAGACCTGCCCCACCTGCCTCGGCCTGCCCGGCTCGCTGCCGGTCGTCAACGCGATCGGCGTCGAGTCCGCGATCAAGATCGGCCTGGCGCTGAACTGCTCCATCGCCGAATGGTGCCGTTTCGCCCGGAAGAACTACTTCTATCCGGACATGCCGAAGAACTTCCAGACCTCCCAGTACGACGAGCCGATCGCCTTCGACGGCTACCTCGACGTACAGCTGGAGGACGGGGAGACCTTCCGGGTGCACATCGAGCGCGCCCACATGGAGGAGGACACCGGCAAGTCCACCCACATCGGCGGTGCCACCGGCCGTATCCACGGCGCCCGGCACTCCCTCCTGGACTACAACCGCGCCGGTATCCCGCTCATCGAGATCGTCACCAAGCCCATCGAGGGCGCGGGCGAGCGGGCCCCCGAGGTCGCCAAGGCGTACGTCGCCGAGCTGCGCGAGCTCATCAAGGCGCTGGGCGTCTCCGAGGCCCGGATGGAGCAGGGCCAGATGCGCTGCGACGTGAACCTGTCGCTGCGTCCGCAGGGCACCGAGACGTTCGGTACCCGGTCGGAGACCAAGAACGTCAACTCCCTGCGCTCCGTCGAGCGGGCGGCCCGGTTCGAGATCCAGCGGCACGCCGCGGTGCTCTCCTCCGGCGGCACGGTCGTCCAGGAGACCCGGCACTTCCACGAGGAGGACGGCTCGACCACGGCCGGCCGCATCAAGGACAACGCCGAGGACTACCGCTACTTCCCCGAGCCGGACCTGGTGCCGGTGGCCCCCTCCCGCGAGTGGGTCGAGGAACTGCGGGCGGCCCTGCCCGAGCTGCCGCGGGTGCGCCGCAACCGGCTGCGCGAGGAGTGGGGCATCTCCGAGCACGACATGCAGTCGATCCTCAACGCGGGCGCGGTCGACCTGATCACCGCCACCGTCGACGCCGGTGCGGACTCCGCCGCGGCCCGTAAGTGGTGGATGGGCGAGCTGGCCCGCCGCGCCAACGAGGACGGCGTGGACCTGGCCGTCCTGCCGATCACCCCCGAGCAGGTCGCCCGGGTCACCGCGCTGGTGGCCGACGGCTCGCTCAACGACAAGCTGGCCCGCCAGACCATCGAGGGCGTGCTGGCCGGCGAGGGTGACCCGGACACCGTCGTCGAGAAGCGCGGCCTGAAGGTCGTCTCCGACGAGGGCGCCCTCGGCACCGCCGTCGACGAGGCCATCGCCGCCAACGCCGCCATCGCCGACAAGATCCGCGGCGGCAAGGTGGCCGCGGCCGGCGCCCTGGTCGGCGCGGTCATGAAGGCCACCCGGGGCCAGGCGGACGCGGCCCGCGTCCGCGAGCTGATCCTGGAGAAGCTGGGCGTCGAGGGCTGACGCACCCGCCCGTCCGGCAGCGCTGAGCGGCCGCCCTTCCGAGAACGACTTCTCGGGAGGGCGGCCGCTTCGTCATACGGCCTGGCCCGGCCCACGCCATTCGGCGCTGCTCACCCGATCGGCCCCTCCCGGCCCGACCGGGGAATGCCGGAGCCTGCCGCCATGCTGTGATCAAGGAGAGGCCCCTCCGCCGTCCGGGGAAGAGGACGAGGACGGGGCATCACCCTTGGGCCAGTTGGAGGAACGGTGCAGCACGAATCCCTCGCCGCGCGGATCGGCCGGGTCGGCGTCTGGCACGGCGGGCTCGGCGGCGTGCCGGCCGCCGCCGCGCGCCGGGCGGCGGCCGAGATCGAGGAACTGGGGTACGGCGCCCTGTGGTTCGGCGAGACACCGGCGAGCGAGTCGGTGAGCCTGGCCGGTCTGCTGCTGGCCGCCACCGAACGGATCACGGTCGCCACCGGCATCGCCAACATCTGGGTCAGGGACGCGTCCGCCGCGCACGCCGCCGCCCAGACCCTGGCCGAGGCGTACGACGGACGCTTCGTGCTCGGCCTGGGCGCGAGCCACGCCCCGCTGGTGGATGCGCGCGGCCACAACTACACCAAGCCGCTCGCGGCGATGCGGGCCTACCTCGACGCGATGGACGAGGCCCCGTACGACGGCCCGGCGGCCGATCCGGCACCGGGCCGGGTGCTGGCGGCGCTCGGCCCCAAGATGCTGGAGCTGGCACGCGACCGGACGGACGGCGCCCACCCGTACTTCGTCACCCCCGAACACACCGCCCGCGCCCGCGAAATCCTCGGTACAGGACCGCTGCTCGCACCGGAACAGGCCGTGCTGCTGGAATCCGACCCCACGACGGCCCGCGCCCTGGCCCGTGAACACCACACCCGCCTCTACCTCCAGCTGCCGAACTACACCGGCAATCTGCGACGGCTCGGCTTCGGGGACGAGGACTTCCTCGGCGGCGGCAGCGACCGGCTGGTGGACGCGATCGTGGCATGGGGCGACGTGGACACCATCCGCCGCCGGATCGCCGAACACCACGAGGCCGGAGCGGACCATGTCGCCCTCCAGCCCGTGGCGGCGGACCGGGGTCTGGGGGTCGACCAACTACGGGAACTGGCACCGGCCTTGACCGAATCCTGAGGCGGCTGCGGCTGCGGCTGCGGCTGCGGTTGCGGCTGCGGCGCGCGGTGGGTGGGGGCTTCCTCGCCGGGGCCTCCTCCCCTCACTCGCCGGCACCCGTGGCCGGTTACCCGGTCGGGGTGTCCTTGTGGCTGATCGCCAGGTAGCCCACGAGCAGCACGATCGGGACGATGAGCGCCAGGGTGACGGGTCCCGTTCCCCACCCGAGGCCGCCGCGGGCGGTGGAGACGCCCATCCAGTCGGCGAAGGAGGCGCCGAGCGGGCGGGTCAGTACGTACGCCCACCAGAAGGCGGCGACGGCGTTGAGGCCGAGGAAGCGTCCGGACAGAGCGGGCACCGCGATCAGGGCGGCGAACAGGATGCCGGAGGGGAGGTATCCCCAGTGCAGGGTGCCCGCGGTGAGGTCGCCGACCGCGGTGCCGAGGGCGAAGGTGGCCAGCACCGTCGCCCAGTAGAACGTCTCGCGGCGGCGGGTGCGGATGCTGTGGATCGAGAGCGTTCCCTCGGACACGTACCAGGCCGTCAGGAGTGCGGCGAGTCCGGCCGAGAAGGCGATGACCGAGACCGTGTAGGGGATGCCGGCCATGACGTGGACGACATCGGCGGCCATGGTGCCGAAGACGCTGACCATGACGATGGCGGACCAGTAGATCCAGGGCCGGTAGCGGGTGGTCCGGAACTGGAGGACGAGCAGGGCCACCAGCCCGGCGAGTCCCAGGCTGCCGGCCGGTATCGGGCCGAGCGTCCGGCCGAGGTAGTCCGAGGCCGTCTCTCCCATGCCGGTGGTGAGCACCTTCACCCCCCAGAACACGGCCGTGACCTGCGGCACCTTGCTCCAGCCCGGCCCGTGTCCGGCGTGGGGCACGGGGATGCCGGCCCGCCCCTCGCCCACGGGTCGTGCTGGTGCCTCGCTGTTCGACTGTGCCATCGTCATGTCCGCCCTCCCGGCGCGGTGCGCCGTGTTCGCGACCTGCTCGATTCCGGGCGTCGTTGAGCCGCTCACGCGTGTCCGGTGAGCGGCGCCCAGCTTTCGTCTACATGACTGTAGACGATCGGGTGAGGTGTGCCGTGCCCGCCCTCGGTCCGTGGTGCCGGGGCCGCCGTACCCGCATTCGGGCCCGCTGAGGTCGTCCGGTGGCGCGGAGCGCCGGATGATCGTCCTGACAGCTCGGCGGAAGGGTGCGTACGGGAGCAGCGAAATGGGTGAGGACCCACGGCATGGCGACCGGCCCGGCAGCGGGCCCGCGGAATACGGCGCCGCGGAACACGGCGGGGCCGCGGAATACGGCGGGGCCGCGGAACACGGCGGGGAACCTGCCGGGGCGGGCGGCTCGGGGGGCCTGGACCGCAGGCGGTTCCTCGGGGCCGCCGCCGTGGGGGCCGCCGGTCTCGCCGTGGGAGTGGCCGCCGGCTGCGGCTCCACGTCTGGCGGGGGCCCCGGCGCCGGTCCCACGGGTGGCGACGACCCGGACCTCGCCGCGGAGCGGGAGCGGCCGGGGCACCCCGACTGGCGGATCCGCTCCACCGGTCCGCCCGACGCGGTCCAGGGCTACACCGACAAGGTGAGCGTCCTGCCGGGCGAGGAGTTCGGGCTGTACGTCTCGACCACCGCGCCCGGCTTCCGGGTCGCGGCCTACCGGGTGGGCTGGTACCGCGGGGCCCAGGCCCGGCGGGTCTGGCGCTCGGACCGGGTGGCCGGCCGGCGCCAGCGCCACCCGAGGCTGCTGCCCGGGACCCGCGGCGTACGGGCGGACTGGGAGCGCAGCCTCCGGGTGCGTACGGACGGCTGGCCGCCGGGCGCCTATCTGCTCCGGCTGGACGCGGAGCACGGGCACCAGCGGTACGTCCCGATGATCGTCCGGTCGGCCCGCACCACCGGCCGGACGGTGCTGATGCACGCGGTGGCGACCTGGCAGGCGTACAACGCGTGGGGCGGCTACAGCCTCTACCGGGGCGCGGACGGCGGGTACGCGTCGCGCTCGCTGGCCGTCAGCTTCGACCGGCCCTACGACTCCAACGGTGCCGGGAAGTTCCTGGTCTACGAGCGCGCACTCGTGGTCCTCGCGGAACGGCTCGGCCTTCCGCTGGCCTACACCACCGGGGTGGACGTCCACCGCGACCCGTCGGCGCTGCGGGGCGCCACGGCGGCGCTCTCGCTCGGCCACGACGAGTACTGGACCCCGCAGCAGCGCGAGCACGTCACCCGGGCCCGCGACGCCGGCACCAACCTGGCCTTCCTCGGGGCCAATGCCTGCTTCCGCCGGGTCAGGCTGGAGCCGGGGCGGGGGCTGGAGCCGGAGCCGGAGCCGGAGCCGGAGCCGGGTTCGGAGCCGGGGCAGGGGGCGGATTCGTCCGGTGCCCTGCGCACCGTGGTCTGTTACAAGACCTCCTACCGGGACGATCCACGCTTCGCCGGTCCGCACCGGGCCCTGCCGACCCACGACTTCCGCCAACCACCCGCCGCCGACCCGGAGTCCGCCCTGACCGGCGTCTTCTACGAGGGCTATCCGACCGACGCGCCCTACGTCGTGCACCACGCGGACCACTGGCTCTTCGCGGGGACGGGCGCGAAGCGGGGCGACGCCTTCGACCACCTGGTCGGGGTGGAGTACGACCGGGTGACCCCACAGGCGCCCACGCCGGAGCGGCTGGAGATCCTTGCCCACTCACCGCTGGTCTGCAACGGCCGGAGCAGTCACGCGGACTCCGCCTACTACACCGTGCCGAGCGGCGCCGGAGTCTTCTCCTCCGGAACGATGCGGTGGGTGGAGGCCCTGATGGCCGGAACGCACGACGACGGCCGGGATCACGGCATGGACGACCGGACGCGGGCCTTCGTCACCCGCACCACCGAGAACCTGCTCCGCGCCTTCGCCGTGGCACCCGCGGCGAAGATCCGGCCGGCCCCGCGGAACAACGTGGCGAGCGCGTACGGGACATGAGCCCGGGGGGGGACGGGGCATGAGCCCCGGCGCCGCGCTCAGTGGCCCAGGCGCTCCAAGGCGGCGAGCGGGTAGCGTTCCCCGGCCACCGCGCCGTCGGGCACGGCCGCCCGCAGCCGGGCCGTCTGCTCCGGGGTCAGCGCGATACCGGCCGCCGCGGTGTTCTCGTCCAGATACGTCCGGCGTTTGATGCCGGGGATCGGGACGATGTCCTCGCCCTGGGCGAGCAGCCAGGCGAGGACGGCCTGCGCCGGGGTGCAGCCGAGGGCTCCGGCGGCCGCGCGAACGGCCTGGACCAGGCGCAGATTGCGGTCGATGTTCGCCTCGGAGAACCGCGGCCAGCGTCGCCGGGCGTCCTCGGCGGTGAGGTCGTCGCGGGACGCCAGCGCACCCGTCAGCATGCCGCGCCCGAGCGGTGAGTAGGCGACGACGCCGATGCCGAGCTCCCGGCAGGTCGCCAGCATCTCGCCCTCCACGACCTCGCGGGTGAAGAGGGAGTACTCCAGTTGTACGGCGCTGATGGGGTGGACGGCGTGCGCCCGGCGCAGCGTCTGCGGACTCACCTCGCTGAGGCCGAGATACCGCACGGCGCCGGCGGCGACCAGCTCGGCCAGGGCACCCACCGTCTCCTCGATGGGGACGGCCGGGTCGCGGCGGTGCAGGTAGTAGAGGTCGATGCGGTCCGTACCGAGACGGCGCAGCGAGGCGTGGCACGCCTCGCGCACCCAGGCGGCGGAGGTGTCGACCTCGTTCACCCGCCCGGTGGCGGCGTCGTGCCGCAGCCCGAACTTGGTCGCGACGACCAGCCCGTCCCGCTGCGTCGCCGTACGGCCGCGCAGCCAGCGGCCAAGGAACTCCTCGTTGGCGCCCCGCCCGTAGGCGTCCGCGGTGTCGAGCAGGGTGACGCCGAGCTCGGCCGCGCGGTCGAGGGTCCGCACGGACTCCGCGTCGTCCGGGACGCCGTACGCGGTCGACATCCCCATACAGCCGAGCCCGAGCGCAGAGACGCCCGGCCCGTGCGTACCCAGCCGACGCTGCTGCATCGTTGTCCCCGTCCCTGCCCTTGTCCCGGTCAGGCGGAGATGCCGGCGAGGAAGGCGGCCCAGGCGGGGGCGCTCAACGTGAGCGCCGGACCGTCCGGGTCCTTGGAGTCGCGGACGTGGATCGCGTGGGGGCAGGAGGCGACCTCTACGCAGTCGCCGCCCTCGCTGCCGCTGTAGCTGGACTTGTGCCAGTCGTAGGCGACTTCGATGCAGTCGCCCCCCTGGCTGCCGCTGTAACTCGATTTGAACCAGGCAAGGTCACCAGACTGATGCGGGTTCGCTGCGCTGCTCATGCCTCTCCTGCCAAGTCGTCCAGCAGGCTCATGCTTTCCTCAGGAGTGAGGGCCTGCGAGCGCAGCATCCCATATTTCTGCTGATACGCACTGACCTCATCTGGGTCATCGACAAGGAAGCTGATTCGCTGGCCCTCGATGTACGTCACGTGATCGTGTTCTGGCGTCTCCAGCAGGATGAGCGGGCCGTCGAGTGCAGCATGCTTGGAACGGCCGGTGCACATGATCTGGATCCCGATGAAGGGGAGTTCGGCGCACCTGCGCAAGTGGTGAATCTGCTCGCGGAGGATCTCACGACTGCCAAGCGGGCGGTTAAGGATCACCTCCTCCAGGATGAAGTTCATCATCGGCGGTGGTGTGCGTTGCAGTACGTTCTGCCGGGCTAGTCGTGCCGAGATCCATTCCTCTGCCGTCTCCTCGTGAATCGGCGGGTACAGCGAGGAGAACACCGCCCGCACGTAAGCCTCGGTCTGCAACAGACCGGGCACCACCTGGTTCTGGTACGACAGCAGGGTCAGTGCCTCCTCCTCGTGTTCCACCAGGTCCTGGACGAAGGCGGGCAGCTTCTCCCGCTCCGGGACCTTCGCCACCGCGACCGCTAACGCCCCCTTGGTGCCCAGGACTTCGTCCATCGTCTCGGCCAGGTCGAGCTTCAGCGGTCTGCGGCCCTGCTCGACCGAGCCGATGGTGTCCTCGTGCACTCCCACCCGCTCGGCCAGCATGGGCTGGGTCATGCGGGCGGCCTTCCGGAAGTGACTCAGCTGGGCGCCGATCACATGCCAGGAAGTGATCCTCTTCGGTTTGTTCGCCGGGTGCATGCGCTCTGCCTTCCCCTCCCCACGACGGCATGACACCGCCAGAAGTCGTACATCGCATCCGTATGACCTGACGCTGTGGACCAGCATAGTCACGCACTGTGACAGTGGCGGTTATGCACAAGGAGATCCGGGCGCTCTGCGCTCGTACGGCGTTCTACCGGCGCGAGCGCCGATCCGTCCTGCGGGCGCGGGAGTTCGCCCGTACCGCCCTCACCGACTGGGACCTGGACCACCTCGCGGACGACGTCCTGTTGTGCGTGAGCGAGCTGGCCACCAACGCCCTGCTGCACGGCGTTCCGCCCGGCCGTGGGTACCGGTTGTGCCTGTCGCTGGACGAGAGCGGGCTGCTGCGTGTCGAGGTGCACGACAGCGGTGCCGGGGAGCCGCGGCTGCCCGTGTCGCTGCCGTGCGACGGTGACGAGGGCGAGTGCGAGTCCGGGCGGGGGCTGTTGCTGGTGTCCGCGCTCGCCGACGCGTGGGGCATCGGCGAGCGCGTGCCGGGGAAGATCGTGTGGTGCGAGTTCCGCTGCTACGGCAAGGGCTACGGCAAGGGTTGCAGCGAGGGCTGTGGCACGAACTACGGCACGAACTACGGCAAGTCGTGAACGTGCGGGGCGACCGCGTTCGACCAGGCGTTGCCGCTCGCCGCGTCCCAGTTGGTCGACCAGGTCATGGCGCCGCGGATGCCGGGGTAGGTCCTGGCGGGTTTGAAGGAGCCGCAGGAGGTGCCCCGGGCGAGGCAGTCCAGGGCGGCGTTGACGACGGACGGGGCGACATAGCCGCTGCCCGCGCCCCGGGCGGAGGCGGGCAGGCCCAGGCCCACCTGGGAGGGGGCGAGGCCGCCTTCGAGCTGGATGCAGGCCAGGGCGGTGAGGAAGTCGACGGTGCCCTGGGAGTAGACCTTGCCGTCGCAGCCGAGCATGGAACCACTGTTGTAGTACTGCATGTTCACGACGGTGAGGATGTCCTTGACGTTCAGCGCCGTTTGGAAGTAGCCGCCCGAGGTGGACTGCATGTCGAGGGTCTGGGGAGCCATGGTGAGGACGAGCCTGCCGCCCGCCTTCTGGGAGAGCGAGCGCAGCGCCTGGCTCATGTAGGTGGGGCTGAGGCCGTTTTCGAGGTCGATGTCGACGCCGTCGAAGCCGTACTGCTGCATGAGGGTGTAGAGACTGGTGGCGAAGTTGGCGGCCGAGACGGCGTCGTTGACGGAGACGGTGCCCTTCTCGCCGCCGACCGAGAGGACCACCGCGGTGCCGGCCGCCTGCTTGGCCTTGATGTCGGCCTTGAACTGGTCGACGGTGTAGCCGCCGAGGCCGGCCGAGTCGAGGGTGAAGGTGACGGCGCCGGGT
Source organism: Streptomyces sp. NPDC047049 (assembly GCF_040643995.1). Lineage (NCBI taxonomy): Bacteria > Bacillati > Actinomycetota > Actinomycetes > Kitasatosporales > Streptomycetaceae > Streptomyces > Streptomyces sp. NPDC047049. Next base: position 240,385 of record NZ_JBEYVM010000007.1, on the reverse strand, counting down.
GTGGTGGTGGCGTCGGCGAAGGCGACCGCGATGATGTCGTACTGGCCGGGCACGTCACTGATCTTCTGGACGGTGGCGCCGTTGTTGAAGTTCTGCCAGTAGCCGGTGACCGCGTGCTTGCGGACCGTGGGGGTGCCGCCGCTTCCGGAGGGGGCGGTGGTGGCCGTGATCTCGGCCGAGCGGGCCGATTCGCCGGCCGCGTTGGTGGCCGTGACCTGGAAGCGGTAGGCGGTGGCGGGGGTCAGGCCCGTGACGGTCGCCGAAGTTCCGGTCGCCGTGCCGTACTTGGTGCCGTCGCGGTAGACGGTGTAGCCGGTGGCGCCGGAGACCGGGGTCCAGGACAGCGCCACGGAGGACGGGGTCACCGCGTTGGCCGTGAGTCCGCCGGGGGTGGCCGGGGCCTGTGGTCCGGGGTCGGTGCCGCCCCCGCCGTCGGGGCCGAGGACGCTGAAGTCGTCGGCGAGGTAGGCGGGTTGGCCGTACCAGCCGTGGGTGTAGACGGTGACGGAGGTCGTCGTGGGGCCCGTGGTGAAGGAGGTGCTGAGCTGCTGCCAGTCGGTGGCGGACGGGGTCCAGGTGGAGACGTCCGTGGTGCCGGTGCCGGAGGCGCCCAGGTAGACGTAGGAGCCCAGGACGTACGCGCTGAGCCGGTAGGCCGAGCCGGGCTTGACGGCGACGGTCTGGGAGCAGGCGGCGTTGTCGGAGGGGGTGGGGGCCGCCTTGAGGGCGCCGGTGCCGCTGTGGACGGGGGAGCCGACGGTGCTGCCGCTGCCTGCCGAACAGGTCCAGTTGCTCAGGCCGGACTCGAAGCCGGCGTTCCTGGCGGCGTTGACATCGGCCGCGGCGGCCGGGGCGGAGCCGGAGAGGGTGGCCGCCACGGCGGCGAGGGCCGTCAGTGCCGCGGCGAGGAGGCGTCTGTGGCGGGCAGGGCGAGTAGGGCGGGTGCGGCCGGTGGGGCGAGTAGGTGCGGTACGAGGCATGGCTGTCTCCGGTGCCGAGGGGGGAACACGGGGAGAACTGCAGCAAGACGGTGGCCACCGCTTCTGGGCTCAGAATGGTTCAGACCAATAGGGCGGTCAAGAGGTCTGACGCGGTGGGGACTTGGGAAACGTTTGTGGCGGCCAGGGGTACCCGGTCACAGGGGCGGTGTCCCCTGCGCTGCCGCCCCCGCCGGTTGCGAGGCCGGGGTGGCCTCCGGGGACCCGCCCTCCGGGGCCCCGCATTCCGAAGACCCGCCCTCCGGTCGCTCCGGCCCGCCCTCCGCCGTGGCCGCCGGTGCCGCCGCCTGCCTGCCCCAGGCCGTACCGACGAGGATCAGGACCGCCCCGGCCGCGCCGAGCAGGCCGGGCCGGTCCCCGCCGGCGACGACGCCGATCACGGCCGCCCAGAGCGGTTCGGTGCCCAGCAGCAGGCTCACGCGGGAGGGCGAGGTGCGGCGCACCGCCCACATCTGCACGAAGAAGGCGAAGAGGGTGCACATCAGCGCCAGGTGGAGGAGCGCGGCCCACTGCTGCGGGGAGTAGGCGGCCGCGACCTCCACCGGTGAGACGCCGGCGAAGGGCGACGCGAGTGCGAAGACGGCGATGGCGCCGGTGAACTGGACCACCGTCAGCGCCCCGGAGTCGGTCGAACGGACCGTCTTCATACGGCCCGTGGCCATCACGTACACGGTGCGGGCGACGGCCGCGAGCAGCATCAGGAGATCGCCGGACGACGGCGTGGTGAACCCCGGCCCCTGGGTCAGCAGGGTCACACCGGTCACGGACAGTGCCGCCGCGCCGAGGAACGCCCCGGTGGGGCGGGTGCGGGTCGCCACGGCCTCCGCGAGCGGGGTGAAGATCATGGTCAGGCTGATGATGAGGCCCGCGTTGGTCGCCGAGGTGTGCACCACTCCGAACGTCTCCAGCAGCAGGACGCCGGACAGGAGCATGCCGAGAAGCACCCCCGCGCCGGTCTCCCGGGCGCTGAGCCGGCCGATCGCGCGGCCCGCGACCACCGCCATCACCGGCGCGGCCACCACGAACCGCAGCAGGAGCAGGGCGATGACGGTGGCTGTGGTGGCCAGCTCCTTGGCGGCCAGGTAGCTGGAGCCCCAGACGACGGCTACCAGGACGACCGGCAGATCGATGAGCCAGAGGGGCCGGTTGCCGGGGCGGGCGGTGCCGGAGGTCAGGGGGGTCATGGTGCGCGGGGTCCTTGTCCGACGAGTGCGGTCGTACGGGGGTGCGGTCGTACGGCGGGTGCGGCTCTGCGGGTGCGGCTTGGCGAGTGGGGCTTGGTGAGTGGGGCTTGGTGAGTGCGGCCGTTCGGCAGGGGAGGCCGCCGAGGCCCGGGGGAGGGGGGCCGCCGGGCCCCGGGGGAGGCCTAGACGATCTTCCCAGGGCGGTGCGCCCGCTGGGAACGGCCGGCGTGCGCCGGAACCGGTCACGTCCGCTCCCGGCCGGTGCCGCAATCCTTCCCCGGGCGGGCGGCTCGCTCTCTGTCGCCCGTCACGGCACTCCACTAAGGTCCCCGTCGCTCCTCATCGTCCCCGTCGCGTCTCGCCCCGGTCCGGCGGACCGCGGGCCGGCCGGCGGGCTGACGGCACGGCAACCGGAACGGCACCTCGTACGCCAACGGAAACGCCAACGGAAGCTCCAACCGAAACGGCAACCGGTGCATCCACCGGAACGTACAACTGGGAGGCCGGGCATGGCACCTGAGATATCTCGCAGACGTGTACTGGGAATGGGGGCGGCAGCGGCGGGCGCGGCGACGGCCGGATCGCTGCTGCCGCCGTCGTTGCAGCAGGCGCTGGCGGCCGGTGCGGCGACGCCCTCGGCGCGCGCCGGGGGCGGGCTCGCGGACCTGAGGCATGTGGTCGTGCTGATGCAGGAGAACCGCTCGTTCGACCACTACTTCGGGATGCTGCGCGGCGTACGCGGCTACGGCGACCGCAACGCCGTCGAACTGCCCGGCGGCCGGAGCGTCTTCGAGCAGCCCGGGTGGCTGGGCCTCGGAACCGTGCTGCCGTTCCCGGTGCGCGGGGCGGCCGCCGCACAGCGCAAGGACCTGCAGTACATCGGCGCGCTCGACCACGGCTGGGACGGCGGGGCCGGTGCGTGGAACGGCGGCTGGATGAATAACTGGGTCACCGCCAAGTCCCCCGCCACGATGGCGCACTACGACCGGCAGGACGTCCCGCTGCACTACGAACTCGCGGACACCTTCACCGTCTGCGACGCCTACCACTCCTCGATCCACTCCTCCACCAGCCCCAACCGCAACCACCTGGTGAGCGGCTGGACCGGCTATGAGCCGGACGGCAAGCGGGCGGTGGGCAACGACGCCTACGCGGAGGACACCCACACCGGCTACACCTGGACCACCTATGCCGAGCGGCTGGAGAAGGCCGGCCGCAGCTGGCGGGTCTACCAGGAGTGGGACAACTTCACCGACAACAACCTGGAGTTCTACGCGACCTTCAAGGCGGTGGCGGAGCAGGCCCTGGTGAAGGTCGGCGGAGTGCGGAACATGACCGGCTACTACGGGAAGCTGGCGGGTGCCGACGAGGCCGGGCGCCGGCGGCTGCACGGGCTGCTGGAGGAAGGCGTGGGCGGCCTCGGCCGCGCCGGGCGCAGCCTGTTCGAGCGGGCGCTGCGCCGCGGTGAGCCGGGCAGCACGGCGGCCGCGTTCGCCGCCGATGTGGCGAGCGGCGCACTGCCCGAGGTGTCGTACCTCGTGCCGTCCGCCGCGGACTCCGAGCACCCCGGCTCGTCCTCGCCCGCCCAGAGCGCCACCCTCGTCTACCGGGTGCTGGACGCGCTCGGCCGGAACCCGGAGGTCTGGCGGCACACCGCGCTCTTCCTGACGTACGACGAGAACGACGGGTTCTTCGATCATGTGCCGCCGCCGGTGCCGCCCGCCGGGACGGACGGGGAGTTCTGGGACGGCCGGCCGACCGGTCTGGGCATGCGGGTGCCGATGCTGGTCATCTCGCCGTGGACGGTCGGCGGCTACGCCTGCTCGCAGGTCTTCGACCACACCTCGATCACCCGGTTCCTGGAGCGCTGGACGGGCATCGAGGAGCCCAACATCAGCGCCTGGCGGCGCACCGTGTGCGGCGATCTGACCGCCGCCTTCGACTTCTCCCGCGCGCGCCGGCAGCCGCCGGTGCCGCAGCCCGGCGCGATCCCGCCGTTCAGCGGGCGCTGGCTGCCGTGGCCGCCGGTCCGGCAGGCGCTGCCGCGGCAGGAGGGCGGCAGCCGCCCGGCCAGGGCGCTGCCGTACCAGCCGGATGCCGACGGCGGCTTCGACCCGGGCGCCGCGGTCTTCCGGATGGCCGTACGCAATGACGGCGAGGCCTCCGTACACCTGGCGCTCTACCCGTACGCGAAGGAGTTCGCCGCCCCGCAGCACCGCGACGTGCGGGGGGAGGGGGTGTGGGAGGTGCCGGTCAGGGACGGGGCGTACCGCTTCACGGTGACCGGGCCGAACGGCTTCCGGCGGGAGTTCGCCGGGACGGGGCGGGGCGCCGCCGCGGCCGTCCTGACCGGGACGCGGATCGACGCCGGGCGGCAGGAGCTCCACCTGACCCTCACCAACCCCGGCCGCACCGACCTGACCTTCACCCTGCGGCCGCTGGCGTACGCGGACACCGCGCCGCGCACGGTGCGGGTGAAGGCCGGCCGCAGCCGCACCGTCGCCCATCCGGCGAAGGACGCACACGGCTGGTACGACCTTTGTCTCTCGGCCGCCGAGGACCCGTCCTTCCACCGCCGGCTGATGGGACACGTGGAGAACGGCAAGGAGTCGGTCACCGGCTGAGGCACGGCATACGGGCCGGGCCGGGGCCGGGCAGGAGGCGGCGCCGGGGCGCCAGGCGGGGACCTGGCCGGGACGGGAGCCCGGTCCCCCTCCCGGCGAGAGTTCCCCATTTCCGGCTCTTTGTGGGGAAGTCCACAAACACCTCAAAGGATCTCCCCGGGCTGACACCCTGCACGGAAGAAGGGATTCCGCCGCTCCCTCACGGGCTGGCGGCGGGCCCGCCCGTCCCCCCGTACATCCGCGCTCGGCACTACCCGCTACCGGGAGATATCGACGCACTACCCCGGGAAGCAGACGAGGTCCGTGACCGCTCTGGCTCGGTGGTGTCTCAGGCGCCGCATCGTGGTGATCGTGCTCTGGCTGGCCGCGTTCGCGGGGGTCGCGGCCGCCGCGGCGGCGGTGGGATCCGCGTACTCGAACGACTACGAGGTGCCCGGCACCGAATCCGGGCGGGCCTCGGCCCTGCTGGAGAGGGCCTTCCCGGGGCAGTCCGGGGACAGCGACACCCTCGTGTGGCACACGGACTCCACCACGGTGCGGGCCGCCGCGGTCCGCACGACGATGACGCAGACCCTGGAGAAGGTCGCCGGGCTGCCCGGCGTCGCCGAGGTGCACGGCCCCTACGGCGGGCCCGGCGCGGGCCCGTCCGGTGGCCAGGGTGCGCAGCAGATCAGCAGGGACGGGCACACCGCCTACGCCTCCGTGGTCTTCGACCGCGCCACCGACGACCTGGACCCCGCCCAGGTCCGCAAGGTCGTCGACACCGCGCGGGCCGCGTCCGGCAACGGCCTCCAGGTCGAGCTGGGCGGTGCGGGGATCGCGCTGACCGAGGCGCCGCGGGCCCAGCTCGCGGAGTTCATCGGGCTCGGCGCCGCGGCCGTGGTGCTCTTCCTCGCCTTCGGGTCGCTCGCCGCGACCTTCCTGCCGATCGTCACCGCGCTGGCCGCCGTCGGCACCGCCTCGGCCGGCATCACCCTGCTCAGCCATGCGATGACCGTCGCCGACTTCGCCCCGATGCTCGGCATGCTGATCGGCCTCGGCGTCGGGATCGACTACGCGCTGTTCATCGTCACCCGGCACCGCAGGGGCCTGCGCGAGGGCCTGCCGGTCGGCGAGGCCGCCGTCCGGGCCGTCTCGGTGTCCGGGCGCGCGGTCGTCTTCGCCGGGGCCACCGTCTGTATCGCGCTGCTGGGCATGCTGATCCTGCGGCTGAGCTTCCTCAACGGGGTCGCCCTCGCCGCCTCGCTCACCGTCGTCCTGACCGTGGCCGCGTCCGTCACCCTGCTGCCCGCGCTGCTCGGACTGATCGGGATGCGGGCGCTCAGCCGCCGCGAGCGCCGGCGGCTGGCCGAGCGGGGGCCCACGCCCGAGCGGCCCGCCGGTGTCGCGGCCCGCTGGTCCGGGTTCGTCGAGCGGCACCCCAAGCTGCTGGGGATGACCGCGGCGGCCCTCATGGCCGTCCTCGCCCTGCCGGCCCTCGGACTGCATCTGGGCACCTCCGACCAGGGCAACAACCCGGCCACCTCGACCACCCGCAAGGCCTACGACCTGCTGGCGGGCGGCGGGCCCGGCGACGCCCGCGGGAGCGGCTTCGGGCCCGGGTTCAACGGGCCGCTGACGCTGGTCGGCACCCTGGACGGCGCGGGGGACCGGGTCGCCTTCGACAAGCTGCCGCAGCGGCTGCGGGACACACCCGGTATCGCCCGGGTCAGCGCTCCCGAGTTCGACGGCAGCCACAGCACCGGCGTGATCACCGTCGTCCCCACCACCTCACCGCAGTCCCGGCAGACCTCCGACCTGGTGGAACACCTGCGCAGCGAGGTGCTGCCCGCGGCCGAGGGCGCCAGCACGCTGCGGGTGCGGGTCGGCGGCATCACCGCGAGTTACGACGACTTCGCCGCCGTCATCGTCGGCAAGCTGCCGCTCTTCATCGGCGTGGTCATCGCGCTCGGCTCACTCCTGCTGCTGCTCGCCTTCCGCAGCATCGGCATCCCGCTCAAGGCCGCGCTGATGAATCTCGCGGCCGTCGCCTCGTCCTTCGGGATCGTCGTCGCGGTCTTCCAGTGGGGCTGGGGCAGCGAGCTGCTGGGACTGGGCAGCGCCGGCCCGATAGAACCGTTCCTGCCGGTCATCATGGTGTCGGTGCTCTTCGGCCTGTCCATGGACTACCAGGTGTTCCTGGTCTCCCGGATGTACGAGGAGTGGCAGCTGACCCGGAACAACTGCCGGGCGGTACGGGTCGGCCTCGCCGAGACCAGCCGGGTGATCAACTCGGCGGCGGTCATCATGATCGCGGTGTTCGCGGCCTTCATCCTCAGCGGCGACCGGACCATCGCGATGTTCGGCATCGGCCTGGCCTGCGCCGTCGCCCTGGACGCCTTCGTGCTCCGTACGCTGCTGGTGCCCGCCCTGATGCACCTGCTGGGCGGCGCCAACTGGTGGCTGCCGTCCTGGCTCGACCGGTGGCTGCCCCGGATCAGCATCGAACCGCCGCCGGAGCCGGACGCGGCGGGGCTCCCCGGGCCGCAGGGCGGGGAGAAACCGCTGGTGGGGGTGTAGGAACCGGCGCCGGACGCCCCTTCTCGGCGTCCCGCGGACGGCGTGTCGCCGTCCGCCGCCCGCCGTCCGCCGCCATTCTCATCTCACTCTCAGACACGGCACCTACGGTCGCGCCCATGGGAACGACCAGGACGACCGAGAACCGAACCGACGACGAGAAGACCGTGCCGGCGCAGGGGGCCAAGGAGACTGCTGCGATCCCGGAGACCACCGAGGCGGAGGCGGCCGGAAAGGCCGCCGCCAAGGCCGATGAGCAGGCCGACGACAACGCCGCCCTCGCCGCGCAGGACGAGGCCGGTGACCTGGAAGCGGACGACGCCCTCGACGCCCCCGACAGCGAGCCGCACACCGCCGGGTCCACCAGCGGGATCGCCGCCGGTGCCGGTGCCGTCGTCGCCGCGGGGCTGGGCCTCGCGTCCGTCACCGGCACCTGGCTCGGCACCACGCTGGCCGAGCGCGCGAACCTGATGGGCCAGATCAAGGTCCAGTCGGGCAAGGCCCAGGCCGCCGACCAGATCTCCGCCGTCTACGGCGCCTCCTGGCACACCAACGCCCTGGTCAACGGCTTCTTCGCGCTGCTCGCCGTGATCGCCGCGACGGTCGTGGTGACCACCACCCGAAACCGCCCCACCTGGGTGCGGGCCGTCGCCTGGGGCGGGCTGGCGCTCGGCGTGCTGGGGATCGTGATCTCCGCGGGCATGTACCTCGACCTGTTCGGGAACATGCCGACCGTCCCGAAGGCCCCCGCGGGCGGCGCCGGACCCGCGGCTCCGTAAGCCCGCGACCGGGCAACCCGTCACTCCGTAAGGACATCCGGGCCGCTTTCTGAGCCCCGTACGGGTGCCGCGGGCGGTGCCTAAGGAGCCCCCGGGCGACACCGCGGGTTTCTGGGCACCGCCCGGGGCCGAAGATCGGGAACTCTCCCGATGTGGCGGACCCCCCTCGGCGACGAGGCTGGAGCACATCGACAAGCCGTCGAGTGACCACTCACCGCCGTCAGGGGAGAACCCGCATGTACCGCTCCGAGCTGGAGATCCGGATCCGCCACGAAGAGCTGCGCCGCGAGGCCGACCGGCAGCGCCTGGTGCACGAGGCGACCGCGGCGGCCGAGGCCCCGCACAACGGGCCCCGTGGCGCCGCCCGTTCCGGGACGGACGAACCCGGAGGGCGGGTGCGTACACGGGGCAGGTGGCTGCGGATCCGCCGCGCCGCCGCCTGACCGCGTCGCTCCTGTGACGCCTCAGGTGCCGGCCCCGCCGTCCGGCCACCGGGCCTTTGCCCCGCCGTCCGGCCACCGGCCGTCCGCCCGGCCCCAGGTGCCTTCCGCACCGGGCCGGGCGCTTCGCATACCGGAGCCCCCTGCCGGAATGTCAGACCCCTGTGCGATGCTCACCGGCGTGGAGACCAGGTCCGTCAGCCCCGTGTTCATCGGCCGAGCGGCCGAACTCGCCGCGCTGGGCGACGCGCTCGCCCGCGGCACGGCGTCCGGCGAGCCCCAGGCCCTGCTGATCGGCGGGGAGGCCGGGGTCGGCAAGACCCGTCTCATCGAGGAGTTCTGCGAGTCGGCCCGGGCCGCCGGCGCGCTCGTCGCCTGCGGCGGCTGCATCGAGATCGGCTCCGAAGGCCTGCCCTTCGCGCCGTTCTCCTCGATCCTGCACACCCTCAACTGGCATCTGCGCGACGAGCTCGCCGCCGCCGTCGCCGGCCAGGAGGGCGAACTCTCCCGCATCCTGCCCGAATTGGGGGAGACCCCCGGCGAGGCACACGACGAGGAGATCGGCCGCGCCCGCCTCTTCGAGCTCACCGCCCGCCTCCTGGAGCGGCTTGCCGCCCACCGCACCCTCGTCATCGTCGTCGAGGACCTTCACTGGGCCGACCGCTCCACCCGCGAACTCCTCGCCTACCTCCTGCGCTCCCTGCACGACGCGAGCGTCCTCCTGGTGGCGACGTACCGCTCGGACGACATCCACCGCCGCCACCCCCTGCGCCCCTTCCTCGCCGAGATCGACCGGATGCGCACGGTCCGCCGCGTCGAACTCGCCCGCTTCAACCGCGAGGAGGTCCGCTCCCAGATCGCCGGGATCCACGGCACCGCCCCCGAGGAGGACACCGTCGACCGGGTCTTCCGGCGCTCCGAGGGCAACGCCTTCTTCGTCGAGGAGCTGGCCCGCTCGCTCGCCGACGGCGCGCTGCACGGCCTCAGCGACCCCCTGCGCGATCTGCTGCTGGTACGCGTCGAGGCGCTTCCCGAGGACGCCCAGCGGGTGGTGCGCACGGCCGCCGAGGCCGGCTCCACGGTCGAGCACGAACTCCTCTCCGCCGTCTGCCGGATGCCCGAGGACGACCTCATCGAGGCGCTGCGGTCCGCCGTCGGCAGCAACACCCTGGTGCCCACCCGGGACGGCACGGGCTACCGCTTCCGGCACGCCCTCGTCCGCGAGGCCGTCGTGGACGACCTGCTGCCCGGCGAGCGCACCCGCCTCAACCGCCGCTACGCCGAGGCACTGGAAGCCAACCCGTCGCTGGTCCGTGCCGATGTCTGCGCCGCCCGGCTGGCCAGCTACTGGTACAAGTCCCACGACGCCGCCAAGGCGCTGCCCGCCGTCCTCGCCGCCTCCGTCCAGGCCCGCCGCCGCCATGCCTACGCCGAACAACTGCGGCTGCTGGACCGCGCCCTGGAGCTGTGGGACGACGCGCCCACCGAGGTCCGCCAGGGGGTGCGCCCGGTCGACTACGCCGAGGCGTACCCGGCCTGCGGCTGCCACGACGGCGACGCCCTGCGCTTCCTCGACCTGCTCGCCGAGATCGCGGTGGCCGCCCGGCTCTCCGGCGACAACGAACGCGCCTTCACGATCGTCAAGCGCGCCCTGCGATCGCTGCGCGGCGAGAGCGACCCCCTGCGTACGGCGTGGTTCCTGGTACAGCGCTCCCGGCTCTGCCAGTGCACCGGCCGCGGCAACGGCTGGCAGGACCTGGGCGCCGCCCAGGAGCTGATGCGCGGCCTGCCGCCGTCCTCCGTGCACGCCGAGGTGCTTGCCGCCGTCGCCAGCTGGGCGATCCTGCACGAACCGGGTCCCGGCAGCTTCGCCACGGCCGAACGCGCCGTGGAACTCGCTCAGTTGGTGGGTGACGAAGAGGCCGAGCTCAACTCCCGGCTGACCCTGGCGGGGCTGCGGGTCGACTCCGGGGAGGTCGACGCGGGCCTCGACGATTTCCGCACCAGCCTCGCCCTCGCCGTCGACCGCGGCTACTTCGCCGTCATCGCCCGCGGCCACATCAACTTCCCGTCCGCCCTGGAAGGCGTCGGCCGCTCCCGCGAAGCCGTCGAGGTCAGCGAGCAGGGCGTCGAACTCACCACCCGCTACGGCCTCAAGGACAGCACCAGCTGGGTCCTGGGCAACCGCGCCGAATCCCTGCAGTCGCTGGGCCGCTGGGCGGAAGCCGGCCGGGCCGCCGCCGACGCCCGCCGCCTCGCCCAGACCCCCCGGACCATCGCGCTGGCCGCCAGCCGCCACACCGATCTCGCGCTGGACGAGGGAGACTTCGCCGCCGCCGCTCGCGAACTGGCCGTCGCCCAGGAGCACTACGGCACCCACGACCCGCAGCCGCAGAACGTCCTGGTCATGGCGCGGCACGCGCTGCGGATCGCCGCCCACCAGGGCCGCGTCCTCGATGCCCGCAGCATTCTCCAGCAGGCCCTGGACGCCGGCTTCCCGCCCGGCACCCAGCGCTACGCCTGGCCGTTGCTCTGGTCGGCCACCACCGCCGAAGCGGACGCCCGCGGGCTTCCCGCCGCCGAGCCGGGACGGGCCGCGGCCCTCGCCCGCATCCGGGAGGCCGGGAAGCAGCTGCCCCGGCTCTGCCCGGTCTGGGCGGCCCACGGCCTCGCGCTGGACGCCGAACTCCGCCGCGCCGAAGGCCGTGAAACCCCCGACGCCTGGGCGGAGGCGGTCGCCGCCTTCGAACCCCTGGAGCGCCCGCACGAGCTCGCCCGGACCTGCTACCGCTGGGCGGAATCCCTCCTCCACGGCAGCGAGCGGGCCACCCTCGGACTGCACGGCCGCACCCCGCGCGAGGCCGCCGTACTCCTGCTCACCCGGGCGCACACCGCCGCTGTGACGATGGGCGCCCGCCCGCTCGCCGAAGAATTCGCCCTCCTCGCCCAGCGGGCCCGCGTCCCGCTGCCCGGCCCGCAGGCCGGGGCCGCGACGGAGCCGGCCTGCGAAGCCGTCTCCGCGGCGGCCGCCGATCCGTCACCCGCCGGCGCCGTCCCCGCCGAATCCCTCGGCCTGACCCCGCGCGAACGCGACGTACTGCGCCTGGTCGCCGACGGGCGCAGCAACCGCCAGATAGCCGACGCCCTGTTCATCTCCCCGAAGACCGCCAGCGTCCATGTCTCGAACATCCTCGCCAAGCTGGGCGTCTCCGGGCGCGGAGAGGCGGGCGCGGTGGCGCACCGCCTGCGCCTGTTCGGGGAGCCGATACCCGGTCAGGGGCCGGCCCCGGCCCCCTGACGGACACGGCCGGGCGCTCCCGCCTACGACCGTCCCCGGTCCTGCTCCCCGCTCCGTTCCCGGCCGCGGTCCGCGTCCTGCCGCTGCCGGGGTGCCCTGACGACGACGGTCCCCGAGGAGAGATCGATCGGGCCCTTGCCGGGGTCCCCGTCCCCCACGTCATCGACGACGAGCGACATCTTCTGCCGCTCCTCGTCGGTGTGCTTGCGCCCCGGTGCGAACAGTTCCTCCGCGATGTTGAACATGGTGCCCTGCCCCCTCGTCGGTCGACACGCACCCGTCCCCCTGCCCCGAGTGTAGGCAGGCCGCCCGAAAAGGGGATCAGCCCGGTCAGCTCACCTGGAGGCGGAGAATCCGGTCATCGCCCTTGTGTGGTGTGCCCCGTCCGTCCGTGTTGCTGGTGACCAGCCACAACGCCCCGTCATCGGCCGCCACCACGGTCCGCAGGCGCCCGTAGGTGCCCTTCAGGAAGGCCTGCGGCGCCGCCACCGGCTTCGTCCCGTTCAGCGGGATCCGCCACAGCCGTTCACCGCGCAGCGACGCCATCCAGATCGAGCCTTTGGCGTAGGCGATACCGCTGGGCGAGGCGTCCGCGGTCCTCCACACCTCGACGGGGTCCGTGAAAACGGAGCGCGCGGCCCTGCGCTTGCCCTTGCCCTCGACCTCGGGCCAGCCGTAGTTCTTGCCCGGCTCGATCAGATTGAGCTCGTCCCAGGTGTTCTGGCCGAACTCCGAGGCCCACAGGCGCTTGTCGTCGTCCCAGGCCAGGCCCTGCACATTGCGGTGGCCGTAGTCGTACACCACCGAATCCGCTTTTGGGTTGCCGTGCGCCGGCTGTCCGTCCGGCGTCATCCGGAGGATCTTGCCGCCCAGGGACTGCTTGTCCTGCGCCAGCCCGGTGTCGCCGGTCTCACCGGTGCCGGCGTAGAGCATCTTGTCCGGGCCGAACGCGATCCGGCCGCCGTTGTGGATCTGCCCCTTGGGGATCCCCTTGAGGACGGTGTCGGGCGCGCCCAGCTGATTGCCCGGGGCGCGCTTCTCGTCGTAGATCATGCGGGCGATGCGGTTGTCGGACGCGGTGGTGAAGTACGCGTACACCTGGTGGTCCGTGCCGAAGGTCGAGGACACCGCGATCCCCAGCAGTCCGCCCTCACCCCCGGGATCCACCCCCGGCACCGATCCCAGCTCGGTGATCTTCCCGCCGTGCGCCGCGACCCGGAAGATCTTCCCGGTGTCCCGGGAGGAGACCAGCAGATCCCCGCCCGGCAGCACCGCCACGCCCCACGGCGACTTCAGCCCCGTGGCCAGCGTGCCGGTCACCTGCACCGAGCCCTTGGCGGGCGGCGCGGGCGACGACGCCGTGGCGCGCGGCGAGGCGGCTCCGCCACGGTTCTCCGACGGGCCGGTGCCTCCCCCGCCCCGGGGCTGCGCACCGCCGGACGTGCAGCCCGCTGCCAGGAGCAGCGAAGCGGCGGCCAAAGCGGCGGTCTGGAAACGGCGTTGCACGGCAGGGGTCCTCTCGTCGGCAGGACGTGGAGTGGACCAGAACACCACACCGCGCCCTCGCCATGCCGCGCGTTGTCCGTTCCGGCGCCACTCCCACCTGCCATGATCCGGTCGGGGCGGCCGCGCCGCGAGCGGGACACGCGGGGCCTTCCGCGCCGCGCCGCCCTCCCCGCACCGGGGAGGCCCCGTTCAGTACCAGGACCCGCGCGCCGGTGGCAGCGCGGCGATCTCCGCCAGGTCCGCGCGGGTCAGTGTCAGCTGTGCGGCCTTGGCGTTCTGCGCGGCCCAGCGTTCCTTCTTCGTGCCCGGCACCGGCACCACATGCCGGCCCTGCGCCAGTACCCACGCCAGCGCCACCTGCCCCGGCGTGGCACCGTACCGGGCGCCGACCCGCCGCAGCCCCGCCACCACCGGCTGGTTCGCGGCCATCATCTCGGCGGTGAACCGGGGGTGGCGGGCCCGTATGTCCTCCCGTTCGAAGCCCTGCCCCGGGGTGAGGGTGCCGGTCAGATAGCCGTTCCCCAGCGGCATCGCGGCGAGGAAACCGACCCCCCGCGACTCACACCACGGCAGCAGCTCCTCCAGCGCCTCCGGCGACCACACCGACAGCTCCGCCTGCACGCTGCTGACGGGGAACACCTGCTGGATGCGCTCCAGTTGGGCCAGCGTGCCGTCGTGCATCCGGGAGCGGGGCCGCGCCCCGCCGCCCGCCGGGCGCCGCTCCGTACGGGCCGCGCGGGACGGCCGTACCGCCTGCGCGCCCACCGCACACAGCCCCAGCGACCGCACCTTCCCCGCCGCCACCAGCTCCGCCATCGCTCCCCAGGTCTCCTCGACGGGCACCTCGGGGTCGGCCCGGTGCAGCTGGTAAAGGTCGATACGGTCGGTCTGCAGCCGCCGCAGCGAGGCGTCGCAGGCGCGCTTGACGTAGCCGGGCCGCCCGTTGGCGACGATGTGCTGCTCACCCACCAGCAGCCCGCACTTCGTCGAGACGAACGCCTCCGCCCGCCGCTCCCTGAGCACCCGCCCCACCAGCAGCTCGTTGGTGAACGGGCCGTACATATCGGCGGTGTCCAGCAGGCTGCACCCCCGGTCCAGCGCGGTGTGCACGGCCCGCAGCGAGCTGTCCAAGCTGCGCTGCGACTCGGTGTACCCCCAGCTCATCGGCATACAGCCGAGCCCGATGGCGCCCACGTCGAGAGTCGCCGCACCGATTGTCCTGCGCTCCACCTGGCTCTGCCTCCGTCCCCTCGCCCCCGATCAAGGGCCAGACCAAACTAACGTCTGAGCAGAACGTCTCTTCGCATAGCCTGCGGCCATGGCAACCGCAGACCAGCGCACCGATGCGCATGACGTATGGCTCCCGATCCCGCCCGACGAGATCGACGGCCTCCCCGGCGGCCTCCGCTACGTCCACTGGGACGCGGGCCCCGACTACCCGGCCGACCCGGCCCGCTGCGCCTTCTACGCCGTCCCCTACATGAAGGACACGGAGACCAGCCTGCGCCCGCTGTCCCGGATGAGCCGTGTGAGGGTGGTGCAGACGCTCACCGCCGGTGTCGACACCATGCTCCCGGGACTGGCGCGGATGCCGTCCGGAGCCCAACTGTGCAACGCGCGGGGGCTGCACGACGCCAGCACCGCAGAGCTGGCGCTCACTCTGATCCTCGCCGCGCTGCGCGACGTCCCGGGCTTCGTACGGGGCCAGGACGCGGGGGAGTGGCGGCACGGCTTCCGGCCGGCGCTCGCCGACAAGTCGGTCCTCATTGTGGGCTATGGTTCGATCGGCAGTGCCATCGAAGACCGGCTCACACCCTTTGAGTGTGCGCGGGTGACGCGCGTCGCGCGCACCGCGCGTGACACTGTGCGCGGCCTCGTGCATCCACTCTCCGAACTGTCCGCCCTCCTGCCCGATGCGGACGTGGTCGTGCTGGCGACTCCGCTCACCGATACGACGCGTGGCCTGGTCGGACCCGATTTCCTGGCGCGGATGAAGGACGGCGCACTGCTCGTGAACATCGCGCGCGGCCAGATCGTCGACACCAGCGCGCTGCTCGCCGAACTGGAATCCGGACGGCTGCGCGCCGCACTCGATGTCACCGATCCGGAACCCCTGCCCCCCGGGCATCCGCTGTGGCACGCTCCGGGCGTACTCATCACTCCACACGTCGGTGGCCCCAGCTCTGCCTTCCTGCCCCGTGCGAAGCGGCTGCTGCGCGATCAGTTGACGCTTTTCGCGGCCGGCGAGCCCCTGCGGAACGTGGTCGCCACCGCCGATTGACCGCTTGCGCGTAGCAGTACGGGGCCGTACGACTGCGAAGCGTGTTCGCCCTTCGCTGACAGTCACGCTCCGTAGAGGCGCTATGTCCCTGAGTGACGGAACTGGTGTATCGTCCCGAGCGGGGACGACGCCGGGAAGGACGCGGCGCGTTGCGAAAGATCCGGAACTCGAGGGGGGCGACGGGCGATGTACAGCCGATGGATGATTCGCGAAAAGCGCGATCCACGACCGCCCACGGGGATACTGCGAGGCCCGCAGGCGCACCGCTCGCGATGCCCGGTACGGACGACGCGGCGCCCGGTACGGACGAGGGGAAGAGTCCGGTGAGCGCCCCCGGGGCGATGCTCTCGCGGCCACCGGCACCGGCCGGCAACCCACCGGGTGTGGGGCCGCAGATCGTCCTCGCCGTGCTCTGCGGCGGCTATGCCGTCGGTGCCGCCTTCGGCTGGGGGTCGCCCGAAGTAGCCGCGATCATGGGGGACTTCGGCCTCAGCTTCGCGGCGTTCCTGGCGGCCTTCTCCTGTGGTCTGTACGCCCGCAAGCGCCGCACCCGGTTCCGTCCGGCATGGATGCTGTTCGCCGCCTCGTCCGGCATGGCCGGTCTCGGCAACGGCGTCTGGGGCTGGTACGAGGTCATCCAGGGCACCACGGTCCCCAGCCCCTGCCTGGCCGACTTCTGCTTCCTGCTGTTCGCGCCACCCGCCATCGTCGGTCTGCTGGTGCTCGCCAAGAGGCCGGTGACCAGGGCCGGCTGGGTCTGCCTGGGCCTCGACTCCTGGCTGATCGCGGGATCGCTGGTCACCCTCTCATGGAGCCTCGCGCTCGCCCACACCGCCCACTTCCAGGGCCGCAGCGTGGCGCAGAGCGCGCTGTCGCTGGCCTACCCGCTGCTGGACATCGTGCTGGTGAGCATGGTGCTCGCGCTGCACTTCCGGCGCTCCTCGGTGCACCGCTCGGCCATCAACACCGCCGTCGCGGCCCTGGCACTGACGGTGCTGTGCGACGCCCTGTTCAGCTCGCCGCTGCTGCGCGAGCACTACCGCTCCGGACAGATCCTGGACGCCGGCTGGTTCGCCGGCTCGATGCTGCTCGCGTACGCACCCTGGGTCGCCCGCCGCGCGGGCGAGGAGTGCCCCGAGGAGGACGTCAAGCCCGCCCGCCGGGTCCCGCCGCACGGCAGCCGCCCCATCGCGGGCTCGCTCGCCGCGCTCACCCCGTATCTCGCCGCCGCCGTCTGCACGCTCGGCATCCTCACCAACGTCCTCGACGGGCGCCGCATCGACCGCGTGGTGCTCTTCACCGGCTGCACGGTCGTGCTGGCGCTGGTCGTCCGCCAGGGCATCATGCTGCTCGACAACATCACCCTCACCCAGGAGCTGGCGCAGAAGGAGAACCACTTCCGCTCGCTGGTGCAGGGCTCCAGCGACGTCATCATGATCGCCGCCCCGACCGGTGTGCTGCGCTATGTGAGCCCGGCGGCGGCCGGGGTCTACGGGCGCGACGCCGAGGAACTGGTCGGCTCCGAACTGGCCTCGCTGATCCACCCCGAAGACCTGGGCCGGGTGGTCCACGAGGTCCGCAGATTCCTCGCCGCCGCCCCCGAGGACGAACCCACCACCCGGATCGAATGCCGCTTCCGCGCGGGCGAACAGCGCTCCGGCGGCGACGGCTGGCTGAACGTCGAATCCACGGTCAACCGCCACCACGGCGGCCTGATCTTCAACTCCCGCGATGTCACCGAACGCGTCCGGCTGCAGGCCCAGCTCCAGCACAACGCCTCCCACGACGCGCTCACCGACCTGCCCAACCGCGCGCTGTTCACCGAACGCGTCACCCAGGCCGTCACCGGCCGCCGGGCCAGCGACCACGACACCGCCGTGCTCTACATCGACCTCGACGGCTTCAAGCAGGTCAACGACACCATCGGCCATCAGGCCGGTGACGAACTGCTGGTGCAGGCCGCCCGCCGGCTCGGTGACTCGGTGCGCTCCGGGGACATAGCGGCGCGCCTGGGCGGCGACGAGTTCGCCGCGCTGATCACCGGCGACGGCACCCGCGACCGCGCCGCCCGCGAATTCCGTATCCACGAGATCGCCGACCGGCTGCGCATCAAGCTCTCCGAGCCCTACCGCATCGACGGCCGGGACGTCCGGGTGGCGGCCAGCATCGGCGTAGCCTTCGCCGACCCCGGGGTGAGCCCCGCCGGCCTGCTGCGCAACGCCGACCTGGCGATGTACCGCGCCAAGCAGGCCGGCAAGGGCCGGGTGGAGCTGTACGCACCCCAGATGCAGAGCGAGGTGGCACACCGTGCCGAGCTCGCCACCAAGCTGCGTACGGCCCTGCACGACGGGGCGTTCACGCTGCTGCACCAGCCGGTGGTGGAGCTGGCCGGCGGCCGGGTCACCGCGGTCGCGGCCCACGCCCGCTGGCGCTCCGCCCAGGGCATCCTCTTCACCCCCGCCGAATTCCTGCGGGTCGGCGACCGCGGCCGGTTCACCGACGACGGCGAGCGCGCCGCGGAGCTGGACCGGTGGCAGCTGGAGGCGGCCGTCGAGCAGGCCGCGGTGCGCCACCGCGCGGGCTACCCGGTCCCGGTCGCGGTCCGGCTCTCCGCCCGCCGGCTGCTGGACCACGCACTGTCCCCCAAGGGCGTCGAGTCGCTGCTCACCCGGCACGGCCTGCCCTCGCGGGCGCTGGTCCTGGAGCTGTCCGACAGCGACTCCCGCATCCCGCTCGACGACCTGGAGCGCCGGCTGGTCGCGCTGCGCCGCCTCGGCGTACGGATCGCCCTGGACGGCTTCGGCAGCGGATACGCCGCCATCAGCGCGCTGCGCCGGCTTCCGGTCGACGTCCTGCGGCTGGACCGCGGGCTGGTCGACGGAGTGGTGGAGTCCGCCCGGCTGCACAAGATCACCGCAGGGCTGCTGCGGATCGCCGGAGACCTGGGGATGCAGTCCGTCGCCGACGGCGTCGATCTGCCCGAGCAGGTCCTCGCGCTGCGCTCCATGGGCTGCACGCACGGCATGGGCATGGCCTTCTCGGGGCCGCTCGACGAACACCGGCTGCGGCGGTCCCTGACGCACGCCCACTACCCGGTGCCGGACCTGCCGGGCCAGAGCCGGGCCGTGGTGCTCACCGGCAGCGGACTGCCCGTCCGGCACGGCGGACCGGCCGGTCCGGATTCGCTCATGCATCCGCCATTGCGCTCAAATAGTGAGACCTCCGTCCCACCCACTTGACACTCGGTGCACGGCGGGGGGAGGGTCTGTGCCATGCGCACCCGAATTCTCGTACTTGGAAAGCGCGTCGGCTGAGGCCGGGTCACTGACGAAACCCGACTCGCACACCGACGCGCTCCCCTCGCTTGCCACCTGGCACGGGGGGTTTTTTGTTGCACAGCAACCTCACATATCCGTCAAAACCCTCAGCTTCGAGAAGAGACGCAGATGACCGAGCAGGCCTCCGGGGCCCACCATCCGCAGCCGCGGGCCCGTCACTCCGGCGGACCGCAGCAGCCCGCCGCCGTCGAGCACGTCACGGGTGCGCAGTCGCTGATCCGTTCGCTCGAGGAGGTCGGGGCCGACACCGTGTTCGGCATTCCCGGCGGTGCGATCCTTCCTGCGTACGACCCGATGATGGACTCCTCGAAGGTCCGGCACGTCCTGGTGCGCCATGAGCAGGGCGCAGGCCACGCGGCCACCGGCTACGCCCAGGCCACCGGCAAGGTCGGCGTCTGCATGGCGACCTCGGGCCCCGGCGCCACCAACCTCGTCACCCCGATCGCCGACGCCCATATGGACTCCGTCCCGATGGTGGCGATCACCGGTCAGGTCGCGTCCAAGGCGATCGGCACGGACGCCTTCCAGGAGGCGGACATCTGCGGCATCACGATGCCGATCACCAAGCACAACTTCCTGGTCACCGACCCCGCCGAGATCCCCCGGACGATCGCGGAGGCGTTCCACATCGCGGCCACCGGCCGCCCCGGCCCGGTCCTGGTCGACATCGCCAAGGACGCCCTCCAGGCCCGGACCACCTTCGTCTGGCCGCCGCACACCGAGCTGCCCGGCTACCGCCCGGTGACCAAGCCGCACGCCAAGCAGATCCGCGAGGCCGCCCGGCTGATCGCCGAGTCCAAGCGCCCGGTGCTCTACGTCGGCGGCGGCGTGATCAAGGCCGGCGCCACCGCCGAGCTGAAGGTGCTCGCCGAGCTGACCGGCGCCCCCGTCACCACCACCCTGATGGCCCTGGGCGCCTTCCCCGACAGCCACCCGCAGCACGTCGGCATGCCCGGGATGCACGGTGCGGTCACCGCCGTCACCGCGCTGCAGAAGTCGGACCTGCTGATCACCCTCGGCGCCCGCTTCGACGACCGCGTCACCGGCAAGCTGGACTCCTTCGCGCCGTACGCCAAGGTCGTCCACGCGGACATCGACCCCGCGGAGATCGGCAAGAACCGCGCCGCGGACGTGCCGATCGTCGGCGACGCCCGTGAGGTCATCGCCGACCTGATCGTCGCCGTCCAGGCCGAGCACGACGCCGGCCACAAGGGTGACTACACCGCTTGGTGGAAGGACCTCAACCGCTGGCGGGAGACCTACCCGCTCGGCTACGACCTGCCCGAGGACGGCAGCCTCTCCCCGCAGCAGGTCATCGAGCGGATCGGGCAGCTCGCCCCCGCCGACACCATCTACGCCGCGGGCGTCGGCCAGCACCAGATGTGGGCCGCCCACTTCATCGGCTACGAACAGCCCTCGACCTGGCTGAACTCCGGCGGCGCCGGGACGATGGGCTACGCCGTCCCCGCCGCGATGGGCGCCAAGGCCGGCCGCCCGGACCGTACGGTCTGGGCGATCGACGGCGACGGCTGCTTCCAGATGACCAACCAGGAGCTGGTCACCTGCGCGCTGAACAACATCCCGGTCAAGGTCGCGATCATCAACAACGGTGCGCTGGGCATGGTCCGCCAGTGGCAGACCCTCTTCTACAACCAGCGCTACTCCAACACCGTGCTCCACTCCGGCCCCGACGCCGACGGCAAGCAGCCGAGCGCCGGCACCCGGATCCCGGACTTCGTGAAGCTGGCCGAGGCGATGGGGTGCGTGGCGATGCGCTGTGAGGACCCGGCCGAGCTGGACGCGGTCATCGCCAAAGCCAACGCCATCAACGACCGCCCGGTCGTGATCGACTTCATCGTGCACGAGGACGCCCAGGTGTGGCCGATGGTCGCCGCCGGCACCTCCAACGACGAGGTCATGGCCGCCCGGGGCGTGCGTCCCGACTTCGGCGACAGCGAAGACGACTGAGCCCAGGACGTCACGGACGCACGGAAGAAGAGAGAAGACCATGTCCAAGCACACGCTCTCCGTCCTGGTGGAGAACACCCCCGGCATCCTCGCCAGGATCGCCGCGCTGTTCTCCCGCCGCGGCTTCAACATCGACTCGCTCGCGGTCGGGGTCACCGAGCACCCCGACATCTCCCGCATCACCATCGTGGTCAGCGTCGAGTCGCTGCCGCTGGAGCAGGTCACCAAGCAGCTCAACAAGCTCGTCAACGTCCTGAAGATCGTCGAGCTGGAGCCGGGCGCCGCGATCCAGCGCGAACTGGTCCTGGTGAAGGTCCGCGCCGACAACGAGACGCGCTCGCAGATCGTCGAGATCGTCCAGCTCTTCCGCGCCAAGACCGTGGACGTCTCGCCCGAGGCCGTCACCATCGAGGCCACCGGATCCAGTGAAAAGCTGGAGGCGATGCTCAAGATGCTGGAGCCGTTCGGCATCAAGGAGCTGGTGCAGTCCGGGACCATCGCCATAGGCCGCGGTGCCCGGTCCATCACCGACCGCTCGCTGCGCGCACTGGACCGTTCGGCCTGACCCTGCGGTCCGACCGGACCGTATGGCGAGACCCACCGCCTTTCCTCACCCCGCCCGACGTACTGTGTGGGCACCCGCTAGATCCAAGGAGATACCCGAAGTGGCCGAGCTGTTCTACGACGACGATGCCGACCTGTCCATCATCCAGAACCGCAAGGTCGCGGTCATCGGCTACGGGAGCCAGGGCCACGCCCACGCGCTGTCCCTGCGCGACTCGGGTGTCGATGTGCGCGTCGGTCTGCACGAGGGCTCCAAGTCCAAGGCCAAGGCCGAGGAGCAGGGCCTGCGCGTGGTGACGCCCGCGGAGGCGGCCGCCGAGGCCGACGTCATCATGATCCTGGTGCCGGACCCGATCCAGGCCAAGGTCTACGAGGAGTCCATCAAGGACCACCTCAAGGACGGCGACGCGCTGTTCTTCGGCCACGGCCTCAACATCCGCTACGGCTTCATCAAGCCCCCGGCCGGCGTGGACGTCGCCCTCGTCGCCCCCAAGGGCCCGGGCCACCTGGTCCGCCGCCAGTACGAGGAGGGCCGCGGCGTCCCGTGCATCGCGGGCGTCGAGCAGGACGCGAGCGGCAACGCCTTCGCGCTCGCGCTCTCCTACGCCAAGGGCATCGGCGGCACCCGCGCCGGCGTCATCAAGACCACCTTCACCGAGGAGACCGAGACCGACCTGTTCGGTGAGCAGGCCGTCCTGTGCGGTGGCGCCTCGGCGCTGGTCAAGGCCGGCTTCGAGACCCTGGTCGAGGCGGGCTACCAGCCCGAGATCGCGTACTTCGAGTGCCTCCACGAGCTGAAGCTGATCGTGGACCTGATGTACGAGGGCGGCCTGGAGAAGATGCGCTGGTCGGTCTCCGAGACCGCCGAGTGGGGCGATTACATCACCGGCCCGCGGATCATCAACGAGAACACCAAGGCCGAGATGAAGAAGGTGCTCGCCGAGATCCAGGACGGCACCTTCGCCAACAACTGGATGGCGGAGTACAACGCCGGTCTGCCGAAGTACAACGAGTACAAGAAGGCCGACGAGGACCACCTCCTGGAGACCACCGGCAAGCAGCTGCGCAAGCTGATGAGCTGGGTGGACGACGAGGCGTAAGCCGAACGGACAGGGGGCCGCGAAACTGCTCGCGGCCCCCTCGTCCATGCGCCCGGCCGGCTGCCGGAGCGCCTTGTCCGCCGCGTCGAACCACGCACGGGTGATCCTTACGCACCGGCACAGGACGCGCCCCCCACCGCCACTACACTTGCCAATCACAAGCGCGTCAGGCTCACAGCGTCGTGCGTCTTCCACGCGGCTTTCCCCCTTCACCGCCTTCGGCCGTCGGGACGGCCGCCCTCCCCCCACAGCCTTGAGGGCGTGGGAGGTACCCCCAGGACTAGTGAGGACTGAAGAGCACGTGAGCCCGAAACCAGTCGTACTGATCGCTGAAGAGCTGTCGCCCGCCACCGTCGACGCCCTCGGTCCGGACTTCGAGATCCGGCACTGCAACGGCGCGGACCGCGCGGAGCTGCTGCCCGCCATCGCCGATGTCGACGCCGTCCTCGTGCGCAGCGCGACGAAGATCGACGCCGAGGCCATCGCCGCCGCCAGGAAGCTCAGGGTCGTCGCCCGCGCGGGCGTGGGCCTGGACAACGTCGACGTCTCCGCCGCCACCAAGGCCGGCGTGATGGTCGTCAACGCCCCGACCTCCAACATCGTCACCGCCGCCGAGCTCGCCTGCGGTCTGCTGGTGGCCACGGCCCGCAACATCCCGCAGGCCAACACCGCCCTGAAGAACGGCGAGTGGAAGCGCAGCAAGTACACCGGTGTCGAGCTCAGCGAGAAGACCCTCGGCGTGGTCGGCCTCGGCCGGATCGGCGTCCTGGTCGCGCAGCGCATGTCGGCCTTCGGTATGAAGGTCGTCGCCTACGACCCCTACGTCCAGCCGGCCCGTGCCGCGCAGATGGGCGTCAAGCTGCTGAGCCTGGACGAGCTGCTGGAGGTCGCGGACTTCATCACCGTCCACCTCCCCAAGACGCCCGAGACCGTCGGCCTCATCGGCGACGAGGCGCTGCACAAGGTCAAGCCGTCCGTCCGGATCGTCAACGCCGCCCGTGGCGGGATCGTCGACGAGGCGGCGCTGGCCACCGCGCTGAAGGAGGGCCGGGTGGCCGGCGCGGGCCTCGACGTCTACGCGACCGAGCCCTGCACCGACTCGCCGCTCTTCGAGTTCGACCAGGTCGTCGCCACCCCGCACCTCGGTGCCTCGACGGGGGAGGCGCAGGAGAAGGCCGGCATCTCGGTCGCCAAGTCGGTGCGGCTCGCGCTGGCCGGCGAGCTGGTGCCGGACGCGGTCAACGTCCAGGGCGGCGTGATCGCCGAGGACGTCAAGCCGGGCCTGCCGCTGGCCGAGCGCCTGGGCCGGATCTTCACCGCGCTGGCCGGCGAGGTCGCCATGCGCCTCGATGTCGAGGTGTACGGCGAGATCACCCAGCACGACGTCAAGGTGCTCGAACTCTCCGCGCTCAAGGGCGTGTTCGAGGACGTCGTGGACGAGACGGTCTCCTACGTCAACGCCCCGCTGTTCGCGCAGGAGCGCGGGGTGGAGGTGCGGCTGACGACCAGCAGCGAGTCGCCCGAGCACCGCAATGTGGTGACCGTGCGCGGCACCCTGGCGGGCGGCGACGAGGTGTCGATCTCCGGCACGCTGTCGGGCCACAAGAACACCCAGAAGATCGTCGCGGTCGGCGAGCACTCCATCGACCTGTCGCTCGCGGACCACATGGCCTTCATGCGCTACAGCGACCGCCCCGGTGTCGTCGGCACCGTCGGCCGGATCCTGGGTGAGGCGGGCATCAACATCGGCGGGATGCAGGTCTCCCGGGCCGATGTCGGCGGCGAGGCGCTGGTCGCGCTGACCGTCGACGACACGATTCCCCCGAACGTGCTCACCGAGATCGCCGAGGAGATCGGCGCGACCTCCGTGCGCGCGGTGAACCTCGGCGACTGAGTCGCAGGTTTTCGCAGGCCAACCGGGCCCGGACCCCGCTTCGGCGGAGTCCGGGCCCGGTTGCGTCCGCGGGGGCGGCGTCGCGCAATGGAAAGTGTGCGTGCCCCCGCCGGTGCGTGCGGAAGGAGGGAACGCCATGGAGGCACCCCTGGACGGCGCCCCCGGGAGCCTGACCGGGCTGCATGTCGTCGATGCGGACGGCGCCAAGGTGGGCAAGGTCCAGCAGGTCTACCGGGACGACGCCACCAACGACCCCGAGTGGATCACGGTGCGCACCGGGCTGTTCGGGATGAAGGAGACCTTCATCCCGCTCGCCGGGGTCCGTCGGACCGGCGACGATCTGCACGTTCCGCACGCCAAGGAGACCATCAAGGCCGCGCCGCGGATCGACGCGGACGGCCACCTCGACCCCTCGGAAGAGGACGAGCTCTACCGCCACTACGGGATGGCCCGGCGGGGTGCGGCGGGCCCCGGCGACATGTCGGGCCCCGGGGAGACGGCGGACCCCGGCTCCAGGGGCACACCGGATCCCGGCTCCGGAACCCCGAACCCCGACGGCACACCGGGCGGCTAGCCGCGGGGCGCCCGGCACCGGCCCGCGGCCGGGAGAGCGCCGCCCGCGGTGCCCCATCCCTGGGAAGGGCAGGTATACGCGCGTCTTATACGGACGTATGGTACGAGCGTATGTCCGGCGATAGGCTGACTCCATGGGACACCGTGAAGACCTTCTGGAGGGCGCCAAGCGCTGCCTCCTGGAGAAGGGGTACGCGCGCACCACCGCCCGCGACATCGTGGCCGCGTCCGGCGCCAACCTCGCCTCCATCGGATACCACTACGGTTCCAAGGACGCCCTGATGCGCCAGGCGATCATCTCGTCCACCGAGGAGTGGGCTGCCGGTGTGACCCGGGCGCCGGCCGCCGGCGACGGGACGGAGAAGGGGGACGCGGCTCCGCTGGAGCGGTTTGCCGCGGTCTGGGACGCGGTCCTGCAGCGGATCGTCACGGAACGGGAGTTCATCGCCGCGCAGGTCGAGGTGCTGGGGCTGCTGCCGCGCGACGCGGCGTTGCGCGAGGCGGTCGGCGAGGTGCTTCCGGAAGGCGGCGAGGGGCTGGTCGCGGCCTTCGAGGGGGTGCCGGACACCGAGGTCGACCCGGAGGCGGCCCGTATCGTCGGCTCCTTCTACCAGGCCCTGCTCACCGGCCTGATGGTCCAGTCACTGCTCACACCGGACACCATGCCCTCCGGCCAGGACCTGGCGACCGCGCTGCGCCGGGTCACCGCGGGCGAGGTGCTGAGGCGGAAGTGACGCACCCGGCGGTGGGGCTCGTTGCCGTCGTCCGGCCCGGCCGTACGCCTCACAGCCGCGCCGCCTTCAGTGCCATGTGCAGCAGCAGCCGGTGCTCGCCGTCGTCCAGGTCGAGGCCGGTCAGTTTCTCCACCCGGCCCAGGCGGTAGTAGAGCGTCTGGCGGTGGATGCCCAGGGCCTGGGCGGTGCGGCTCGCCTGGCCCGCGCAGTCGAGGAACACCTCGGCGGTGCGCGCGAGTTCGGCGTGCGCGGGGGTCAGCAGCGGGCCGACGGCAGGGTCGGGGGCGGAGTCCGGCAGCGCGGTCAGCATGCGGTACGGGCCGAGGGCGTCCCACTGGGTGACCGGGCCCAGCCGGGGCTCGGCGCGGGCCGCGCGGGCCGCGTCCAGCGCTTCTCGCCAGGTGGCCGGGAGGTCGGCCAACTCCTGTGTCCCGGCGCCGATTCCGGCGGCACCCGGCCGGAGCGGAGGGTGCCCGGCGGGGCCGCCGGGGCGCGCGCCGCCGCGGGCCGCCCGGCCCTCGGCCGGTACGGCACCGGCGCGCGGGGAGCGCAGCAGATGTTCGGCCACCGCATGGGCGGGGGCGAGCGCGCCGGCCGAGCGCAGGCGTACCAGCGCGGCCAGGGCGGGTGCGGCGGCCGCGGGCTGCGGACGGGCGCCCGTCCCGGCGCGGCCGGCGGGCCCGCTGCCGGGTGGCGCGGCGGCATCCGCCTCGTCCGCCCGCCCGGCCGCGAGGGCCGGCCCGCCCGCGGGCAGCGCACACGCCGCCAGCAGGCCCGGCAGGCTGGGCAGCGGCGCCACATCGGTGTCCGAGGTGTCCCAGGGCAGCACCGCGACCAGGGTGAGCGGGATGCCCGGGGTGGAGCGCAGGCTGTCCCGCAGCGCATCGCTCAGCGCGGCCGCCGCGGCCGGCCGTCCGGAAGGCGGGGCGGCCAGCAACTCCCGCAGCAGATCGCCGATTTCGGACCCGGCGCGGGCCTCGTCGGCCAGCAACGCGCCGATCCGGGCGGCGGTCTCCATCGCCTGGGCGATCCGCGGGTCCGGCGGTGCGCCACGGCTGCCCAGTTCGAGATCGGTCAGATGCCCGTCGTCCAGCAGCCAGACATAGCCGTGCACGACGCCCCGATGGCGTACGGGCAGACAGATCCGGCCCTTGAAGACCCCGGCCGCCGGGTCCGGGGGGATGCGCAGCGCCGTGCGGGCGCGGGCGATCCCGAACGCCTCGAACCAGGCCCGTACCGCCGCCGACGAGCGGCGCTGCAGGATCGAGCGGGTCCGCACGGGGTCCATGACCTCGTCGTCGTCGCCCTCGTGCGCGCCGAACGCGATCAGTCCGAAATCCCGGTCCTCCAGCGTCGCCGGGGCGCCGAGCGCCGCCGAGATCTCGTCCACGAGCTGCTGGTAGTCGCCCCGCATCCGCCGCCCGGCTCCTCTCCTGTCGTCACACCACCGGTCGCTACCGGCCGCCTGTCACCGCACCACCGGTCGCCTGCCGTCACCCCACCGGCCTCTTGCCACCGCACCACCGGCATCACCAGTACCTCGGACACCTCTCACGCCACCGGCACCACTGACCCGGTCCTCACTCCTCCATTCTCATACATCTGTCTGAGATCCCGACCACGAAGGCGTGACAGCTGTCGATGGCCGGGAAGTGGCGGGATCCTTAAGTTTCAGGTGGCTCAATCTTGCCGACGCGTCCGTCCCGTCCGGCGTCCGCCGGTACTTGTCACCCTGAATCGTGGAGGTGCCCATGCTGGGTCCCGTGCTCCTCGCCGCAGCGCGCAGCAACAGCATCCGCCGCATCGTTGCGGCCGCCCCGGTCACCCGCCCCGTGGTGGACCGGTTCGTTGCCGGCGAGCGCCTGGACGAGTCCATGGCGGCCGTGCGGTCGCTGGCCGCGCGCGGCCTGGAGGTCACCCTCGACCACCTCGGCGAGGACATCACCGACCCGGCAGAGGCACTGCGCAACCGCGATGCCTACCTGCACCTGGCCGCGGCCCTCAAGGAGCAGGGACTGGGCGTCAAGGCCGAGATGTCGGTCAAGCTGTCCGCTTTCGGGCAGGCACTGGCCGGCGGCCACGAGCTGGCGCTGAAGAACGTCACTCCGGTGGTCGAGGCCGCCGCCGAGGCCGGTACGACGGTGACCCTCGACATGGAGGACCACACCACCGTCGACTCCACCCTCGCGATCCTCGCCGACCTGCGGGAGCGCTTTCCCCAGACGGGCGCGGTGCTGCAGTCCTACCTCTTCCGTACCGAGGACGACTGCCGTGCGCTCGCCGGGGAAGGCTCCCGGGTACGGCTGGTCAAGGGCGCGTACAAGGAGCCCGCGACCGTCGCCTTCCAGGACAAGCGGGAGGTCGACAAGGCCTATGTGCGCTGCCTGAAGATCCTGATGGCCGGGGAGGGCTACCCCATGATCGGGTCGCACGACCCGCGGATGGTGGCCATCGGCCAGGACCTGGCCCGCCGCAACGGGCGCAAGCCGGCCGACTACGAATTCCAGATGCTGTACGGCATCCGCGAGGGCGAGCAGCAGCGGCTGGTCGCCGACGGGCACCGTATGCGGGTCTACATCCCCTATGGCACCGACTGGTACGGATACTTCATGCGCCGGCTCGCCGAGCGCCCTGCGAACCTCGGATTCTTCCTGAGGTCGCTGGCGACCCGCGGCTGATCCGCCCCGTGCGGGCGGGCGCGGGTGGATGCTGGAAGCCCGGGGTACCTCCCGGACGGCGCCGCCCGCAGCCGCCCACCCGACGCGGCCGCGGCCGCACCACCGACGTACGACAACCGACGAGCGAAATCGAAGGAGACACGGCCGCTATGGACGCTGTGACCCAGGTCCCCGTGCCGGTGAACGAGCCGGTCCACACCTACGCCCCCGGCAGCCCGGAGCGTTCCCGTCTGGAGGCCAAGCTCAAGGAGCTGGCCGACAACCCGATCGAGCTGCCGATGACCATCGGCGGCGAGCGCCGGATGGGCGGCGGCGAGCGTTTCGACGTCGTACAGCCGCACAACCACGCCTCCCGGCTCGGTACGTACGCCAACGCCACCGTCAAGGACGGCCAGGACGCGGTCGACGCCGCGCTGGCCGCCGCCCCGGCCTGGCGCGCGCTGTCCTTCGACGACCGCGCCGCGATCATCCTCAAGGCCGCCGACCTGCTCTCCGGCCCCTGGCGCGAGACGATGGCCGCCGCCACCATGCTCGGCCAGTCCAAGACCGCCCAGCAGGCCGAGATCGACACCCCCTGTGAGCTCATCGACTTCTGGCGCTTCAACGTGCACTTCGCGCGCCAGATCCTCGCCGAGCAGCCCCCGGCGAACTCCCCGGGCGTGTGGAACCGCTCGGACCACCGCCCCCTCGAAGGCTTCGTCTACGCGATCACGCCCTTCAACTTCACCGCGATCGCCGGCAACCTCCCGACCGCGCCCGCCCTCATGGGCAACGTCGTGGTCTGGAAGCCCTCCCCGACGCAGACCTACGCCGCCGTGCTGCTGATGCAGCTGCTGGAGGAGGCCGGGCTGCCCAAGGGCGTCATCAACCTCGTCACCGGCGACGGCAAGGACGTCTCCGAGGTCGCCCTGACCCACCCGGACCTCGCGGGCATCCACTTCACCGGTTCGACCAAGACCTTCCAGTACCTGTGGAAGACGGTCGGCAACAACATCGAGAACTACAAGACCTACCCGCGCCTCGTCGGCGAGACCGGCGGCAAGGACTTCATCGTCGCCCACCCCTCGGCCGACCGCGCCGTGCTGAAGACCGCCATGACCCGTGGCGCCTTCGAGTTCCAGGGCCAGAAGTGCTCCGCGGCCTCCCGCGCCTACGTCCCGGCCTCGCTGTGGAACAACGGTCTCAAGGAGGAGTTCGCGGCCGAGGTCGACGCCCTGTCCATGGGCGACGTCTCGGACCTGTCGAACTTCATGTCCGCCGTCATCGACGAGCGCTCGTTCGCCAAGAACAAGGCGGCGATCGACCGTGCCAAGGCCGATCCGACCATCGAGGTCGTGGCCGGCGGCACCTACGACGACAGCGAGGGCTACTTCGTCCGCCCGACGGTCCTGGTCTCCACCGACCCGGAGAACGAGATCTTCAAGGACGAGTACTTCGGCCCGATCCTCGGCGTCTACGTCTACGACGACGCCGACTACGACGCGATGCTCACCCAGATGGAGTCCGCCTCGGCGTACGGCCTGACCGGTTGCGTCATCGCCCAGGACCGCGCCGAGGCCGCCCGCACCTGCGAGCTGCTGCGCTTCGCGGCCGGCAACTTCTACATCAACGACAAGCCGACCGGCGCCGTCGTCGGCCAGCAGCCCTTCGGCGGCGGCCGCGCCTCCGGCACCAATGACAAGGCCGGCGCCAAGCAGAACCTGATGCGCTGGACCTCCACCCGCTCCATCAAGGAGACCCTGGTCCCGCCGACGGACTACCGCTACCCGCACATGGGCTGACGCCCGCGTGCGCCGACGGCCCGGCTCCCCTCTCCCCGGGGGCGCCGGGCCGTCGGCGTTGCGTCAGGCGTTCCGCGGGGGGCCGGTGATCGCCTCGGTGATGGTGAAGCCCTTGGCGGGGCCTTCGGGGATGGTTACTTCGGTGCCGTATGCCACGCGGTTCTCGTTGTTGTAGATCGCCTCGTCGGGACGGGGGCCGGTAAGCACGCTGATCGTGCCGTGTCCGTCGTAGGCGTCGATGAGGATGTAGAGGGGAATGCCGGCGCGGGCGTAGGCACGGCGCTTGCGGACGCGGTCGCGCTGCGTCCCATCGTGACCGGGCGAGACGACTTCGATGATGAGTGCCACGCAGCGGGCGTCGAGGCCGAGGCCGTCGTCGGTGACGAACTCGTCGTCGTCTTCGGGAGCGACGACTGCGTCCGGAATCCAGACCTTGCGTCCGTGTACAACGTTTATGTCGTTGTTGACGACGAACGCGCTCGACTGACTGTCCAGATACCGGGTCAGCTCGCGGTGTAGCTGATTACTGACCTTGCTGTGGCTGTGGCGACCAGTGGGCGACACCTCGATGAACCCCTCAACGATCTCGGCGCGAAGGCCCTCTGGGAGTTCCATGGCTTTCCATGCCTGCCACAGGAGCTCGTCCAGGTCCGGTCCGGACGTCATCTCGGGCGCCTCGTGTGCGAGAGCGGTCATGGTGCAGCACCTCCTCCTCAAGTGTGGGCGGGCTTGGCCGGGCGGCACAAGCGACACCCTCAAGCTAGGGAGCCGGAGACCCCTCGACCTGCGAATGTCCGTAGGTCACTCGTTCGAGTACACGCCGGCCGTCTCAGATAGTAGGAAGCCCAAGTAATTGTGCAGACATCACGGCCGAGCTGTCCTAGCGTTGTAGGAAGCCGAACGTAACGCTCGATCGAGCGCATGCGGATGCGGCCCGGTGCGCAAGCGCAGGTGACCCCTGTCGTGCCGAGGCCCCCGCGTTTTCCGGCCGCTTCTGGATCGACGCATCCCATTTGTTCTCGGGGCTCTGGCATAGGAGACGTGAATCATGGCTGAGACTGCCGTCCGCAGGACCCGTCACTCCGCCCGTACGACCAGCGACGCCGACCGCAGGAACGCCGCGGCCGCTCTCCAGCGCGCCCTCGACCGCCGTGACAACGGCGGCTCCACCGGGCACTGAGACGATGCGCGCGCGACCCGGGTCGGTGCTGTCGAGGCCGGCGTCGGTGCCCTGCCGCTGCTGCTGGCGGATCCGGCTGTCGGTGGCCCGGTGGCTCTTTCTCTCCTGAACGATCTTCGCCTGTAGGGGCGCCGTTGTGCGGGCGCCCCTACAGCTGATCGCCGCTCACTGCGCGGGCGAGCGGGTCACCTCGAAGTGGTCGATGCGCTCGCCGGACTCGGCGAGGGCGGTGACCTTCATCCGCGGGCGGTGGCCGGGTGAGACCTCCACGGCGATGAAGGAGTAGCCGGTGTAGCGGACCCGGGACCACTCCACGGTGTCCTTGTTCTTCTCCTGGCCCTTGGCCCAGTGGTAGGTGTCGATGTGGTCGACGTCCTTCACGTGGCCCTCGTAACTGTCGGGTGCGGGGAAGTCGTACAGCGCCCGGCCCGCGCCGCCGGCGGTCACGTACACGATGCCCTCGCGCGTGGTGTCGACGCTCTCGCCGATCGGCATCTTCTTGCCGACCCGGCCGCCCTTGAGGGCATCGGTCCGCTCGTAGACGTGGTTGTGCCCGTTGATGACCAGGTCCACCTGGTGCTTCTCGAACAGCGGCAGCCAGGCATCGCGCACCCCGCCGTCGGAGGCGTGCGAGTTGGTGGTGGAGAAGGCGCAGTGGTGGAAGAAGACCACGATGAAGTCGATGCCGTCGGCCGCGCGCAGTTCCGCCAGCCTGCGGTCCAGCCAGCGGGTCTGCTTGCCGCCGGTGTAGCCCTGGTTGGCGGGGATCTCGTACGAGACGTCGTTGGCGTCCAGGGCGACGACCGCGGTGTTGCCGTAGGTGAACGAGTAGACGCCGGGGGCGTTCTCGGCGTCCGGGCCGTTCCCCGGCAGCGTCCAGCGGGCGTTCTGGCCGCCGTAGCCGTGGGGGGAGTACCAGGCCTCCATGTCGTGGTTGCCGGTGGTCACCATCCACGGCACGGACTGGGCCACCGACTCGGTCTGCGCGAGGAACTGGTCCCAGACCCGGGCGTCGTAGGCGTCGTGCTCGGAGCCGTCGCCGTCGGTGTCCGCGTAGCAGATGTCGCCCGCGTGCAGGTGGAAGGAGGGGTTCTGACCCAGGATCAACTGGTCGTTGGCGAGGGCGTGGTAGCTCACGCCCTGGTCGCCGAAGGCCGTGAAGACGAACGTCCCCGGGCGGGCCGGGGCGGTGCGGAAGGTGCCGATGGTGGAGAAGTGGCGGGGGTCGGCCGGGTCGAAGCCGTCGTGGCCGACGCCGTAGTAGTACGTGGTTCCCGGGCGCAGCCCGTCCAGGGCGGCGTGCAGGTAGTACTGCTGCACGGCGGGCAGCTTGGCGGACAGGGACGGGGTGTGCAGGTCGCGCACCTCGGCGTCGATCTTGCGCCCCAGGTCCCAGGGCGTGAGCCCCACCCGCAGATACGGCCGCCGCACGGCGAGCGGCACCTGCCAGCTCACCCGCATCTGGCTCTTGGGGTCGGCACCGAAGGCCAGGTGACGGCCGAACGGGGCGACCAGCGAACCGTCGACGCGGGCCGTGGAGGGCGCGGCCAGCAGGGTGGGGGAGGCCTGGGCCGAACCGGCCAGCAGGCCGGAGCCCGCCACCACTCCCGCGGTCGCGGCCGAGGTACGCAGCAGACCGCGGCGGCTCAGCTTGGTACGGAGGTAGTCGTGCTGCTCGGGCATGCTCATCCGGGCCGCGAGCCGCTCCGGTATGCCGACGCGCGGGGTGTGCGAGGGCGGGTGGGTGCCCCGGGTGGTTCCAGTCATGCCGCCGAATGTCGCAGGGCGACCCGACCGCGACGGGGACAGCGGGTGAACGGCGGCTGACCGACGGCCCACGTGTCCGTATGGCGGACGTTACGTGTCAATCAATGGGACGGCGAGTAGGGTCCCCCCATGTCTCGCAGCATTCGCCTCGCAGTGATCCCCGGTGACGGTATCGGCCAGGAAGTCGTGGCCCAGGGCCTGAAGGTCCTGACCGCGGTCCTCCCGCAGGACGTCAAGCTGGAAACCCAGGAGTACGACCTCGGCGCCCGGCGATGGCATGCGACCGGTGAGACCCTTCCCGACGCGGAGCTGGAGTCGCTGAAGCAGCACGACGCGATCCTGCTCGGCGCGATCGGCGACCCGTCCGTACCCTCCGGCGTGCTGGAGCGCGGGCTGCTGCTCAAGCTCCGCTTCGCCTTCGACCACTTCGTCAACCTGCGCCCGTCGAAGCTCTTCCCGAACACCACCACGCCGCTCGCCGGCCGCCCCGACATCGACTTCGTGGTCGTCCGCGAGGGCACCGAGGGCCCGTACACCGGCAACGGCGGCTCGCTGCGCACCGGCACCCCCGCCGAGGTCGCCACCGAGGTCAGCCTCAACACCGCCTACGGTGTCGAGCGCGTGGTCCGCGACGCGTACGAGCGGGCCAACGCCCGCCCGCGCAAGAAGCTGACGCTGGTGCACAAGAACAACGTCCTGGTGTACGCGGGCCACATGTGGAAGAACATCTTCGACAAGGTCGGCCAGGAGTACCCCGAGGTCACGACCGACTACCTGCACGTCGACGCCGCGACGATCTTCTTCGTCACCCAGCCCGAGCGGTTCGACGTGATCGTCACCGACAACCTCTTCGGCGACATCCTTACCGACCTCGCCGCGGCCGTCACCGGCGGTATCGGCCTGGCCGCCTCCGGCAACATCAACCCGACCGGCGAGTTCCCCTCGATGTTCGAGCCCGTGCACGGCTCCGCACCGGACATCGCGGGCACCGGCAAGGCCGACCCCACGGCGACGGTCCTCTCCGTGGCCCTGCTCCTGCGCCACCTCGGGTTCGCGCCGCAGGCCGCCCGGATCGAGGAGGCCGTGGCGGCCGACCTGGCGGCCCGGGACGGCTCGCCGCGCAGCACGGACGAGATCGGCGACGCGCTCGCCGTACGCGTAGCCGGCTGAGGCCCGCAGCGCACACAGGCACCACCGACAGCGCCGGGCCGTACCAGGCCCGGCGCTGTCCGTATTGGTCCGCTCCGGTCCTGCCGCCCGGCGGGGTGCG
The DNA here is from genome assembly GCF_040643995.1 of Streptomyces sp. NPDC047049. Lineage (NCBI taxonomy): Bacteria > Bacillati > Actinomycetota > Actinomycetes > Kitasatosporales > Streptomycetaceae > Streptomyces > Streptomyces sp. NPDC047049. Next base: position 205,872 of record NZ_JBEYVM010000007.1, on the reverse strand, counting down.
ACCATCGGACGGCGACCATCGGACCCGGAACGCGCCCTCGGTTCCGGCGGCACGGACCCACGGGCGATAATCGGACGTGGCATCGCCGCCCGCGAGGAAACTCGGACGTCCCAGTAACGACCGGTACGTTCAAGATCCGAGCGTGGTCGCCACACACCGCACCGGTGCCGCATGGTGGGGGCCGACCCCCCGACCCCCGGCCGGAGGGCTGGGCCGGTGACGCTCCCCCAGTGAACGCTGGGAGGTACCCCCAGGTATCGGAACACGCAGTGAAGGACACGCATTCATGACGACGCCCACCATCGAGCTCAAGCCGTCCTCGCATCCGCTCTCCGACGCGGAGCGGGCGAAGATCCTGGCCGCCCCCGGCTTCGGCCGCCACTTCACCGACCACATGGTGACGATCAAGTGGACGGAGGGCCGCGGCTGGCACGACGGCCAGCTCGTGCCGTACGGGCCGCTCTCCCTCGACCCGGCGACCAATGTCCTGCACTACGCGCAGGAGATCTTCGAGGGCCTGAAGGCCTACCGGCAGCCCGACGGCTCCGTCGCCACGTTCCGCCCCGACGCCAATGCCCGGCGCTTCCAGGCCTCCGCGCGCCGGCTGGCCATGCCGGAACTGCCCGTCGAGACCTTCATCGAGGCCTGCGACCTGCTCGTCCGGCAGGACCGGAACTGGGTGCCGGCGCACGGCGGCGAGGAATCGCTCTACCTGCGCCCCTTCATGATCGCGACCGAGGTCGGGCTGGGCGTGAAGCCGGCCAACGAGTACCTTTTCGTGGTCATCGCCTCGCCCGCCGGCGCGTACTTCGCCGGGGGCGTCAAGCCCGTCTCCATCTGGCTCTCCGAGAACCGGGTGCGCGCCGTCCCCGGCGGCATGGGCGACGCCAAGACCGGCGGCAACTACGCCGCGTCGCTGCTCGCGCAGGCCGAGGCCGCCGCGCACGGCTGTGACCAGGTCGCCTACCTCGACGCCGTGGAGCACAAGTGGGTCGAAGAGCTGGGTGGCATGAACCTGTACTTCGTGTACGGCGACAAGATCGTCACGCCCACGCTGACCGGCTCCCTCCTCGCCGGCGTCACCCGTGACTCCCTGCTGTCCGTCGCCCGCGACCTGGGCTACGAGTCTCAGGAGGCCCGGGTCTCCATCGACCAGTGGAAGGCCGACACCGAGAACGGCACCCTCACCGAGGTCTTCGCCTGCGGTACGGCCGCCGTGATCACTCCCGTCGGCACGGTCAAGAGCGCGGGCGGCGAGTGGGTCCAGTCCGGCGGTGAGCCCGGCAAGGTCACCCTGAAGCTGCGGGACGCGCTCCTCGACATCCAGCGCGGTATTGCCGAGGACCAGCACGGCTGGATGCACCCGCTGGGCTGATCCGGGACCCGGGCAGCCGGCCGGGGCCGCGCCTGGACGGACCGAGGCCGCCGCCGACATCGCGTCGGGGGCGGCCTCCGGCGTGTCCCGGCCCCTCAGCCGGCCTCCGCGGGGGCCTTCGCCGGGGCGGACGCGCCGGGGGCGGGCGGCACCGCGCGCAGCGCCGCGACCGGGCGCGGGTCCCGGGCGGTGAGGGCCAGGTAGGTGAGGCCGCCCACCGCCGCCGCGAGCAGGAAGCTGAGGTCGATGCCACCGGTCAGGGGGAGCAGCGGTCCCTGGAAGAGGGGCGTGTCCACGCCCATCAGGCCGACCGCCGAGCCCAGTGCCCAGGCGACGGCGGCCCGGACGTGCCAGCCGCCCCGGTACCAGTACACGCCGCCCCGGGTGCCGCGGTTGTAGACCTGCAGGGACTTTGGGTCGTACGTGCCGCGGCAGCGGACGAAGCCGATCACGGTGATCACCGCCCAGGGCGTGCCGACGGCCGTCATCAGCAGGACGAAGGAGGTCATCGCGTCCTGCGCGGCCCACAGGAAGTGACCGGCGTAGACCAGCGCGGTCGAGACGCCGGCGACGACGTAGGTGGCCTGGGTGCGGGTGGCGCGCGGCAGGATCGCGTCCAGGTCGAGGCCCATGCTGTAGAGCATCAGACCGGCGTTGCCGACCGAGCCGGCCGAGGCGTTGACCAGCAGCAGCGCCAGGTACCACAGCGGTGCGCCGGCCACCAGCGGGCCCGCGTAGTCCGCGCCCGCCCCGACGGCGAGCGCGGTGAACGTACCGAAGAGCTGCGGCACCAGGAGGCCGGCCAGCAGGCCCAGACAGGTGGCGCCGAAGACCTTCGTGGAGCTGTGCCGCTGCGGGGAGATGTAGCGGCTGTAGTCGCCGAGCAGGGTGATGAACGCGATCGGGCCGCTGAGCCCCGCGGAGACGGCGGCCAGCAGCCAGGTCTGCCAGAAGCCGCCGAGCAGATAGCCGCCGCCGTGTGGCGCTGCGGTGGTGAAGGTGCCCGCGTACGCGACGATGCCGACGGCCAGCAGCACGGTCAGACCGAGGGCGAGCACCTTGCTCAGCCGCAGCAGCACCCGGTAGCCGTAGACCGCGCTCACCGCGGTGGCGCCCGCCAGCAGGGCGTAGACCAGCGCGTACGCCATCCCGCTCGACGGCAGCCCGGTCAGGCGGTGCAGCGTGCCGACGACCGCGTCCCCGCCCACCCACAGCGTCAGCGCGGTGTAGCCCAGCGACAGCAGCAGGCCGATGACCGAGCCGATCAGCCGGCCGCGCACACCGAAGTGGGCGCCGCTGCTGGTGGACAGGTTGGTGGCGCTGCGCAGGGAGACCAGCGCGAGCGGGGCGGTGAGCAGGGTGCCGAGGGCGGTGCCGGCCGCCAGGGAGGTCACCGAGGGCCAGAAGCCGAGCCCGAAGGAGACCGGGAGCCAGCCGAAGATCACCACCCCGAGGGCGAGGTTCGACCCGAGCAGGATCGAGATCAGGTCGCGAGGCCCGCTGGTGCGTTCCTCCTCCGGGACGGTGTCGACTCCGCGTTGTTCTATCGGCATGAGGGCTCCCCTGAGAGGCCGGACAACAGTGGGTGAGCAGGGTTTCGGGGGCCGTGTTCCGTACGGGGGCGGTGGGCGCCGCGTGCTGCTCACGCTGTCGAGATCATGTAGAGCGGCGCGCTGTCCGCCGCAACTTTTAGAGCAGCGCTCAATGTCGCCTATCCCAGTGCCCACGGTCAATGCTTCCCTCCTGGGCATTTTCGGGTTTAGAGTGCTGCTCTAATCGATTGGGAGGAGTGGCGGGATGCGGTTGACCCCGACGGAACGCGACCGGCTGCTGCTGTTCGGCGCGGCCGAACTGGCGCGGACGCGCCGGGCCCGCGGACTGCGGCTGAATGTGCCCGAGGCGACCGCGTTGATCGCGGACACGGTCTGCGAGGCGGCGCGGGACGGGCGCCGCCTCGCCCAGGCCATCGAGGCGGCCCGCGGCGTGCTCGGCCCGGACGATGTGCTGCCGGGCGTGGCCGACGTGGTCACCGAGGTGCATGTGGAGGCCGTCTTCGACGACGGCTCCCGGCTCGCGGTGGTCAGCGACCCGATCGGCGCCGGTGCACGGGACGGGGAGCACCGCCGGGTGCCCGCGCCCGGCGCGGTGCTGCCGGGACCGGCCGCCCCGGAGCCCGCGCCCGCGGTCGTGCTGACCGTGCGCAACACCGCGACCGTGCCCGTCAGCGTCACCTCGCACTTCCACTTCTTCGAGGCCAACCCCCGGCTGGACTTCGACCGCGGCGCCGCGTACGGCATGCGGCTGTGCGTCCCGGCCGGCTCGTCGGTGCGGTTCGACCCCGGCGGCACCGAAGAGGTCGGCCTGGTCCCGATCGGCGGCGACCGGATCGCGATCGGCTTCGCCGGTCTGGTGGACGGCCCGCTGGACGCACCGGGCGCGAAGACCGAAGCGCTGCGGCGGGCCGCCGCCTGCGGCTACCTGGGAGCGGAGGAACAGGCATGACCGGCACCATCGACCCTCACGAGTACGCGTCGGTACACGGCCCGCGGGCCGGCGACCGGGTCGTCCTCGGCGACTCGGGCCTGGTCGTCCGGGTCGAGTCCGACGCGCAGAAGCCCGGTGACGAGTTCCTGGCCGGCTTCGGCAAGACCGCCAGGGACGGGCTGCACCTCAAGGCCGCGGCGGTCCGTGAGACCTGCGATGTGGTGATCAGCAACGTGCTGGTCATCGACGCGGTCCAGGGCATCCGCAAGGTGTCGGTCGGCATCCGTGCGGGCCGGATCCACGCCATAGGACGGGCCGGCAACCCCGACACCCTCGACGGCGTCGATGTCGTCGTCGGCACCGGCACCTCGATCGTCTCCGGCGAGGGCATGATCGCCACCGCGGGCGCGGTCGACACCCATGTCCATCTGCTCTCGCCGCGCGTCATGGAAGCCTCGCTGGCCTCCGGCGTGACCACGATCATCGGCCAGGAATTCGGTCCGGTCTGGGGCGTCGGCGTCAACTCCCCCTGGGCGCTGGGCCACGCCTTCAGCGCCTTCGACGCCTGGCCGGTCAACATCGGCTTCCTCGGCCGTGGTTCCTCCTCGGGCGAGGCCCCGCTGGTCGAAGCGCTCGCCGAGGGCGGCGCCTGCGGCTTCAAGGTGCACGAGGACATGGGCGCGCACGCCCGCGCCCTGGACACCGCCCTGCGGGTCGCCGAGGAGCACGACGTCCAGGTCGCGCTGCACAGCGACGGCCTCAACGAATGCCTCACCGTCGAGGACACCCTGCGCGTCCTGGACGGCCGGACCATCCACGCCTTCCACATCGAGGGCTGCGGCGGCGGCCATGTCCCCAACGTCCTCAAGATGGCCGGCGTCCCCCACGTCATCGGCTCCTCCACCAACCCCACCCTCCCCTTCGGGCGGGACGCGGTCGCCGAGCACTACGGCATGATCGTCTCGGTCCACGACCTGAAGACCGATCTGCCGGGCGACGCCGCCATGGCCCGCGACCGCATCCGGGCAGGCACCATGGGCGCCGAGGACGTGCTGCACGACCTCGGGGCGATCGGCATCACCTCCTCCGACGCCCAGGGCATGGGCCGCGCGGGCGAGACGGTCCGGCGTACCTTCGCGATGGCGGGCAAGATGAAGGCCGAGCTCGGGCCCCTGGAGGGCGACGGCCCGCACGACGACAACGCCCGGGTGCTGCGCTATGTCGCCAAGCTGACCCTCAACCCCGCCATCGCGCACGGCCTTTCGCACGAGATCGGGTCGATCGAGGTCGGCAAGATGGCCGACCTCGTGCTGTGGAAGCCGCAGTACTTCGGTGCCAAGCCACAGCTGGTGCTGAAGTCCGGCTTCCCCGCCTACGGCGTCACCGGCGACCCGAACGCCGCCACCGACACCTGCGAACCCCTGGTGCTCGGCCCGCAGTTCGGCGCGTACGGGGCGGCCCCCGCCGAGATCTCCGTCGCCTTCGTCTCCCGCGCCGCGGCCGAACAGGGCGGTGACCATCTGCCCACCCGCCGCCGCCGGGCCGCCGTCCGCGGCACCCGCGGTATCGGCCCCGGCAACCTCGTCCACAACTCCCGTACCGGACAGGTGCAGGTCGACGAACGCAGCGGTCTGGTCACCCTCGACGGCGATCCGATGCGCTCGGAGCCGGCCGACACCGTCTCGCTCTCGCGCCTGTATTTCCTGTGACAGCACGGCCCCTGGCGCCGCCGCGGCCGGCGGGGCGGGCCACCGTGCCTGCCACCCACCCACCGTGCCTGCCACCCGCCGTGCCTTTCGCCCCGCCACCGACACCCGTGACGCCGCCACCGTGCCGCCGGCCGTCACCGCGAACCGTGAGGACCCCGCATGAACACCCCTGCCGCCGACGGCTTCCGCATGCCCCCGGAGTGGGCCCGTCACGAGCGCACCTGGATGGCCTGGCCGGGCCCCAACTTCACCTTCGGCGAGGAGGGCGGCGAGACCCTGGCCGCCGCCCGCCGCGCCTGGGCCGCGGTCGCCCGCGCCGTGCGCCGCTTCGAGCCGGTCACCGTCGTCGCGGGACCGGGGCAGTCCGAGGGCGCCCGCGCGCTCCTCGGCGACGGCATCGACCTCGTCGAGCGCCCGCTGAACGACGCCTGGATGCGCGACATCGGCCCCACCTTCCTCACCGACGGCACGGGCCGGCTCGCCGCCACCGACTGGGTGTTCAACGGCTGGGGCGCCCAGGACTGGGCCCGCTGGGACCTCGACGAGAAGATCGCCGAGCAGGTCTGCGGGCTGGCCGGCGCCCACCGGTATGCCACGCCCCTGGTCAACGAGGGCGGTGGCATCCACGTCGACGGCGAGGGCACCGTCCTGCTCACCGAGACCGTGCAGCTCGACCCGGGCCGCAACCGCGGCCGCAGCCAGGAGGAGGTCGAGGCCGAGATCCACGCCCACCTCGGCACCACCAAGGCGATCTGGCTGCCGCGCGGCCTGGCCGCCGACTACGGCCGGTTCGGCACCCGCGGCCATGTCGACATCGTCGCCGCCTTCGCCCGGCCCGGTGTCGTCCTCGTGCACACCCAGCCCGACCCCGGCCACCCCGACCACGCGATCTGCCAGGAGATCGCCAAGCTGCTGCGTTCCTCGACCGACGCCAGGGGCCGCCGGCTGGAGGTCGTCGAGGTGCCGGCGCCCACCGTCCTGGAGGAGGACGGCGAGCTGGTCGACTACTCCTACATCAACCACTACCTCTGCAACGATGGTGTGGTGCTCTGCGGCTTCGACGACCCGCGCGACGAGGAGGCGGCCGCGGTCTTCCGCCGGCTCTTCCCCGGGCGGACGGTGACCCTGGTGGACGCCCGTACGATCTTTGCAGCGGGTGGCGGTATCCACTGCATCACCCAGCAGCAGCCCGGGGTCTGACCCGCAGACCCCGGCCGGCCTACCCGGAGGTCCCCGTGCCCGGTCCCGTGCGCCGCCCCCGGCGCCGGCTCAGCCAGCCCCGCGAGCAGGTCCTCGCCGCGGCGATGACGACCATCGCCGCGGAGGGCCTGGACCGGCTGACCATGGCCGGTCTGGGCCGCGAGGTCGGCATGAGCAGCGGCCACATCCTCTACTACTTCGGTACGAAGGACGAGCTGCTGCTGCAGACCCTGCAATGGAGCGAGGAACAGCTCGGCGCCGAACGCCGGGCCGCCCTCTCCCGCCGCGTCCCCGCCCGCGAACGGCTGGACGCGCTGGTCGGCCTCTACCTCCCCGAGGGCCACCGCGATCCGCGCTGGACGCTGTGGCTGGAGGTGTGGAACCGCTCCCGGAGCGCCGACGACGAGGCCCGCGAGCGCCAGCTCGACCTCGAACTCGCCTGGCACCGCGACCTGGTGGCCCTTCTCGTCGAGGGCATCTCGAAGGGCGAGTTCCGCTCCGTCGACGCCGAACGCTTCGCGACCCGCACCCGCGCCCTCCTCGACGGCTTCGGCTCCCAGCTCGTCGTCGGCCTCCCGGGCACGGACCGGGAACAAGTCCTGGACCACGTACGCGAGTTCCTGGACGAGGCGCTGGAAACCGGTACGGCGCGGCCCTTGAATCCGTGATCTTCGTCCCCTAGCGTCGCCGGATGCGCGTGCGTGACCGAACGCCTGGGGGGCGTGCATGACCGACCGCCCCCTCGCACGCGCCCGACCGACGTGCCTGCTCCACGCGCACGTCCACACGAGGGGAACAGAAGTGATCTCACGGAAGAAGGCCCCGTTCGCGGCCCTGGCCGTCCTCGGCGCCACCGCGCTGCTGGGCCCGGCGGCGCCCGCGGCGAACGCCGCGACGCCGGCCACCGCCAAGGCCTCGGCCACGATGACCAAGTGCGGAGTGCACACCGGTGGCAGCGCCGGGCTCTACTACCACAACTGCTCGAAGAAGTACTGGCACAAGGTGACGGTGGACCACATCATGGCGCCGGACCTGACCTGGTGCATCAAGCCGGGCAAGGACGAGTTCCTGGGCACCGTCGCCCCGCTCCCCACGAAGGTGCGCGGCGCCAAGTACCTGGGGCACTGCAAGCCCTGACCGCAACGGAGGAAGGGGCGGGCGCGGCCCAGGGCCGCGCCCGCCCCTTCCACGGGCCGTGTACACAACGCACGCAAGTACGCCCGATCGTTGCCCGCCGTGCTCTTGTCAGCCACCGCGCAGATCGACGAGCGTAACCGCTGGCCGGTCGACCGGCCCGTGAAGCGAGGAGGCTGGCGTGACACAGCGCCCGGGTGAGACGGATCCAAGCGGTGGCAGGGCCAACTGGCGGAAGATCTGGGTGGGTTCAGCGGGGAACATGGTCGAGTGGTTCGACTGGTTCGTCTACTCCAGCTTCGCGGTGTACTTCGCAGGCTCCTTCTTCCCCGAAGGCAACACCACCGCACAACTGTTCAATACCATGGCCATCTTCGCCGTCGGCTTCATCATGCGCCCCATCGGCGGCTGGCTGCTGGGCCGGATCGGTGACCGGCGGGGACGGAAAGCCGCACTGACGCTCACCGTCACCCTGATGTCCGCGTCCGCGATCCTCATCGCCCTCGCGCCGACCTACGCGGTCGCCGGCTACGGCGGGGTGGCTGTCCTGCTGATCGCCCGCCTCCTTCAGGGTCTGTCCGTCGGCGGCGAGTACGCGGCGAGCGCGACCTATCTCACCGAGGCGTCCGCGGAGGGCAAGCGCGGCTTCGCCTCCAGCTTCCAGTACGTGTCGATGACCGCGGGCCAGCTGATCGGGCTGGCGCTGCAGATCGTCCTGCAGAACACCCTGTCGGACGAGGCGCTGCACGGCTGGGGCTGGCGCATCCCGTTCATCATCGGCGCCCTGGGCGCGGCCGTCGTCTTCTACCTGCGACGGAACATGCTGGAGACCGAGGTCTTCAACGAGGCGGGCGAGACGGTCGGCGGCGACGCGGGCCACGACGGGGCCGGGCGCGGCACCCTCAAGGCACTGTGGCAGCACAAGCGCGAGGCGTTCCTGGTCATCGCCCTGACGATGGGGGGCACCGTCGCCTACTACACGTACACGACATACCTGACCAAGTACCTGTCGGGGACCGCGGGCCTGCCCAAACAGACCGCGACCCTGGTCAGCTTCTGTGCGCTGTTCGTGTTCATGTGCCTCCAGCCGCTCGCCGGGGCACTCTCGGACCGGATCGGCCGGCGTCCGCTGCTGATCACCTTCGCGGTCGGCGGCACCCTCCTGACCGTGCCGATCATGTCACTGCTCAAGTACGCCGGCAGCTTCTGGCCGGCCTTCGGCCTGGCCCTGCTCGCCCTGGTGATCGTCACCGGCTACACCTCGATCAACGCCTGTGTGAAGGCCGAGCTGTTCCCCACCGGCATCCGGTCCCTCGGCGTCGCTCTCCCGTACGCCATCGCCAACGCGCTCTTCGGCGGCACCGCCGAGCCGCTGGCACTGCGGCTGAAGCAGTCGGGCATCGAGTCGGCCTTCCCCTGGTACGTCGCCGGCTGCGCCGCCGTCTCGCTGATCGTCTACCTCACGATGCGCGAGACCCGCACCATCGACCTGCACCGGGTCGGCCGGCAGGACGAGCACACGGGAGCCGGCCGCACGCGGGTGGGGGAGCCCGTCGCCGACTGAGCCGCCGGCTGAGTCACCGGCCGAGGGGCGTCCGTCCTGACCGGAACCGGCCTTCCGCGCCCGCGGCAGGGCCGGTTCCGGGATAGGCACGCGGGGCGCCGGCTGGTTGGCTGAACGCTTGAAGATCACGAGGCAGTTATGCCTGCCGCTGCTGCTGACCGGCCTGCTGGCCTCGGCCGTCGCGGCCCCGTCCACAGCGACCGCCCGCACCGGCGGGGCCCACCCGGCCACGGCGCCGCCGGGCACGGTGCGCCCGGCCGCGCCCCGCCGGGCCGCCGACGACATCCGGGCCCGGATCGCAGCCCTCCCCGGGATGCGGGTGGTCAAGGAGAACCCCGCCCCGGCCGGCTACCGCTCCTTCGCGCTGGTCTACCGCCAGCCCGTCGACCACCGGCACCCCGGCAGGGGCAGCTTCGAGCAGCGGCTGTCGCTGCTCCACCGGTCCACCGCCCGGCCGATGGTGCTCTACACCGGCGGCTACGACCTCAACACCCGGGACCCCGCCTTCCGTGCCGAGCCGACCACGATCGTGGACGGCAACCAGATCAGCGTCGAGCAGCGGTACTTCGGCACCTCCCGCCCCCACCCCACCGACTGGTCGAAACTCGACATCCGGCAGGCAGCGAGCGATCACCACCGGCTGATCCGGGCCCTCAAGACGGTCTACCGCGCCGCCTGGATCTCCACCGGCGGCAGCAAGGGCGGGATGGCCACCGTCTACCACCGGCGCTTCTACCCGCACGATGTGGCCGGCTCCGTCGCGTACTCGGCGCCCAACAACACCGACGACCGGGACGACACCGCCGAGGACCGCTTCCTCCAGCGGGTCGGCTCGCCCGCCTGCCGCAGTGCGCTGACCGCGCTGCAGCGCGCGATGCTCGGGACCCGGCGGGCGGAGATGGCGGGCCGCCTCGCACGCTGGGCCGCGGACCAGGGCTCCACGTTCCACACCGTCGGCAGCGCCGACCGCGCACTGGAACTCACCGTGCTGGAGCTGCCCCTGCTCTTCTGGATGCAGCAGGAAGAGGGGGACGACTGCGCGATCCCCGGGCCCGCCGCCCCCGGCGACGCGCTGTTCACCTGGTTCGCCGAGAAGACCATGCTGCCGGCCTTCAGCGACTACCACCTGGCCGCCATGACCGCTTCCTACTACCAGTTGGGCACCCAGCTCGGCCAGGTGGCGATGGCCGCGCCACAACTGGCCGGGCTGCTGCGCTACCCCGGCATCCAGGAGATGCGCACCTATGTGCCGCGCAGCATCCCGCTGCGTTTCCAGCCGGAGGCCATGCCCGACATCGACCGCTGGGTGCGGCACCACGGCAGCGAGCTGCTGTTCGTGTACGGCGAGAGGGACCCCGCCCGGGCCGAGCCCTTCCGTACGGGCCGGGGTAGCCGGGACGCACACGTCTATCTGGCCCCGCACACCAGCCACGTCGTGAGCATCGGGAAGCTGGCGCCCCGGGACCGTGCACGGGCCACCGCCGCGCTCCGGCGCTGGGCAGGGGTGGACAGTCCGACCGAATCGTGAGACGGCCCGCGTGTCCGGTCCGGGGCTGTGGCACACTGCGGACCGTGCTCTCGTTCGCCATGATTATTGGCAGCAGGCGCGCCGGTCCGCAGTGACCGCCCCGTACGAACCGAGTACGGCGCGGCCATCGTCGTCCCAGACCCGCGCGCAGACCTCTCGCACCCGCGAGAGGTTTTTTCGTTTCCGGACCACACCGCACCGGAGGCGGAGCGCGAGGGACCATGGAGGGACGGTGGAACCGGTTATTCCGGTAGACCGAGACCCGACAGGAGCCAGACCAGCATGACGGACGCACCCTCCCACCCGTCTCCCGCCACCACCCCGGCCGGAGCCGCTGCGCGGCGCATCTCCCCGACCCCGTCTCCCGCCCCCCTCCCCGCCGGCGCGGTGCCCGACGACTTCCATGTCTTCGACACCACGCTCCGCGACGGTGCGCAGCGCGAGGGCATCAACCTCACCGTCGCGGACAAGCTGACCATCGCCCGGCACCTCGACGACTTCGGCGTGGGCTTCATCGAGGGCGGCTGGCCCGGCGCCAACCCGCGGGACACCGAGTTCTTCGAGCGGGCCCGTGCGGAGATCGACTTCCGGCACGCGCAGCTGGTCGCGTTCGGCGCCACCCGCAAGGCGGGCGTCCGCGTCGAGGACGATCCGCAGGTCGCCGGGCTCCTGGCGTCCCAGGCGCCGGTCATCACGCTGGTCGCCAAGTCCCATGTCGGGCATGTGGAGCTGGCGCTGCGGACCACGCCGCAGGAGAACCTGGCGATGGTCCGGGACACCGTCGCCTACCTGCGCGAACAGGGCCGCCGGGTCTTCCTCGACTGTGAGCACTTCTTCGACGGCTATGCGCTGGACGCGGCCTACGCCAAGGAGGTCGTGCGCACCGCGAGCGAGGCCGGCGCCGATGTCGTGGTGCTCTGCGACACCAACGGCGGCATGCTTCCGGCGCAGGTCACCGCCGTCGTACGGACGGTCTTCGCGGACACCGGCGCGCGCCTGGGGATCCATGCCCAGGACGACACCGGCTGCGCGGTCGCCAACACCCTGGCCGCGGTGGACGCGGGCGCCACCCACGTCCAGTGCACCGCCAACGGGTACGGCGAACGGGTCGGCAACTCCAACCTCTTCCCGGTCGTCGCCGCCCTGGAGCTCAAGTACGGGCGCCCGGTGCTGCCCGAGGGCAAGCTCGCCGAGACCACCCGGATCTCGCACGCCATCGCCGAGGTCGTCAACCTCACGCCCTCCACCCACCAGCCCTATGTCGGCGTCTCCGCCTTCGCCCACAAGGCCGGACTGCACGCCTCCGCGATCAAGGTCGACCCGGACCTCTACCAGCACATCGACCCGGCGCTGGTCGGCAACACCATGCGGATGCTGGTCTCCGACATGGCCGGCCGGGCGTCCATCGAGCTCAAGGGCAAGGAGCTCGGCGTCGACCTCGGCGACGACCGCGAGCTGGTCGGCCGGGTCGTCGAGCGGGTCAAGGAGCGGGAGCTGGCGGGCTACACCTACGAGGCCGCCGACGCCTCCTTCGAGCTGCTGCTGCGCGAGGAGCTGCAGCGGGCGGCGGGCGGCCGGCCGCGCAGCTACTTCACGGTCGAGTCCTGGCGCGCGATCGTCGAGGACCGCCCGGACGGTACGCACGCCAACGAGGCGACCGTGAAGCTGTGGGCCAAGGGCGAGCGGATCGTCACCACAGCCGAGGGCAACGGCCCGGTCAACGCGCTGGACCGGGCGCTGAAGGTGGGACTGGAGCGGATCTATCCGCAGCTGGCCCATATGGAGCTGGTGGACTACAAGGTCCGCATCCTGGAGGGCGCCCTGGGCACCGGCTCGATCACCCGGGTGCTGGTCTCCACCAGCGACGGCCGGGGCGAGTGGTCCACGGTCGGCGTGGCGGAGAACGTCATCGCCGCGTCCTGGCAGGCGCTGGACGACGCCTACGCCTACGGACTGCTGCGCGCCGGGGTCGAGCCGCAGGAGTGAGCGCCGCGGCAGCGGCACGACCGCGGCCCCGTACGACCCTCGGGGGAGGGGGTCCGTGCGGGGCCGCGGTCGCGTGGCGCGCCATGCCGGGTCAGGCCTGCCCGGCGGCCTTGACGGCGGAGATGTCGAAGAGGAGCTTGACCTTGTCGCTGACCATCACGCCGCCGGTCTCCAGCGCGGCGTTCCAGGTCAAGCCCCAGTCGGAGCGCAGGATCTCGGCGCTGCCCTCGAAGCCGACCCGCTCGGCGCCGTAGACGTCGGTGGCCGCGCCGTGGAACTCCAGGTCGATGGTGAGCGGCTTGGTGACGTCGCGGAGGGTGAGATCGCCGGTGATGCGGTAGCGGTCACCGGACACCTGCTCGGCGGCGGTGCTGCGGAAGGTCATCAGCGGGAAGGCCTCGGCGTCGAAGAAGTCGGCGCTGCGCAGATGGCCGTCGCGGTCCGCGATCCCGGTGTCGATGCTCGCGATCGTGACGTCGAGGGACGCGGTGGAGCGGGACGGGTCGGCGCCGTCGAGGTGCAGCGTGCCCTCGTAGTCGCCGAACGCGCCGCGGACGTTGGTGACCATGGCGTGCCGGACGGTGAAGCCGATGCTGCTGTGCGCCGGGTCGATGGTGTAGTCGCCGGTCAGCGCCGCGAGTGCGGGGTCGGCGTCGAGGACGGCAGCACGGGTGGCGGCGGGGGCGGTGGTGCCGCCGGTGTCGGCGGTGCGCTTGCGGTGGAACAGAGCCATGGCTCCTCCTCGAAGACGGCGCACCGGGTGGGTGCGCAGATTTGTTTAAGCTTCAACGAGATGCACCGTAACGACATCTGGTTCAACATTCAACCTCTCTGTCGGTGGGATCCGCAGGGCGGTTTCCGCCAGGCGGGTGGCGGACGGTGCTCCGGCGCGGTCATTGCCGCTCACCGACGGCTCGTGCTAGACCATCGGGAACTCCCAAGTGCGCAGCGCCACCCTCCAGTTGCCGCCATGGAGAGGACCGACCGTGCCGCCCTTCCCCGCCACGTCCGTCTGCTCACGCCGAGGATTCCTCGCCACCGCCACGGCCACCGCCGCTGCGGGCGCCCTCGGCCTCACCGCCCGCCCCGCCGGTGCCGCCCCCGGGCCGGCCACCGCTCCCGGGGACGAGTTCGCCGCCCTCCGGGCCCGCTGGTGCGAACTCACCCTCGGCAGCGGCTTCGACCCCGCCGCCCCGCCGTACGCCGCCGCCCTCCAGGAGACCGGCGCCCTCGCCGAAGCCTTCCGGGCGAGCATGCGGCCGGCCGCCACATCCCTCTGGCCGGACTGCCGCTACGACCCGCCGTCCGGCATCACCCGGAGCTACAGCCGGCTCGCCACCATGGCCCAGGCCTACGCCCAGCCCGGCACCGGCCGCACCGGCGACCCCGGCCTCGCCACTGCCCTGCTCACGGGCCTCGACCACCTCGAAGCCACCGTCTACAACACTGCCACCACCCGCTACGGCAACTGGTGGGAGTGGCAGATCGGCAGCCCCAGACTCCTCCTCGACACCCTCGCGATCCTCGGCCGGTACCTGCCCGACGGCGGCCCCGACGACGCGCTGCGCGACCGCTGCCTGGCCGCCGTCGACCACTTCGTCCCGGACGGCCTGCTCGGCGACTACACCGGGACCAGCACCGGCGCCAACCGCGTCGACCTGTGCCGGGTGGTCGCGCTGCGCGGCATCCTCGGCCACGCCCCTGCCAAGATCGCCCTGGCCCGCGATGCCCTCTCGCCGGTCTTCCCCTACGTCACCCGGGGCGACGGCCTCTACGCCGACGGCTCCTTCGTCCAGCACACCTGGGTCGCCTACTCCGGCACCTACGGCTATGTCCTGCTGGACGGCCTGGGCCGGCTGTTCACCCTGCTCGGCGGCTCATCCTGGCAGGTCACCGACCCGGCACGGCAGATCATCTTCGACAGCGTCGAACGGGCCTGGGCCCCGCTGCTGTACAACGGCCTGATGATGGACAGCGTCAACGGGCGCGCCATCAGCCGCGGCTACCTCCGCAGCGACGAACGGCACATCCTGCGCAGCGACCACTATCACGGTCATGCGCTGATCGCCGCCATCGCGCTGCTCGCCCAGGCCGCGAGCGGCGCCGAGCGGGACCGCTGGCACGCCATGGTCAAGGGCTGGATCGCCCGGGACAGCACGCTGCCGGTCCGCACCGACCGGCAGTACCCGGTCGCCGACCTGGCCCGGCTCGCGAAGATCGCCGACGGCCCCGCGGCCGCCGCCCCCGAACCCGTCGGCCACCGCCTCTTCCCGGCCATGGACCGTGCCGTGCACCGCCGCCCCGGGTGGGCCGCCGGCCTGGCCATGGCCTCCGACCGCATCGCGTACTACGAGAACGGCAACGGCGAGAACCCGCACGGCTGGCACACCGGCGCCGGCATGCTCTATTGGTGGGGCGCCGACTCCGGGGGCGACCAGTACACGGACGCCTTCTGGCCCACCGTCGACCCCTACCGGCTCCCCGGCACGACCGTCTCCACCAAGAGGCTGGCCGACAACGAGGGCGGCGGCTGGGGCGAGCCCAAGCCCGCGGCGCGCTGGGCCGGCGGCACCACCGACGGGGAATTCGCCGCGATCGGCCAGGACCTGCGCGGCCTGTCCTCCACCCTCACCGCCAGGAAATCCTGGTTCGCGCTCGCGGACTGCCTGGTCTGCCTCGGCGCCGGCATCACCGCCCGCGACGGGGTGCCGGCCGAGACGATCGTCGACAACCGCTGCCTGGGCGAGCGGGGCACCGCCGCGCTCACCGTCGACGGCGTACGCCAACCCGGCACGCTCGGCGTGACCACCTGCTTCCGCCGCGCCCACTGGGCCCACCTCGCGGGGCACGGCGGCTACGTCTTTCCCGGCGGCGCGCCCCTCAAGGCGCTGCGCGAGGCCCGCACCGGCTCCTGGCACGACATCAACACGACCTCCTCCACCGAGCCGTTCACCCGCCGCTACCTCACCCTCTGGCACGACCACGGCACCGACCCGGCCGACGCCCGCTACGCCTACCTCCTCATGCCGGGCGCCACCGCCCGCACCCTCGCCGCCCGCGCCGCCGACCGGTCCTGGCTCACCGTGCTCGCCAACGACGCCGGCCGCCAGGCGGTCGCCGTCGACCCGCTCGGCGTAACGGCCGCCAACTTCTGGCGGGCCGGCCGCGCGGGGCCGCTCACCAGCAGCGGCCCGGCGAGCGTGCTGGTGCGCGAGCGGCACGGGCGGCGGCGGCCGACCGCGCTGCTGTGCCTGGCCGCCCCGGAGCGCACCGGCGACATTCTGGACATCACCTGGTCACGGCCGGTGCGCACGGTGCTCGCCCACGACCCGGCGATCGAGGTGCTGGCCACCGGGCGCGCCCTGCGGCTGCGCCTGACCCCCGGTACGAGCTGCGCCACCCACACCTGCACGGTGCGGCTCGCCTGACCGGCACCGGGCCCCGCCGGTCCACCGGTCACCACAACATCGCTACCCTCCGGTTTGTGGGCCTCCTACAGGCGCGGGGAGGCGCCGCCACCCGAACGGAGGCCGGGACGCGGGGCGCGTACAGCACGGTTCTGTACTGCCTGCCCACCAAATCGCATGCGACGTTGTACGAAACCGACATCGGTGCGGGGCGCCTCGCACACGTACCGTCGAGGCATGACCACTGTCGAAGATCTGCCCGCCGGCGCCAACGACGCCCGCGGGCGCGTCGCCGAGCTGCACGCCATCCGCGAGCAGGTCCGGCGAGGACCCAGCGAGCGGGCGACCGAAGCACAGCGTGCCAAGGGCAAGCTGACGGCGCGCGAGCGGATCGAGCTGCTGCTGGACGAGGGTTCGTTCAACGAGGTCGAGCCGCTGCGGCGGCACCGGGCGACGGGCTTCGGCCTGGAGGCCAAGAAGCCCTACACCGACGGCGTGATCACCGGCTGGGGCACCGTGCACGGCCGGACCGTGTTCACCTACGCGCACGACTTCCGGATCTTCGGCGGCGCGCTGGGCGAGGCCCACGCCACCAAGATCCACAAGATCATGGACATGGCCATCCAGGCCGGTGCGCCGCTGGTGTCGCTCAACGACGGCGCCGGTGCCCGTATCCAGGAGGGCGTCTCGGCGCTGGCCGGCTACGGCGGCATCTTCCAGCGCAACACCAAGGCCTCCGGTGTCATCCCGCAGATCTCGGTCATGCTCGGCCCCTGCGCCGGCGGCGCGGCCTACAGCCCCGCCCTGACCGACTTCGTCTTCATGGTCCGCGAGACCTCGCAGATGTTCATCACCGGCCCCGACGTGGTGCGCGCGGTGACCGGCGAGGAGATCACCCAGAACGGCCTCGGCGGCGCCGACGTGCACGCCGAGACCTCCGGCGTGTGCCACTTCGCCTACGACGACGAGGCCACCTGCCTGGAGGAGGTCCGCTACCTCCTCTCGCTGCTGCCGGCGAACAACCGGGAGAACCCGCCGTCGGTGCCCTGCGAGGACCCCGCCGACCGCTCCGGTGACGCACTGCTGGACCTGGTCCCGGCCGACGGCAACCGCCCGTACGACATGCGCAAGGTCATCGAGGAGATCGTCGACGACGGCGAGTTCCTGGAGGTCCACGAGCGCTGGGCGACCAACATCATCTGCGCGCTGTCCCGGCTCGACGGCCGGGTCGTGGGCATCATCGCCAACCAGCCGCAGTCCCTGGCCGGTGTCCTGGACATCGAGGCGTCCGAGAAGTCGGCCCGCTTCGTCCAGATGTGCGACGCCTTCAACATCCCCATCGTCACCCTGCTGGACGTCCCCGGCTTCCTGCCCGGCGTCGACCAGGAGCACGGCGGCATCATCCGGCACGGCGCCAAGCTGCTCTACGCCTACTGCAACGCCACCGTCCCCCGGATCTCCCTCGTGCTGCGCAAGGCCTACGGCGGCGCCTACATCGTCATGGACTCGCAGTCCATCGGCGCCGACCTGACCTACGCCTGGCCCACCAACGAGATCGCGGTGATGGGCGCCGAGGGTGCGGCCAACGTCATCTTCCGCAAGCAGATCGCCGAGGCGGACGACTCCGAGGCCATGCGGGTGCGCATGGTCAAGGAGTACAAGTCCGAGCTGATGCACCCGTATTACGCGGCCGAGCGCGGCCTGGTCGACGACGTCATCGACCCGGCCGAGACCCGCCACACGCTCATCCGGGCCCTGGAGATGCTGCGCACCAAGCATGCGGACCTGCCGGCCCGTAAGCACGGCAACCCGCCCCAGTAGCCACACCCGCACCCGCTCTCGGCACCACGCCCACCGCGACGACGGAGAACACACCGTGAATCCTGCCCACCGCACCGACTCCATCCGCGTGGAGAAGGGCCAGGCCAGCGAGGAAGAACTCGCCGCCCTGACCGCCGTCCTCCTGGCCCGCGCCGCCCACCGGCCGGCCGCCGCCGCCCCGTCCCGCCCGCACGCCACCGCCGCGCGGTGGCGGCGTCTGGAGCGGCAGGGTGGCTTTCATGGGGCTACCAGCTGGCAGCGGTAGCGCTTCGCTGATTTTGCCGACCAGGGGCCCCGTGTGGTGCGGGGTCCCTTTCGTCTGCCTGCGGGCCCGGTTGTGGCTGGGCACGCAGTTCCCCGCACCCCTTTGGGGCGCCGTTGCGCGCCGGTCTGCGGTGTCGTCGGTTGGTTTGTGGGGGCTGGTGCCTTTGCGGGGGCGGTGAGTGCCGCGGGGGCCGGAGGGGACGCACCCCCGCAGCGATGAGGCGCACCGGGCCTCAGCCAAAGGCAAACCCGCGCCCCCATGAGGCATATACCGCCCAACACCCCGTCAACCAGGGTGATATGGCGCCTCATCACTTTTCGGACGCGGTATTCCGGTTTGGCAGGTGGTGTCCGGATCAAGGCGTAGGTTCGCCCCAACCATGCGGAGCAGAGCTGTTCAAGCCGCTCTGCCCGTGCTGGCATGCGCTCGTCAATCCACTCCTGGCGTTCCCGCACCGCGGGTCCTAGGACGACCGGAAGGAAAGCCCATGCTCAGCACGCTCAGTGCTGGTGCCGCCGTGGCATCGTTGCTCCTCGCCGGATCGGCATCCCCCACCACCGCCCACCGGTTCGGCGACGACCCGCCGAGCGGGAAGATCACCATTACCGTCGCCACGGTCAACGGCTCGGGCTGCAGACCCGGCAGCGCCGCCGTGGCCATCGCCCCCGACAACACGGCGTTCACCGTCACGTACAGCGAGTACCTCGCCCAGGCGGGCGCCGGCAGCAAGCCGACCGACTCCCGCAAGAACTGCCAGATCGCGCTGAACGTGCACGTTCCGCAGGGCTTCACCTACGCGGTCGCCCGGGCCGACTACCGGGGCTACGCGTCCCTGGCCCGGGGCGCCAGAGGGCTGGAGCAGGCGGGCTACTACTTCCAGGGCCAGCAGCAGACGGCCCGTAAGAGCCACACCTTCGTCGGCCCCTACGACTCCAACTGGCAGACCTCGGACGAGACCGACGTCGACGCCCTGGTGTACGCCCCCTGTGGCGAGGAGCGCTACTTCAACATCAACACCGAGATGAGGGTGGACGCCAAGTCGGCGGACCCCAAGGCCACCAGCTACATGGCCATGGACTCCACCGACGGCAGCATCAACACGGTGTACCACTTCGCCTGGAAGGAGTGCCCCGCGCGCAAGTGAGCCCCGCCGCCGGCCCCGGGCCCGTACGGCGCCGCGTACGGGCCCTGAGGCCGGGTACGACGAAGGCCCCCGCACCAAGGAGGTGTGGGGGCCTTTCGTCGTACGGCGCGTGCGGGCACGCGTCCCGTGGGCCGCTTGGCGCGGCCTCAGCGCAGGCGGGCCATCAGCGCGTGCTCCACGAGCGTGATGAGCGCGCTCTTGGCCTCGCTGCGGTGCCGGGCATCGGTCGTGATGATCGGCGCGTCCGGGCCGATCTGCAGCGCCTCACGCACCTCGTCCGGCGTGTACGGCTGGTGGCCGTCGAAGCCGTTGAGGGCGATGACGAACGGCAGGCCGCTGTTCTCGAAGTAGTCGACCGCGGGGAAGCAGTCGGCGAGACGCCGGGTGTCGACCAGTACCACGGCGCCGATGGCACCGCGGACCAGGTCGTCCCACATGAACCAGAAACGGTCCTGGCCCGGCGTACCGAAGAGGTACAGGATCAGGTCCTGGTCCAGGGTGATCCGGCCGAAGTCCATCGCCACGGTCGTGGTCGTCTTGTCCGGCGCGTGCGTGAGGTCGTCGATCCCCGCCGAAGCGGAAGTCATCACGGCTTCGGTACGCAGCGGATTGATCTCTGAGACGGCCCCGACGAACGTGGTCTTGCCCACGCCGAAGCCGCCCGCCACCACGATTTTCGCGGAGGTGGTGGAGCGGGCTGCACCGCTAGAGCTTGCGAAGTCCACTGAGCACCCTTTCGAGCAGTGTCACATCTGGCTGTCCGCCGGCGGTCTCGTCCCCGCCGGGCTGATGGATGGCGACGAGTCCGGCCTCCGCCAGGTCGGCGACGAGGATCCGGGCGACGCCGAGGGGGATGGAGAGAAGCGCGGAGATCTCGGCAACTGACTTGATCTCGCGGCAGAGGTGGCAGATGCGCTGGTGCTCCGGCAGCTGGCCCTGCATCTTCGCGGGGTCGGCGGTCGTGCTGACCAGCGCCTCGATGGCGAGCTGGTAGCGCGGCCTGGTCCGGCCTCCGGTCATGGCGTACGGGCGCACGAGCGGGTTGTTCGAGCCCGTGGGGGAGGGCTCGGGCGCGCGCCGCTGCGGCTGCACCGGCTGGATGCGCGGTGCCTGCGGCTGGTCGTACACCGATGGCTCGTACGGCTGGGAGCCGTACGGCCGGGGCTGCTGCTGCGGGGGCCGCTGCGGCCGGCGGCTCGGCGCAGACGGGAAGTTGAAGCGGTTGTTATGGGTTTCGCCCACAGGCCCGGACTGCTGTCCGGAACCATACGGGTATCCGCTCGGGGGCGTTGCCACGTCTCCTCCTCCAACTTGCCTGTCTGACGCCGGTCGCGCCACCGAACCATAAGGCGCGGTGGCGGGAAACGCACTGCCTGTCTTTTAGTTGAGAAGGCTGCCCTGCAGTTCGGCACGCAGATCCGGCGTCAGTACCGTGCCCGCGCGGTCGACCAGCAGAGCCATCTCGTAGCCGACCAGACCGATGTCGCACTCGGGGTGTGCGAGCACGGCCAGCGACGATCCGTCCGAGACGGACATGATGAAGAGGAAGCCGCGCTCCATCTCCACCACGGTCTGGTTGACGCTCCCGCCCTCGAAGATGCGGGACGCGCCGGAGGTCAGCGAGGTGAGGCCGGAGGCCACCGCCGCCAACTGATCGGCTCTGTCACGAGGGAAACCCTCGGACATGGCAAGGAGCAGCCCGTCCGCGGAGACCACGACCGTGTGGGACACCCCGGGGGTGTTGTCCACGAAGTTGGTGATCAACCAGTTCAGATTCTGCGCCGCCTGGCTCATCGGGCTCACACTAACGCTCCTGATCGTAGGTGCTGCCGGGGCCGAAGCCCTGTTGGTCATTCTGGGGGACCCCGGAGGGGTCCGTGCCGACGTTGCGTCCCTGCTGGACACCGCGGCGCAGGTTACTCAGCCTGCCGCGGACGTCCTCCGGGGCGCGGGAGACCTGGGGGCCGCCCTGCGGCGTCTGCTCCGCGGCACCTTCGACCAGGTTGGCCTTGGGCACCCGCCGGGGGAGACCGGAGGAGGTGACTCCGCCCGCCTTCGGCTCGCGCAGCCGCTCCGCCCTCTCCCAGCGATCATCGTTGGAGCTGCGCCAGTCGGAGCCGTCCTGGCCGGTCTCCGGCGCGCTCCGCTGCTGCTGCACCTGCGGTGCCTGCTGGTCGCGGCCTCCGCGGCGCGGAAGGCCGGCGTCCGTCAGCGACGGGGCGTCGCTCGGTGTGGGGCCCGGACGCTCGAATGGTACGCGCTCGGGGGCGTCAGCGGGAGCGGCAGTGGTATTCCGGTCGGATTCCGCTTCCGTCCCGAAGTAGCCCTCGAAGGCAGGGCGTTCGGGCCAGTCGTCCGACGGTCCCGCTTCGCGGGAGACAAAGGGCTGCTGGCCCGTGGTCTCGGCGAAGCTCCCCTCGCCGAACGCCTGGTGGCCCTGGGACCGGTCGTCGTAGAGCGGTTGATCGGCTTCCGCATATGCCTGGGACGGGTAGTCCTGGTAGGCACCGGGGGATTCCTGGTAGCCACCGGCGGACTGCACCTCGTCACGGAAGAGCGGACGCTCGCCGCCCTCGGCGGCCTGCTCACCGCCCGTCTGGGCCTCCAGGGCTGCCCGGCGCTCCTCGCGGAGCAGCGAGCGGCCCATCATGTCCAGATCCGCGCCGTCCGTACGGCCGTAGCGGCTGTCGTCGAAGCCCAGCTCGGCGGCGGTGCGCTGATGGGACTCGTACGACGCCTGCTGGTGCTCCGGAACGATCCGGGAGACCGTGAAGTCGGCATCGTAGTCGGCGGCGTGCTCCTCGCCGCCACCACCGTGGGTGATCGCCTCGGGCAGCATGACCAGGGACGTGGTGCCCGCCTGCTCGCCGGAGGGGCGCAGCTGCACCCGGATCCCGTGCCGGTCGGCCAGCCGGCCGACCACGAACAGGCCCATGCGCTGGGAGATCGCGGCATCCACGCTCGGCGGGTTGGCCAGCTTGTGGTTGATGTCCGCGAAGTCCTCGGGGGTGAGCCCGATGCCCTTGTCGTGGATCTCGATCATCACCCGGCCGTCGGGCAGCCGGGTCGCGGCGACCCGCACCTTGGTCTGCGGCGAGGAGAACGTGGTGGCGTTCTCCAGCAGCTCGGACAGCAGGTGCACGAGGTCGGTCACGGCGGTGCCGTGGATCTCGCTCTCGGGGACGCCGGTGAGTTCTATTCGCTCGTAGGACTCGACCTCGGAGATCGCCGCCCGCAGGACGTCGACCAGCGGCACCGGCTGGTTCCAGCGCCGGCCGGGCTCCTCGCCCGCGAGGATGAGGAGGTTTTCGCCGTTGCGCCGCATACGCGTGGCGAGGTGGTCGAGCCGGAAGAGGTTCTCCAGCTGGTCCGGGTCCGCCTCGTTGTTCTCCAGGTCGGTGATCAGCTCCAGCTGGCGCTCGATCAGACCCTGGTTGCGGCTGGAAAGGTTGGTGAAGATCGCGTTGACGTTGCCCCGCAGCAGGGCCTGTTCGGCGGCGAGCCGGACGGCCTCGCGGTGCACCTGGTCGAAGGCGCGGGCGACCTCGCCGATCTCGTCGGTGGTGGCGATCGGGATCGGCTGCACCCGGGTGTCGACCCGGCCCGGGTCGGTCCGCGAGAGCTGGTCGACCAGCATCGGCAGCCGCTGCTCGGCGATGCCGAAGGCGGCGGTCCGCAGCTGGCGCATGTTCCGGCTCATCCGGCGGGCCATCAGGCCGGCCACCACGAAGGCGATGATCAGCGCGGCCAGCACGATGCCGGAGTCGACGAAGGTGGACTGCCGGGCGTCCTCGGAGATCTGGGCCGCCTCGTTCACGGCCTTGTTCGCCAGGTCCTTCTCGATGGACCGGTACATGTCGAACTTGCCGGTCGCAGCCGCGAAGTAGCTGTCCGAGGTGACGCCGCGCGCGCCCAGCGTCTCGGGCGCCGCGCCGGTGCCGATCAGGGTGCCCATCTGGTCGATCGACGGCGGGGTGCGGAACGGCCGGCCGGCGGCCTGTGCCTGCGCCTTTGCACGTGCGATCTTCTGCTGCGCGGCCTGCTTGAGCGCGCCGGCGTCCTTGGTCAGCCGCTCGACGTCCTCGGGCGTGCCGCCGGAGGTGTACTCGCCGATGGCGATGCCCTCCAGGTAGCGGTACGACGCGAAGGCGGTCAGCTGCAGCTTGTGCTCCTTGCCGCCCTGCGGGGTCGCCGGGTCCACCAGGAGGTGGGTGCCGATGGAGCGCTCGAGGGACTCGGCGGCCTTGGCCAGCGCGATGGCGTAGACCGTACGGCCGTAGGAGGTGATGTTGCCGGTGCCCAGGCCGAGTTCGTTGGCGAACTCCATCAGCGGGTGCTGGACCTCGACATAGCCCTCTTCGGTCTGCACACCGTGCAGCCGGGAGGTGTAGGCGGCCTGACGCAGCTTCTGGAGCTTGGGCTCGACCTTCTCGAACGCGGCGAGACGGCGGTTGAGGCCCGGCTTGTCCGGAACGGTCTTGGCGGCCTGGTGGAAGGCGTCGGCGGCGGCGTCGGTGGTGTCCCGCGCCTGCTGGACGACGGGGTCGTCCTTCTTGCCCTTCAGCAGCGGCGCCGCGGTGCGGTCGCGCTCGTCGATCAGGGCGGTGCTGTAGGAGAGCGCGGCGCGCACCAGCTTCGCGGTGTTCTCCGCGTCCTGCGCTTCCTGCCAGGTGCCGAACGAGCTGTCCACGCGCAGACCGCCGAAGACCAGGGCGAGCAGCACGGGGATCAGCAGAATGGCGTTCAGGCGGGTCGCCACGCGCCAGTTGCGCGGGGAGTACTTACCGCCACTGACCGGAGGCTTCGCGGCCGGATTTTCGGGCGCGTCGGAAGCCGGTAGGCCACCTCTGGGTGGCGGGGTGAAGTTGCCCCGCCGCGGTTCCTGCGGCTCAGGGCTCGCCTTGCTTCGCCTCACTCGACCAACAACCTCTCGGCGCCGGCACTGATTTGCTGTGCCGTTTCTTCTGGGCGTTCCTACTCCGGAGTTTCAGCGAATTTCAGCACGTCAGGGCGGTGCGTTCCAAACACTGGGTAAAGCCGGAGCGGGGCCGAAAGGGCCTGAGATAAAAGGGGCGTTAAGGGCGAGCGGCGCCAAAATGCAGGAGATCTGTGAGCGCAGCGAAGCCGGGCATGCGCGCGGGGTGTCGAAAGCCCGCTGATTCACTGTCGAAACGTTATGAAGCAAATTTGATGGCGTGTCGAAGGACACAGATCCACTCACGGATGCCGGGAACCCGGCCTGGGCAGGGGGCCACGCCCCGCCGGTGACAACTGCCCTGCGGCCCGCTCCCGGTGCGGGAGCGGGCCGCCTGAGCGCTACTGCAGCCGGGCCATCAGCGCATGCTCCACGAGCGTGATGAGCGCGCTCTTGGCCTCGCTGCGGTGCCGGGCGTCGGTCGTGATGATCGGGGCCCCCGGGCCGATCTGCAGCGCCTCACGCACCTCGTCCGGCGTGTAGGGCTGATACCCCTCGAAACCGTTGAGGGCGACGACGAACGGCAGACCGCTGTTCTCGAAGTAGTCGACCGCGGCGAAGCAGTCGGCGAGACGCCGGGTGTCGACCAGCACCACGGCACCGATGGCACCGCGGACCAGGTCGTCCCACATGAACCAGAAGCGGTCCTGGCCCGGCGTACCGAAGAGGTACAGGATCAGGTCCTGGTCCAGGGTGATCCGGCCGAAGTCCATCGCCACGGTCGTCGTGGTCTTGTCCTGGACGTGGCTGAGGTCGTCGATCCCCGCCGAGGCGGAGGTCATCACGGCCTCCGTGCGCAGCGGATTGATCTCTGAGACGGCCCCGACGAACGTGGTCTTGCCCACGCCGAAGCCGCCCGCCACCACGATCTTGGCGGAGGTGGTGGCGCGGGTGGCGTTCCCGTCGGAGCTGCTGTCAGAGCTTGCGAAGTCCACTGAGCACCCTCTCGAGCAAGGTCACGTCCGGTGTACCGCCGGCCTCACCGCTGCCGCCGGGCTGGTGGATCGCCACCATGCCGGCCTCTGCCAGGTCCGCGACCAGAATCCGCGCCACACCCAGCGGGATGTGGAGCAGCGCGGAGACCTCGGCAACCGACTTCACCTCACGGCACAGGTGGCAGATCCGCTGGTGCTCGGGCAGCAGCCCGGGCAGCTGAGAGGGGTCGGCGGTCGTGCTGACCAGCGCCTCTATGGCGAGCTGGTAGCGCGGCCTGGTCCGGCCTCCGGTCATGGCGTACGGGCGCACCAGCGGCTGGTCACCTTCGCTCCCGTACGGCGCTTGGCTGTAGGCGCCGTACGGGCCGGAAGTGGCAGGTGGCGGGGTCATGGGTCCTCCGGGCGGGACAACTGACGTGTCGTCGGGTTGGGCCGGTGGGGGGTGCGGCACACGGGTGGTTGGGTGCTGAACGGTGCGGCGCTGCGGGCGCCGCTTCAGTGCAGCAGGCTGCCCTGCAGTTCGGCGCGCAGATCGGGCGTCAGGACCGTGCCCGCGCGATCGACCAGCAGCGCCATTTCGTAGCCGACCAGGCCGATGTCGCACTCGGGGTGCGCCAGAACGGCCAGCGACGATCCGTCGGAGACGGACATGATGAAGAGGAACCCCCGCTCCATCTCCACAACGGTCTGGTTCACCGTCCCGCCCTCGAAGATGCGGGACGCGCCGGAGGTCAGCGAGGTCAGGCCGGAGGCCACCGCCGCCAACTGATCGGCACGGTCGCGGGGGAAGCCTTCGGACATCGCGAGGAGCAGTCCGTCCGCGGAGACCACCACCGTGTGCGACACCCCGGGGGTGTTGTCCACGAAGTTGGTGATCAACCAGTTCAGGTTCTGCGCCGCCTGGCTCATCGGACTCAACTAACGCTCCTGCTGGTGTGTGGGATCGACAATGCCGTGATTGCCGGTGGACGACGTCCCGGCCTGCCGGCCTTGCTGGATACCCCGACGGAGATTGGTCAGCCGTCCCCGCACATCGCCGGGCGCACGCGAGACCTGCGGACCGCTCTGGGTGGGCTGCTGTTGCGCGGTGCCCGCGACGAGGTTCGCGCGCGGCACCCGGCGGGGCAGCCCCGAGGTGGTGATGCCGCCCGCGGCGGGCTGGCGGATCTGCTCCGCCTGCCGCCAGGTCTCGTCGTTCGGCGAGCTGCGCCACTGCGCGGCCTCGGCGGGCGCCGCGTTGCGGGCGCCGTTGACCGGTGCCTCGCCGCGGGCGCCACCGCGTGCCTCGCCGTCCTGGGCGGATCCGCGGCGCGGCAGCCGCGGGGCCTCGGGCTCGGCGTCACCCTGGGGCGTCACCCCGGCAGCGGCGGCCGCGGGGGTGTTGAACCAGTTGGACTCGATGGTGTCGAAGATCGGCGTACGGCCGTCGCCGGGACCGGCGTCCGCGTTGCCGAGCACATCGGCGGACGGCGCACCGCCCTCCTGCGGCTGCGGCGCCGGGAACTGCCCGGTGCCCTGCGACTCGTCGGCGTACCCACCGCGGTCGGCGTCCGGCCGCTGGTACTGGCCGGTGTTGCTGTCAGGTCGCTCGTACTGGCCGGTGTCGCTGTCGGGCCGCTGGTACTGGCCGGTGTCGCTGCCGGGCCGCTCGTATGCGCCGGTGGTGCTGCCGGGCTGCTCGTACTGCCCGGTGTCACTGCCGGACTGCGGGAACCGGCCTGTCTCGTACTGGCCGGTGTCGTACCGCCCGGCGTCGTACTGCTCCGTCTCGTACCGGCCCGTCTCGCGCTGACCCGCGCCGGGCCGGCCCGTCCCGGTCTCCGGCACGGCGAACTGCCCGGTGCCGTCGGGCTCGTTGCCCGCGCCCCGGCCGGCCGGACGCGCGCCGGGCCGGCCGCGTCCGCCCTGGGAGCCGTCCGCGGCGGGCGGCGGCCCGTTGAAGTCGGGACGGGCGAACGCCGCGGTGTCACCGGGGCCGCCGCCCGGCGCGGGCCGCTCGAAGCTGCCGGTGCTCTCCGGCTCCTCGTGCCCACGGGGCCGGTCCTGCGCCTCGCGGGGCGTCAGCGGCCAGTCGTCGGAGCCGCCGCGCTCACGGCGCGCACCCCAGCTCGTACCGCCCGGCTGCGCAGTGCCCTGGCCGCCCTGGCCGCCGGCCGGCGAACCGCCCGGCAGTTCGGCAGCGGGATTCCGGGCCGGCAGCTGCGGACGCTCCTCATGGCGCGGTGCGCCGGTGGGCGGCGCCACGGTGGGCGCCGGGCCGTTGTCCGCGCCGCGGGTGGGCAGCGAGGGACGCGATTCGCCGGGGCGGCCGGCGACCGGGCGGGCGTCGCCGCCGCGCGCCGGGGCGCCGGGCGCGCCGGGAGGCGCCGTACGGCCGGCCGGTGCCGGGGCACCGAAGGCGTTCGGCGTACCGCCGCCGGGCCCGCCGCGGCCGGGCAGCGCGGGGCGCCCGCCGGCCGAGGGGCCCGAGCCGACCTGTCCGCGCGGCTGCAGCCCGGCGAGCCGGCTGGACTGCCCGCCGCCGTGGTCGCCGCCGGCCTTGGCGTTGCTCGGCGCCGGCTTCTTGCCGCCCTGGGCGACATCGACCGGCAGCATGACCAGCGCGGTGGTGCCGCCGGAGTCGGAGGGCCGCAGCTGGATACGGATGCCGTGGCGCAGCGACAGCCGGCCGACCACGAACAGACCCATCCGCCGGGACACCGAGACGTCCACGGTCGGCGGGCTGGCCAGCCGCTCGTTGATCGCCGACAGGTCCTCGGGGGACAGGCCGATACCGGTGTCGTGGATCTCGACCAGCACCCGCCCGTCGGGCAGCGCGTGACCGGTGACCTTGACCTTGGTCTGCGGGGAGGAGAACGAGGTGGCGTTCTCCAGCAGCTCGGCGAGGAGGTGCACGAGGTCGTTGACGACCCGGCCCGCGACCTCGGTCTGCGGAACGGCGTTGAGCTCGATCCGCTCGTACTGCTCCACCTCGGAGGCGGCGGCACGGAGCACGTCGACCAGCGGCACCGGCCGCGTCCACCGGCGCCCCGGCTCCTCACCCGCGAGGACCAGGAGGTTCTCGCCGTTACGGCGCATACGGGTCGCGAGGTGGTCGAGCTTGAAGAGGGAGGACAGCTGGTCCGGGTCGGCCTCGCGGGACTCCAGTTCGGAGATCAGCGAGAGCTGACGCTGGATGAGGCCCTGCGAACGGCGCGAGAGGTTGGTGAACATCGCGTTGACGTTGCCCCGCAGCAGCGCCTGCTCGGAGGCGAGGCGGACCGCCTCGCGGTGCACGTCGTCGAAGGCTGCGGCCACCCGGCCGATCTCGTCCCGGCTGTGCACACCGACCGACTGGACGGAGGTGTCCACGTCCTGCGGGTCGGACTCGGACAGCTGCTTGACGAGCTCGGGCAGCCGGTCCTGGGCGACCTTCTGCGCGGTGTCCTGCAGCCGGCGCAGCGAGCGGACCATGGACCGGGCCACGACGAACGCGCCGACCAGCGAGACGCCGAGGACGAGCAGGATCAGCGCACCGCTGATGATCGCGGACTGGGTGGCCTCGTTGCGCAGCTCACGGGACTTCTGCTCCATCTCCGAGAGCAGCGTGGTCTCGATCCGGGACATCTCGTCGATCTTGACGGTGTCGGAGTCGTACCAGTCGAGGTAGCGGTAGTCCTGGCTGCGGATGCCGGAGCCGCTGGCGAAGGCGCGGTGGGCGAAGGCGACCGCGGCCTTGATCTCGTCGTTGTTGCCGTCCAGGCCGCGGGTGAGCGCGCCGGCGTTGTTGGTGTAGATCTGCGAGAAGCGGTCGCGGGCCGCCTTCTCGCTGTCCTCGGCGTTACGGCCGGCCAGCCGGTCGTTGGAGGACAGCTCGGGGCCGCCCCGGTGGGCGAGACCGGCACTGACCAGGGCGCGCTGGATCGACGCATACTCCTTGGCCGACGAGAACGCCGCCAGCGCACGGGTACTGCGGATCATCTCCGGGTTGCTGGTCGCCTGCGCCATGTCCTGGGACAGCGAGAGCAGCGAGTTGATCAGCTGGTTGTAGCTGGTGACGGTCCGCGCGGAGTTGTCGTCGTCCTTGTAGGCGTTGGCGCGGATCTCGTTGAGGGTGTTGAGCTGGCGGCCGATCTCCAGGACGGTCGCCCGGACACCGGCCATCGTGGCGTCCTGGCCCTGGATGTCGCCGGTGGCCTGGTTGAACGACAGCTTGGCGCGGTCGGTTGCCTCACGGGGCGCGACGACGTTCGCGTCGTCCTTGGAGTTGCCGCTGCCGGCCAGCGGACCGGCCGACTTGTCCCGCTCGACCTGCAGCGCGTCGGCGAGCTCGGTCGCCTGCCGGGTCATCTCGGTGAGCAGCTGCATCTTGTCGAGCTGGTCGATGTTCTCCATCGACGTGCCGATGCGCATACCGCCCAGCGTGGTCGCGGCGACCACGGGAAGCGCGAGCAGGGACACCAGGCGGGTGCTGATGCGCCAGTTGCGCAACGCTATTCGCGAACCGGGGCCCCCGGCACCCTTCGGCGCCTTGGCCTTACCGCTGTCCGCGGCGTCATTGCCCGGCGCCTGACCGCCTCCGTCGACGGGCAGAGTGCCCCCCGCGGAACCGCTGCTCTGGGCGCGCTGGGGCGAGGAGGCGCGGTCTGTCCCGCCGCGCAGCTCCGGGTCCGCCGCAGCGCTGCCATCCCTCTTGAAACGTCCCTGCACTAGCGTCGCAACCTCTGGACCAGGCGTCCCACCTCGGCGGGACGGTGTCGAGTCGTATGGGGGACCGCTGAGTCCCCCATGGCGGTCGTGAGTGACCGGCGGGCTGCTCTCTCTGGCCGAGAGAGCGGCACCACCGCGCGGCGCTACGTTGCGCCCTGCGCGCCGGCTGAAACGTGCGGCGGTCCGTGGAATTCCAGCACAGTGCAGGATCTCCAACAAGAGCGGAACCGCGCACTGTGACGTGGGTGACGCAATGTACGGAGCGCGTCACGACTTGTAGAACGTACCCCTGTGCATAACGGACGTTTGCCCGCGAGTCGTTCGCCCGCAGCGGCTGTCCCAGGTGCGGTGATCGGGAGCGGAACGTGCAGTTCAATCCGCCATTGTCCGTTTCGCCCGGGGATGTTGATCATGGGAAATGTGGCATTTGTCGCACAGTTCGTGAGCAAACTCACAGGAAGATCATTGAGTTTCCCAGCACTTCGCAGGGAATAGCGTGCATAGCCTGACGCTTTACACAGTTGCCGGATGTGACAAGGCAGCTTTCCGCAGGCCCTTTCCCGACCTTTGATGACGCGAGGCAAGCAGCAGTGAAGACGACGACGATGTTCCGCAACATAGCCAACCCGCGGCGCACCACCCTGGCTCACCTCAACGACGCCGGCGAGCTCGGCACCGAGGCACTCCAGGCGCCGGAGCACACCGTCGACCTGCCGGCCCAGACCGCCAACCCCCGCCGCACCGTCCTGATGGACGCGCCCGCGCAGGACGTCCCGGCGTAAAGCGTCACCGGATCGGCAGCGGCCCCGCGATAGCCTGGAGTGTCAACTCCGGCCAGTGATCAATTGAGGGGCAGCGGCAACCCGTGCGCATCGCCAGATTCTCCATCGACGGCAACGTCGGCTTCGGCGTCCTCGAAGGCGACGAACTCGACGTCATCAAGGGGCATCCCTTCGCAGAATTCGAGCGCTCGGGCCAGAAGGTCCCCCTCGACAAGGTCCGGCTGCTGCCGCCGGTCCTGCCCAACAAGGTCGTGGCGATCGGCCGCAACTACGCCGATCACGCCGCCGAGCTGGGCAACGCCGTCCCGGACGTGCCGGTCACCTTCTTCAAGCCGTCCACCTCGGTGACCGGCCCCGGCGACCCCATCGCGTACCCCTCCTTCTCGCAGGAGGTGCACCACGAGGCGGAGCTCGCCGTCGTGATCGGCCGCATGTGCCGGGAGGTGCCCCGCGAGCGCGCCAAGGACGTGATCCTCGGCTACACCTGCGCCAACGACGTCACCGCACGCGATGTGCAGCAGCGTGAGAAGCAGTGGGCCAGGGCCAAGGGCTTCGACAGCTCCTGCCCCCTCGGCCCCTGGATCGAGACCGGGCTCACCCCCGAGGACATCGCCGCGGGCCTCGCCGTCCAGTGCACGGTCAACGGCGAACAGCGCCAGCTCGGCCGCACCAGCGACATGGTCCGCCGGGTCGAGGACCTGATCGTCCACATCACCGAGGCGATGACCCTGCTCCCGGGCGACGTCATCCTCACGGGCACCCCGGCCGGGGTCGGCCCGCTCAACGTCGGCGACGAGGTCGCCGTCACCATCGAAGGCATCGGCACTCTCACCAACAAGGTGATCAAGCGTGGCTAACGCGACCCCCGGCACCCCCGTCCGCGTCCGTTTCTGTCCCTCCCCGACCGGTAACCCCCATGTCGGCCTGATCCGTACCGCCCTGTTCAACTGGGCCTACGCACGGCACAACAAGGGCACCCTGGTCTTCCGGATCGAGGACACCGACGCGGCCCGCGACTCCGAAGAGTCCTACCGCCAGCTGCTGGACTCCTTCCACTGGCTCGGCTTCGACTGGGACGAGGGCCCCGAGGTCGGCGGCCCGCACGCGCCCTACCGCCAGTCGCAGCGCATGGACCGCTACCAGGACATCGCCGGCAAGCTGCTCGCGGCGGGCCACGCCTACCACTGCTACTGCACCACCGAGGAGCTGGACGACCGCCGCGACGCGGCCCGCAAGGCCGGCCGCCCCTCCGGTTACGACGGCACCTGCCGCACGCTCACCGACGAGCAGAAGGCCGCGTACGAGGCCGAGGGCCGGTCCTCCATCGTCCGCTTCCGGATGCCCGACGAGCCGATCACCTTCACCGACCTGGTGCGCGGCGAGCTGACCTTCTCCCCGGAGAACGTCCCGGACTACGGCATCGTCCGCGCCAACGGCGCGCCCCTCTACACCCTCGTCAACCCCGTCGACGACGCCCTGATGGAGATCACCCACGTCCTGCGCGGCGAGGACCTGCTCTCCTCCACCCCCCGCCAGATCGCCCTCTACAAGGCGCTGATCGAGCTGGGCGTGGCCAAGGAGATCCCGGCCTTCGGCCACCTCCCGTACGTCATGGGCGAGGGCAACAAGAAGCTCTCCAAGCGCGACCCGCAGGCGAACCTCAACCTCTACCGCGAGCGCGGCTTCCTCCCCGAGGGCCTGCTCAACTACCTTGCGCTGCTCGGCTGGTCCTTCTCGGCGGACCGGGACCTCTTCTCCGTCGCCGAGCTGATCGAGAAGTTCGACATCGCGGACGTCAACGCCAACCCGGCCCGCTTCGACCTCAAGAAGGCCGAGGCGATCAACGCCGACCACATCCGCCGGCTGGACGTGAAGGACTTCATCACGGCCTGTGAGCCCTGGCTGAAGGCCCCGCACGCCAACTGGGAGCCCGCGGACTTCGACGAGGCCGCCTGGCAGGCCATCGCCCCGCACGCCCAGACCCGCCTGACCGTCCTCTCCGACATCACCGCCAATGTCGACTTCCTCTTCCGCAAGGAGCCGGTCGAGGACGAGGCGTCCTGGACGAAGGCGATGAAGGGCGACCCGGTCGCGCTGCTCACCACGGCCCGCGCCAAGCTCGAAGCCGCCGAATGGACGTCCGGCCCCGAGCCCCTGAAGGAGGCCGTCCTGGCCGCCGGCGAGGAGCACGGCCTCAAGCTCGGCAAGGCACAGGCCCCCGTCCGGGTGGCGGTCACCGGCCGCACGGTCGGCCTGCCCCTCTTCGAGTCCCTGGAGATCCTGGGCAAGGAGCGCACCCTC
This sequence comes from Streptomyces sp. NPDC047049, assembly GCF_040643995.1. Taxonomy (NCBI): domain Bacteria; kingdom Bacillati; phylum Actinomycetota; class Actinomycetes; order Kitasatosporales; family Streptomycetaceae; genus Streptomyces; species Streptomyces sp. NPDC047049. The sequence goes on along the minus strand of NZ_JBEYVM010000007.1, from coordinate 172,573 downwards.
CAGCGCATCGACGCGGCCCTGGCCAAGCTGGCCGGCTGACCCGGCAGCACTGCCCACGGGCCCGGACGCCGCACGGCGTCCGGGCCCGTCGCCTGTCCGCGGCGCTCGGTACATTGCCCCTATGCCCGTGCGCGCTGTCCTCTGGGACCTCGACGACACCCTCTTCGACTACACCGGCTCGGACCGGGCGGGTGCGCTGCGCCACCTCCGGGCCGAAGGGCTCCTCGCCGCCCACGGTGGCGAGGAGGCGGCCCTGGAGCGCTGGCGGACGGTCATGGAGACCGAGTTCGCCCGTTTCCTCGCCGGCGAGGTGGGCTTCCTCGATCACCGCAGGGCCCGCGCCCGGACGTTTCTGGGCACCCCGCTCCTCTCCGACGCCGAGGCCGACGCCTGGTTCGGCCGGTACATCGCCCACTACGAGGCGTCCTGGGTCCTCTTCCCGGACTCCGCGCCCGTACTGGAGGCGCTGACGCCGCTGGTACGGCAGGCGGTGCTGTCCAATGCCGCCACCGCGGGCCAGGAGCGCAAACTGGCCGTCCTCGGGATCCGTGAATCCTTCGAGGCGGTGCTCTGCGCCGATGAGCTGGGGTACGCCAAGCCGGCCGCGGAGGCATTCCACGGCGCCTGTAAGGCGCTTGGCCTAACCCCCGGCGACGTGGTCCACGTGGGCGACAAGCTCGGCATCGACGCGCTCGGTGCCCGGGATGCCGGGCTGAGCGCCGTATGGCTGGACCGTGCGGGCACTGGGGAGGAGGCTGGGGAGGAGCCGCCTCCGGGGGTGCGGCGGATCATGAGTCTGGCGGAGCTCCCCGAGCTGTTGCGCGGAACTATCGGTTTTGGTGCGCCGTCCACGATCAGGTAATGTTCTTCCTGCGCCGCCCGAGAGGGCCGAAAGGCCCGGCCGGAAAGCGCAGATCAAATCAAGCCCCCCACAGGGGGTTGCGCTTTGATGGCCTATGGTGTAATTGGCAGCACGACTGATTCTGGTTCAGTTAGTCTAGGTTCGAGTCCTGGTAGGCCAGCTCGCAGAGCTCATCTGCAAGGCCCCCGTTGTGTAGCGGCCTAGCACGCCGCCCTCTCAAGGCGGTAGCGCCGGTTCGAATCCGGTCGGGGGTACAGATCCTTCCCAGGGGGACAGTCCGGGTCGCACCCACTGTCGTTCATGCAGGATCGCTAGGGCCCCCGTTGTGTAGCGGCCTAGCACGCCGCCCTCTCAAGGCGGTAGCGCCGGTTCGAATCCGGTCGGGGGTACTGGTCTAAACCACCATGGGCTATGGTGTAATTGGCAGCACGAGTGATTCTGGTTCATTTAGTCTAGGTTCGAGTCCTGGTAGCCCAGCGCGGTGTGTCCTCGGGACACGTCAACTGCAGGAAAACTTGCCCCCGTTGTGTAGCGGCCTAGCACGCCGCCCTCTCAAGGCGGTAGCGCCGGTTCGAATCCGGTCGGGGGTACAACACGAAGAAGCCCCCCGCATCATGCGGGGGGCTTCTTCGCGTCAACTGCCGCTGCTGAAGCGCCGGTTGGACTCCTCCGACTCGGCCAGCCGGCGCAGGCTCAGCAGCACCGGCTCGTAGAGCACGGTCAGGGCCACCGCCGCCTCCACCTGCTCCTCCGGCGTCCCGAACTCCTCCAGCAGGTCCAGGTCCGCGACGGCGAGGTGTTCCGCCTGGCGTGCGTACGGCAGCAGATGCGCGGTGTCGCAGACGTAGCCGAGGCGGTGCAGCGCCGTGAGGGCGGTGACGAGCATGCCGAAGGCGGGCGAGGTGGCGAGGCCGGCGCGCCAGTCGAGGCGTTCCAGCAGTTCGGTGGCGGTACTCCGGGCGACGGTCGTCGCGGGGTCCGATTCGTCGGGCTCCGGGCCGCAGCGGTGCGGAGTTGGCTGCTGGTGTTCCGGGCGATGCCGCGCATGATCAAGGAGCTGGCCCGTGACCGGGGCCGCGGCCTGCTGGGCTTCCGCCCGCTCCTCGGGCTCCCCAGGAACCTCGGCGTCATCCAGTACTGGGAGTCGAAGGAGAAGCTGCCGGCGTACGCCGCGGACCAGGACGGCGAGCACCGGCCGGCCTGGGCGGCGTTCAACCGGCGGGTGCGCGAGGGGCACGGCAAGGTGGGCCTCTGCACGAGACCTTCGTCGTCCCGGCGGGCTCGTACGAGAGCGTCTACGTCAATATGCCGCCGTTCGGGCTGGGGGAGGCCCGGGGGACGGTGGCGGTCGGCCGCCGCGGGGAGCGGGCCGCGGACCGGATGGCGGCCTGAGCTTCCGGGGCGGCCCCGCGCGGATGGTCCGCGCGGGGCCGCGGTCGACAGGGGCGCCTGGCCCGGCCCGGCCCGTCGCGGGGTACTCGGTCCGTGGGTGGTTTTGCGGTGTCGTGACCGCAGCCGGCAGCGGCCCCTGCCCCGGCCCACCCCGTCGCGGGGCACTCAGCCGTTGCGCCGCAGGCCCTCGGAGAGGCGGGCTGCCGCGTCGATGACTGCCTGGGCGTGCATCCGGCCGGGGTGGCGGGTGAGCCGTTCGATCGGGCCGGAGACCGAGACGGAGGCCACCACGCGGTTGGAGGGGCCGCGTACGGGGGCGGAGACCGAGGCCACGCCCGGCTCGCGCTCGCCGATCGACTGGGCCCAGCCGCGGCGCCGGACGCCGGAGAGGGCGGTGGCCGTGAAGCGTGCGCCCTGCAGTCCGCGGTGCAGCCGCTCGGGCTCTTCCCAGGCCATCAGGATCTGGGCGGCCGAGCCCGCCTTCATGGGGAGCGTGGAGCCGACCGGGACGGTGTCCCGCAATCCGGACAGCCGTTCCGCCGCCGCCACGCAGATCCGCATATCGCCCTGCCGGCGGTAGAGCTGGGCGCTTTCGCCCGTCACATCGCGCAGATGCGTGAGCACCGGGCCGGCCGTGGCCAGCAGGCGGTCCTCGCCGGCCGCCGCGGCCAGCTCGGACAGGCGGGGGCCCAGGATGAACCGGCCCTGCATGTCCCTCGCCACCATCCGGTGGTGTTCCAGAGCCACGGCCAGCCGGTGGGCCGTGGGTCGTGCGAGCCCTGTCGCCGCGACCAGCCCGGCGAGGGTGGCCGGACCGGACTCCAGAGCGCTCAATACCAGAGCTGCCTTGTCGAGAACGCCGACGCCGCTAGAGTTGTCCATGCAACGATACTCGCGTCTCACACTGTGAAACGCAAGTTCAATTTTCCGGGGAAGTCGTCAATCTGTAGGTGTGGCCCTGGACCAGGGCCCGGCGTAAGGCCCGGCAGGGGGATTTCTGCGGGCATCGCGCACGGACGAGAAAGGCCGGCGATGCGGCCGGCCGGAGGGAAAGCGATGGGACGGACACTCGCGGAGAAGGTCTGGGACGACCATGTCGTCCGGCGCGCGGAAGGCGAGCCCGACCTTCTCTTCATCGATCTGCACCTGCTGCACGAGGTCACCAGCCCGCAGGCGTTCGACGGCCTCCGCAAGGCCGGCCGCCCGGTGCGCCGCACGGACCTGACCATCGCCACCGAAGACCACAACACCCCCACCCTCGACATCGACAAGCCGATCGCCGACCCGGTCTCGCGCACCCAGCTGGAGACGCTGCGCAAGAACTGTGCGGAGTTCGGCGTCCGGCTGCACCCGCTGGGCGATGTCGAGCAGGGCGTTGTCCACGTCGTGGGACCGCAGTTGGGACTGACCCAGCCCGGCACCACGGTGGTCTGCGGTGACAGCCACACCTCCACCCACGGAGCCTTCGGCGCGCTGGCGTTCGGCATCGGCACCAGCCAGGTCGAGCACGTCCTGGCCACCCAGACGCTGCCGCTGGCGCCCTTCAAGACCATGGCGATCACCGTCGACGGTGAGCTGCCCGAGGGCGTGACCGCCAAGGACCTCATCCTGGCGATCATCGCCAGGATCGGCACCGGCGGCGGCCAGGGCTACGTCCTGGAATACCGCGGCCCGGCCATCGAGAAGCTGTCGATGGAAGCCCGGATGACCATCTGCAACATGTCGATCGAGGCGGGCGCGCGGGCGGGCATGATCGCCCCCGACCGGACCACCTTCGACTACCTGCAGGGCCGCGACCACTCGCCCCGGGGTGAGGACTGGGACGCCGCCGTCGCCTACTGGAAGACGCTGCGCACCGACGACGACGCGGTCTTCGACGCCGAGGTGCGCATCGACGCCTCCACGCTGGCCCCGTTCGTCACCTGGGGCACCAACCCCGGCCAGGGCGCACCGCTTTCGGCGAGCGTCCCCGACCCCGCTTCGTACGAGGACGCCTCGGAGCGCTACGCCGCCGAAAAGGCCCTGGAATACATGGGGTTGACGGCGGGTCAGCCGCTGCGGGACATCAAGGTGGACACCGTCTTCGTAGGTTCGTGCACCAACGGCCGTATCGAGGACCTGCGCTCGGCCGCCGCGATCCTGGAGGGGCGCAAGGTCGCCGACGACGTCCGCATGCTGATCGTGCCCGGCTCGGTCCGGGTCTCGCTGGAGGCCGTCGCCGAGGGCCTGGACAAGGTCTTCACCGCGGCGGGCGCCGAATGGCGGCACGCGGGCTGTTCGATGTGCCTGGGCATGAACCCCGACCAGCTGGCGCCCGGCGAGCGCTCCGCGTCGACCTCCAACCGCAACTTCGAGGGCCGGCAGGGCAAGGGCGGGCGCACGCACCTGGTCTCGCCGCAGGTTGCCGCCGCAACGGCGGTTCTCGGCCATCTGGCCTCACCGGCCGACCTGTCCGATGTCGCCGTCGCCACGCCCGCGGGAGTCTGAGAACCATGGAAGCCTTCACCACCCACACCGGCCGGGCCGTCCCGCTGCGCCGCAGCAATGTCGACACCGACCAGATCATCCCTGCTCACTGGCTGAAGAAGGTCACCCGCGACGGCTTCGAGGACGGGCTGTTCGAGGCCTGGCGCAAGGACCCGCAGTTCGTCCTCAACCAGGAGCGGTACCAGGGCGCCACGGTGCTGGTGGCCGGCCCCGACTTCGGTACCGGCTCCTCGCGTGAGCACGCCGTCTGGGCGCTGCAGAACTACGGCTTCAAGGCCGTCATCTCCTCGCGGTTCGCGGACATCTTCCGGGGCAACTCCCTCAAGAACGGGCTGCTGACGGTGGTCCTGCCGCAGGAGACCGTGGACCGGCTGCAGCAGCTGCTGGAGGCCGACCCGGCCGCCGAGGTGACCGTTGACCTGGTCGGCAGGCAGGTACGCGCCGAGGGCATCAGCGCCGACTTCGAGCTGGACGAGAACGCCCGTTGGCGCCTGCTGGAGGGGCTGGACGACATCAGCCTCACCCTTCGGGAGGAGCCGGCCATCGTGGAGTACGAGGCGAACAGGCCGTCGTTCAAGCCGCGTACCCTCGAGGTCTGACCTCGGGGTTTATGGCTCAAAGCTATATTGCGTACGATGCGCCCCCTGTGCAGTTGGCAGGGGGCGCTTCTGCTTGCCGAGGCCGCTGTTGAGGCCCCGTGAAGCGACAACTCGCCGCAGATGGCACAATTAGCGCATGGAACGCGACGACCAACTCGAGCTCTACGGTCTCGTCGCCGACCGGCTCAAGGACGCGCATACAAGAGTGCGCACACTGCAAGTCCCGGAGGGCGTACGGATGGCGCTGACCCGGAAGCTGCTCGTCATCACGGCCGCGGCTAAACACGATCTTGCGGACGCGGCAAGGCGTCTGGAGTGGTTCATGGAAGACCTCGACGAAGGTCGTTATCCCGAAGATGTGCGCGCCGACGGAAGTCCGTGAAGGTCGAGTTCGTTGCGGCACAAGGGTGATTAGCCCGTTTCGTGTTTGATTTGCGGTATATATCTGCCTAACGTGCGAAAAAGCTTGGAAACTTTCGTTCCAGCAATGTCTCCGAAGGGGAAGACGTGAACAAGGCGCAGCTCGTAGAAGCCATTGCCGACAAGCTCGGCGGCCGCCAGAACGCCGCGGACGCGGTGGACGCCGTACTGGACGCAATCGTCCGTTCAGTTGTCTCCGGCGACCGCGTTTCGGTCACCGGATTCGGCTCGTTCGAGAAGGTCGACCGCCCCGCCCGCTACGCCCGCAACCCGCAGACGGGTGAGCGCGTGCGGGTCAAGAAGACCTCCGTGCCGCGCTTCCGCGCCGGTCAGGGCTTCAAGGACCTGGTCAGCGGCTCGAAGAAGCTCCCCAAGGGCGGAGAGGTCTCGGTCAAGAAGGCCCCCAAGGGCAGCCTCACCGGCGGTACGGCCATCAAGAAGGCCGCCGCCAAGAAGGCCACCGCCAAGAAGACCGCCGCGAAGAAGGCGACGGCGAAGAAGACGACGGCGAAGAAGACCACCGCGGCGAAGAAGACCACGGCGAAGAAGACGACGGCGAAGAAGGCCGCCACGAAGGCCACCGCCAAGAAGGCGGCCCCGGCCAAGAAGACCACCGCGAAGAAGGCCACCGCGAAGAAGACCGCCCCCGCCAAGAAGGCGACGGCGAAGAAGGCCCCCGCGAAGAAGGCCACCGCACGCAAGACCACCGCCAAGAAGACCACCGCGCGCAAGCGGTAATGCAGCAGCGGCGACGCCACGCGTCGGGCCGGTCTCCCTTCGGGGAGCCCGGCCCGCGGTGCGTTCGGGGCCCTTCACGGGCGGCCACCTGCCCGGCCCTTTGCGGGTTCTCCCGGTCCACGGGCGGGAGGAGGGGGCCGGGGCCGCTCGTCTAGGCTTTCTCCCATGCAGGCCACCGCGTATACGTACGACTCCCAGACCCGCTCCGGCAGCGTGCTGCTCGACGACGGCACCCCGCTGCCCTTCGACGCGGCGGCCTTCGACGCCGGCGGTCTGTTGCTGCTGCGGCCCGGTCAGCGCGTCCGTATCGACGTCACCGGCGAAGGGGACGACCGGCATATCGCCCTGATCACGCTCCAGACGCTCTGACCGGTCCCGCTGCGGGGGCCTTGACCGATCGACTCCGGACGCGTTGGCCGATCGCACCCCGGACGCGTTGAGCGATCACGCCCCGGACGCTCTGACCTGCGGCGGCAGCAGCCGCGAGGAGCCGTCCGGCGCCTCGGTGACCGTGGCGGACCGGCCCGCCACGCCCGCCAGATGCGGCGCCTGGAGCGCCGTGTGCGGGCCCACGCCCAGTGCCAGCGCGGCCAGCAGATCCTCGCCGGTGTCCACGTCCCGGCGTACCGAGGGCACCGTGGACGTGATGATCTCCCGGGCGCCGGATGCCAGGTGACGGGCCCGGGACGCACCTCCGAATGCCGGTTCCAATTCCACGCCGGAAGTCGCGGTCAGAAGTGTTGTCCCGATATCCGCCGCATCCGCGAGAAATGCACGGGGAAATAGCGAAGCGGAATGGAGCACCTGTTCCAGCTCGGCGGGGCGCAGCGCCGGAAGATCGGCGTTCAGCGCGGCGACCGCCGCGCCCGGGCGACGCGCCCGGACCGCGCCCGCGCCATGGGCCAGCGCCGCGTTGAGCCCGCCGGCCGGTGTGTCGGGCACGATGCGCGCGCCCAGCGCCGCCAGTCGCTCACCGGCCACCCGGTCGTCCGTGACAACCGCCACATCCCGGACGTCCTTGCAGGCCAGCGCCGCTGTCACGGTGTCCAGGGCGAACGCGAGGGCCAGACGTGGCCGAAACTCCTCCCCAGCGGCCCGGGAGAGCCTGCTCTTGGCCCGCAGCAGCGGTTTCAGCGGTACCACCAGGCTCCAGCCCACATCCGCTCCGTCTCGTCGCATCGGCGCCATTGTCACCTGCTGCCGCCGCTCTCCGGGAGCGGCGGGGTTACGGTGTCCTCGACATAGCGGGTACCTGGGGCGACACTTGTGCGGCTGCCGGCCCGCAGCAGCTTTGCAGGTCCCACAAGGAGGGTGTCCCAGTGTCCCGCCGCAGAATCGGCTTCTGGTACCGCTTGGCCGCGGTCATCTGCAAACCGCCGCTCTTGGTTCTGTTCAAGCGGGACTGGCAGGGAATGGAGCACATTCCGGCCGACGGCGGATTTATCACCGCGGTCAACCACAACTCGTATCTTGATCCGCTCTCCTATGCGCACTATCAGTACAACACCGGGCGGGTCCCCCGATTCCTCGCCAAGGCCGGGCTCTTCAAGAGCGGCTTTGTCGGCCTGATGATGCGCGGCACCGGGCAGATCCCCGTCTACCGGGAAACCACCGACGCCGCCACCGCCTTCCGCGCCGCAGTCAGCGCCATCGAGAAGGGCGAATGCGTCGCCTTCTACCCCGAGGGCACCCTCACCCGCGACCCCGAGCTGTGGCCCATGCAGGGCAAGACCGGTGCGGCCCGGGTGGCATTGCTGACCAAGGCGCCGGTCATTCCCGTCGCGCAGTGGGGCGCCAACGACGCGATGCCGCCGTACGCCAAGGAGAAGAAGCTCCGCCTCCTGCCGCGCAAGACGCTGCGGGTGCAGGCCGGGCCGCCGGTCGACCTGAGCGCGTTCTACGACCAGGAGCCGACCGCCGAGGTGCTGCGGGCCGCCACCGAGGTCATCATGGCCGCGATCACCGAGCAGCTGGCCGTCGTGCGCGGCGAGCCCGCGCCGGCCGAACCGTACGACTGGCGCAAGGCGATCGCCCGGGAGCGCCGCGCCGCCCGGGAAGCCGCCAAGGCGGTTCAGGGCGCCGCTGCGGACCGGGCTCCCGCCGAGCGGGCCGCCGCCCCGGAACCGGCCGTCGGCCCGCAGCAGGCCCGAAGCACCCAGCAGGCACAGGAGGATGAAAGCAAGTGACGCGCTGCGCCGTCTACGGCACGGGGTCCTGGGGTACCGCCTTCGCGATGGTGCTCGCCGACGCGGGATGCGAGGTGACCCTGTGGGGACGCCGTACGGCCCTGGTCGACGCCATCAACAACGGCCGTACCAACCCCGACTACCTGCCGGGGGTCGAGCTGCCCGCGTCCGTACGGGCCACCACCGACCCGGCACAGGCGGCGCGCGGCGCGGAGTTCGCGGTGCTGGCGGTGCCCGCCCAGACGCTGCGCGGCAATCTCGCCGAATGGGCGCCGCTGCTGCCCGACGGGACGGTCCTGGTCTCCCTGATGAAGGGCGTCGAACTGGGCACGGCCAAGCGCATGAGCGAGGTCATCGAGGAGGTGGCCAAGGTCCCCGCGGAGCGCGTCGCGGTGCTGACCGGGCCCAACCTCGCCAAGGAGATCGCCGCCCGGCAGCCCGCCGCCGCCGTGGTGGCCTGCGCCGACGAGGCGGTCGCCCGGCGCTTCCAGACCGCCTGCCACACCTCGTACTTCCGCCCGTACACCAACACCGACGTGGTGGGCTGTGAACTGGGCGGCGCGGTCAAGAACGTCATCGCACTCGCCGTCGGCATCGCCACCGGCATGGGCCTGGGCGACAACGCCAAGGCGTCCCTGATCACCCGCGGTCTGGCCGAGACCACCCGGCTCGGCCTGGCCATGGGCGCCGACGCGCACACCTTCGCCGGGCTGGCCGGCATGGGCGACCTCGTCGCCACCTGCTCCTCGCCGCTGTCGCGCAACAACACCTTCGGCACCAACCTCGGCCGCGGGATGACGCTGCAGGAGACCATCGCGGTCACCAAGCAGACCGCCGAGGGTGTCAAGTCCTGCGAATCCGTACGGGATCTGGCCCGCAGGCACGGCGTGGACATGCCGCTCACCGAGACGGTCGTGGAGATCGTCCACGAGGGCAAGCCGCCGATGGTCGCCCTCAAGGAACTGATGTCGCGCAGCGCCAAGTCCGAACGGCACTGAAACCGGAGCCGAAACGTCCGGTCCGGTCCCGTTCCGTCCGGGTGCCCGGCCCCCGGCCCCTGTGGCGGCCGTCGGCGCGACGCCACCAACGGCCGCCACAGCACTGACTCCGCGCCGGTCAGCAGGTACCCTCAACCCGATATGAGCAGCGAGACCTCCCCACACAAGCCCCGCGTCGCCGTCGTGTTCGGCGGCCGCAGCTCCGAGCACGCGATCTCCGTGCTCACGGCCGGCGCCGTGCTGCGCGCCATCGACCGCGAGAAGTACGACGTGCTGCCCATCGGCATCACCACCGACGGCCGCTGGGCGCTGACCGCCGACGACCCCGAGCGGATGGCCATCGCGGACCGGCAGCTGCCCTCGGTGGCCGCGCTCGCCGAGTCCACCGAGGGCGCCGTGGTGCTCCCCGTCGACCCCACCAACCGTGAGGTCGTCTACAGCGAGCCGGGCTCGGTCCCCAAGGCGCTGGGCGAGGTCGACGTCGTCTTCCCCGTGCTGCACGGCCCCTACGGCGAGGACGGCACCCTGCAGGGCCTGCTGGAGCTCTCCGGTGTGCCCTACGTCGGCTCGGGCGTGCTCGCCTCCGCCGTCGGCCAGGACAAGGACTACATGAAGCGGGTGTTCACCTCCTTCGGGCTGCCGGTCGGCCCGTACGAGGTCATCCGCCCCCGCGAGTGGGACAAGGATCCCGCGGCCGCCCGCAGGAAGATCGTGGACTTCGCCGGCGAGCACGGCTGGCCGCTCTTCGTGAAGCCCGCCCGGGCCGGCTCGTCCATGGGCATCACCAAGGTCGACGACCTCGGCGGCCTGGACGAGGCGATCGAGGAGGCCCGCCGGCACGACCCCAAGATCCTCGTGGAGTCGCTGCTGCGCGGCCGCGAGATCGAGTGCGGGGTGCTGGAGTTCGAGGACGGCCCGCGGGCCAGCGTGCCGGCCGAGATTCCGCCGGTCACCGCGCACGACTTCTACGACTTCGAGGCCAAGTACATCGACTCGGCGGACGGGATCGTGCCGGCCCCGCTGAGCGAGGAGCAGACCGCGAAGGTCCAGGAGCTGGCCGTCGCGGCCTTCGAGGCGGCGTCCTGCGAAGGCCTGGTGCGGGCGGACTTCTTCCTGCAGGACAACGGCGAGTTCGTGATCAACGAGATCAACACGCTCCCCGGCTTCACGCCCATCTCGATGTACCCGCGGATGTGGCAGGAGAGCGGTGTGAGCTACCCGGAGCTGATCGACCGGCTCCTGCAGGCCGCACTGCAGCGCTCCACGGGACTGCGCTGAGCCGACTGCCCGTGCCGGGCCGCCGGTCCGCCCTTCCGGGGGAGTGGCCCCAGGGCCCTACACCCCGGTGGGAACCGTCTTCTTCACGGCGCTCCCGAGATCGGTGAGCACATCGACCTCGGGGGCGTACTTCCCGGGAACGGTCACCTCGACGTAGGCCTTGCGCAGCACCGTCGTGAAGCGGTAACCGTCGTCCTGCTTCTCAAAGAGCCATTCGACCCCGTTGACTTCCGCCGCGTCGGCACGGGGGTTGTAATGTTCACTCCCGTACGTCAGGACGTCGGGCTTCGGTACCCCGCAGCGCAGTTTCACGGCAGGATCGCCCCATATGGCAGTGAAGTCGGATACGGGCTCGGGGGTACCCCGCTTCAGCCCGTCCACGGTCGACGGCAACTCCTTGTGCAGCGCCTTGCAGTACCGCGCCGCCGCACCCTTGGGAGAGGGCACGGCCACCTCCTCGGAAGAGGAACAGCTCACCGCGGCGAAGAGCACGGTGAGCACCGGAAGAGCCAGGTACCGGCGGCGCGTAGAGATCACCCGGCCGAGGATACGGGGGTGCTAGAGATGGACGACCGGGCAGGTAAGGGTGCGCGTGATGCCTTCCACTTGCTGGACCTTCGCGACCACCATGCGGCCCAGCTCATCGACCGTGCCGGCCTGAGCGCGCACGATGACGTCGTAGGGACCGGTCACATCCTCGGCCTGCAGCACACCATGGATCGTGGAGATCGTCTCAGCTACCGCCGAGGCCTTGCCGACCTCGGTCTGGATCAGGATGTAGGCCTGTACCACGGAACCTCCAGGGCGGCTACGAGGATCATGTGGGAAGAAGGGACGCCACGGTACCGCGTCACCGGGCGGAGCGGGGAGACCCGCGCGGTGAACACGGCAAGTACGGCACAGTCGTCAGCCACGTACGGACCGTCCGTACACATGGGAAGGGCAACAGCATGAAGGGCACCGTGGGCGAGCTGGGGGAGTTCGGGCTGATCAGGGAGCTCACCTCCCGGCTCACCACCACTCCGGCCGTACGGATCGGGCCGGGTGACGACGCCGCGGTGGTCACCGCGCCGGACCGGAGGGTGGTCGCCAGCACCGACATCCTCCTGGAGGGCCGGCACTTCAGGCGCGACTGGTCCACCGCCTACGACGTCGGCCGCAAGGCCGCCGCGCAGAACCTCGCCGACATCGCGGCGATGGGCGCGGTGCCCACGGCGATCCTCCTCGGCCTGGTGGTGCCCGCGGAACTCCCCGCCACCTGGCCGACCGAGCTGATGGACGGGCTGCGCGACGAGTGCCAGGTGGCCGGCGCCGCGGTCGTCGGCGGGGACGTGGTGCGCGGCGACACCATCACCGTCTCCATCACCGCGCTCGGCGATCTGCGCAACCAGGAGCCGGTCACCCGGGCCGGCGCCCAGCCCGGCGATGTGGTCGCGGTGACCGGCTGGCTCGGCTGGTCCGCCGCCGGGCATGCCGTCCTCTCCCGCGGCTTCCGCTCGCCGCGCGCCTTCGTGGAGGCCCACCGCCGCCCCGAGCCGCCGTACCACGCGGGCCCGGCCGCCGCCGGACTCGGCGCCACCGCCATGACGGACGTCAGCGACGGCCTGGTCGCCGACCTCGGGCACATCGCCGAGGCCAGCAAGGTCCGGATCGACCTGCGGTCCGCCGGTATCGACATCCCCTCGCAGATGTCCGACATCGGCACGGCCGTCGGCGTGGACCCGATGCAGTGGGTGCTCAACGGCGGCGAGGACCACGCGATCGTCGCCACCTTCCCGCCCGACGTGAAGCTGCCCGCCCGGTGGAAGGTCATCGGCGAAGTGCTCCACCCCTCCGCGCTGCCCCAGGTGACGGTGGACGGCGCCCCCTGGGTGAAGGCCGGCTGGGACCACTTCGGCGACAACGGGGATGCCGAATAGGCCGCGTACGGCCACGGGCGGCGATGCCACGGGCGGTGGCACCACGGGCGCCCGCGGGACCGCGGGGCGCCGCCGAGTAGATTCGGCGGTATGCACATACCTCCACGCGTCCTGACCGTCGCCGGGTCCGACTCCGGCGGCGGCGCGGGCATCCAGGCCGACCTCAAGACGATGCTGGCACTCGGCACCCACGGAATGAGCGTGGTCACCGCCGTCACCGCCCAGAACTCCCTGGGCGTACAGGGCGCGTGGGAGCTGCCGGCCGAGGCCGTACGGGCCCAGTTCCGCAGCGTCGTCGACGACATCGGCGTCCAGGCGGTGAAGACCGGGATGCTCTCCTCGGCCGAACTCGTCGAGACCGTCGCCGACCTGCTCGCCGGGCTGCGGGCCCCCGTCGTCATCGACCCGGTGGGGGTCTCCAAGCACGGCGACGCCCTGCTCGCCGCCACAGCCCTGGACGCGGTCCGCGGCGCGCTGCTGCCGACGGCGACCGTCGCCACCCCCAACCTGGACGAGGTCGCCCAGCTGACCGGTATCCGCGTCGAGGAGGAGGCCGATATGCGCCGGGCGGCCGCCGCGATCCTGGACTTCGGTCCGCGCTGGGCGCTCATCAAGGGCGGCCATCTCCCCGCCGGCCGCGGCGAGAGCGCCGTCGACCTGCTCACCGACGGCACCGAGGAGCACTGGCTGCGCGCCCCGCGGCACGACAACCGGCACACCCACGGCACCGGCTGCACCCTCGCCGGCGCGCTCGCCGCGCAGCTCGCCAAGGGGGATACGGTCCCGCAGGCCGCCGCGGCCGCGAAGGACTACGTCACCGGCGCCCTCGCGGCCGGCTTCCGGCTGGGCGCGGGCATCGGCCCCGTGGACCACGGCTGGCGATGGAACCGGCGCGACGCGCACTGAGGGGGCGCACCGCGGCCGGGCGCGGGGCCGCGGTGCCCTGTCCCGGAAAAGGAAGAAGCCGGTCCACCACGAAGGTGGACCGGCTTCCCAAGCAACCGGCTGGGCTGCGCTACGGCTAAGACGTCAGCGCGAGACCTTGCCGGCCTTGATGCACGAGGTGCAAGCGTTCAGCCGCTTCGGCGTGCGCCCGATCACTGCACGCACCGTCTGGATGTTGGGGTTCCAACGACGGTTGGTACGGCGATGCGAGTGCGAGACACTCTTGCCGAAGCCCGGCCCCTTGCCGCAGACGTCGCAGTTGGCAGCCACGGGTCACTCCAAAGACTTCAGATGCACTTACGGTGAAATCCCGACGAGCCGAGTGCATTGCCCGAACGACACCGTCAGGAGAGGAATGGCCCGATTCGCATCGGGCAACCGGAGCAGCATACAACGGCCGCTCCCGTAGAGCGAAACTACCACGCACCCACCGGCCCCCGCCCCGGCCCCGACCCCGCAGCGCGGCTACTGTGCGGTGGCATCCCGCGACTCAGGAGGACGACGTGCCGTACCCGCTCGACGCCGCCGCGGTCCGCTCCTGGTGCGGACTGGCACTGGAGGCGCTGGGACGGGAACGCGAGCGGATCGACGCGATCAACGTCTACCCGGTGGCCGACGGCGACACCGGCACGAACCTCTATCTGACCCTCGAATCGGCGGCCCGCGCGGTCGAGGCCGCCTTCGACGGGCACGCCTCGGCCGGCACCGCCCCCCGTCTCGCCGATGCCATCGGCGCCATGGCGCACGGCGCCCTCATCGGGGCACGCGGCAACTCCGGCACGATCGTGGCGCAGCTGCTGCGCGGGATGACCGAGGTGCTGGCCGCCACCGACGGCTCCGCCGACGCCCTGCGGCGGGCGCTGCGCCGGGCCGCCGCATCGACCTACGAGGCCGTCGCCCACCCCGTGGAGGGCACCGTGCTGACGGTGGCGACCGCCGCCGCCGATGCCGCGGAGCGGGCCGCGGGCAACGATGCCGGGGCCGCCGGGGTCGCCCGCGCCGCCCACGAAGGCGCCCGCAGCGCCCTGCAGCAGACCCCCGGGCAGCTCGCGGTGCTGGGCAGGGCGGGTGTCGTGGACGCCGGCGGCTGCGGACTGGTCGCGCTGCTGGGCGCGCTCGCCGATGTGCTGTCCGGAGAGGTTTCGGCGGTGCCGGTCGCGGTACGCGCCGATGCCCCGCTCCCGGAGCCGGCCGGCTGCGAGGTCGCGGGCCGGGTGGCGGTGGCGGACGGCCGGGGCGACCCGGCGGGGCCCGCCTTCGAGGTGATCTATCTGCTGGAGGCCGACGACGACGCCGTGGCGGGGCTGCGGGCCCGGCTCGACGGGCTCGGCGACTCCCTGGTGGTGGTCGGCGGGGACGGCCTGTGGAACGTCCACGTCCATGTCGACGACGCGGGCGCCGCCGTGGAGGCCGGCATCGAGGCGGGCCGCCCGTACCGGATCCGGATCACGCACTTCGGCGGCGCCCGCACCAAGGAACCGGAGATGACGGCGCGGGCCGTGGTCGCGGTGGTGCCGGGTGCCGGGCTCGCCGGACTGTGCGCCCAGGCCGGCGCGACCCCCGTCCCGGTACGCCCCGGGGAGCCGCCCGCCAGCGGCGAACTGGTGCAGGCGATCCGGCAGGCGCACGCCCGGGAGGTGATGCTGCTGGCGAACGACGCCGAGCTGCGGCACACCGCGGCGGCCGCCGCCGAGGAGGCCCGCGCCGAAGGCGTACGGGTCGCGCTCATCCCCACCCGCTCCGCCGTCCAGGGCCTCGCGGCGCTGGCCGTGCACGAACCGGGCCGCAGCTTCGACGAGGACGTGGTCGCGATGACCGCGGCCGCGGGTGCCACCCGTTACGCCGAGCTGGCCCTCGCCGAGCGGCAGTCGTGGACGATGGCCGGCGTCTGCCAGGCCGGGGACGTCCTCGGCCTGATCGACGGCGATGTCGCGGTGATCGGCTCCGACCTCACCGGCACCGCGATGACGGTGCTCGACCGGATGTTGTCGGCGGGCGGGGAGATGGTGACCCTGGTCCTCGGCGCGAAGGCGCCCGACGGGCTCGCCGGGCGGCTGGAGGAGTACGTCCGCGAGCGTCATCTCGCCGTGGACACGGTCGTCTACGACGGGGGCCAGCACGCCGCGCCGTTGCTCATCGGCGTGGAGTGAGCGCGCGGGCGGGCCGGGGTGAGCGTGCGGCCGGGGTGAGTGCCGGGGCCGCGCGAGCGTGCGGGGCCGGTGGGAGCGCGCCGGGCGGGTGAGCCGGCCGCGATTGTCACAGGCGTGGTGTGCAATAGAGGCGTGGCAGCGCTCGACGAACCTCTCAAGAAAATCCTCGGTGGCACCACCGCAAAGGTGCTGGCCGAGCATCTCGACCTGCATACGGTCGGCGACCTGTTGCACCACTACCCGCGCCGCTATGCCGAGCGCGGCGAACTGACCCGCCTCTCGGACCTCCCGCTGGACGAACACGTCACGGTCGTCGCCCAGGTCGCGGACTCCCGGGTACTGAAGTTCAACGGCGGCAGGGGACAGCGCCTCGAAGTGACGCTCACCGACGGCAGCGGCCGGCTCCGGCTGGTCTTCTTCGGCAAGGGCATCCACAAGCCGCACAAGGATCTGCTGCCCGGACGCCGGGCGATGTTCGCCGGCAAGGTGTCGGTCTTCAACCACAAACTCCAGCTCGCCCACCCCGATTACGAGCTCCTCGACGGCGACGCCGAGGGCGGGGCGGATGCGGTGAGCGCCTTCGCCGGCCAGCTCCTGCCGATCTACCCGGCCTGCCAGCAGATGGCGTCCTGGAAGATCTCCAAAGCGGTCGACGCGGTGCTGCCCAGCGCGCGCGACGCCGTCGACCCGCTGCCCGGAGCGCTCCGGGACGGCCGGGAGCTGGTCCCGCTCACCGAGGCACTGCTCAAGATCCACCGCCCGGCGAGCAAGGCCGATGTCGCCGCCGCGCGGGACCGGCTGAAGTGGGACGAGGCGTTCGTCCTGCAGGTCGCCCTCGCCCGGCGCCGCCTCGCCGAGACCCAACTCCCCGCGGTGGCGAGGACGTCGACCGCCGGCGGCATCCTCGACGCCTTCGACGCGAAGCTGCCCTTCACGCTCACCGACGGCCAGCGGAAGGTCAGCCGGGAGATCTTCGACGACCTGGCGACCGAACACCCCATGCACCGCCTCCTCCAGGGCGAGGTGGGCTCCGGCAAGGCCCAGCCGCTGGACGCGCTGGTGCTGACACCGCGCGGCTTTCGTCCCATGGGCGAGATGACCGTCGGCACCGAAGTGGTGGTGCCCAGCGGTGAGCTCGCCGTGGTGGACGGCGTCTTCCCGCAGGGCGAGCGCGAGGTGTGGCGGCTGGTGCTCTCGGACGGCAGCGCCGTCGAGTGCGACGACGAGCATCTGTGGATCGTCGGGGACGGCGACACCGAGGAGAAGGTGCTGACCACCCACGAGCTGCGCCAGGACCTGAACGGCTCCGACGGCCGCCCCCGGTGGACCGTCGCCGCGGCCGTAGCGGTGGACCTCGACGACGGCGGGGACCGGCCGCTCGACCCGTATCTGCTGGGCCGGGGGCTGGCCGCGGACCGCGACCCGGCGGCCCGGGTGCCGGACGCCTACCGCAATGCGCCGCTCAAGGACCGGCTGGCCGTGCTGCGGGGCCTGCTGGAGGCCGGAAACGGACCCGCCGGTGCCGCCGCGGTGTTCCGTGCCGCGCACCGCCCGCTGGCCGACGACCTCGCATGGCTGGTGCGCTCGCTGGGCGGACGGGCGCTGCTGAGCGCCGTGGGGGAGGGGGCGTACGACGTCGACGTGGCGCTGCCGGAGGAGGGCGGGGCGGGCTTCGGGCGCGCGATCCGGGCCATCGAGTACGTCGGCCGCAAACCCGTCCAGTGCATCAGCGTCCGGCACCCGGACCACGCCTATGTGACCGACCACTTCACCGTCACCCACAACACCATGGTCGCGCTGCGCGCCATGCTCGGTGTGGTCGACAGCGGCGGCCAGGCCGCGATGCTGGCGCCGACCGAGGTCCTTGCCCAGCAGCACCACCGCTCGATCACCGAGATGATGGGGGAGCTGGCCGAGGGCGGGATGCTCGGCGGCGCGGAGCAGGGCACCAAGGTGGTGCTGCTGACCGGGTCCATGGGCGCCGCCGCCCGCCGGCAGGCGCTGCTCGACCTGGTCACCGGCGAGGCCGGCATCGTCGTCGGCACCCATGCCCTGATCGAGGACAAGGTGCAGTTCCACGACCTGGGCCTGGTCGTGGTCGACGAACAGCACCGCTTCGGCGTCGAGCAGCGGGACGCGCTGCGCGGCAAGGGCAAGCAACCGCCGCACCTCCTGGTCATGACGGCGACCCCCATTCCGCGCACGGTCGCCATGACCGTCTTCGGCGATCTGGAGACCTCCGTCCTGGACCAACTCCCCGCCGGACGCTCGCCGATCGCCACCCATGTGGTGCCCGCCAAGGACAAGCCGCACTTCCTCGCCCGCGCCTGGGAGCGGGTCCGCGAAGAGGTGGCGGCCGGACACCAGGGCTATGTGGTGTGCCCCCGGATCGGCGACGAGGAGGACGCGCCCAAGGGGGCGAAGAAGGCGGCCGGCTCCAAGGGGGCCGCGGACCAGGCGGGTTCACCGGAGGACGCGGAGGAGAAGCGGCCTCCGCTCGCGGTGCTCGACATCGCCGGGCAGCTCGCCGAGGGGCCGCTCGCCGGGCTGCGGGTGGCGGTCCTCCACGGCCGGATGGCACCCGACGACAAGGACGACGTGATGCGCCGGTTCGCCGCCGGTGAGCTGGATGTGCTGGTGGCGACGACCGTCATCGAGGTCGGGGTGAACGTCCCGAACGCCACCGCCATGGTGATCATGGACGCCGACCGTTTCGGCGTCTCCCAGCTGCACCAGCTCCGCGGCCGGGTCGGCCGTGGCGCCGCGCCCGGCCTGTGCCTGCTGGTCAGCGAGATGCCCGAGGCCAGCCCGGCCCGCGCCCGGCTCGCCGCGGTGGCCGCCACCCTCGACGGCTTCGAACTCTCCCGTATCGACCTGGAACAGCGACGCGAGGGCGATGTCCTGGGCCAGGCCCAGTCCGGCGTCCGCTCGTCGCTGCGGATGCTCGCCGTCATCGAGGACGAGGAGGTGATCGCGGCCGCCCGCGAGGAGGCCACCGCGCTGGTCACCGCCGACCCCGGGCTGACCGGATATCCGGAGCTGCGGATCGCCCTGTCCGCCCTGCTGGACGAGGACCGGGAGCAGTATCTGGACAAGGGGTGAGCCGGGTCCGCGGCCCGTGCCGGGTGAGATCGATCACCACCGGGTGCGCCTCCGGGAAGCCCCGGCCGGACGCCGGGCCCCGGCCGACGGAATATCGTGGAGGAGCGGAGCCCGCCCGGCTCCTCCTCACCGACCACGCGCAACGTAAGGACGGGCCCATGACCCGCGTGATCGCCGGTACGGCCGGCGGCCGCCGCCTGGCCGTACCCCCGGGAAACGGCACCCGCCCGACGTCCGACCGTGCGCGCGAGGGCATGTTCTCCACCTGGGAATCCCTCGACGGGCCGCTCGGCGGCGCCCGGGTGCTCGACCTGTACGGCGGCTCCGGCGCGGTCGGCCTGGAAGCGCTCTCCCGCGGCGCCGCACACGTCCTGCTGGTCGAGGCCGATGCCCGCGCCGTGCGCACCATCCGGGACAACGTCCGTGCGGTCGGCCTCCCGGGCGCCGACGTCCGGGCCGGCAAGGCCGAGCAGACCGCCGCCGCACCGCCCCCGGGCGAGCCGTACGACATCGTCTTCCTGGACCCGCCTTATGTGGTGACCGACGCGGAACTGTGCGAGATCCTGCTCACACTCCGTGGTCAGGGCTGGCTTGCCGACGACGCACTCGTCACCGTGGAACGCAGTACCCGAGGCGGCGCGTTCCCCTGGCCGGACGGTTTCGCAGCGATCAAGGCCCGTCGTTACGGCGAGGGGACGCTTTGGTACGGTCGCGCCGCTTCGACGTCCGCCGAATCGACGTCAGTAAGCGTGTCATGACCGGATCGGAGAGCGAGGAACCCGAGTTGCGCCGCGCCGTCTGTCCGGGGTCATTCGACCCCATCACCAACGGGCACCTGGACATCATCGCCCGTGCCTCCAAGCTGTACGACGTCGTCCACGTCGCCGTGATGATCAACCAGTCCAAGCAGGGGCTGTTCACGGTCGACGAGCGGATCGACCTGATCCGCCGGGCCACCGCCGAGTACGGCAACGTGGAGGTCGAGTCCTTCCACGGCCTGCTCGTCGACTTCTGCAAGCAGCGCGACATCCCCGCGATCGTCAAGGGGCTGCGCGCCGTCAGCGACTTCGACTACGAGCTGCAGATGGCCCAGATGAACAACGGCCTGTCGGGGGTGGAGACGCTGTTCGTCCCCACCAACCCCACCTACAGCTTCCTCTCCTCCAGCCTCGTCAAGGAGGTCGCCGCCTGGGGCGGTGATGTCTCCCATCTGGTGCCGTCGTTCGTCCTGGAGGCGCTGACCGAGCGCCTGCGGAACAAGGGCTGACGCCCGCCGGGCGCACCGGCCCGAGGCCCGGCTGATGGGGCGTCAGTTGGTGTCGGGGATAGGGGCCGTGGACGTACAGTCGTCCCGTTCCGTCGTTCCAACCCCTTCAGAGAGTGGCGAGTCCAAGGTGGACGTGCAGAAGAAGCTCGACGACATCGTCGCGACCGTCGGCGGTGCCCGGTCCATGCCCATGTCGGCCTCGTGCGTGGTCAACCGCGCCGAGCTGCTCGCCATGCTGGAGGAGGTGCGGGCGGCGCTCCCGGGCTCCCTCGCGCAGGCGCAGGAGCTGCTGGGCGGGCGGGAGCAGATGGTCGAGCAGGCGCGGGCGGAGGCGGAGCGGATCATCGAGACCGCGCACGCCCAGCGCGGATCGCTGATCTCCGACACCGAGGTCGCCCGGCAGTCCCAGGACGAGGCGGACCGGATCCTCGCGGAGGCCCGCCGGGAGGCGGAGGAGATCCGTGCCGAGGCCGACGACTACGTCGACAGCAAGCTCGCCAACTTCGAGGTCGTGCTGACCAAGACCATCGGCTCCGTCGACCGTGGCCGCGAGAAGCTGCTCGGCCGCGACCCGGCGTCGGAGGGGCAGGCCTTCCCGGACGAGGACGGCACCCAGCCCCCGGAGCGCAGCGCCGACCCGGAGACCCTGCGGCAGCGCGCCGACGCCTATGTGGACGCCAAGTTCGGGGCGTTCCAGGCCGTACTGACCAAGACGCTGGAGGCGGTCGGCCGGGGCCGCGACAAGCTCCAGGGGGCCCGTGCGATCGATGAGCTGGGCCTCCACCTGGCCGCGCAGGGCGACCCGCAGGCCGGGCACCAGGCCGACGCCGACTATCTCGCCGGCCTGGCGGGCATCGGCGCCGAGCAGGAGCAGCAGCCGCCCCAGGCACCCCCGATGCCCCAGGCGCCTCCCATGCCCCAGGCACAACCCCAGCCCCAGGAGCACCAGCAGCCCCTCCAGCCCCAGCTCCAGCAGCAGGGCTACTACACCGACCCGGCGGCCTACCCGCAGCAGGACGTCTACGGCTATCAGCAGCCGCAGGAGGTCCCGTACGCCCAGCACCAGGACCCGTACGGCTACGACTGGCAGCAAGCCCAGCAGCAGGCCCAGCAGCAGGGTTACGACCCGAACGCCTACCTCCAGCAGCAGGTGCCCCCGCAGCCCCAGCAGCCCCCGCACGGCCACCCCGCGCAGCCCGGCGCCCTGGACGAGACCAGCCTCTTCGACACCAGCATGATCGACCTGGACCAGCTCAGGGCGTACGAAGAGGGACGCCAGTAGGCGGCCCCGCCCGGGGACCGGGGAGGGGACCGGGAGCGGATTGGGCCTATCGGGGCCCGTCCAGTATCCTGGCTCTTCGGTCGCGCGTATCTCCGCGATCTCTGCTGCCTGGATCCTGTCCCGCAGGAATACGGACGGCACGGAAACCCCACAGAAAGCAGGAAGCCATCAACGCCCGCCTCGACCACCGTTCCCCTCTCGTGTTCGACACACGCGAGCTGGGCCGGCGTCCCGGTGCGCTCAAGAGGGCTTCCCGCTCCGTCGAGGCCCCCCGGGACCTCGGCAATGAGGTCATCGGCGTGCCCGAGGGCGCACCGATCGAGCTCGACCTCCGCCTGGAATCGGTCATGGACGGGGTGCTTGTCACAGGCACCGGCCGTGCAACCGTCAAGGGGGAGTGCGTAAGGTGTCTGGAGCCGCTGGAGCGAGAGCTCGACGCGGATTTCCAGGAGATGTTCGCCTACCCCGACGCCGACGCCAGGGTCCATGAGGACGCCGGCGACGACGCCGAGGACGAGGAGGACACCCTCTTCCTCGAGGACGACCTGTTCGACCTCGAACCCGTGCTGCGTGACGCGGTGGTGCTTGCACTGCCGATGCAGCCGGTGTGCCAGGACGACTGCCCCGGCCTGTGCTCCGAGTGCGGAGTGCGGCTGGCGGACGACCCGGACCACCACCACGACGCCGTCGACATCCGTTGGGCGGCACTGCAGGGACTCGCCGGGACCGTCAAGGACGGCGAGAAGGACAACATGGGCGGCGCCGAAGCGGGCGTCGACGAGAAGCAGGAGAAGTAGCCGTGGCTGTTCCGAAGCGGAAGATGTCGCGCAGCAACACGCGCCACCGCCGGTCGCAGTGGAAGGCTGCGGTCCCCACCCTGGTGGCGTGCGAGCGCTGCCACGAGCCGAAGCAGCAGCACATCGCGTGCCCGAGCTGCGGCACCTACAACAAGCGCCAGGTCCTCGAGGTCTGAGCGGCTGGTGACAGGCTTCATGTCAGACGCCAATTCGACTTCCCGCAAACGCGGGGATGAACCGACTCCGGCGGACACGGCCTCGTCTCACACGCTTCTGGAAGGGCGGCTCGGGTACAAGCTCGAGTCCGCCCTTCTGGTGCGTGCGCTGACGCACCGCTCGTACGCATACGAGAACGGCGGTCTGCCCACCAACGAGCGGCTGGAATTCCTCGGGGATTCGGTGCTCGGCCTGGTGGTCACGGACACGCTGTACCGCATCCACCCCGATCTGCCCGAGGGCCAGCTGGCCAAGCTCCGGGCCGCGGTGGTCAACTCGCGTGCACTCGCCGAGGTGGGCCGCGGCCTCGACCTCGGTGCCTTCATCCGCCTCGGACGGGGCGAAGAGGGCACGGGCGGCCGGGACAAGGCATCCATCCTCGCCGACACCCTGGAAGCGGTGATCGGCGCGGTCTATCTCGACCAGGGCCTCGACGCGGCCGGCGAGCTGGTGCACCGGCTCTTCGACCCGCTCATCGAGAAGTCCTCCAGCCTGGGCGCGGGCCTGGACTGGAAGACCAGCCTCCAGGAGCTCACCGCGACCGAAGGCCTCGGGGTTCCGGAGTACCTGGTCACGGAGACCGGACCGGACCACGAGAAGACCTTTACTGCTGCCGCCCGCGTCGGTGGTGTCTCGTACGGCACCGGCACCGGCCGCAGCAAGAAGGAAGCCGAGCAGCAGGCGGCCGAATCCGCATGGCGCGAGATCCGCGCCGCGGCGGACGAGGCGGCCAAGGTGGCCGAGGCGGCCAAGGCGGCAGAGCCCGCCGAGACCGTCCCGGAGGACACCGCCGGCTAGCCGTACGGCGCACGCCTCCGCGGCGCGGCACCCCACCCCCGTTGCGCTTCGGCGCACCGGGGGTCCTTCTTGTCCCGAGCCCCGTGCGCGCGGTGCCGGGCGGGCGCCTGGGCCCCGGAGGCGAGAGGTACGCTGCGGCTGTCGTCCCCCAGTTGCCCCGAGGAGTCCTGTGCCCGAGCTGCCCGAGGTCGAGGTCGTACGCCGCGGACTGGAGCGCTGGGTCAGCGGCCGCACGATCGACGAGGTCGAGGTGCGGCATCCGCGCGCGATCCGCCGGCACACCGCCGGTGCGGCCGATTTCGCGGCCCGGCTCATGGGGCTGCGGCTCGGCGCGGCACGTCGGCGCGGCAAGTACCTCTGGCTCCCGGTGACCGGTGGGGGCCCGGCCGCACAGACCGCCGCCGAAGGCCTTCCCCCGCGGGTCACGCCGTCCGTCACCCACGGCCTGGCGATCCTCGCCCACCTCGGGATGAGCGGCCAGTTGCTCGTCCAGCCGCAGGACGCCCCGGACGAGAAGCATCTGCGGATCCGGCTCCGCTTCGCCGACGACCTCGGCACCGAACTCCGCTTCGTCGACCAGCGCACCTTCGGCGGCCTCTCGCTGCACGACACCGTCCCCGGCGACGCCGACCACCTCCCCGACGTGATCGCGCACATCGCCCGCGACCCGCTCGACGACGCCTTCGACGACACCGCCTTCCACGACGCGCTGCGCCGCCGCCGCACCACCATCAAACGGGCGCTGCTCGACCAGACACTGATCAGCGGCGTCGGCAACATCTACGCGGACGAGGCGCTGTGGCGCAGCAAGCTCCACTACGAGCGGCCGACCGCGACCTTCACCCGCCCGCGCACCGCCGAACTGCTCGGCCACGTACGGGAGGTGATGGATGCCGCGCTCGCCGTCGGCGGCACCAGCTTCGACAGCCTCTATGTCAACGTCAACGAGGAGGCCGGCTACTTCGACCGCTCCCTGGACGCCTACGGCCGCGAGGACGAACCCTGCCGCCGCTGCGGTACCCCGATCCGCCGCCGTCCCTGGATGAACCGGTCCAGCTATTTCTGCCCCCGCTGCCAGCGGCCGCCGCGCGGCTGAACCCGGCAGGCCGGCGCGGTCGCCGGCTCAGCCCGTGGGGTGCCGGGCGTCATAGCGCTCCCGGGCCTCGATCACCTGCGGCATCCGGTCCTCCACCAGGGCGATCAGCAGCTGCAGCTGGCGGGCGACCTGGTGGCCCAGTGGTGTCAGCGCGTAATCCACCCGGGGCGGGTTGGTCTGCTGCGCCTCGCGGTGGACGAGTCCGTCCCGCTCCAGTGCGTGCAGGGTCTGGGCCAGCATCTTCTCGCTCACCCCTTGCACCCGGCGCCGCAGTTCGTTGAAGCGGAAGGTGCCGTCGAGCAGCGCGCCCAGTGTCAGGCTGCCCCATCGGTCGGTGACGTGCTTGAGCGCGTCACGGGAGGGACAGTCGCGCGCGAAAACGTCATAGGCCAGGTCGTCCGCACAGTCGGTGGGCGGCTCCTCGGCCGTTCCGGCAGGGTTCTCGGTCGCCATACCGACACCTTACCCCCGCACAGCGCTAACCAATGGATTGCGCTTTCTAAAAGTTAGTGCTTTTCTTCTCTCATCACACCCCGACACCCCGGGCGCCGACCGTCCCGGGGTGTCGTTGACCCTGAGGAGAAACCGCCGTGACCAGCTCCGCCCTGCCCGCCCCCGTTGTCTCCGTCGCCTACCACTCCGGCTTCGGCCACACCGCCGTACTGGCCGAGGCCGTCCGCGCCGCTGCCGCCGGGGCGGGGGCCACCGTCCACCTGATCAAGGTCGACGAGATCACCGAGGCCCAGTGGGATCAGCTCGATGCCTCCGACGCGATCGTCTTCGGTTCGCCGACCTACATGGGGACGGCCTCCGGGGCGTTCCACACCTTCGCCGAGGCGACCGCCAAGCGCTGGGCGACCCGCGCCTGGCAGGACAAGTTCGCGGCCGGCTTCACCAACTCCGCCTCCAAGAGCGGGGACAAGCTGCACACCCTGCAGTTCTTCACGGTGCTCGCCGCCCAGCACGGCATGAGCTGGGTCAGCCTCAACCTGCTCCCCGGCTGGAACTCCTCCACCGCCTCGGAGAACGACCTCAACCGGCTCGGGTTCTTCCTGGGAGCGGGCGCGCAGTCCGACAACGACCAGGGCGCGGAGGCGGTCCACAAGGCCGATATCGCCACCGCTGAACACCTCGGACGCCGTATCGCCGAGCAGGCCCGCATCTTCGCCGCGGGCCGCGCCGCCGTCGCCGCCTGACCGGCGCGCGCGGGGACCCAGACCCGCGGTTCCGGTACGCGGGACACCCGCGAGGCCCGCACGCTCGCGGCCCCCGCACAGCGAGACGCCCGCGCCGCCCCGTGATCACGGGGCGGCGCGGGCGTCTCCTGCCGTCGGGGTTGCCTCGCCCCGGCCGGGCGCCGTCCGTCCGGGCCTCAGAAGCCGAAGTCCTGCGTCCACCACGGGCCGCCCGGCCCGGTATGGGCGCCGACGCCGAGGGTCTTGTACTCGCAGTTGAGGATGTTGGCGCGGTGGCCGGGGCTGTTCATCCAGGAGTCCATCACGGCCTGGGCGGTGGCCTGGCCGCGGGCTATGTTCTCGCCGCCCAGATCGTCGATACCCGCGTCACGGGCGCGGTCCCAGGGCGTGTCGCCGTCCGGGTCGGTGTGGTCGAAGAAGCCACGCCGGGCCATGTCGTCACTGAACTGCTGTGCGAGCCCCGCCAGTTCCCTGTCCGCCGTGACGGGGGAGCAGCCGGCCCGGGCGCGCTCCTGGTTGACCAGGGACAGGACCTGGGCCTCGGCGGACGACGGGGTATCGGTGGCCTTCGACGGAGCCGCGCCGCGTGCGGGCGTGGCCGACGACGGCCGCTCGGCGCGCCCGGCGGACCGGCGGGCCCCGGACTTCCCGGGGGAGGTGGCCGTCCGGTGCGGAGAGGGGGACGCCGAGGGGGTGGTGGGGGAGGAGGGACGGCCGGTGCCGGGGGCCGTGGCGCGGGCGCTGCCGCGGCTGGCCTGTTCCGTGGCACGGTCGGACGGGTTCGCCGACCCGCCGCCCAGCGGCCCGGTGGCCTCCGGCAGCGCGCCGGCCCGTACCCGGTCCCCCTGGTCGCCGCCCGTCCCCCCGTCGAACTGGCCGTGGCCCGGGACCAGTCCGGAGGCGACCGCGACGGCTCCCATCGCCATCACCGCACAGGCGCCGAGCAGTCCGGTGCGTACGGGGGCCCGCCCGCGACGCGGGGCCGCGCGACGTCCACTGCGCAGACCCTGGGCCGCCGGGCCCGGGTGTCCGGCCGGCGGTGCGTCAACAGGCCCCGCACCAGGGGCGTCGGAGGCTGCGGGAGCAGAGCGTCGATGGCGGCCCATCCACTGTCTTCCTTCCACCGGTACAAGCACCGGCTCCACTGGAGCGGCTGCCGCCGCAGAGCCTCTTGGGCGTCAAGATGGCTCACCCGTAAGAGTGAGCCTCGCTTGTCGGGGGACTGTACGCCATGACGGAGGGGCAGAAGTGACTGCTGAGCAATTGGCCAGTTAACGTGCACACATGAACGAAGATGTCCGTGTGACCGCCTGGGTGCGTGGTCAGGTCCAAGGCGTCGGGTTCCGTTGGTTCACCCGGGCCAACGCCCTTCGCATCGGCGAACTCTCCGGATTCGCGGTCAATCTCGGTGACGGCCGCGTCCAGGTGGTCGCCGAGGGACCGAAGGATCACTGCGACGCGCTGCTGGACTGGCTCCGCACCGGAGACACGCCCGGGCGGGTCGACGGAGTCACTGAGATATGGGACACGCCCCGCGGCGGTTACGACGGCTTCGAAATCCGCTGAGCGGGTCCGCAGGAACCGTCCCCGCGGCCGTCACAGGCGATCTTGCGCAGGCGTCTTTGTCGCCTGCTCACAGGAGATAAGGCCTGGTGGTTGCCAATCCGGCCGACCCGTGCAAGGCTGCCGCTGTACGGATGATCTCTACGCCCCCGCGGGACCTTTCTGGGGAGTCGGCGCAGCGCCCTCGCGGCCGCGCACTCTCAGGTGCCCGAGGATACGGGGCGTGATCGTGTTGACCGTCAAACCGTTTGGTGAGACTCTGGAATCCCCGCGCACCTTAGCTGTTTGGCATTGAGTACACGCAGAGAATGACAAGCACCGCGGGTGCGAATCCCTCACGACCCACACCGCTTCGGTCGGTCACTCATTGTGGAGGACCATCCATCATGGCAAAGGCGCTTCTCGGTTACGTCGGCGGCTCCGACCCCCGAGTCCTCTCCGAGATGCGACGGCTTCAGCAGCGCGTCCAAGACCTTGAATCCGAACTTATTCGGATGCAGGCCGAAAACGACATGCTGTCCGCTGCCGCACGTCGCGACGACTCGATGCTCGACATCGACGTACCCCAGGCGGAGCCCGCGCTCACCTGACCCCAACCTCAGGGCCGGTAGGGCTGCTCGCCAGCCGCTTGAGGCACCGCTCTCTTCAAGATCTGCAAGGGACGCTTCGGCGTCCCTTCGTCGTTTCCGGCTCTTTCGATTTCCGGCCTATTCGGACCTTCCGGCCACTTCAGCCGTGCCGCCCCTCCCTTACCGCATGATGTGCCCTGCGCTTTCGGCAATGAAACCGAAAATGAACGGTGCGGTATACCCGGGGGCCGTACGGGTGGGTGATCGGCGCCGGAATGTTGGGGGTCGTCCCCTGATGGGCGGCCGGTAGAGTCCCACGGCGTGCATCTCAAGAGTCTGACCCTGCGAGGTTTCAAGTCCTTCGCCTCCGCCACGACGCTCCGGTTCGAACCGGGCATCACCTGCGTCGTGGGCCCGAACGGCTCCGGTAAGTCCAATGTGGTGGACGCGCTGTCCTGGGTCATGGGCGAGCAGGGAGCCAAGTCGCTGCGCGGCGGGAAGATGGAGGACGTCATCTTCGCCGGGACGACCGGGCGGCCGCCGCTCGGCCGTGCCGAGGTCTCGCTCACCATCGACAACGCCGACGGTGCACTGCCGATCGAATACGCCGAAGTCACCCTGACCCGGATCATGTTCCGCAACGGCGGCAGCGAATATCAGATCAACGGCGACACCTGCCGGCTGCTGGACATCCAGGAATTGCTCTCCGATTCCGGCATCGGCCGGGAGATGCACGTCATCGTCGGACAGGGCCAGCTCGACTCCGTCCTGCACGCCGACCCGATGGGGCGCCGGGCCTTCATCGAGGAAGCGGCCGGTGTCCTCAAGCACCGCAAGCGCAAGGAGAAGGCGCTGCGGAAGCTGGACGCGATGAAGGCCAACCTCGCCCGCGTCCAGGACCTGACCGATGAGCTGCGGCGCCAGCTCAAGCCACTGGGGCGGCAGGCCGCGGTCGCCCGGC
Source organism: Streptomyces sp. NPDC047049 (assembly GCF_040643995.1). NCBI lineage: Bacteria > Bacillati > Actinomycetota > Actinomycetes > Kitasatosporales > Streptomycetaceae > Streptomyces > Streptomyces sp. NPDC047049. The sequence goes on along the minus strand of NZ_JBEYVM010000007.1, from coordinate 143,752 downwards.
GCGCCGCCGTCATCCAGGCGGACCTGCGGGACGCCCGGCTGCGGCTGCTCGCCGACGACCTCGTCAGCCTGCGCCGGGCGCTGCGCGCCGAGATCGCGGACGAGGCGGCGCTCAAGGAACGCAAGGAGGCCGCCGAGGCCCGGCTGCGCACCGCCCAGCAGCACGAGGCGGCGCTGGAGGAGGAGGTGCGCACCCTGACCCCTCGGGTGCGGCGCGCCCAGCAGACCTGGCATGAGCTCTCCCAGCTCGCGGAGCGGGTGCGCGGCACGATCTCGCTGGCCGAGGCGCGGGTCAAGAGCGCTTCGGCGGCCCCGCCGGAGGAGCGGCACGGGCGCGACCCCGAGGACATGGAGCGCGAGGCGGCCCGGATCCGCGAGCAGGAGGCGGAGTTGACGGCCGCGCTGGAGGCGGCGAGCCGGGCGCTGGAGGACACCGTCGAACACCGTGCCGAACTGGAGCGGCAATTGGCGGACGAGGAGCGCCGGCTGCGGGACGCCGCCCGGGCCCTCGCCGACCGCCGCGAGGGCCTGGCCCGGCTGAGCGGACAGGTCACCGCCGCCCGTGGCCGGGCCGCCTCGGCGCAGGCGGAGATCGGCCGGCTGGCCGAGGCCAGGGACGACGCCCGGCGCCGGGCGGCCACCGCCCAGGAAGCGTACGAACAGCTCAAGGCCGAGGTCGACGGGCTGGACGCGGACGATCAGGAGATCGCCGAGCGGCACGAGGCGGCCCGCCACGACCTGGCGGAGGCGGAGTCCGCGCTCTCCGCCGCGCGTGAGGCGCTGAGCACGGCCGAGCGCGAACGGGCCGCGACCGCCGCACGGCACGACGCACTGGCGCTGGGACTGCGCCGCAAGGACGGCACCGGTGCGCTGCTGGCCGCCGCCGGCCGGCTCACCGGCCTGCTCGGTCCGGCGGCGGAACTGCTGACCGTCACCCCTGGTTTCGAGATCCCGGTGGCGGCCGCCCTCGGCGTGGCTGCGGACGCCCTCGCCGTCACCGGCCCGGACACCGCCGCCGAGGCCATCCGGCTGCTGCGCGCCCAGGACGCGGGGCGGGCGGCGATGGTGCTGGGGGGAAGCGGGGACCTGCGGGGCGCGGGGCGGGTACCTGCGCCCGCGCGGGCGGCGGAGGACGGGGAGATCACCGGGGCCCCGGAGGCCACCGCGGCCGCCGTTCGGGTGCCGGCGGGGGGCGTGGCCGCGGGACCGGACGCCGCCGAGCCCGCCGAGCCCGCCGGGCACCGCGTTCCCGGGCCCCGTTCCGGGCCCGTACCGGCCGAGGAACTGGTGCGGGGGCCCGCGGAGTTGACGGCCGCCGTGGCCCGGCTGCTGCGGGACGTCGTGGTGGTCGGGACGCTGGAGGACGCCGAGGAGCTGGTGGCCGCGCGGCCGGAGCTGACGGCGGTGACCGGTGAGGGCGATCTGCTCGGGGCGCATTTCGCACACGGCGGCTCCGCCGGTGCGCCGAGCCTGCTGGAGGTGCAGGCCTCCGTCGACGAGGCGGCCGCCGAGCTGGAGGAGCTGGCGGGGCGCTGCGAGGAGCTGGCGCGAGCGCAGCGGGCCGCGGCGGAACGCCGTACGGCGGGTGCCGCGCTGGTGGAGGAGCTGGCCGAGCAGTGGCGGGCGGCGGACCGGGAGAAGTCGAAGGTCGCCGGGGACCTCGGCCGGCTCGGCGGGCAGGCGCGGGCGGCCGCGGGGGAGGCCGAGCGGGCCGGCGCGGCGGCGGCCAAGGCCGAGGAGGCGCTGGCGCGGGCCACCGAGGAGGCCGAGGAGCTGGCCGAGCGCCTTGCGGTGGCCGAGGAGGAGCCGGGCGTCGGCGACGAGGAGCCCGATACGTCCGTGCGGGACCGGCTCGCCGCCGACGGTGCCAATGCGCGGCAGACCGAGATGGAGGCCCGGCTCCAGGCGCGGACGCACGAGGAGCGGGTCAAGGCGCTCGCCGGGCGGGCGGACGCGCTGGACCGGGGGGCGCGCGCCGAACGCGAGGCGCGGCTGCGGGCCGAGCGGCGGCGCGCACGGCTGCGGCACGAGGCGCAGGTGGCCGGGGCGGTAGCCGCCGGTGCCCGGCAGCTGCTGGCCCATGTCGAGGTATCGGCCGTACGGGCCGAGGAGGAGCGGGGCGCGGCGGAGCGGGCCAAGGCCGAGCGGGAGCAGGCACTGGTGGCCGAGCGCAACCAGGGCCGGGAACTGAAGTCCGAGCTGGACAAGCTGACGGACTCGATGCACCGCGGCGAGGTACTGGGCGCGGAGAAGCGGCTGCGGATCGAGCAGCTGGAGACCAAGGCGCTGGAGGAGCTGGGGGTGGAGCCGGCCGGGCTGGTGGCCGAGTACGGCCCCGGGCAGCTGGTTCCGCCGTCGCCGGCCGCCGACGGCGAGGTGCTTCCGGAGGATCCGGAGCATCCCCGCCACCAGCCGGTGCCCTACGTACGGGCCGAGCAGGAAAAACGGCTCAAGGCGGCCGAGCGGGCGTATCAGCAGCTCGGGAAGGTGAATCCGCTGGCACTGGAGGAGTTCGCCGCATTGGAGGAGCGGCACAAGTTCCTCAGCGAGCAGCTTGAAGACTTGAAGAAGACCCGCGCCGATCTGATGCAGGTGGTCAAGGAGGTCGACGAGCGGGTGGAGCAGGTCTTCACCGAGGCCTACCACGACACCGCACGCGAGTTCGAGGGCGTCTTCGCACGGCTCTTCCCGGGTGGCGAGGGGCGGTTGGTGCTGACCGATCCGGACGACATGCTGGCGACCGGGGTGGATGTGGAGGCGCGCCCGCCGGGGAAGAAGGTCAAGCGGCTGTCGCTGCTGTCCGGTGGGGAGCGGTCGCTGACCGCGGTGGCGCTGCTGGTGTCGATCTTCAAGGCGCGGCCCAGCCCGTTCTACGTCATGGATGAGGTGGAGGCCGCCCTGGACGACACCAATCTGCAGCGGCTGATCGGGATCATGGAGGAGTTGCAGGAGAGCTCCCAGCTGATCGTGATCACGCATCAGAAGCGGACGATGGAGGTCGCGGACGCCCTTTACGGGGTATCGATGCAGGGGGACGGCGTCACCAAGGTCATCAGCCAGCGGCTGCACTGAGCGCGGGAGCGGCGGACCGGGCCCGCGTCGGTCAGGGGCGATATCGACCGGAATCGGCGTCTGCCGGGGCTCATCTCGGAGCCGCCTTTGATCGCCCGGAGTGTCCGACACCGCATCAGTTCAGAACTTGAACGAACTGCCTCTCGAGTGGCCGAGAAACAAATTCATCTCGGCCTATTGACTTCGAAACTTGAAGGCATAGTCTCTGCAACGTCGCTTTTACCTTCAAGTGGTGGGTGCCCCCAACCTATGCACCACTTGTAGGGCCAGCCCCCTAACCCGGCAGCGCAGCCGGGCCACTGGAGTTCACGTTGACCAGCACCGCGCAGCCGACGGGTTCGGAAGGCCGCAAGGCCCATCCCGAACATCTCGGCCATGTCATCTTCATCACCGCGGCTGCCGCGATGGGCGGCTTTCTCTTCGGCTATGACAGCTCTGTCATCAATGGTGCCGTCGAGGCGATCCGGGGCCGCTATGAGGTCGGTTCCGCCGTACTTGCCCAGGTGATCGCCATCGCGCTGATCGGCTGTGCCATCGGCGCCGCCACCGCGGGCCGGATCGCGGACCGCATAGGCCGTATCCGCGTGATGCAGATCGCCTCGGTGCTGTTCACCATCAGCGCCGTCGGCTCCGCTCTTCCGTTCGCCCTCTGGGACCTCGCCTTCTGGCGGATCATCGGCGGCTTCGCCATCGGTATGGCCTCGGTCATCGGCCCGGCCTATATCGCCGAGGTCTCGCCGTCCGCCTACCGCGGCCGACTCGGCTCGTTCCAGCAGGCCGCGATCGTCATCGGCATCGCCGTCTCCCAGCTCGTCAACTGGGGCATCCTCAACCTCGCCGACGGCAAGCAGCGCGGCGTCATCGCCGGCCTGGAGGCCTGGCAGTGGATGCTCGGTGTGATGGTCATCCCGGCCGTGCTCTACGGTCTGCTCTCCTTCGCGATCCCCGAGTCGCCGCGGTACCTGATCTCCGTCGAGAAGGTCTCCAAGGCCAAGGAGGTGCTTGCCGAGGTCGAGGGCAAGACCGTGGACCTCGACAAGCGGGTCGCGGAGATCAAGGAGGCGATGCGCCGCGAGCACAAGGCGTCGTTCAAGGACCTGCTCGGCAGCAAGTTCGGCTTCCTGCCGATCGTCTGGGTCGGCATCGGACTGTCGGTCTTCCAGCAGCTGGTCGGCATCAACGTCGCGTTCTACTACTCCTCGGCGCTGTGGCAGTCCGTCGGCATCGACCCGAGTGCGTCGTTCTTCTACAGCTTCACGACGTCGATCATCAACATCATCGGCACCGTGATCGCGATGATCTTCGTCGACAGGATCGGCCGCCGCCCGCTGGCGCTGGTCGGCTCGGCCGGTATGGCCCTCGCGCTCGGCCTGGAGGCCTGGGCCTTCTCCGCCAAGACCGCGGCCGGCACCCTGCCGACCACCGAAGGCACCGTGGCCCTGATCGCCGCCCATGTCTTCGTGCTCTTCTTCGCCCTCTCCTGGGGCGTCGTGGTCTGGGTCTTCCTCGGCGAGATGTTCCCGAACAAGATCCGCGCCGCCGCGCTGGGCGTCGCCGCCTCCGCGCAGTGGATCGCCAACTGGGCCATCACGGCCAGCTTCCCGAGCCTTTCGGACTGGAACCTCTCGGGTACGTACGTCATCTACATGGTCTTCGCTCTGCTCTCGATCCCCTTCGTGCTGAAGTACGTCAAGGAGACGAAGGGCAAGGCGTTGGAGGAGATGGGCTAACCCCCCCCGCCAGTCCTTCTCCTCAGTACTGGGTACTGCCCCGGGTCAACAGGGACCCCGGGCAGTACCCGTTTTTTGTGCCGGCCGCGCCGCTTCTCCGTGCCGGTGCTCTGCTTGTTCGTTCCGGTGCGCCGCGGCGCCTCAGGCGTCCTCGCCGGCCCGGAGCGCGCCGCCCGCCGCGCGCAACGCCCGCCGGTACGCGGACGGCGTGGTGTGCAGCGCGCGCTGGAAGCGCCGACGGAAGTTGACCGCCGACGACAGGCCGACGCGCAGCGCGACCGCTTCGACGGGCAGATCGCTCTGAACCCGCCCCCGGCCGTCAGTCCTTGAGGTGCGGCTGCACCTCCTCGGCGAACAGGTGCAGCGAGCGCCACCCCTCGTCGACAGGCATCCCGCCGCACAGCGGATGCAGGATCAGTGAGCCCTGGGCGCCCGCCTGCCGGGCGAGCCGCAGGCACTCGTCCGGGGTGACGATGCGGTAGACCCCCTCCTCGCGCAGCGCCGCCACGTCCCGGGCCGACGAGCGCACCGCGGAGCGGGTGCCGGCCGACTGCCAGGACGCGTACATCCGGGCCTCGTGCAGCAGATGGCTCCCGTAATCGGCCCAGGTGCGGTCCGGGTCCTCGGAGAGGTGGAGGAGCGAGGTGTGTGCGGGCGGCTGCATCACCCAGCCTTCGGTGCCGAAGGCGGTGCGCTGCTCGTGGTAGTAGGCCTCCAGCTCCGGGAGGTGGGCACTGGGGAAGAGGGGGAGCCCCAGGCGGGCCGCGCGCCGGGCGGCGGCCCGGGAGCTGCCGCCGATCAGCAGCAGGGGGTGTGGCCGGGTGTACGGGCGGGGGGTCACCTGGACCGTGCGCCCCCGGTAGGCGAACGGTTCGCCGGTCCAGGCGGACAGCACGGTCTCCAGCACCTCGTCCTGGAGCGCGCCACGGCCCTGCCAGTCCTTCCCGTGCGCCGCGTACTCCTCGGGCCGGTAGCCGAGGCCGGCGACGGTGACCAGCCGGCCGCCGCTGAGGAGGTCGAGCGAGGCGAGGTCTTCGGCCAGCCGCAGCGGGTCGTGCAGCGGGGTGATCAGCGCGGAGACGGTGACGCCGATGCGGCGGGTGGCGCCGAAGACGGCGCCCGCGAAGGTGAGCGGGGAGGGCATCCACCCGTTGGTGGTGGCGTGGTGCTCCTCGGTCTGGACCATGGTCAGGCCGCGGTCGTCGGCGAACGCGGCCATCTCGACGGCGGCCCGGTAGCGGGCGGACAGTGCGTCGGGTGTGGGCGCGGGGTCGACGAGGTTGACGCGCAGGACCGTGACCGGCCGGGCAGGCAGGGCGGGCTGGTCAGGCAGGGAGGGCAGGGCAGACATGGCAAACGTCCCCTTCGCCAGGGCGGTTGGCGAGGGGGACGCTAGCTGACGTTGCGTCAGATCACTAGGGGCGGTTCCGGTCCGCGGCGGCCGGGTCAGCCCACCTCGGCCGGCTGCCGGGCCCCGGCCGCGTCGCCGGCCCCGGCCGCCGGGACGGACTCCCGTGGCGTTGGCAGTACGGCGAAGACGAGCGCGGCGAGCGCGATCGTGGCCGCCCAGCCCAGGCCGTTCTCGCCGATCCAGGTGGTGGCCAGCGGGCCGGTGAACCACTGGACCTTGGTGAAGCACAGGCCCGCGCCGAGCGCGACCGCCCAGGCCGTCATGGCCTGCCAGCAGAAGCCGCCGGTGTACCAGTAGCGGCTGGTGCGGCCGGTGTTCATCAGGCTGTCGGCGTCATAGCGCACCGCCAGCTTGCGCCGCCGGGCCATGTCGACGCCGTAGACGCCGATCCAGGCGGAGAAGGAGACCGCGAGCAGCGTCAGGAAGGCGATGAACTGGCCGATGAAGTCCTTGGCCACCAGCATCATGAACAGGCCGCCGACCAGGCTGATGACGGCGTTGATGCTGACCGCGAGGGCCCGCGGCAGCTTGACGCCCATGGTCTGGGCGGTGAAGCCCGCGGAGTACATCGACAGGCTGTTGATCAGCACCATGCCGACCAGCGCGGTGACCAGGTAGGGCACCGCGAGCCAGGACGGCAGGATGGTGCCGAGGAAGGACATCGGGTCGGTGTTCTGGCCGGCCAGCTTCGGGTTGGAGACGGCCATCACGCCGCCCATCAGCACCATCGGCAGCAGCACCAGGGCCGCGCCGGAGACGGTGGTGCCGACGATCTTCTTGCCGGACGTGGAGTGCGGGAGGTAGCGCGCGAAGTCGGGACCGGTGGGCACCCAGCTGATCCCGCCGGCCGCGATGGTGCCGATGCCCGCGATCACCATGGCGGTGGTGCCGGCCTTCTTGGCGAAGATGGCGTCCCAGTTCATCGTGGCGACCAGGTAGACCAGCACCATGATGCTGAACAGGCCGAACAGGTACGTCGAGTACGTGTTGCAGATGTTGAGCGCCTTGCGGCCCAGGCCGCTCACCAGGTAGGTGACGGCCACGAACGCGAGCAGGGTGACGACGACGAGGACGTTGTTGCTCTCGATCCCCAGCAGCAGATGCAGCACGGTCAGCACCGCGTAGGCGCCGGTGACCGCGTTGATCGTTTCCCAGCCGAAGCGGGCGACCCACAGGATCGCACCGGGGAAGTAGTTGCCGCGGACGCCGAACGCGGCCCGGGAGAGCATCGCACCGGGGGCACCGCCCCACTTGCCCGAGACCGACAGCACGCCCACCATGCCGAACGCGACGGCGGCGGCGATCGCGGCCACCAGCAGGACCTGCCAGAAGTTCAGCCCGTTGCTGACCACGAGCGAGGCGCCCATGGTGAGCAACAACACGCTGATGTTGGCGGCGACCCAGGTCGGGAAGAGCTCGCGGACGCGGCCCTGGCGTTCGTGGTCGGGGACGGGCTCGATGCCGCGGGTCTCGACGGCGCCTTCGGATGCGGGAGCGGAAGCGGACGTGGTGGTGCCCATTGGTGCAGGTATCTCCGTGCGGGGATCTGGAGGCACCCCCGGGGGGAGGAGGTGCAGGCAGCGGCTGTGGTGCCTTGGCCAGAATTGGTTGCCAGGACTCTACGCGCGTTGCGCGGCCGCTCACCATCGTACTTTGATCCAACTTCTGCCGATTGGTTCCGTTGGACCCCACGACGAGAACGAGTGTCGCCCACCTTCGTCGAACGGTCCAGTCGAGCGCTTGTGAGCAGGGCGGAGGCGGCACGGGCCGTCGCCGGACCGGTACGTTCCGTCGCCCCGCCCGCCGGGTCGCCCACCCGTCGCGGCAGCTCCTGCGGGGCATCGGCCGGCGAGGAGATCCGCATCTCACCACTGGCTCGAACCGAGCCCCTGGGCGCCTCTTTCCGGCCCCTTTGCCGTGTCCGGTTCCCGCCCGCGGGGGCTTCGGCGCGTGCGGTCCCCACGGGCGGGGCGTGGCTGATACTGGAGGGGTTATGGAAACCGTCATCCTTGCCGTCATCATCGCCGTGGTCGTGCTCGGCGCGATCAGCGGGCTCGTCGTCAGCGGCCGCAAGAAGAAGCAGCTGCCGCCGTCCCCGCCGGCCGCCCCGAAGCCCTCCGTCACCGCGCCCCCCGCCGAACCGCAGGTCGGCGAGGAGGCCGAGACCCCCAGCGACGAAGAACGTCGCACCATCGAAGAAGTCACGCTGCCCACCGCCGAGGCCCCCGTGGCCGAGGCGCCGGCCGCCGAGCCCGAGGCGCCCGCCGCGCCCGCGATCGAGGTCCCCGAGCCCACCGCGGGACGGCTGGTCCGGCTGCGCGCCCGGCTCTCCCGCTCCCAGAACACCCTGGGCAAGGGCCTGCTGACCCTGCTGTCCCGGGAACACCTCGACGACGAGACCTGGGAGGAGATCGAGGACACCCTGCTGACCGCCGACGTCGGCGTCGCTCCCACCCAGGAGCTCGTCGAGCGGCTGCGCGAGCGGGTCAAGGTCCTCGGCACCCGTACCCCCGAGGGGCTGCGCGCCCTGCTGCGAGAGGAACTGCTCACCCTCATCGGCACGGACGCCGACCGCACCGTGCACACCGCCAACGGCATCGGCAACGGCGGGGACGAGATCCCCGGCGTCGTCATGGTCGTCGGCGTCAACGGCACCGGCAAGACCACCACCACCGGCAAGCTCGCCCGAGTCCTGGTCGCCGACGGCAAGTCCGTGGTCCTCGGCGCCGCCGACACCTTCCGCGCCGCGGCCGCCGACCAGCTGCAGACGTGGGGCGAGCGGGTCGGTGCTCGTACGGTCCGCGGACCCGAGGGCGGCGACCCCGCCTCGATCGCCTTCGACGCGGTGAAGGAAGGCATCACCGAGGCCGCCGATGTCGTACTGATCGACACCGCGGGCCGGCTGCACACCAAGACCGGGCTGATGGACGAGCTCGGCAAGGTCAAGCGGGTCGTCGAGAAGCACGGCCCGGTCGGCGAGGTACTGCTCGTCCTGGACGCCACCACCGGCCAGAACGGCCTGGTCCAGGCCCGGGTGTTCGCCGAGGTCGTGGACATCACCGGGGTGGTGCTCACCAAGCTCGACGGCACCGCCAAGGGCGGCATCATCGTCGCTGTCCAGCGCGAGCTCGGCGTCCCCGTCAAGCTCGTCGGCCTGGGCGAGGGCGCGGACGACCTGGCGCCGTTCGAGCCGGAGGCCTTCGTCGACGCCCTGATCGACTGACGCCGCCGGACACCACGCCCCGGACAGTCATCGGCCCCCGGACCCGCACACGGCGGGTACCGGGGGCCGGCGTCGTGTGCTCCGGACCCCGGCTCACACCGCCGCGCGGTGGCACACGTACGCCAGGGTGCCCAGCACCAGCCGCGCCTGCGGCGGCCGGTCCGTGGTGGCCGGCGTCGGCGGGCGCAGCCAGCGCACCGGGCCGTGGCCGCCGAGGTCGGAGGGCGGCGCGGTGATGTGGTCGCCGGGGCCCAGGGAGCGCAGATCGAGCGTGGCGTCGTCCCAGCCCATCCGGTAGAGCAGGTCGGGGAGTTCCTTGGCCGCGCCGGGGGCGACGAAGAACAGCGCCCGGCCGGTCGGGGTCACCGCGGCCGGGCCGAGCGGCAGTCCCATCCGCTCCAGGCGCGCCAGGGCGTTGCGCCCCGCGGCCTCCGGCACGTCGAGGATGTCGAACGTCCGGCCCACCGGGAGTAAGAGCGCGGCGCCCGGTGTCTCCGCCCAGGCCGCGGCGGCCGTCTCCCAGCTCGCCCCGGCCGTCAGCTCCGCGGCGAAGGCCAGCGGATGGGCGCCGGGAGCGGGGCAGTCCGCGGCGCCGCACGAGCAGTCCGTGCCGCCGCTGCCCGTGCGCACCGCCCGGGCGCCGGGGACGACGTCCCAGCCCCACAGCCCGGTGTACTCCGCCGCCGCCGTGATGTCGGTCGAGCGGGCGCGGCGCCGGGAGCTGGAACGCATCTCTCGGATGCCGCCGATCGTGAAGCCCATGCCCCCTCCAACGGGTGGTGCGTGCCAGTGGTTACGAGTCGGCGGGTTGACGGCGTCGCGCCCTTCACGCTCCGTCGCCGGCCCGTGGTGCCGGTGGTGTGCCGTGGTGTGCCGGGTGGTGCGGTGTGCCGTGCGAGCCCTGGCGCGCTTCGCTCCGCCCGGCCTTGCTCGACCTGTGTCAAGTCAATCGCGAGAGCTTGTCGGGGAGTTCATACGAAGGGGTGGCGAATGGTGGCGTTTCCGCAATCGCCCTCGCGTGAGGGGTGATCGTAGGATTACTTTCGGTGCACGAACCCCGGAGAGGCATCATTCGCACGGGTATGCCGGTGGCAACGACCGGTGGGGCACAGGCCAAAAGGTGTGGCCGGAATCCGTGGTCGGGTAGATGTACCCCGGACAGGCGTCGCAACAGGCGGCAGGCTGTGGCGGGTTCGCGGCACGCACCGGGCACCGGGCACAGACATCAAGGCAGCAATCGGGATGGGGGCTTCCAGTGGGAGGCAACGGCGGCAGTGGCGGCACCGACGCCGCCAAACAACCCAACGCACAGCTGGGTTCGTGGTTCATGCGCAGCGGCTGGTCCAAGGGGGAGCTGGCACGGCAGGTCAACCGCCGGGCACGCCAGATGGGCGCGCACCACATCAGCACGGACACCTCCCGGGTCCGCCGCTGGCTCGACGGCGAGCAGCCGCGCGAGCCCATCCCGCGGATCCTGTCCGAGCTGTTCTCCGAGCGCTTCGGCTGTGTGGTCGGCATCGAGGAGCTGGGGCTGCGCTCCGCGCACCAGTCCCCGTCCGTCTCCGGCGTGGACCTGCCCTGGGCCGGAGCCCAAACGGTCAGCCTCATCAGTGAGTTCTCGCGCAGCGACCTGATGCTGGCCCGCCGCGGCTTCCTCGGCACCTCCCTCGCCCTCGCCGCGGGACCCAGCCTCATCGAGCCGATGCAGCGCTGGCTGGTCCCGGTGCCCGCGGGCCAGGGCGAGGTGGCGGAGCCCGACCGCGGCCGGCGGCACGCGCGGCTGTCCAAGCCGGAGCTGGACCTCCTGGAGTCGACGACCGCGATGTTCCGGCAGTGGGACGCGCAGTGCGGCGGCGGGCTGCGGCGCAAGGCCGTGGTCGGCCAGCTTCACGAGGTCACCGACCTCCTCCAGGAGCCCCAGCCCGCGGCGGTGTCCCGGCGGCTGTTCAAGGTCGCCGCCGAACTCGCCGAACTCGCCGGCTGGATGAGTTACGACATCGGGCTGCAGCCCACCGCCCAGAAATACTTCGTGCTGGCCCTGCACGCGTCCAAGGAGGCCGGCGACCGGCCCCTGGGCTCGTACATCCTCTCCAGCATGAGCCGGCAGATGATCCACCTCGGCCGGCCCGACGACGCACTGGAGCTCATCCATCTGGCCCAGTACGGCAGCCGCGAAACGGCCACCCCGCGCACCCAGGCCATGTTGTATGCGATGGAGGCCCGCGCCTACGCCGGAATGGGCCAGCCCAGCAAGGTCAAGCGGGCCGTCCGGATGGCCGAGGACACCTTCTCCGACGTGCTGCCCGGCGAACCCGACCCGGACTGGATCCGCTTCTTCTCCGAGGCCGAGCTGAACGCCGAGAACGCCCACTCCTACCGCGATCTCGCCTATGTCGCCGGTCGCAGCCCCACCTACGCCTCGCTCGCCGAGCCCGTCATGCAGCGCGCCGTGGAGCTGTTCGGCCAGGACCCCGAGCACCAGCGGTCGTATGCGCTCAACCTGATCGGGATGGCCACCGTGCATCTGCTGCAGAAGGAGCCGGAAGCCTGCGCGGCGATGGCGCAGCAGGCGATCCCGTTCGCCCGGCAGGTCCGCTCGGAGCGCGTCAACACCCGGCTGCGCAAGACCGTGGACACCGCGGCGCGGGAATTCGGCGGTGTCGCCGAGGTGATCCGGCTCAGCGACGAGCTCACCCGCCAGCTTCCCGAATCAGCGGCGGCCGTCTGACGGCACGCCCTCCCCACTCCGGCCGCGGCCGCCGCCCCGTACAGCCCGACTCGGCTCCCCCATGCCAGGTCACGCGGGCGGCAGCCGCGGCCGGGCTGTTTCTTGCGCCTAAGCCGGCGCCGCTTTCGCGGAGGTGGTTGCTCGCCGTGGGGGTTGCTCAAGCGGTGGTTTCGGTGGGGTGGACGGGGGATGTGCGGGCTGATCTGCGGGTGGTCCGGGCCGGGGTCGGGGCTGATCTGGGAGTTCACCGGGGTGTAACACGGGGGCCTTCTTCGTCACTGCGGTGAAACACCGGCAAGGTTTGGCCGAAACCGTGCTGCGACAACCTCATCGCGAAGTCGGCCCACCAGAAACACGCCCGCACGGGCCGCATCGACGACGAGGAGACGCCGATGCCCCCAGGCATCCTGACGCTTGCAGCAGACAAGGTGACGCTCAGCCCGGCGAACACCGGGTTCATGCTGATCTGCTCCGCCCTGGTGATGATCATGACCCCCGGGCTCGCCTTCTTCTACGGCGGCATGGTCCGGGTCAAGAGCGTGCTCAACATGCTGATGATGAGCTTCATCAGCCTGGGCATCGTCACGATCCTGTGGGTCCTGTACGGCTTCGGGCTCGCGTTCGGCACCGACAAGGGCGGCTTCATCGGCTGGAACGGCGACTTCGCCGGCCTCGCCCACATCGGCCTGACCGAGCTGTGGGGGACCAGCACCATCCCGGTCTATGTCTTCGCGGTCTTCCAGCTGATGTTCGCGGTCATCACGCCCGCGCTGATCAGCGGTGCGCTCGCCGACCGGGTGAAGTTCACCGCCTGGGCGCTGTTCATCGCCCTGTGGGTCACCGTGGTCTACTTCCCCGTCGCCCACTGGGTCTGGGGCGACGGCGGCTGGCTCTTCGAGCTGAAGGTCATCGACTTCGCGGGCGGCACCGCGGTGCACATCAACGCCGGCGCCGCGGCGCTCGGCGTGCTCCTCGTCGTCGGCAAGCGCATCGGCTTCAAGAAGGACCCGATGCGGCCGCACAGCCTGCCCCTGGTGATGCTCGGCGCCGGACTGCTGTGGTTCGGCTGGTTCGGCTTCAACGCCGGCTCCTGGCTCGGCAACGACGACGGCATCGGCGCGGTCGCCTTCGTCAACACCCAGGTCGCCACCGCCGCCGCGATGCTCGGCTGGCTGGCGTACGAAAAGCTCCGGCACGGCTCGTTCACCACGCTCGGCGCGGCCTCCGGCGCGGTCGCCGGACTCGTCGCGATCACCCCGGCCTGCGGCGCGGTCAGCCCGCTGGGCGCCATCGCGGTCGGTGCGATCGCCGGTGTGCTGTGCGCCATGGCGGTCAACCTCAAGTACAAGTTCGGCTACGACGACTCCCTGGACGTCATCGGCGTCCACCTCGTCGGCGGTGTCGTCGGCTCGCTGCTGATCGGCTTCTTCGCCACCGGCGGGGTGCAGAGCAAGGCCAAGGGCCTCTTCTACGGCGGCGGCCTCGACCAGCTCGGCCGGCAGACCGTCGGTGTGGTCTGCGTCCTGCTGTACTCCCTGGTCGTCTCCTACGTCCTTGCCAAGGCCATCGACCTGGTGATGGGCTTCCGGGTCGGCGAGGACGAGGAGGTCGCCGGCATCGACCAGGCCGCACACGCGGAAACCGCGTACGACTTCGCCGGCGCGGGCGGCGGCACGGTCGGCCGCAAGGGACCGGCACTCGGCGAGGCTCTGACGAAGAAGGTGGACGCGTGAAGCTCATCACGGCAGTAATCAAGCCGCACCGGCTGGACGAGGTGAAGGACGCCCTGCAGGCCTTCGGCGTGCACGGTCTGACGCTCACCGAGGCCAGCGGCTACGGCAGGCAGCGCGGGCACACGGAGGTGTACCGCGGCGCCGAGTACACCGTCGACCTGGTGCCCAAGATCCGCGTCGAGGTGCTGGTCGAGGACGCCGACGCCGAGGAGCTGATGGACGTCGTCGTCAAGGCGGCGCGCACCGGCAAGATCGGCGACGGGAAGGTCTGGAGCATCCCGGTGGACGACGCGGTACGGGTGCGGACCGGGGAGCGGGGGCCGGACGCGCTGTGACGCTCCTGTGCCGCCGTGGCGCGGCTCCGGCACCGGCGGCACCCGCCGCCGTGCCGGAGCGGACGCCAGGGCGGCGGATGGCAGCCCGCCCCGCGGCGCCCCAGACTGGAGGTGCCCCGGGGCCGTACGGGGAAGACGTGACCGCGGGGGACCGGACGACCGAGGAGCGCGCGAGGTGACGGAGAGCATCGAGGAGACGGCAGGACCGGACGGAACACCGGGACCCGCGCGCGAGCCCGCGCCCGCCCCGGACGGCGGCTACCCGGCGGCCCGGCTGCGGCTCCTCCAGGACGAGGCGGCCATCGGACCCGACCGCCGCGCCACCCTGGCCCGGCTGACCGACGACTGGCTGGCCGGCCTGCTGCACCGGCACGCCACCGAAGCCGGCCTGTCCGGGACCGCCCTGGTCGCCGTCGGCGGCTACGGCCGCGGCGAACTCTCCCCGCGCAGCGATCTCGACCTGCTCCTGCTGCACGACGGCCGCGCCGACCGCAGCGACCTCGCCGCGCTCGCCGACCGCCTCTGGTACCCCGTCTGGGACCTCGGCCTGGCACTCGACCACTCCGTACGCACCCCCGCCGAGGCCCGTAAAGCGGCCCGCGACGACCTGAAGGTGCAGCTGGGCCTGCTCGACGCCCGCCACCTGGCCGGCGACGCGGAACTGACCGGCGCGCTGCGCACCACCGCCTACGCCGACTGGCGGGAGAGCGCCCCCAAGCGGCTGCCGGAACTCCACGACCTGTGCCAGGAGCGGGCCGAGCGGCAGGGCGAACTGCAGTACCTGCTCGAACCCGACCTCAAGGAGGCCAGGGGCGGGCTGCGGGACGCCACCGCGCTGCGTGCGGTCGCCGCCTCCTGGCTCGCCGACGCCCCGCGCGGCGGTCTGGAAGCCGCCCGCACCCGCCTGCTGGACACCCGCGACGCGCTCCACCTGACGACCGGCCGCGCCACCGACCGGCTCTCCCTCCAGGAACAGGACCAGGTCGCCGGCGCCCTCGGCATGCTCGACGCGGACGCCCTGCTGCGGCAGACCTACGAATCCGCCCGCACCATCTCCTACGCCGCCGATGTCACCTGGCGCGAGGTCGGCCGGGTCCTGCGCGCCCGCTCCGTCAAGCCCATGCTGCGCGGCCTGCTGCACGGCCGTACCGCGGGCAAGGGCGAGCGCTCACCGCTCGCCGAAGGCGTCGTCGAACTCGACGGCGAGGCGGTGCTGGCCCGTACCGCACGCCCCGAGCGGGACCCGGTGCTGGTCCTGCGAGCCGCGGCCGCCGCCGCCCAGGCCGGGCTGCCGCTGGCCACCCACTCCATCCGCCGGTGCAGCGCGGCCACCGCCACCCGGCCGCTGCCCGTGCCCTGGCCCGCCGAGGCCCGCGAACAACTGGTGACGCTGCTGGGCGCCGGCAGCCACACCGTCCCCGTATGGGAGGCACTGGAGGCCGAGGGCATCATCACCCGGCTGCTGCCCGACTGGGAACGCGTCCGCTGCCGCCCCCAGCGCAACCCCGTCCACACCTGGACCGTGGACCGCCACCTCATCGAGACCGCGGTACGCGCCAGTGCCCTGACCCGCCGGGTGCACCGCCCCGACCTGCTGCTGATCGCCGCCCTGCTGCACGACATCGGCAAGGGCTGGCCCGGTGACCACTCGGTGGCCGGTGAGACCATCGCCCGCGACGTGGCGGCCCGGCTCGGCTTCGGTGCCCGCGACACCGAGGTGATCGCCACCCTCGTACGGCACCATCTGCTGCTCGTCGAGACCGCCACCCGGCGCGATCTGGACGATCCGGCGACCGTGGGCGCGGTCGCCGAGGCGGTCGGCGGCACCGGCACCCTGGAGCTGCTGCACGCCCTGACCGAGGCCGACGCCCTGGCCACCGGGCCCGCCGCCTGGAGCGCCTGGCGCGGTGGACTCGTCGCCGACCTGGTCAAACGGGTCACCGCGCGGCTCGCGGGGGAGCGCCGTACGGAGGTACGCGACGCCGACGAGCCGACCGCGGAGCAGGAGCGGCTGGCGGCCGAGGCCCGGCGCACCGGCGGCCCGGCCCTGGCGCTGCACGCCCGCTCCGAACCCGCCGCCGGAACCGGGGACGGGTCCGCGCCGCCCGACCGCGAGCCGGTCGGTGTGGAACTGCTCATCGCCGTGCCCGCCCACCGGTCACCCGGCCGCCGCCCCTCGACGAGCCCGGCCGGCACACCGGGCGTCCTGCCCGCCGCAGCAGGCGTGCTGGCCCTGCACCGGCTCACCGTCCGCGCCGCCGACCTGCTGCTGCTCGACCCCGTCGACGACGGCCCGGTCCTGCTGCTGCGCTGGCGGGTGGCCGCCGAATACGGCTCGCTGCCGCGCGCTGACCGGCTGCGCGCCGACCTGGCCCGCGCCCTCGACGGCTCGCTCGACATCCCCGCCCGCCTCGCCGAGCGCGAACGCGCCTACGCCCGCCGGGCCCGTGCCGTGCTCGCCCCGCCGCCCCGGGTCACCGTGGTCTCCGGCAGCTCCCGCACCGCGACCGTCATCGAGGTCCGCGCCCAGGACGCACACGGCCTGCTGCACCGCATCGGCCGCGCCCTGGAGCAGGCCGGCGTCGCCGTCCGCAGCGCCCACATCAGCACCCTGGGCGCGAACGCGGTGGATGCGTTCTATGTCACGGGGGCGGACGGGGAGCCGCTGTCCGACGGCGCGGCCCATGAGGTGGCGGCGGCCGTGGAGCGCGCTCTGCAGTAGTGACCGGGGCGCGGGGACGGACCGGCGGGGAGCGGGGCAGGACCGGTTCGCTTGCGCAGCCCGATACCCTGGAACCCGACTGAACCCCGCCCCCGACCCCGAGGATCGACGACCGCCGTGTTCGATACGCTTTCCGACCGCTTGGCGAGTACTTTCAAAAACCTCCGGGGCAAGGGCCGCCTGAGCGAGGCGGACATCGACGCCACGGCGCGCGAGATCCGTATCGCGCTGCTCGAAGCCGATGTCGCCCTCCCGGTCGTCCGCGCCTTCATCAAGCAGGTCAAGGAGCGTGCCACCGGCTCCGAGGTCTCCCAGGCGCTGAACCCCGCCCAGCAGGTCATCAAGATCGTCAACGAGGAGCTCATCGGCATCCTCGGCGGCGAGACCCGCCGGCTGCGGTTCGCCAAGACGCCCCCGACCGTGATCATGCTGGCCGGTCTGCAGGGTGCCGGTAAGACCACCCTCGCCGGAAAGCTCGGCCGCTGGCTCAAGGCGCAGGGCCACGCCCCGCTGCTGGTCGCCTGTGACCTCCAGCGCCCCAACGCCGTCAACCAGCTCCAGGTCGTCTCGGAGCGCGCCGAGGTCGCCTTCTACGGCCCCCAGCCGGGTAACGGCGTCGGCGACCCGGTCCAGGTGGCCAAGGACTCGATCGAGTACGCGCGCACCAAGCAGCACGACGTCGTCATCGTCGACACCGCCGGCCGTCTGGGCATCGACCAGGAGCTGATGCAGCAGGCCGCGGACATCCGCGACGCGGTCAGCCCCGACGAGGTCCTGTTCGTCGTCGACGCGATGATCGGTCAGGACGCGGTCAACACCGCCGAGGCGTTCCGCGACGGCGTCGGCTTCGACGGCGTGGTGCTCTCCAAGCTCGACGGTGACGCCCGCGGTGGTGCCGCGCTGTCCGTCGCGCACGTCACCGGCAAGCAGATCATGTTCGCCTCCAACGGCGAGAAGCTGGACGACTTCGACGCGTTCCACCCGGATCGCATGGCGTCCCGCATCCTCGGCATGGGCGACATGCTCAGCCTGATCGAGAAGGCCGAGCAGACCTTCAGCCAGGCCGAGGCCGAGAAGATGGCGGCCAAGCTGGCGAAGGGCCCCAAGGAGTTCACCCTCGACGACTTCCTGGCCCAGATGGAGCAGGTCCGCAAGATGGGCTCCATCTCCAAGCTGCTCGGCATGCTGCCCGGCATGGGGCAGATGAAGGACCAGATCAACAACCTCGACGAGCGCGAGGTCGACCGCACGGCCGCCATCATCAAGTCGATGACCCCGGCCGAGCGCCAGGAGCCGACGATCATCAACGGCTCGCGCCGGGCCCGTATCGCCAAGGGCTCCGGTGTCGACGTCAGCGCGGTCAAGGGCCTGGTCGAGCGGTTCTTCGAGGCCCGCAAGATGATGTCCAAGATGGCCCAGGGCGGCGGCATGCCCGGGATGCCCGGCATGCCGGGGATGCCTGGCATGGGTGGTGGAGCCCGCAAGAAGAAGCAGGTCAAGCAGGCCAAGGGCAAGCGCAAGAGCGGTAACCCGATGAAGCGCAAGGCCGAGGAAGAGGCCGCGGCGGCGCGCCGGGAGGCCGCCCAGGCCGGGAACCCGCTGGGCCTGCCGCAGGGCGGCCAGGACCCGCAGAACTTCGAACTCCCCGAGGAGTTCAAGAAGTTCATGGGCTGAGCCCGTCCGCGCCTTCCCGCGCCCTCCCGCGGCTCCGGCTGACGAGCCCCCGGCCCCCATGGGTGGTCGGGGGCTCTGCCGTGCCGGGCGGATACGGGGCGGGAACGCGGCACGGGGCACGGGGTGGGCGTCGGCCCCCGCCTCATCGCCCCCGGACCGGCCCGCCGCCGTCCGCCGGGCCCTCGTCCGCCCCGTCCCGCCCCGTGAGAAACCGCAGCGGATTGCGCCGCGTCAGCCGGTCGACCAGCTCCTCGTCCACGCCCGCCGCCCGCAGCCGCGGCAGGAAGGACCGGAACAGGTGCCCGTAGCCCGTCCCGCCCTCGCTGAGCAGGTAGCCGTGGCGGGAGACATCGCAGCTCAGCAGCACCCGGTCGGCGTATCCGGACTCCAGGAGAGCCAGCAGCAGGCGCAGTCGCACCCCGTCGCTCCGGTAGCTCTCCTTGCCGACGGTGTCGAACGCGAGGTACGCACCGGCCGCCGCCAGCTCCCGGTGCACCGCCGGCTCGTCGAGCAGGTCCTGATGGCCGATGCTGACCCGGTGCGGCGGCAGCCCGGCCGCCGTCAGCAGCTCCAGCTGGGCGAGGCCGCCCCGGCCGAACCGGGCATGGGTGGCCACCGACAGCCCGGTCGCCGCGGCGGCGAGCGCCGCCGCGGTCAGCGTCCGCGCCTCCGGCTCGCTCGGCGCATCGCCGTGGCTGCCGACCTCGCCGATCACCCCCGGACGGATCCCGGAGCCACCGCAGCCGCGCTCGATCTCCCCGACCAGCGTGCCGGCCAGCCGCTCGGCGCTGGTGCGGATCGGCTCTCCGGGACGGAACGGCTCGTAGTACCAGCCGGTCGCCGCGATGACCGCCACCCCCGAATCCGCGGCGATCCGGGCCATCGAGACCACATCGCGCCCCATGCCCCGGCAGGTGAGCTCGACGAGCAGACCGAGCCCGAACTCGGTGCGCAGCGACGCCAGTTCCTCGGTGATCGCGGCACGGTGCCCGGGGGTCAGGGTCGCCGCGCTGTCGGCGCCCCGGGTCGGATCGAGCGCCAGATGCTCATGGGCGAGCACCGGCCCGCGCACGGCGGAAGCGGGCAAGGGGCCCGAGACCGTTTGCAGCAGATCGCTCATCAGTGCCTTCCCGGCCGCCCGGCGCGGCCGAACCCCGCGGGAGCGGACGCCGGCCGGAGACCTGGATACCGCCAACCGCCGCCAACCGTCCGCCGAGAGCCCGTCCGCAACGCCCGTCGCGGCACGGCCGCAGGGCCCGCGTTACCTCGTCCGCGCGATCAGATAGCGGAAGACATTCGGCATCCACACCGTCCCGTCGGCCCGCTGATGCGGATGCAGCGCCTCCGCCAGCTCCTTCTCCACCTGACGCTGCTCGGCCGCCTCCAGCGCCGTGTCGAACAGCCCCGTCGACAGCAGCCCCCGCACCGCACTCGCCAGATCCGCGTACCCGAACGGGCAGGCCACCCGGCCCGAACCATCGGGCCGCAGCCCGGCCCGCTCCGCCAGCTCCTCCAGATCGTCCCGTCCGCTGGGCCACCACCCGGCCGAGCCGGTGGCGTCCTCGCCCGCCGGGCCGGCCGGCGGCTGCGCCACCCGCAGCACCCCGGCCGTGGCACACCGCTCCACCGGGCCCCAGCCGCCCAGCACCACCGCACTGCCGCGCTCCGCCAGCCCCGCCGCCGCGGTGAGCGACGCCGTCAGCCCCTCGACCGTGCTCACACAGCCCACGGGATGGAACGCCGTGACCACGTTGAAGGCGGCGTCCCCGGGCGCCGCGTCCTCCAGGCCGCCGCTGACCAGCCGGGTGTGCTCCGGCATACCGTCCGGCGTGAGCCGTTCACGCGCCAGCTCCAGCCGGGACTCGTCCGCATCCACCCCGCTGACCTGCGCGCCCCGCGCCGCCGCCAGCAGCAGCGCCAGCCCGGAGCCACACCCCAGCCCCAGCAGACGGGTGCCGGGCCCGACCCCCAGACGGTCGTACGCGGCCTCGTAGAGCGGCACCAGCATCCGCTCCTGGATCTCGGCCCAGTCACGGGTGCGCGCCCGTGACCCGGCCGGAACGGGAGGGCCGTCGCAGCGCATGGATCCGGAGTGCGGAAGCTGGTGCCGCACGAGCGTCGGTGACATCGATAGCGCCCCTATTCGCCGAGAACCCGAAGCTGTTCCGTACCGATCGCCCCCGTGTTCGCGCGTCGTGCGCCCCCGCGATCCAGACAACTGCGCATTCGTCCGGGCGTCCAGGGGGTGCGCCGGGGTTGTCTCCCGCGCGCCCCCGTGTGCGCCGGGCCCGCTCCCTGGAGCGCCGTTCCAGGGTGCCCCGGCCGGCGCCGTTCCGCCACGGCAGCCGCCGCCGCCCGGACGCTCCCCGCGCCCCGGGGTGCCGTCCGGGCACCCGCCCCACCGGCGCCCCTAGGGTGGGTACGAGCCGGTACCGACCGGGCGCAGGTGCCCGCCGTACCATCGCCGCGGTGATCGTTGCCCCGGGATACGACCGGCTACGCCATGCGGCGTACGCGGGGATACGTACCGGCTTGAGGTCCCCTGGGCGTCTTCTGCGCAGATCTGCGCACCCCGCCCTCGGCACGCCTCATGACCGTAAACTGACTGGTACGTGCAAATTATTTGAGATGCCCCGGAATCGGAACACCGGGCGTCCCCGGCTCGTTGTCACGACGTGAGCACGACACCGCCTGTCCTCGCCGCCGAACTGGCGCTCGCCTGGGCCGATATTCAACGGCACCACCCCGAGCTGCCGGACCTGGCCGCGCCCGAGTCCCTGATCGGAGAGTCCTCGTCCGCCTGCGGCGCCGAACTCTCTTTCGAACGGCTGCTCCATGAGGCAGTCCACGGCATCGCCGCCACCCGCGGCATCCGCGACACCTCCCGCGCAGGCCGCTACCACAACCGCCGCTTCCTGGCGATCGCCGAGGAGCTGGGCCTGGACCATGCCGACGAGCCGCACCCCAGCAGCGGCTTCTCCCTGGTCACGCTCAACCCCGAAGCCAGAAGGCGCTACCGCTCCACCATCGAACGACTGGCCAGAGCCCTCAAGGCGCACACCGCCGCCACCGCCACCGACACCTCCCGCAGCTTCCGGGGGCCGGCCGCCCGGCACGGCTCCTCCGGAGGGGGCGTCCGTGTCAAGGCCGTCTGCGACTGCGGGCGCAACGTCCGCGTGGTGCCCTCCGTGCTGGCCCAGGCGCCGATCGTCTGCGGCGGCTGCGGCAAGCCCTTCCGGATCCCCGAGGTGGCCGCGGTCGGCTGACCCACGGGCGTGTGGCACAATGGCTAGCTGTACTCGACAGTCGCACAGGACCCCTCTCTCCTCCGGCTGACGCGTCCATCGGGCACCCCGAGTACCGCAACCCCACGTGGCATCCCGTTGTGCCCCACCACGTCAAGACCAGGAGACACCACTCCCGTGGCAGTCAAGATCAAGCTGAAGCGTCTGGGCAAGATCCGCGCGCCTCACTACCGCATCGTCATCGCCGACTCCCGTACCCGCCGTGACGGCCGGGCCATCGAGGAGATCGGTCTGTACCACCCGGTGCAGAACCCCTCGCGCATCGAGGTCGACTCCGAGCGTGTCCAGTACTGGCTGGGTGTCGGCGCGCAGCCGACCGAGCCCGTCATGGCCATCCTCAAGGTCACCGGCGACTGGCAGAAGTTCAAGGGCCTGCCGGCCCCGGCGCCGATGAAGGTCGCCGAGCCGAAGGCCGACAAGCGCGCCCTCTTCGAGGCCGCGGCCAAGGACTCCGGCAACGAGCCCAAGGGTGAGGCCATCACCCCGAAGGCGAAGAAGGCTGACAAGAAGGCGGACGAGGCTGCGGCCGAGTCCACCTCCGAGTCGACCGAGGCCTGAGCATGCTCGAGGAAGCCCTCGAGCACCTCGTCAAGGGCATCGTCGACAACCCCGATGACGTGCAGGTAGCCTCGCGCACCCTGCGCCGCGGGCGCGTGCTGGAGGTCCGGGTCCACCCCGACGACCTCGGCAAGGTGATCGGCCGCAACGGCCGTACCGCCCGCGCCCTGCGGACCGTCGTGGGCGCCATCGGCGGTCGTGGCATCCGCGTCGACCTCGTCGACGTGGACCAGGTCCGCTGACAAGTTGAACACCGGCTCGGGCCGGGGAGGGCCCTCGGGCCGTCCCCGGCCCGAGTTCGTTGGTGCGGGTGCAGCCACCCGCACCGCCCTCCATGGAGAACCGCGACGGTCCTCGGCCGCCTCCGCGAGAGCGGCGGTGGCTCAGCCGCAAGAAAACGGGAGAGAACAGCGTGCAGTTGGTAGTGGCACGGATCGGCCGCGCCCACGGCATCAAGGGCGAGGTCACGGTAGAGGTGCGCACCGACGAGCCCGAACTGCGGCTCGCCCCGGGCGCCGTCCTCGCCACCGAACCGTCCTCCGTCGGACCGCTGACCATCACGGCCGGCCGGGTGCACAGCGGCCGGCTGCTGCTGCGCTTCGAGGGCGTCGCGGACCGCACGGCCGCCGAGGCGCTGCGCAACACCCTGCTGATCGCGGAGGTCGACCCCGAGGAAGTCCCCGAGGACCCCGAGGAGTTCTACGACCACCAGCTGATGGACCTCGATGTCGTCACCCGCGACGGCACCGTCGTCGGCCGGATCTCCGAGATCTCCCATCTGCCCTACCAGGACCTGCTGGTCGTCCAGCGGCCCGACGGCAGTGAGGTGCTGGTCCCGTTCGTCTCCGAGATCGTGCCGGAGATCGACCTGGAGGAGCAGCGCGCGGTCATCGACCCGCCGCCCGGCCTCCTCGACGACAGCCAGGCGGAGATCGCCACCGGCCGCGCCGGCACCGACGAGGACCGCTGATGCGGCTCGACGTCGTCACGATCTTCCCGGAGTACCTCGAGCCGCTGAACGTCTCCCTCGTCGGCAAGGCCCGCGCCCGCGGACAGCTCGACGTGCGCATCCACGACCTGCGCGCATGGGCCCACGACAAGCACAACACCGTCGACGACACCCCCTACGGCGGCGGGCCCGGCATGGTCATGAAGCCCGAGCCGTGGGGCGAGGCGCTGGATGAGATCCTCGCGTCCGGTGAGGGCGAACCGGTGATCGTCGTCCCCACCCCGAGCGGCGCCCCCTTCACCCAGCAGCTCGCCGTCGAGCTCTCGGCCAAGCCCTGGCTGGTGTTCACCCCGGCCCGCTACGAAGGCATCGACCGCCGTGTCATCGAGGAGTACGGCGACCGCGTCGACGTCCGTGAGGTCTCCATCGGCGACTACGTCCTGGCCGGCGGAGAGGCGCCGGTGCTGGTCATGGTCGAGGCGGTGGCCCGGCTGCTGCCCGGCGTCCTCGGCAACGCCGCCTCCCACCAGGACGACTCCTTCGCCCCCGGCGCGATGGCCGACCTCCTGGAGGGTCCCGTCTACACCAAGCCTCCCGAGTGGCGCGGCCGCGGAATTCCCGAGGTGCTGCTCAGCGGACACCACGGCAAGATCGCCCGCTGGCGCCGTGACGAGGCTTTCCGCCGCACCGACCTCAACCGCCCCGATCTGATCGAGCGCGCCGACCCCGCCGCGTTCGACAAACACGACCGCGCGATCCTGGCCGCTCTGGGCTGGTCGGCGGGCGAGGACGGCCGATTTGGGCGGACGAGCGGGGCCGTGGAAGAATAGGCCGCTGCCGTGTGCGTCCGCCGCGCGCCCCTGCCACAGGGGGAACGACGCCCGTCCGACACAGCGGCATCCGACACATCATTTCCGATATCCCGTTGATGACCTGTGGCATCAGCGAAGAAAGCAGTAGGTCATGCACCTTCTCGACTCCGTCGACGCCGCGTCGAAGCGCAGCGACATCCCGGCCTTCCGCCCGGGTGACACCGTCAACGTTCACGTCCGCGTCATCGAGGGCAACCGCTCCCGTGTGCAGCAGTTCAAGGGCGTTGTCATCCGCCGTCAGGGCGCCGGCGTGCGCGAGACCTTCACGGTCCGCAAGGTCAGCTTCTCCGTCGGCGTCGAGCGCACCTTCCCGGTGCACACCCCGATCGTCGAGAAGATCGAGGTCGTGACCCGCGGTGACGTCCGTCGCGCCAAGCTGTACTTCCTGCGCGAGCTCCGCGGCAAGGCCGCGAAGATCAAGGAGAAGCGCGACAACTGAGCCGGGCCGTCCCGGAGCACGATTTTTTGCGCCGGGGCAACGCAAACCCACGCTCGCGTACGGGGTTTGGATCCGGCCGGATAGGCTCAGGGCCCGATGGACACCGACGCACAGCTCACGGAGCGCGACCCCTCTCCCACCCCCGAACAGGGGCCGGAGCAGGGGTCGCGCTCCGCGCGTTTGCTCGCCCGTGCGGCCGGTCTGCGCCACCGGCCGGCCACCCTGTTCGTGCTCTGCCTGGCCTTCGTCCTGCTGCTCAGCGCGTGTGTGGCGCAGCCTTTTCTGATTCCCAGTTCCTCCATGGAGAACACCCTGCGGATCGGGGACCGGGTGCTGGTCAACAAGCTGGCGTACCGTTTCGGCAGCGAGCCGGCGCGGGGCGACGTGGTGGTGTTCGACGGCACCGGCTCCTTCGTTCACAGGGAGCAGGAGGAGAATCCCGTCACGGGGCTGCTGCGCGGAGCCGGCGCGGCGCTGGGCGTGGCCCCTCCCGCCGAGACCGACTACGTCAAGCGCGTGATCGGCGTCGGCGGTGACCACGTGACCTGCTGCGACGAACGGGGGCGGATCGAAGTGAACGGTGAGTCCGTGAATGAGGCGTATCTCCACCCCGGGGACGCGCCGTCCTCGGTGGATTTCGACATCGTGGTGCCGGAGGGCAGGTTGTGGGTCATGGGGGACCACCGCGCCAGATCAAGCGACTCCCGCGACCACCTCGGTGACCCCGGAGGCGGCACGGTCCCGGTGGAGAAGGTCATCGGCCGCGCGGACCTGATCACCTGGCCGGCGAGCCGCTGGCGCACCTTCGAGCACCCACGGTCCTTCGACCGGATACCCGCAGCGGCAGGCCCCCATGGGTAACCGCGGACGCCCCCGCCACGGGGGCAAGGGCACACCTCGGCCCGGAAGGGGCGCCGACAGGCCCCGGCGCGGCCGCGGCGCCGACGCCCCGTACAGCGGCAGCGGCGCGTACGGCGACTACCAGGAGACCGGGGGGAACGACGGCTCCGGGGCGGGCGGGGCCGCGACCGGCAGGCGGGCGGGGCGGACCGGGACCGGTGGCCGGGCCGAGCGGCGGCGCATGGCGCGGCGCATCAAACGCCGCAGACAACGCTCCTACCTCAAGGAAATCCCCATCCTCGTCGGTGTGGCGCTGGCCATCGCCCTCGTCCTGAAGACGTTCCTCGTCCAGGCCTTCGTCATCCCGTCCGGCTCCATGGAGCAGACGATCAAGATCGGCGACCGGGTGCTGGTCGACAAGCTGACGCCGTGGTTCGGCTCCAAGCCGCAGCGCGGCGATGTGGTGGTCTTCAAGGACCCCGGAGGCTGGCTCAAGGGCGAACAGACCAAGCCCCCCGCCGACGGCGGCGCCTTCCAGCCGGTCAAGGACGCCATGACCTTCATCGGGCTGCTGCCGTCGGCCGACGAGCAGGACCTGATCAAGCGCGTCGTGGCGGTCGGCGGCGACACCGTCAAATGCTGCGACGAACAGGGCAAGGTCACGGTCAACGGCACCCCGCTGACCGAGCCGTACATCCATCCGGGCAACCCGCCCTCCACGCTGAAATTCACGGTGACCGTCCCCACCGGCCGGATCTTCGTGATGGGCGACCACCGTTCCAACTCCGCGGATTCGCGCTTCCACCTGGACGAGCCGTACCGTGGCACGGTCTCGGAGGACGGTGTCGTGGGCCGGGCGGTGGTGATCGGCTGGCCGTTCAGCCACTGGCGGCGCCTGGAAGAGCCGGACACCTTCACGACCGTGCACGACGCGCCGGGCGCCAAGGCGTCGGCGGCAGGCGCTCCGCATAGGCTGTCCCCCGACAGTTTGACCGTACTCCCGACCCCTGCGGAACTCCCGCTCGTTATGGGAGTGGTGGGCCTGCGCCGGTTGACGGGCAGGCGAGTGCGTGGAGTGAGGAGCAGATGTGGGGGACTTGGCGGTCGGCGCGCGGTCCGGAACCGAAGAGCCCGAAGAGCCGGCAGGACGTGGTGAGCCCACGCGGCCGGCGGCGAGTTCCGTGCATCAGTCACCAGCTCGGTCAGGGGCGCAGGCCCAGAGTTCACCTTCGGCGGACTCGCCGGACAGGTCCGATACGTTGGACATGTCCGCGGGCAAGGAGGTGAGCGGTGGCATGAAGAAGGCCAAGAAGCCGCGTGCCTTCTGGAAGGAGCTGCCGATCCTCATCGGGATCGCGCTGCTCCTCGCGCTGCTGATCAAGACGTTCCTGGTGCAGGCGTTCTCGATCCCGTCCGATTCGATGCAGGACACCCTGCAGCGCGGGGACCGGGTCCTGGTCGACAAGCTGACGCCGTGGTTCGGCTCCAAGCCGCAGCGCGGCGAAGTCGTCGTCTTCCACGACCCGGGCGGCTGGCTGAACGAGACGCCGACCCCTGAGCCCAACCCCGTCCAGAAGGTCCTCAGCTTCATCGGCCTGATGCCCTCGGCCGAGGAGAAGGACCTGATCAAGCGGGTGATCGCGGTCGGCGGCGACACCGTCGAGTGCCATGGCACCGGCCCCGTCAAGGTCAACGGCAAGCCGCTCGACGAAGACTCCTACGTCTTCCCCGGGGCCACGCCCTGCGGCGACCGGGCGTTCGGCCCGATCCACGTCCCCAAGGGCCGGATCTGGGTGATGGGCGACCACCGCGACGACTCCCTGGACTCCCGCTACCACCAGAACCTCAAGGGCAACGGCACGGTCTCGGAGAACGAGGTCGTCGGCCGGGCGTTCACCATTGCCTGGCCCGTCAACCGCTGGGCGACGCTGCCCGTGCCGGGCACCTTCGACCAGCCCGGTATCAACAAGGCCATGGCGGCGACGCCGGCGGCCCTCGGCCTCGCCGGTGCGGTGCCGATCGTGATCTGGCGCCGCCGAAGGCTGACCGGAACACGTAACCCCAGGTAAGGTGCCGTCCCGGATCTTCGACGCGGGCGCGGTCCGCGGGGTGGGAGCGCTGGGATGAGCAGCAGTACGGAACGCGGGACCGACGGCCGCGGCCGGACGACGGGCAGCGTGCTGTCCGGTCTGGCCGTGGCCCTCGGCTGTGTGCTGTTCCTGGGCGGCTTCGTATGGGCGGCGCTGATCTACCGCCCCTATACGGTGCCGACCGACTCGATGACGCCGACGATCGCGGTCGGGGCGCGGGTCCTGGCGGAGAAGGTCGACGGCTCCGAGATACGCCGCGGCGACATCGTCGTCTTCAAGGACTCCACCTGGGGCGACCTGCCGATGGTCAAGCGCGTCGTCGGCGTCGGCGGTGACAAGATCGCCTGCTGCACGAAGCAGGGCCGGCTGACCATCAACGGAACCCCCGTCGAGGAACCGTATCTGCAGGGCAGCGGCCCCGCCTCACCCATCGGCTTCAAGGCAAAGGTCCCCACCGGCCAGCTCTTCCTGCTCGGTGACCACCGCAGCGATTCCATGGACTCCCGCGTCCACCTCACCGACGGCGACCACGGCTCCGTACCGCGCAGCGCCGTCAATGCCCGGGTCGACGCGCGCGCCTGGCCGCTCGGCAGCGTCGGCGTGATGCAGCGCCCGGCGGCCTTCTCCGCCTTGCCCGGCGGCACCTCGCAGCCCGGTCCGGTGCGGCCCATCACCCTCGCGGTGGTCGCCGGCGCGGTCCTCATCCTCGCCGGTGCGGCCTACGGGCCCCTGGCCCGGCGCAAGGCGCGCAAGGGTGCCTGAGGGGCCACGACGGGGCGCGGAGGGCCCGGCCGCGGCCCAGGGGACGGCGGCCGGTGACACACCTGGCGCGCCCCTGGTGCGCCAGGTCTCCCGCATCGTGCTGCTCGACCCCGACGACCGGATCCTGCTGCTCCACGGCTTCGAACCGGCCCGCCCCGCCGAGAAGTGGTGGTTCACCCCCGGTGGCGGCCTGGAAGGCACGGAGACCCGTGAAGAGGCGGCCCGCCGCGAGCTCGCCGAGGAGACCGGCATCACCGACGCGGTCCTCGGCCCCGTCCTGTGGAAGCGCCGCTGTGCCTTCCCCTTCGACGGGCGGCGCTGGGAGCAGGACGAGTGGTATTACCTGGGAAGGACCGACCGGACTGTCACCGACACCGGCGGGCAGACTGACCTGGAACGACGCAGCGTCTCGGGACTGAGGTGGTGGACTTCGGAGGAACTGTCCGCCTCGCATGAGACGGTGTATCCAAGCAGACTCGCCGAGCTGCTGCGCACGCTGCTCGACGAAGGGCCCCCCGAGGCGCCGGTGCTCCTGGAGACCGAGCGGGTCTGACGCACAATGGGGGGACGCACGGCTGAAGGGGATCTGCCATGAGCGCCGAGGACCTCGAGAAGTACGAGACCGAGATGGAGCTGAAGCTCTACCGGGAGTACCGCGACGTCGTCGGACTGTTCAAATATGTGATCGAGACCGAGCGGCGTTTCTACCTCACCAATGATTACGAGATGCAGGTGCATTCGGTCCAGGGAGAGGTGTTCTTCGAGGTGTCGATGGCCGACGCCTGGGTCTGGGACATGTACCGCCCGGCCCGCTTCGTCAAGCAGGTACGCGTCCTCACCTTCAAGGACGTGAACATCGAAGAGCTCAACAAGAGCGACCTGGACCTTCCGGGGAGCTGAGGCGGCCGGAAGCGGCGGAGGGAACGGGCCCCGGGCGCGTCCCGGACCCGCCCGGCACCACCCGGACGGGTGAGCGGGTTATCCACAACCGGCTCACTGTCCACCAAGATCCAACAAATCGGGGCGGGAGCGTCACAGTCGGTGCCGGAGGTGGTACCGCATGAACGCCATGCAGGCCGGCCGCAGGGCCGGGGACGACGCACAGACCGCGGAGCCCGCGCGGAGCGCACACGCAGAAGCACCGCCCACGCCACACAAGCCACCCGCGGGCAGGCGGCCGGCCATCCAGCCGCCCGCCCCCGGGCCAGCGGTCGCCGAACGGGCAGCAGCCATGCCACCGGCGGCCGAACGGGGCGCCGCCACACCGCCGGCGCCCGGTCCGGGGAATGCCACATCGACGAAGCCCGGCCCGACGGCGGCCAAGCCGGCCGACACCCGGCGGCGCGCCCTCGGCCGCTACGGCGAAGACCTGGCCGCCCGGCGGCTCGTCGAAGCCGGCATGCGCATCCTGGACCGCAACTGGCGCTGCCGCGACGGAGAGATCGACATCGTCGCCGCCGACGGTGACGCCCTGGTGGTCTGCGAGGTCAAGACCCGCCGCGCCGGCTGGTACGAGCACCCCATGGCAGCCGTACGCCCCGGGAAGACCGCCCGCCTGCGGCTGCTGGCGGAATGCTGGCTGGAGCGGCACGGCGGCCCGCCACCCGGAGGCGTACGCATCGATGTGATCGGCGTCCTCCTGCCGGCCCGCGGTGCCCCGGTCGTCCAGCACGCCCGCGGGGTGGCCTGATGGGATTCGCCCGGACCTGCTCCGTCGCGCTGGTGGGCGTCGAAGGGGTCGTCGTCGAGGTTCAGGCCGACCTGGAACCCGGCGTCGCGGCCTTCACCCTCGTCGGCCTGCCCGACAAGAGCCTCATCGAGTCCCGCGAGCGGGTGCGGGCGGCGGTCGTGAACTCCGGCACCGAGTGGCCGCAGAGGAAGCTCACCGTCGGCCTCAGCCCGGCCTCCGTACCCAAAGGCGGCAGCGGCTTCGACCTGGCCGTGGCCTGCGCGGTCCTCGGCGCCGCCGAACGCCTCGACCCCCGCGGACTCACCGACCTGATGATGATCGGCGAACTGGGCCTCGACGGCCGGGTCCGGCCCGTACGCGGCGTGCTGCCCGCCGTATTGGCCGCCGCCGACGCCGGATACCGCCAGGTCGTCGTCCCGGAACAGACCGCGGCCGAGGCCTCGCTGGTCCCCGGCATCTCCGTCCTCGGCGTCCGCAGCCTGCGCCAGCTCATCGCCGTCCTCGCCGACGAACCGGTACCCGACGAGGAGGACCCCCGCGACGAAGGCCGCCCCGACCCGCTGCTCGCCGGCCTGGTGATGCCCGGCACCGGCGTCGGCGCGGGCCTGCCGGCCGGCGACCACGCGCCCGATCTCGCGGACGTCGCCGGCCAGCACAGCGCCCGCCGCGCCCTGGAGGTGGCCGCCGCCGGACGCCACCACATCTTCTTCAAAGGCCCGCCCGGCGCCGGCAAAACCATGCTCGCCGAACGCCTCCCCGGGCTGCTGCCACGACTGTCCCCCAAGGAATCCCTGGAGGTCACCGCCGTCCACTCGGTGGCCGGCACCCTCCCACCGGGACAGCCGCTCCTCCACCGGCCGCCCTACTGCGCCCCGCACCACTCCGCGACGATGGCATCCCTCGTGGGCGGCGGCACCGGACTGCCGCGCCCCGGAGCGGTATCCCTGGCCCATCACGGCGTGCTGTTCGTGGACGAGGCCGCCGAATGCAGCCCACGCGTCCTGGACGCGCTGCGCCAGCCACTGGAATCCGGCCAGGTCGTCGTCGCCCGAGCGGCAGGCATGATGCGCATGCCCGCCCGCTTCCTCCTCGCCCTGGCCGCCAACCCCTGCCCGTGCGGACGGCACGGCACCCCCGGCGGCGGCTGCGAATGCCGGCCGTCATCCATCCGCCGCTACCGAGCCCGGCTCTCCGGGCCCCTGATGGACCGGATGGACCTCCGGATCGCCGTTCAACCGGTCGCCCGCTCCGAACTGGTCGCCCTCGGCCGCGGCGCCGAATCCACCGCGGCCGTGGCCGAACGCGTCCGAGTCGCCCGCGAGCGCGCCGCGGCCCGTCTCGCCGGCACCCCGTGGCGGACCAACAGTGAGGTACCAGGCCATGAACTGCGCACCCGCTGGCAGGTCGAACCGGGCGCCCTGGCCCCGGCCGAACGTGACCTTGAATGCGGTCTGCTCACGGCCCGCGGACTCGACCGAGTCCTCCGCGTCGCCTGGACCGCCGCCGACCTGTCCGGCCGCGACCGCCCCACCGGCGAAGACGTCAACTGGGCCCTGGAACTCCGCACGGGGGTACGCCGCGGCGCGCCGACAGCAGCGAGCGGACGCGGGGACAAGCGCACGACCACGAAGACCGCCGCGCAGCCACAGGGACAGGTGTGAGCGATGACCAGCACCGACGCATGGGGCTTCGCCACCGGTGAACCCGTCACGACCACACCGGGCCGGAGCCAGGTACCCGCGCCGGCCGCCGAGCCGGGCCCCGCTCCGGCCGCCGAGCAGGGTCCCGCCCCGCACACGACGACCGGGCCGCCTCCTGCACGGCCGGTGGCCGCCGGCCGGCGGCCCGCCCGCCGCGAGGGACCCGATCCGCAGCGCACCGCCCGCGCCGCCCTCACCCGCATCCTCGAACCGGGTGACGAAACCGCCGGCCGCTGGCTGCGCGAGATGGGCCCGGTGGCTCTCTGGCGCGCCCTCAACGACGACGCGGCGGACCCGCCCACGGGTGCCACCCCGGCCAAGATCGCGGGCCTGCGGTTACGCGCCGCCCGGGCTCGCCCCACCGCGGACCTCGATGCCATGACCGCGCTCGGCGGCCGGTTCCTCTGCCCCGGGGACGACGAATGGCCCGGCCAGCTCGACGACCTCAAAGACGCCCGCCCCATCGGCCTGTGGGTGCGCGGGACGGCCAACCTCAGGCTGTGGGCGCTGCGCTCCGTCGCCGTCGTCGGTGCCCGGGCCTGTACCGACTACGGCGCGCACCTCGCCGCCACCCTCAGCGCCGGACTCGCCGACCGCGGCTGGGCCGTGGTCTCCGGAGCCGCATACGGGGTCGACGGCGCGGCTCACCGCGGCGCGCTGGCCGCGGACGGCGCGACCATCGCCGTCCTGGCCTGCGGCGTCGACCACGCCTACCCCCGGGGCCACACCGAGTTGATCGGCCGGATCGCCGAACAGGGCTTGGTGGTGGCCGAGTTACCCCCCGGCGATCACCCCACCCGCAGCCGCTTCATCCAGCGCAACCGCGTCATCGCCGCACTCACCCGAGGCACCGTCGTCGTGGAGGCCGAGCTGCGCAGCGGCTCACTTGTCACCGCCCGGCAAGCGCTGGCCCTCGGACGCTTCACGATGGGCGTGCCGGGCCCGGTCACCAGCAGCCTGTCCGCCGGGGTGCACCAACTGCTGCGCGGCGAGGCCACGGTGGTCACCGGCGCCGACGAGGTCATCGAACTCGTCGGCAGCATCGGCGACCTCGCTCCCGAGCAACAGGGCCCGACCCGCATCCGCGACCTCCTCGACCCCGTCGCGACCCGCGTACTGGAGGCGCTGCCCGCGCGCGGCGGCACGGACACCGGCCGTCTGGCGGAGGAAGCCGCCACGCCCCGAGAGGTCACGCAGCGCAAACTCTTCGAGCTGTTGTCCCTCGGATTCGTGCAAAGGTGCGGTGATCGCTGGGAGTTGGCGCGACGCGCCGAGAGGACTGAGGGTTCCCGGCGAGGCGGTACTTGACCTGGGGCGAACGGGTGAAAGGGTGAGGGGAATGACCGCAGAATCCAGGTTTGCCGTGCTTCGGGGCGCGGGTCCGATCCGTGGGGAGACGGCAATGTGGCGCAGGGGATGGACGGGGTCGTGTACACCGTGTCACCGCGTCCGCCCGCACGGCCCTCCGGAGGCCCGCGTCCGGCCCCCTGTCCGGGTGTCGCCACGCCGTACGAGGTAACCCTGAGGTGCGGGCAGCGGAACGTATCTGCGCACGCCCGAACCTGCCGTCATCGCGCACCGCGACGCTTCGGTCACGCTACGCTCACAGGCAATTCAACCCTCATACATCCATCCACCCGCGTCTCGGCAGAACGGCTCAAGGCGACGAATGCCCCAGCACACCTCCGGGTCTGATCGTGCGGCTGTACCACCCGCCGCGCGCGGCAGCGTGCGCCCCGCCCCGCCCACCTCGCTCGACGAGCTGTGGCGCTCCTACAAGGCATCGGGCGACGGGCGGCTGCGAGAACAGCTGATCCTGCACTACTCGCCGCTGGTCAAGTACGTCGCCGGCCGCGTCAGCGTCGGCCTGCCCCCCAACGTCGAGCAGGCCGACTTTGTCTCCTCCGGAGTCTTCGGACTGATCGACGCCATCGAGAAGTTCGAACCCGAACGCGCCATCAAGTTCGAGACCTACGCCATCACCCGCATCCGCGGCGCAATGATCGACGAGCTGCGTGCTCTGGACTGGATTCCGCGCTCCGTACGGCAGAAGGCCCGTGCCGTCGAACGGGCCTACGCCACCCTCGAAGCGCAGCTGCGCCGCACCCCGTCCGAGGCGGAGGTCGCCGAGGAGATGGGCATTGCGCTGGAGGAACTCCACGGTGTGTTCAGCCAGCTGTCCCTGGCGAACGTCGTCGCCCTGGAAGAGCTCCTGCACGTCGGCGGCGAAGGGGGCGAACGGCTGAGCCTGATGGACACCCTGGAGGACACGGCCGCCGAGAACCCCGTCGAGATCGCTGAGGACCGCGAGCTGCGGCGGCTGCTCGCGCGCGCCATCAACACCCTCCCCGAGCGCGAGAAGACCGTGGTCACGCTCTACTACTACGAAGGGCTCACGCTCGCCGAGATCGGCAACGTCCTCGGCGTCACGGAGAGCAGGGTCAGTCAGATCCACACCAAGTCCGTACTCCAGCTCAGAGCTAAGCTCGCTGACGTCGGACACTGAGTCACCCTCCGGGCGCCCGGGCATTCCGCGCGCCGTGTCGCCATGCGGAGTGCCACGCGGGGCGTGCCATCCGTAGAGTGGTGACGTGCCCAGGATTCGAGCGGCCTCCGTGGCCGAGCACCGGACGATGCAGCGCGGCGCCCTCTTGGACGCTGCCCGCACCCTGCTGTCCGAAGGCGGAACGGAAGCACTGACCTTCCCTGCCCTCGCCGAGCGCACGGGCCTCGCGCGCTCTTCCGTGTATGAGTACTTCCGTTCGCGCGCCGCTGTCGTGGAAGAGCTGTGCGCCGTCGACTTCCCCGTCTGGGCCGCTGAGGTGGAAGCGGCGATGGAGCGCGTCGACACACCCGAGGGGAAGATCGAGGCATATGTGCGACGGCAGCTCGCGCTGGTCGGTGACCGGCGCCACCGCGCCGTCGTCGCCATTTCGGCCGGTGAGCTGGACGCCGGCGCACGGGAGAAGATCCGCGCGGCCCACGGCGGACTGATCGCCATGATCGTCGAGGCGCTGGCCGCCCTCGGCCATGCACAGCCCCGACTCGCGGCCATGCTCCTCCAAGGAGTCGTCGACGCCGCGGTCCGCCGCATCGAACTCGGTGCCGCAGAAGACCCGGACGAGATCACGGAGGCGGCGGTGGCGATGGCGCTCCGGGGGGTTCGCGGTTGACTTGGGGGGCTTCTCCCCTTTCCCCCCGGGCCCCCGGCCCACCCACCCACCTCCACCACCTCCACGCTCGTTGGCCCCGCAGCCCGCAGCCCGCAGCCCGCAGCCCGCAGCCCGCAGCCCGCAGCCCGCAGCCCGCAGCCCGCAGCCCGCAGCCCGCAGCCCGCAGCCCGCAGCGGCCGGTCGGTCCGTCGTCGGCCTCCACGTGCAGCGATGGGCGCCCCGCTGTACGGGGGGTGCCTCTGCGGCAGACCGGCGCTATGGCCGAAGCGTCACCGCTCCCGATGCTCTGCCTCTTCGGCTCCCGCTCCCGGTTGTCAGGGATGCCCCGTGATCACCCACCGTCCTGCCGAAGAGCGTGCCACTCGCCATCCGGCTGCCTCGGCATAGCCTTCTCGGCCTCAGCCGGCCCAGCCCCCCGATGGAGCCGGCCCAGAGCCCAGACGGCCGCTGCCACGAGCCCGGCTGCTTCCATGAGGGCAGCTCCTGTCGGCACCGGCGTTCGCTGCTGAGCTGCTGGCTTCGCCGGTACTGCTGAACGCGCCGGCCCTGCTGCTCCCGGATGCCGGGGGGCCGTGCCGTCGCCCGCGGGTACCGGAATCCCGAAGATCGGCAGCAGTCGCGAGGGGCCGCCGCGGAGCATGCTGTCGGGCAGCAGGGACAACGGATCAAGGTAGCTCTTGCCGCGGCGCAGGCCCCAGTGGAGGCAGGGTGCCCGACAGTGGAATGGGCCGTGCTGTACGACGGCGACCGGCTGACCTGCGGTGACGCGTTGCCCCTTGCGGACCGTGGGCCGCACGGGCTCGAAGGTGGTGCGTAGCGGGGGACGGCCCGAGCGGGATACCTCGATCGTCAGGACGCCACGGCCTGCGACGGTTCCGGCATACGCGACCCGGCCCGGTGCCGCTGCCCGTACCGGTGCGCCGGCGGGCGCGGCCAGGTCCACACCCCGGTGCCCGGCCGCCCAGGGGACAGGAGGCGGCTCCCATCCGCGTACCACCGTGGGTCCTACGCCTCCTCCGGTCTCTCCCACCGGCCACGCTCTGTCTCCACCAGAGGGGTCGGCCCGCGCCACTGCCTCGCGGCGTGCCGTTGCTCCGCGGCGTCTCACCGGCATGTCACGGCGCATTTCCGGTACTTCCTGGGCGCGTGCTCCGCTCTCCGGAGCCCTTGCCCCGTTGTCACGTGCCGCAGCGCCCGCAGGCCCATCCGCCCCCCTCTGCACCCTGTGCTCCATCCCGTGCTCCGCCCTCACTGCCAAGGACGGAGCGGCGGCGGCGCTCGCCGGTACGGGCAACAGAGCGGTGAGCACCGCAGCCGCGGCGGGGGCCAGGAGCGCACCCAGAGCACGGGCCGGAAAGAAGCAGCTCGGCCCGTATCCGGCCGGTTCTGCGCGCGGCGTCGGCGGTAAGGGCGGCGACGGCCGGAAGGGCGGCCGGGGAGGGAGAGCCAGGGGAGGGAGAGGAGAGCGCGGCGGAGAAGGTGAAAGAGGAAGGAAAGGCGGAAGAGGAGAGGGAGGAGACAGGGGCGGGGAGACGGGCAAGGACTGGGACCGGAACGGGGATACGGACGGTGGGCACGGGACGAGACCCGCCCGGCGCTGCAGTCGGCCGCGGCCCGGCTCGTGCCACCTGCTGCGGCCCGGCTTGTTCCACCTGCCGCGGCCCGGCTCGTGCCGCCCGCCGCGGTCCCGCTCGTGCCACCTGTCGTGAACCCGCTCCTGCCGCCCGTTGCGGGCCCGCCCGAGCCAGTGGCCGCGGGCCGTGCCGCGCCGCCGGCCGTAGGCCGGTCCGGGCCGGTGCCCGCGGAAGCGGCTGACGGCGTGGCGGATCGTGGTCGAGCCGGAGTGTGGTCCAGGGCTTCGCCGAGTGTCCGGTCGTGGGGTGCGTTGCGGTTTCGGCTGTGTGTTCCGTCGCATGTCCCGACCGTGGCGCAGTCCGCGGCGGCGTGGGGATCTTGGTCTGAAGCTGTGGATGAGCGGGTGGCTGTGGACAACGGTGTCACCCGCGCGGGGATCGAAATGGTGTGTGTCGCCCGGTGCATCGGCCGTCCCGTACACTTCTGATGGCGATCCGGGTCACCGGGTCGACTTCGCACGCCCCGCCGTCAGTGCACCAGTCCCTTTCGGGCAGCACGACGGCCGCGCTCCTCGGTCCTCGGACGGCCCCGCAAGGTGCTTTCCCCGGCAGGCGCGTCGGGGCGTCAGGCACCGCGGCCGACCGGCCGCAGTGGAACCGAGTACAACAAGGAGTACGGCCATGGCCGTCGTCACGATGCGGGAGCTGCTGGAGAGCGGCGTCCACTTCGGGCACCAGACCCGCCGCTGGAACCCGAAGATGAAGCGCTTCATCTTCACCGAGCGCAACGGCATCTACATCATCGACCTGCTCCAGTCGCTGTCGTACATCGACCGCGCCTACGAGTTCGTCAAGGAGACCGTCGCCCACGGCGGCTCGGTCATGTTCGTCGGCACGAAGAAGCAGGCCCAGGAGGCCATTGCCGAGCAGGCCACCCGCGTGGGCATGCCCTACGTGAACCAGCGCTGGCTCGGCGGCATGCTGACCAACTTCTCGACCGTCTACAAGCGCCTGCAGCGCCTGAAGGAGCTCGAGCAGATCGACTTCGAGGATGTGGCCGCCTCCGGCCTCACCAAGAAGGAGCTCCTGGTCCTCTCCCGCGAGAAGGCCAAGCTGGAGAAGACCCTCGGCGGTATCCGCGAGATGCAGAAGGTGCCCAGCGCCGTCTGGATCGTGGACACCAAGAAGGAGCACATTGCCGTCGGTGAGGCGCGCAAGCTCAACATCCCGGTCGTCGCGATCCTCGACACCAACTGCGACCCGGACGAGGTCGACTACAAGATCCCGGGCAACGACGACGCGATCCGCTCCGTCACCCTGCTCACCCGCGTGATCGCCGACGCCGTCGCCGAGGGCCTCATCGCCCGTTCCGGTGCCGCCACCGGCGACCAGAAGCCCGGCGAGAAGGCCGCTGCCGCCGAGCCGCTGGCCGAGTGGGAGCGCGACCTGCTCGAGGGCGAGAAGAAGGCTGACGACGAGGCCCCCAAGGCCGAGGAGAAGCCCGCCGAGGCCCCCGCCGCCGAGGCCCCTGCCGCCGAGGCCGAGAAGCCGGCCGCGGACGCCGAGCAGGCCTGACCCGCAGCATCCGGCTGATGACGGCGGGGGAGGGCGCCACAAGCGCCGCCCCCGCCGTCCACCCGTAGATCTTTCGACTTCGAGATTTCGAGAAGAGATTCACAGACCATGGCGAACTACACCGCCGCTGACGTCAAGAAGCTCCGCGAGCTCACCGGCGCCGGCATGATGGACTGCAAGAAGGCCCTGGACGAGGCCGAGGGCAACGTCGACAAGGCCGTCGAGGCGCTGCGCATCAAGGGCCAGAAGGGCGTCGCCAAGCGCGAGGGCCGCTCCGCCGAGAACGGCGCCGTGGTCTCCCTGGTCGGCGACGACAACGCCTCCGGTGTCATCGTCGAGCTGAAGTGCGAGACGGACTTCGTCGCCAAGGGCGAGAAGTTCCAGGCCGTCGCCAACGAGATCGCCGCGCACATCGCGAAGACCTCTCCGGCCGACATCGAGGCCCTGCTCGCCTCCGAGATCGAGGCCGGCAAGACCGTCCAGGCGTTCGTCGACGAGGCCAACGCCACCCTGGGCGAGAAGATCGTCCTGGACCGCTTCGCGCAGTTCTCCGACGGCTTCGTGTCGGTCTACATGCACCGCACCATGCCTGACCTGCCGCCGCAGATCGGTGTCCTCGTCGAGCTCGACAAGGAGAACGCCGAGGTCGCCAAGGGCGTCGCGCAGCACATCGCCGCCTTCGCCCCGAAGTACCTCTCCAAGGACGACGTCCCGGCCGAGGTCGTCGAGGCCGAGCGCCGCGTCGCCGAGGAGACCACGCGTGCGGAGGGCAAGCCCGAGGCTGCCCTGCCGAAGATCGTCGAGGGTCGCCTCAACGGCTTCTTCAAGGACGCGACGCTGCTCGGCCAGCCGTACGCGCTCGACAACAAGAAGTCCGTCGAGAAGGTCCTGCAGGAGGCCGGTGTCACCCTGAAGCGCTTCGCGCGCATCAAGGTCGGCATCTGAGCCTGTCGCGAAGACAGCGAATGACCTACGACCCCGCTAGGGTCGTAGGCAGTCGGCCGCTCAACGGCCGGCCGCAGATGTGACGAGGAGGCCATTGCCGCACCGGGATCTCAACCAGACCCACGGCAATGGCCTTCTTCGTATGTGCACGAGGAGAGCTCAATGATTCACGGTGCCGACGGCGCGCACGCAGACCATGCCGGCCACGGCGGCAGGCGACGCTTCCTGCTGAAGCTGTCGGGCGAAGCATTCGCCGGCGGCGGCGGACTGGGTGTCGACCCCGACGTCGTGCACGCGATGGCCCGCGAGATCGCCGCCGTGGTGCGCGACGGCTACGAGATCGCCATCGTGATCGGCGGCGGCAACTTCTTCCGTGGCGCGGAGCTCCAGCAGCGCGGCATGGACCGCGCCCGCTCCGACTACATGGGCATGCTGGGCACGGTCATGAACTGTCTGGCCCTCCAGGACTTCCTGGAGAAGGAGGGCATCGACTCCCGCGTCCAGACGGCGATCACCATGGGCCAGGTCGCGGAGCCGTACATTCCGCTGCGCGCGGTGCGCCATCTGGAGAAGGGCCGGGTCGTGATCTTCGGCGCCGGCATGGGCATGCCGTACTTCTCCACCGACACCACCGCCGCACAGCGTGCCCTGGAGATCGACGCCGAGGCCATGCTGATGGGCAAGAACGGGGTGGACGGGGTCTACGACTCCGACCCCAAGAAGAACCCCGACGCGGTGAAGTTCGACGCCCTCGAATACGGCGAGGTCATCACCCGGGACCTGAAGGTCGCCGATGCCACCGCCATCACGCTCTGCCGGGACAACAAGCTCCCGATCCTCGTCTTCGAGCTGCTCGCCGAGGGCAACATCGCGCGCGCGGTGAAGGGTGAGAAGATCGGCACGCTCGTCAGCGATCAGGGCACCCGGGCCTGACGGCCCCAACTGCCGTGGTTCCGTACGGGCATCGGCCGGTACGGGCGGCAGCTCCCGGCCGGGGGAAGACCCCGGTACGGGGATGGACAACGGCCTGCCGGTCGGACACCGTGCAGGAGAAGACGCGCGGCAGGGGCGAGGCTCTGCTTCTTACCGAAAAGACCAGGAGCAAGTGGTGATCGAAGAGATCCTCCTCGAGGCCGAGGAGAAGATGGAGAAGGCCGTCGTGGTCGCCAAGGAGGACTTCGCCGCGATTCGCACCGGGCGTGCGCACCCGGCGATGTTCAACAAGATCGTGGCGGACTACTACGGTGCGATGACGCCGATCAACCAGCTGGCGTCGTTCTCGGTTCCCGAACCGCGGATGGCCGTGGTGACCCCGTTCGACAAGAGCGCCCTGCGCAACATCGAGCAGGCCATCCGCGACTCCGACCTCGGCGTCAACCCGAGCAACGACGGCAACATCATCCGGGTGACGTTCCCCGAGCTGACCGAGGAGCGCCGCAAGGAGTTCATCAAGGTCGCGAAGAACAAGGGCGAGGACGCCAAGATCTCGATCCGCAGCGTCCGCCGCAAGGCCAAGGAAACGCTCGACAAGCTCGTCAAGGACAAGGAAACCGGCGAGGACGAGGTCCGCCGTGCCGAGAAGGAGCTCGACGACACCACCGCGAAGTACGTCGCGCAGGTGGACGAGCTCCTCAAGCACAAGGAATCCGAGCTCCTCGAGGTCTGATGAACGAGTCTTCCTGGGGGGCCGCCCCGCCCGGCGCCGGACACCGGGCACCGTCCGATCACGGACCGGCCTCCTCGCTTCGCGGGGTGGCGCCCCCCGCCCCGGCGGGTCCCGGGCACGACTGGGGCGACCCGGACCGGACTCGGCCCCTGCCCTTCGTGCCCGGGCCGGGCGGACACCAGGACGACGACCGGGAATATCGGGACATCCGGGATAGCCGGGATCACCTGGACGACCGGGGGGCTGCTCGACCGAGCGGCCCCCTGTTCCGCGACGAAAAGCCGCAGGAGCCCATGCCCACCTCTCTTTCCGGGTCCGACAGCTCGCCGGACTCAGAGAAGCCGAAGAAGAAGAGCGCGGGCCGCAATCTGCGCGCCGCGATAGGGGTCGGTATCGGCCTCGGCGCGATCATCGTTGCGTCGCTCTTCGTCTACAAGCCTGTCTTCATCGGCGTGATAGCGATCGCCGTCGTGGTGGGCCTGTGGGAGCTGACCTCGCGGCTGGCGGAGCGCAAGGACATCAAGGTGCCGCTGGTGCCGCTGGCGGTCGGCGGGACCGCCATGGTGGCCGCCGGGTACGTCCGCGGTGCCGAGGGCGCCTGGGTGGCGATGGCGCTCACCGCGCTGGCCGTCCTCGTCTGGCGGATGACCGAGGCCCCCGAGAACTATCTGCGGGACGTCACCGCCGGTGTCTTCGCGGCGTTCTACGTGCCCTTCCTCGCAACGTTCGTGGCGCTGATGCTCGCGGCGGAGCCCGACGGGCCGGACCGGGTGCTGACCTTCCTGATGCTCACGGTCGTCAGCGACACCGGCGCGTACGCGGTCGGCTGGCGGTTCGGCAGGCACAAGCTCGCACCGCGCATCAGCCCCGGAAAGACCCGCGAAGGCCTCATCGGCGCGGTGCTCTTCGCGATGGTGGCCGGCGCCCTGTGCATGGAATTCCTGATCGTGCACGGTGCCTGGTGGCAGGGCCTGCTGCTCGGCCTCGCGGTCGCGGCCAGCGCCACCCTCGGCGACCTGGGCGAATCCATGATCAAGCGCGATCTCGGCATCAAGGACATGGGCACCCTGCTCCCCGGCCACGGCGGAATCATGGACCGCCTCGACTCCCTGCTGCCGACGGCGCCGGTCGTCTGGCTGCTGTTCGTGGTCTTCGTGGGGTCCGGCTGAACCCAGGGACCGTAGGGGGAGAGGGACTGCGGGCGGAAGTGAGTCCTCCGGTTCGTCCTCTTCCCGCTTCCTTGCGCGGGACGGTCTCCCGACGCCTGCAAGGGGCCTGCCGCACCAAGCGGCGGGCCCCTTTCGCATGAGGTGCCGGCGCGTCCGCCCCAGCCCGGTGCCCGCGGCTCCTGGCGTGTACGTGGCTTCCATACACCCGCCTCACCCAACGCCGCGCCCAAGCGCGTCGGGCCGGCGCTTCCGGCCGGTTCGCAGGGCGCGTGGGGCCGGCCCGTGCAGGCCGATCGAGCCGTCAGTGTCCGTGCCCGTGGCCGCCGCCCTGTTCGGTGCCGTGGTGGTCGTCGTGGGCGACGATTGTCCAGGGGCGCATCAGGCCGTCGTCCTCGTGTTCGAGGATGTGGCAGTGGTGGACGTACGTCGCCGGGAGTTTTGTGCCGCTGTCCGGATCGACGCGATCGTATCCGTCGGCGGAGTGAATTCCTGAACGATGATTCCGGTCACCGTCTCCGGATAGGACTTGAAGGTGTCCTTGTCGGACCGTGCTTCGTCCGGGTCCGGGGGGCTCGGTGGGCCGGTGAGATAGTTCGCCAGCACCGGTCGGTCTTCCGGCCTGCGGCCGCCGTCAAGCCACTTTTCGTAATCCGCCTGGTAGGCGGCCGCGTCGATCGGCTGTCTTCCGAAATCACCGGCCCCATGCCGGGCATGCCGGGGTAGTGGACCGGCGCGTGGTAGTTCGACAACGTGATGTTCGTGCCCCTGAGCATCTGGCTGAAGTCGACGATCAGGTCGTACCGTTCGGCGGGCGAAATCAGGAAGTTCAGCATCTGCAACGGAGCACGGAAGCCGCCGTCGGTGCCGATCAGCCAGAACGGCAGCGTGGGCTGGGGCAGTACGTCCCTGGGAACGTCGAACCTCAGCCGCCAGAAACGCTCGTTCGAAGCGTTGAGAATGCGCAGCCGGTAGCGTCGCGGCTCGACCGCCAGAAAGGGGTACGCCTTTCCGTTGACCACCGGGGTGTCCTCGCCCTCCCTCTGGGCCATGGTGTAGGCGAGTGAGCCGTCCCGGTGGAAGGTCCGGTCCTGCAGGATGAGGGGGACCTCGAATTCGCCTCGCGGCAGCCCGAGCCGTTCGTCGGCGGGGTCACGGATGAGGTAGAGACCGGCGAGGCCCGCATAGACGTTGACGCTGGTCATCCCCATGGCGTGATCGTGATACCAGAGCATGCACGAGCGGTCGTGATTGGTGTAGGCGCAGATCGCTTCGTTGGGCTTGACCCGGCCCGGGTCCAGGGTGGTGTAGGACTCGGCGTGGAAGCCGTCCGGGCTGAAGGAATGCAGCGGCATGCCGTCGGATTGCGGTGCCGTGAAACC
Organism: Streptomyces sp. NPDC047049; assembly: GCF_040643995.1. NCBI lineage: Bacteria > Bacillati > Actinomycetota > Actinomycetes > Kitasatosporales > Streptomycetaceae > Streptomyces > Streptomyces sp. NPDC047049. The sequence continues at coordinate 100,439 of NZ_JBEYVM010000007.1, read as the reverse complement.
GCCGTGCTGGTGCACGACGTTCCACACGTTGATAGGCGGCGGAAAAGGCGGTGCGCTCTTGTAGGGAGGCGGAGGGCTCGGGGCGAGCTGAGGGTCCCCGCTGCGAATACTGTCGATCACGGATGGGAACAGGTGGGTGGTCGGCAGCTCGTTGCGGTATTTGACGACCGTCGGGTGGTCTCGGGTCACGCTGAGGGTCGGCCCCAGATAGCCCATGCCGATCGGCTTGCGGGGATCGTGCGGGTTCGTGGCCCAGTAGCCCCATACGGTGGCCGGCGCGAGATCCCGGTGGAAGCGCCATGAGCCCTGCCGCATCGTGATCTCGTAGTAGTCGGCGCCCGGATACACGGAAGGATCCGAAATGGCCGTCACCGGCCTGGGCAGCGGATCGACGTACCTCTCCAGTGGAGGGGTCTGCGGCACCGCGCTGTCCGCGGACCCTGTCCCGTGAACCGGCGACGCATCGTCCTGAGCTCCCAGGACGCCCCGTGAGAGCAGCATGCCCGCGCCCCCCAAAGCGCCGGCCGTGGCGCCGGCCATGAGGAATTTCCTTCGCCCGAACATCGTCTCCAGCCTTCTGTCGCCACCCGTGACGCCCAAAGGGGTACAGGGCTGGTTCGGAACGTTGCTGGAGCACGCCGGTCCGGTCCGCGAACGCCACTCATTGAGCCGATCTCAGGAGAAATTCGGCACGGCCGACGGAAAGAGCTCTTCAGCCTGTCAGTCCCACGTTGCCCGTACGGCCCGACGCCCACATGGTGTGCTCTCGTGAGATGGCGGCTTCCGCCTGGTCGACGAATTTGCCCCAGGACTCCGCGTCCGCGGATTCATCCGTGAGAGAGAGAATGTGCCTGATCTCCCGCGCGGTCAGGCTGTATGCGGAGGCTTCTGTCTCCAGCCGCTGTGCCTGGAACCATGCGGTGACTCCGGCAACTCCCGCACTGACCACACCGAGCAAATCGATGGAAACCACGCCGTATGCCTTCACCGCACCGGCGACGACGCCGATCATTTCCCCGGCAAGAGCAACACTCCGCCAGGTACGGGACTGCCTGTCGCGCAGTTTGGCCATCCTCGCGTACCACTCGACTTGTTCCATCAGGCGATTGCTTTTGTAGGTCGCGATGCGCTCGTCTCTGCCGGCGGCCCGGCAGCGTTCCATCGCCTCGTTGACGTCGAGTCCGGCAGACACGTCGACGATATCGAGACCGAGGCTGATCTCCCGGAGTCTGTTGATGAAGAGACGCCGGGCCTCGACCGCCGGCATGGATTCAGGGAAGGGGTCTCCGCACACCGCGTAGCGCCAGGCTAGCGTCTTGCATGATTCGGCGGCGGCCCGGCACTCGTACCAGCGCCGCTCATCTCGTTGCTCCACGATGTAGAGCCGGACCAGGATGGAGGAAATGAAAGCCAAGGAGGCGACAAGACCCGCCCAGTCGATCCCGTTACCGCGGAATTTGAGCGTCGTGGTGCCGACGGCTGCCGCCAGGAATAACAGAAGGAGTGTCAGGCGGAGTTGACCGAAATAGCGGCGCTTCGAGCGAATGGAGCCTGTGTCAGCATCTCGGAAAAAGGGCGGAAGCTGATGCCAGGTGAAGCTGTCGCTGCCGGGACCGGTCATCAGGCTTCCTTGAGTAGGTAGGACAGTCAACATGCCATGCTAGCCGACCAGTTGATGCTGCCGCGGCAGGAATCCTGCTCGTCCTCGTGGGAGGCCGGCCCGCCCGTCTCGCTCCGGAAGCGGCGCGGACAGCAGGGGCCGGGTCGTCAGGACATCAACAGCAGTGAACGGCAGCAGGAATGCGCGTGACGGCAAAGAAGCGCCGGCGTCATTTGTTCGCTCCCGGCCCCGTGACCATGCCGACAATGCGGCCGCGTGGGATTGCCGATCTTGGTGGCTTCCCGGCGGCTCTTGGCGTGTGGATCGATGACGCGGTCGGTCGTCCATGACAGAGGACAACAGCGGGTGACCGCCCGTTCACCGCTCCGACCTGGGCTCCCGTAAACGATCTGCCACACTGGACGCACCATGCCTGCACCCGGAGAACTCACTTTCGTCGCGCCGCGCGGGGCCAAGAAGCCTCCGCGGCACCTTGCCGATCTCAGTCCCGTCGAGCGTCGCGAAGCGGTGGCCGCGATCGGGGAGAAGCCGTTTCGCGCCAAGCAGCTGTCGCAGCACTACTTCGCCCGCTATGCGCACGACCCGGCGCAGTGGACCGACATCCCGGCGGCGGCGCGCGAGAAGCTGGCGGCCGAGCTGCTGCCGGACCTGATGAAGGTCGTCCGGCACATCTCGTGTGACGACGACACCACGCGCAAGACGCTGTGGAAGATGCACGACGGCACGCTCGTCGAGTCCGTGCTGATGCGCTACCCGGACCGGGTCACCATGTGCATCTCCTCGCAGGCCGGGTGCGGAATGAACTGCCCGTTCTGCGCGACGGGGCAGGCGGGCCTGGACCGTAACCTGTCGACCGCCGAGATCGTGCACCAGATCGTCGACGGGATGCGTGCGCTGCGCGACGGCGAGGTGCCGGGCGGGCCCGCGCGGCTGTCGAACATCGTCTTCATGGGGATGGGCGAGCCGCTCGCCAACTACAAGCGGGTGGTCGGGGCGATCCGGCGGCTGACCGACCCCGAGCCCGACGGGCTGGGGCTGTCCCAGCGGGGGATCACCGTCTCGACGGTCGGGCTGGTGCCGGCGATGCTGCGGTTCGCCGATGAAGGATTCAAGTGCCGGCTGGCGGTGTCGCTGCATGCGCCCGATGACGAGCTGCGCGACACCCTGGTGCCCGTCAACACGCGCTGGAAGGTGCGTGAGGTGCTGGACGCCGCCTGGGAGTACGCGGAGAAGTCCGGGCGGCGGATCTCGATCGAGTATGCGCTGATCCGGGACATCAACGACCAGGCGTGGCGTGGTGACCTGCTGGGACGGCTGCTGAAGGGCAAGCGCGTCCATGTGAACCTCATTCCGCTGAATCCGACGCCCGGATCGAAGTGGACCGCCTCGCGCCCCGAGGACGAGCGGGCGTTCGTCCAGGCCATCGAGGCACACGGCGTACCGGTGACCGTCCGCGACACCCGCGGCCAGGAGATCGACGGCGCCTGCGGCCAGCTCGCGGCCTCGGAACGCTGACCGCCCGCTGGTACTGTGTGATCGAACAAATGCACCACATCCGACAGGGGAGCGCCACAGCGCTGAGAGTGCGGAAGCGTCGTAGACCTCTACGGTGCCCGCAGACCCTTGAACCTCGCCCGGGTCATTCCGGGTAGGAAGTTCGGTCGTCACTCATGCTGTTGCGCCCCGCCCGGGGTCCGCGCCCTGCGTCCTCGGACGCAGAGAGCCGTGGGCACCGGGCGGGGCCGCGTCTCTTCCTGGCCAGCCAGGAGGAAATCAGTGAGCACCACGAGCAGAATCACCGCCACGGCGGTCGTCGCCGCGGTCGGCATGTCGGCGCTGGCCGCCTGCGGCGGCCCGGACGGGGGCGCGGACGCCAAGACCGTCACGCTCGTCAGCCATGACTCGTTCAACGTCTCCAAATCGGTCCTGAGCGCCTTCGAGAAGGAGAGCGGCTACAAGGTCAGGATCCTCAAGGGCGGGGATGCCGGGAAGGCCGTCAACCAGGCGATCCTGTCCAAGGGCAATCCACAGGGCGATGTGTTCTTCGGTATCGACAACACGCTGCTCTCGCGCGGGCTGCACGAAGGGCTCTTCAGCCCGTACCGGGCCAAGGGGCTGGCGGACGTGCCGGCCGGGCTGCAGCTCGACAAGGGCGAGCACCGCGTCACCCCGCTCGACTACGGCGACATCTGCGTCAACTACGACCGCGGCTACTTCGCCCGGCACAAGACCCCGCCGCCCAAGACCTTCGACGATCTGCTCAAGCCCCGGTACAAGGGGCTGCTCGTGACGGAGAACTCCGCCACCTCCTCCCCGGGGCTCGCCTTCCAGCTCGGCACCATCGCGAAGTACGGGCCGGCCGGCTGGCAGAACTACTGGAAGAAGCTCAAGGCCAATGGCGTCGAGGTCGTCGACGGCTGGGAACAGGCGTACTACGAGCGGTTCACGGGATCCGCGGCCGGCAAGCGCAAGGGCGACAAGCCGCTGGTGGTCTCCTACGCCTCCAGCCCGCCGGCCGAGGTGCTGGGCAAGAAGCCCGCGCCCAAGGAGGCGCCGACCGGGATCGCGACGGGCACCTGCTTCCGCCAGATCGAATTCGGCGGCCTGCTCAAGGGAGCGGAGAACGAGAAGGGCGGCAAGGCGCTGCTGGACTTCTTGCTGACCAAGAAGTTCCAGGAGGACGTACCGCTGCAGATGTTCGTCAACCCGGCACGTGAGGACGCCACGGTGCCGCAGCTGTTCACCAAGTACGGCACGAAGATCGACAAGCCCACGACGCTGCCGCCCGGGACGATCACCAAGAACCGCGAACAGTGGATCAAGCAGTGGTCCTCGCTCGTTCTGAAGTAGTCCGCGGCCGGCGCCCGCGGCCCGTACGGGGAACGGCGGCGCGGCTCGGCCTGATGGCGGTGCCGCTCGCCTTCTTCGCGCTGTTCTTCGCCTATCCGGTGGTGGCGATCGTCGGACGCGGGCTCAAGGACGGCGGGCGGTGGCAGCTCGGCCGGTTCGGTGCTGTGCTGAGCGACCCGGACATCGTCCATGTGCTGTGGTTCACCGTCTGGCAGGCGGCGGCCTCCACGGGGCTGACCCTGCTGATCGCGCTGCCCGGTGCCTATGTCTTCGCGCGGTTCGACTTCCCCGGCAAGCAAGTGCTGCGGGCCGTGGTGGCGGTGCCGTTCGTGCTGCCGACCGTCGTCGTCGGCTCGGCCTTCCTGGCGCTGGCGGGACGGGGCGGGCTGCTGGACGACCTCTGGGGCCTGCGCCTGGACACCTCGGTGTGGGCGATCCTGCTCGCGCATGTGTTCTTCAACTACGCCGTGGTCGTCCGGACCGTCGGCGGGCTCTGGGCCCAGCTCGACCCGCGTCAGGAAGAGGCGGCGCGGATGCTGGGGGCCGGACGGTTCGCGGCCTGGCGGAGGGTGACCCTGCCCGCCCTGGGGCCCGCCGTCGCGGCCGCCGCGCTCATGGTCTTCCTCTTCACCTTCACCTCCTTCGGGGTGGTGCAGATTCTCGGCGGGCCCACCTTCGCGACGCTGGAGGTGGAGATCTACCGGCAGACCGCGGAGTTCCTGGACCTGCCGGCGGCCGCCGTCCTCACCATGGTCCAGTTCGCGGCGGTGCTGGGCGTGCTGGCGCTGCACGCCTGGACGGTGCGCCGCCGGGAAAGTGCCCTGCGGCTCGTGCCGGCCTCGCAGACCGCCCACCGGCCGCGCGGCCGCGCCCAGTGGACGCTGCTGTGGGGGACGCTCGCCGTCATCACCGTCCTGCTCATCGTGCCGCTCCTCGTCCTCGTGGAGCGGTCGTTCGCCGGGCCGGACGGCTACGGAGCGGTGTTCTACACCTCGCTGCGGTCGGCCGCGAACGCCGACAGCACCTTCGCTGTCGCGCCCCTGGACGCCCTGTGGAACTCCCTCGCCTACGGGGCTGCCGCCACGGCGATCGCGCTGGTGGTGGGCGGACTGGCGGCCGCCGCGCTGACCCTCCCCCGGCTGGGCAGGGGCCCGTCCGGGCGGACGGCCCTGGTCAGCCGGTTCGTCCGGGGCTTCGACGCCCTGCTGATGCTGCCCCTGGGGGTGTCCGCGGTGACCGTCGGGTTCGGATTCCTGATCAGTCTCGACACGCCGCCGCTCGACCTGCGCGCGTCGTGGTGGCTGGTGCCGCTCGCCCAGGCGCTGGTGGGGGTGCCGTTCGTGGTCCGGACGATGCTGCCGGTCCTGCGAGCGGTCGACGGACGGCTGCGGGAGGCGGCCGCCGTGCTCGGTGCCTCGCCGTGGCGGGTGTGGCGCGAGGTCGACCTGCCGATGGTGCGGCGGGCCCTGCTGATCGCCGCAGGCTTCGCCTTCGCCGTCTCCCTCGGCGAGTTCGGCGCGACGGTCTTCATCGCGCGGCCGGACCAGCCGACGCTGCCGGTCGCCGTGGCACGTCTGCTGGGACGTGCGGGAGAGCTCAACTACGGGCAGGCGATGGCCCTGTCGACCCTCTTGATGGTGGTGTGCGCCGGTGCCCTGCTGGTACTTGAGCGCCTGCGCCCCGTCGACCACTCCGGGGAGTTCTAGATGACGGCACGGGCCGGGACCACGGCGCAGGAACTGCTGCGGCTGGGCGGGGTGACCGTCCGCTTCGGTACGGCGGGACGCCCCGCGCTGGACGCGGTGGATCTGGACGTCGCCGCGCACGAAATCGTGTGCGTCCTGGGGCCGAGCGGCAGTGGCAAGTCCACCCTGCTGAGGGTGGTCGCCGGGCTCCAACAGGCCGACGCGGGAGCGGTGTTGCTGGAGGGGCGGGAGCAGTCCGGGGTGCCGGCCCACCGGCGCGGGGTCGGCCTGATGTTCCAGGACCACCAGCTCTTCCCGCAGCACGACGTCGAGGGCAATGTCGCCTTCGGGCTGCGGATGCGGCGTTCCGCACGCGCCGAGCGGGAGCGCACGGTCGCCGGACTGCTGGACCTCGTCGGCCTGCCGGGCGCCCAGCGGCGCGCCGTGGCCTCGCTGTCCGGCGGCGAACAGCAGCGGGTCGCGCTGGCCCGCGCGCTGGCCCCCCGCCCCCGCCTGCTGATGCTGGACGAACCCCTCGGCCAGCTCGACCGCGGGCTGCGCGAACGGCTGGTCGTCGAACTCCGCCGCCTCTTTCGTGAATTGGGCACCACCGTACTGGCGGTCACCCACGACCAGGGAGAGGCCTTTGCGCTCGCCGACCGGGTCGTGGTGATGCAGGACGGCCGGATCGCACAGACCGGCACCCCGTTGGAGGTCTGGCAGCAGCCCGCCACCGAATTCGTCGCCCGCTTCCTCGGCTTCGACAACGTGGTCGCGGCGACGGTGCAGGGCGAGGCCGCTGCCACCCCCTGGGGCAAGGTGCCGGTCCCGGACGGTACGGCGGACGGGTCGTGCCGCCTGCTCGTCCGCCCGGCCGGGGTACGGCTGACCGCCGCCCCCGAGGGGCTGCCCTGTAAGGTCACGGCCCGTACCTTCCGTGGCACCCATGTCGCGCTGCTGCTCCAGCCGGCCGCCGGGCCCCAGGTGGAGGCGGCCTGCGCACTGCGGGACGCGCCGGAGGCGGGGGAGCGGGTGGGCATCTCGTTCGCGGCACAGGACGTGGTGGTGCTGGGCGCGCCGGATGCGGCGGGCTGATCACCTCGGATACGACGCGCTGACCGTGATCACATCGGAGCCGAGGGGCTGATCCTGCCGGAGCCGGCGGGCTGATCACGCCGGATGCCGCGGGCCGGTCACGTGGAGCGGGTCCCTGGGCTCCCCGGGGCACGGAGCCGGGGCCCGGGGCGTGAGGCGCGGGGGCTCAGCGCGCCGCCATTTCCGTCCGCGCCCCCTCCGCCGTCGGCGCGCCGGGCCCGTCCCCCGGCTCCGGCTCACCGAACCAGGCGACGGCGACGGCGCCCGCCACGGCCACCACGAACCCGAGGGCGGCGACCCAGGCGAAGCCGGGACGTGAGGAGTCGCCCAGCCACAGCACCCCGAGAATGCCCGGGACCACCGTCTCGCCCACCACCAGCGCGGCCGTGGCGCCGTTCACCGAGCCGATCTGCAGGGCGACGGTGTGCAGGTACATGCCCCCGATTCCGGCCACCAGAATGGCGTACAGGGCGGGGTCGCCGAGCAGCGACGGCAGGTGGAAGGGGCCCACGCCGTTCAGCACGCGTACGCCGACCCCGAGCGCACCGAAGCCCAGGCCGGAGAGCAGGCCTGCGAGGATCGCGGCCCGTCCCCCGAGCAGCCGCACGATCAGAGTGCCGCCGAGCATGAGCACGACGGAAACGGCGAGCAGCCACCAGTGGGCGGCGATCGGGGTGTGGCCGCTGCCTTCCGGCCCGGCGGCCGTGGCCAGCAGCACCAACGCCCCGCACACCACGCCGATGGAGCTCCACTCGGCCCGGGAGAGCCGGACCCCGAGGAGCTTGATGCTCAGCACCGCCGTGATCACGAGGTTGGCGCTGATCACGGTCTGGGAGAGGAACAGCGGCAGCAGCCTGGCGGCCAGCGCACCGAGCCCGAACCCCAGGAAATCCAGCACCGTGCCGACCATGAACTCCCAGGTCACGGCCGCCTTCGCGGTCGACGACAGGCTGGGGCCGCCGTGCTGGGTGACACCGGTGGTGGAGGCCTTGGCCGCCTCCCGGCGGGCGGATTTGCGGGAGCCCACCGCCTGCAGGACCGATCCCGTGCCGTAGCAGGCCGACGCCGCCACGGCCGTCAGAAGACCGATGATCACCAAGAGCTCCGTTCGCCCGCTGTCTCAATCCATCTGTTACGTGCACCATCTGTTACGTGCCCGGCCTGCCAGACGCGCATTTCGGGACGGGAGTTGCCTCGCCGGTCGAACCCGCCGTCCGGCCGGCCGGGGGAGGCCGTGCCGGGGCGCGATCCCCCGGTACGGCACGGCGCGGGCGAAGGACCGCCGGTGGGTCAGGAAACGACCTCGGACCGGAGGCGGGACAGTGCCTCGGGAGCTTCGTCCACCGAGTCGACCAGGGCGATCCTGGCCGCCATGGGACGGTCCGCCGCGAGTGCCTGGAGCAGTGGCCAGGTGGGAAGCGTCTCGGTCCAGTGCTCGCGGTTCACCAGCACCATCGGGGTCGGCTCGCCCCGTGACCCGTAGTAGTTGGGCGTCGCGTTGTCGAAGATCTCCTGTACGGTCCCGGCCGCGCCCGGGAGGAAGACCACGCCCGCGTTGGAGCGCGCCAGCAGGCCGTCCTCGCGTACCGCGTTGACGAAGTACTTCGCTATGTGGGTCGCGAAGACGTTCGGCGGCTCATGGCCGTAGAACCAGGTGGGAATGCCGACCGAGACCCCGCCGCCCGGCCGGTCGTGCCGGATGCCGAAGGCGGCCCGCGCCCACTCGGTGATCGACTCGGTGAAGTGCGGTGCCTTGGCGAGACGTTCCAGCGCCGCGTCGAGCATGCCGTCCTCGAAGGGCGCGGTGTACGCCCCGAGGTTCGCCGCCTCCATCGCGCCGGGGCCGCCGCCCGTCGCGACGGTCAGGCCGTCCCGGGTGAGCCGGCGGCCGAGCCGGGCCGCGCCCGCGTAGTCCGCTCCATCGCGCCGCAGGGCGTGGCCGCCCATGATGCCCACCACCTGTGCGCCGGCGAGGTGTTCGTCGAGGGCGTCCGAGACGGCGTCGTCGTGGATGCTGCGCAGCATCGAGGCGAAGATGTCGCCGTCCGACTTGGTCTCCTGGTACCAGTGGTACGCGCGGGCGTCCGGGGTGGCGTCGTAGCCGGCCTCGGCCAGCCGCGCGAAGAGTTCGTCCGGGCCGTACAGGCTGCCACGGTAGGGGTCGAACGGCAGGTCCGGTACGGGCGGGAAGACCAGGGAGCCCCCGGCCCGTATCTTGGCGGCGGCGTCCGGCTCCATGACGCAGCCGAGGAACACCGACTCCGTGGTGTCCGTGCTGAGCAGCGCGAACGTACGGTCCGTCAGGTCGACCGACTGGACGCGGTGTCCGGCGAGACTGCCGGCGGTGACCACCCGGTCGAACTCGGCGAGGGATTCGATTTCGTGGTCGCGGTTGTCGTCGTGGGCCGGGAAGCGGCGGGACGCTGAAGACTCTGCATTCGACACGCCCGTCATGTTAGGACCGCAGCGACGCCACCAGAGGACCGAGGTGCCCGTCCGCGGCCGCCGCGTCGAGCGCGGCGCGCAGTGCGCCGTCGTAGGTCGGACGCGCCTGCGCGTGGACGTCCCGGCCCTCATCCGTGATCACGCTGTATACCCCGCGCCGGTCGTCGGGGCACAGGTCGCGGCGGGTCAGGCCGGACGACTCCAGGCGGGAGGCCAGGCGGCTCACGGAGCTCTGGTTGAGGCCGATGAGGTCGGCGAGCTCCTGCATGCGCAGCTCGCCGTCGTCCGCGTGGGCCAGCCTGGCGAGGGCGCGGTACTCGGACAGCCCGATGCCGTGGTGCTGCTGCAGGGCCTTCGCCAACTCCTGCTCGACGCGTGTGTGCAGTGCTCCGAGCCGGTCCCAGTGCTCCGCGTCCATCGCTCTCCGCCTTCTTCTGCCGTGTGCCGACGGGCCCTTGACAGCAGGGTACATGCAGCGGAAACTAATGCATGCGCATGCAAGTGATGCAGGTGCATGGAACTGAGGGGGAGAGCCATGACGACGACGATGCCGGAGCCGGCGGAGGGCGCGGCCGGGGCACCGGACCGGCCGGAGATCGAACGGATCGCCACGACACCGGACTGGTACGCGCCGTACCGCATCTCACAGGCCATCAGGGCGGGCGGACTGATCCATGTGTCGGGACAGGCCGGCATCGACGCGCAGGGGCGGACGGTGTCCGGGGATTTCCTGGCCCAGGGCCGGCAGGCGTTCGCGAACGTCGAGCGCGTGCTCGCGGCGGCGGGCTCCTCGCTCGCGGACGTGGTGAAAGTGGGCATCTTCGTGACGGACATGGCTGCCGGCCTCGGCCATGTCATCGCCCTGCGCCAGGAGTTCCTGACCGAGCCTTACCCCGCGGACACCCTCCTGGAAGTGTCGTCCCTGGCCCGGCCGGACTGGCGGATAGAAGTCGAGGCCACGGCCCTTGCCCGCTGAGGGCGAGCGTCACCTTCCGGCGCGGGGCAGCGGCACGGCCGGCGGGTCCGGGCCGGGCCGGGCCGGGTGAGAGGGGGGGCGCGGGCGGAGGCGGGGCGGGAGCCGTCGCGCCGTCGGCGCGCCGGCCTTCCCCGGTCCGCCCGCCTCCTCAGTGCACGAGCGGAAGCGTGGCCATCTCCGCGACGGTCCAGGTCAGCGGAGCCAGGACGATCACAAGTGCCAGGGCGCGCAGGGCCGCTGCCCGGTAGAGGACGGAGGCGGAGGCACCCAGGCGGCGGAGGGCCGCCGTGGTGTGGGCGCGGGCCGAGCGGGATTCCACCGCGGCGGTGAGCGCGCTGGCGGTGACACAGGCGAGCACGACCGCTGCGCCCACGGCGGTGAGCGGCCCGAAAGGATGGGAGGACGAGGCTTCGTACACCTTCACCGCGGCGTACGCGGCGGAGCCGGCCGCGCACAGGACGCCGAGCGGACGCCCGAGGCGGTGCGACTCCTCCTGCAGGACCCGCCCGGACAGCAGGCGCAGGGCGCCGGGCCGGCCGGCGCAGAGGAGCCGGCCGCACAGATGCACCAGCCCGGGTCCTGCCAGCACCAGGCCGAAGGCCGACAGTGCCCAGCCGGCCAGGACGCCCGGCGGGCTGCCGATCAGCCGGCCGGGGAGGGGCAGCAGCCCGCTGTGGGCGCCGGGAGTGCGGCTGGTGTACGCCTCGATCGCCAGGCCGGCCGCGGCCAGGGCGATGCCCCACGGGAGACCGGAGGGCGGGGCGATCGTGGGGCGGCTCTCGTCCCCGGAGGCGCCGGCCTCGTGGCGGGGGCGCAGGGCGACGGCGGTGGCCGCCGCGGCGGTCAGCGGCACGGTGGCCAGCAGCATGAGGGCGCCGAGGAGCGGTACCGGATGGCCGGCGCCGAGCAGGTCGGCGCCGAAGAGAGGGACGGCGGTCGGGCCACCGAGGTCGCCGCGGAGACGGAGGAAGGCGAGCAGCGCGGCGAGGACACCGAGCACACAGGTCAGCGCGGTGGAGACCGTGGCGAGCAGGGTGAGGCGGAGCGGGCCCAGGCCGGCGGCGGTCATACCGCGCTGGAGGCGGGCGGCGGGATCCGTGCGGGCCGTGGACACGGCGAACTGGGCGGTGGCGGCGAGCGGGGCCGTGCACCACAGCAGGCGTACCAGTGACTCGTCGGCCGCGGACGGATGGCCGGCGGCGTGGCCGACGGTGGAGAGCAGCAGGAAGCCGGTGCCGGCCGCCGCGGCGGCGACGCAGAGGCGGCGCAGCAGGACGAGGGGGTGAGAGCCGCGGGCTAGACGGAGAGCGAGCACGCTGCCCTGCTTTCCTCATCGGAGGAACCGGCGGCCTCGGCCGCGGCGCCGGACTGGCGGCCGTCGAGGAGCGCCAGCGACCGGTCGGCGAGCGTGGCGACCTCGGGGTCGTGGGTCGCCAGGACGACGGTGATCTGGTGCGAGCGGGCCGCGGTGGTCAGGGTGCGCAGCACCTGGGTGCCGTCGGAGCGGTGCAGGGGGGCGGTCGGCTCGTCGGCGAACAGCACCTGGGGGGTGGTGGCCAGTGCCCGGGCGATGGCGATGCGCTGGCGCTGGGACTGGTCGAGCCGCGCCGGACGGCGGTTCGCGCACATGCCGACATCGAGGCGGTCCAGCCATTCGACGGCGGTGTGCTTGGCGGAGCGGGTGCCGGTGCCGCGGAGAAGGAGGGGGAGGGCGGCGTTCTCCCAGGCGGTGAGTTCGGGTACGAGATGCGGTTCGGTGTCGATCCAGCCGAACCGGTCCAGACGCAGCCGTTCGCGGCTGGGGGAGGAGAGGGTGTGCACGGAGGCGCCGTTGAACCAGACCTCGCCCTCGGACGGGACGAGTTGACCGGAGAGACATTTCAGAAGGGTGGTCTTGCCACTGCCGCGCGGGCCGGTGACGGCGAGGATCTCGCCTTCGCGGACGCCGACGGAGACTCCGGCGAGGGCCGAGGTGCCGCCGTGCGCGTGGTGCAGGCCGCGGGCCCAGAGAACGTCGTTGTCAGGCGGGGCCACCATCTGCGCACCTCTTGTTGTAGGCGTCGAATCGTTCCCCCGACCGGGTGAACGACCATGGAGGGTATCGGTCACTAGCACGGTAAAGACTGGTGACCCCCGGTATTCGTGGCTTGGCAGCACAACGGCCCAGATTCACTCGTATGGCTTGAAGTGAGTGAATCTGAGCCGCTGGATGTTCAGTTGTGGCTGAGCGCCCCAGGAGGTGACGCGAGGGTCAGAGCTTGGCCCAGGCCTCGGTGAGGACGGTGCGCAGGATCTGCTCGATCTCGTCGAAGACCGGCTGGTCCGCGATCAGCGGCGGGGCGAGCTGGATGACCGGGTCGCCACGGTCGTCGGCGCGGCAGTAGAGACCGTTGTCGTACAGCGCCTTGGAGAGGAAGCCGTACAGGACGCGCTCGGTCTCCTCCTCGTTGAAGGACTCCTTGGTGACCTTGTCCTTGACGAGCTCGATGCCGTAGAAGAAGCCGTTGCCGCGGACGTCGCCGACGATCGGCAGGTCGTGCAGCTTCTGCAGGGTGCTCAGGAAGTTGCCCTCGTTGTCGAGGACGTGCTGGTTGAGGCCCTCGCGCTCGAAGATGTCGAGGTTGGCGACGCCGACGGCCGCGGAGACCGGGTGGCCGCCGAAGGTGTAGCCGTGCAGGAAGGTGTTGTCGCCCTTGTAGAACGGCTCGGCCAGGCGGTCGGAGATGATGCAGGCGCCGATCGGGGAGTAGCCCGAGGTCATGCCCTTGGCGCAGGTGATCATGTCCGGGACGTAGCCGAACTTGTCACAGGCGAACGTCGTGCCGAGGCGGCCGAAGGCGCAGATGACCTCGTCGGAGACGAGCAGGACGTCGTACTGGTCGCAGATCTCGCGGACCCGCTGGAAGTAGCCGGGGGGCGGCGGGAAGCAGCCGCCGGCGTTCTGCACCGGCTCCAGGAAGACCGCGGCGACGGTCTCGGGGCCCTCGAAAAGGATCTGCTGCTCGATCTGGTCGGCGGCCCAGCGGCCGAAGGCCTCGGGGTCGTCGCCGTGGATCGGGGCGCGGTAGATGTTGGTGTTCGGCACCTTGTGCGCGCCGGGGACCAGCGGCTCGAAGGGGGCCTTCAGGCCGGGCAGACCGGTGATGGACAGGGCGCCCTGCGGGGTGCCGTGGTAGGCCACCGCGCGGGATATGACCTTGTGCTTCATCGGCTTGCCGGTGAGCTTGAAGTACTGCTTGGCCAGCTTCCAGGCGGTCTCGACGGCCTCGCCGCCACCGGTGGTGAAGAAGACCTTGTTGAGGTCGCCCGGGGCGTGGTGGGCAAGGCGCTCGGCAAGCTCCACGGCCTTGGGGTGGGCGTAGGACCACACGGGGAAGAAGGCCAGCTCCTGGGCCTGCTTGTAGGCGGTCTCGGCGAGCTCGACCCGGCCGTGCCCGGCGTTGACCACGAAGAGGCCGGCCAGACCGTCGATGTAGCGCTTGCCCTTGTCGTCGTAGATGTTGGTGCCCTCACCGCGCACGATCGTGGGCACGGGGGCATTCTCGTACGACGACATGCGGGTGAAGTGCATCCACAGGTGGTCGTAGGCCGTCTTGGAGAGGTCGCCGCTCATCGTTATCTCGTTCCCCAGGTGTAGGTCTGCTTCCGGAGCTTGAGGTACACGAAGCTCTCGGTGGATCGGACGCCGGGAAGCGTGCGGATCCGCTTGTTGATCATTTCCAGAAGGTGGTCGTCGTCCTCGCAGACGATCTCGATGAGGAGATCGAAGGAGCCTGCCGTCATGACGACGTACTCGACCTCTTCCATGGTCGTCAGGGCGTCGGCCACGGGGTCGAGGTCACCTTCGACGTTGATACCGACCATTGCCTGCCGGCGGAAACCGACCGTGAGGGGGTCGGTGACCGCGACGATCTGCATCACGCCTTGGTCGAGCAGTTTCTGTACGCGCTGGCGTACCGCCGCTTCGGACAGGCCGACGGCCTTGCCGATCGCCGCGTACGGCCGGCGCCCGTCCTCCTGGAGCTGCTCGATGATCGCCAGGGAGACGGAGTCGATCGACGGGGTTCCGGTTCTGTCAGGACTGTTTCGGGAGGGCGCCACGTCGTTCACTGTGCACGAGCCTCGTCTGTCGTGCAACCCCCGGACGATGAAATTAGTCGTGTCGCGATCTAAATTTCACTGATTCCGTTGTTACCGAGTGGCGGGTGTGTCGAAAACGTGGGTTCCATGGCTAGGGTGGAGCCACATCACCGGATATCTGACTGAAGGGGGCGCACAGTGACCACCGCACTGCGTCGTCTGCGCAACTACATCGACGGGGAGTTCCGGGACGCCGCCGACGGGCGGACCACGGAGGTGGTCAATCCCGCCACGGGTGAGGCGTACGCCACCGCCCCTCTCTCGGCCGCCGCCGACGTGGACGCGGCCATGGCCGCCGCCGAGGCTGCCTTCCCCGCCTGGCGCGACCTGATCCCCGCCGAGCGCCAGAAGGTCCTGCTCAAGATCGCCGACCGCTTCGAGGAGCGGGCGGAGGAGCTGATCGCCGCCGAGTCCGAGAACTGCGGCAAGCCGATCGCGCTCGTACGGTCCGAGGAAATCCCGCCGATGGTGGACCAGATCCGCTTCTTCGCGGGTGCCGCCCGGATGCTGGAGGGCCGCGCGTCCGGCGAGTACATGGACGGCTTCACCTCCATCATCCGCCGCGAGCCGGTCGGCGTCTGCGCCCAGGTCGCGCCGTGGAACTACCCGATGATGATGGCCGTGTGGAAGTTCGCCCCGGCGCTGGCCGCGGGCAACACCGTCGTTATCAAGCCGTCGGACACCACCCCGGCCTCCACGGTGCTGATCGCCGACATCATCGGCAGCGTGCTGGACGAACTGGGCCACTCCCGCGGCGTGTTCAACGTCATCTGCGGTGACCGCGAGACCGGCCGCCTGATGGTCGAGCACAAGGTCCCCGCGATGGCCTCGATCACCGGCTCCGTGCGCGCCGGTATGCAGGTCGCCGAGTCCGCCTCCAAGGACCTCAAGCGGGTCCACCTGGAGCTGGGCGGCAAGGCGCCGGTCGTCGTCTTCGAGGACACCGACATCCCCAAGGCCGTCGAGGACATCTCGGTGGCCGGGTACTTCAACGCCGGCCAGGACTGTACGGCCGCCACCCGGGTCCTCGTCCACGAGTCCATCCACGACGAGTTCGTCGCCGCGCTGGCCAAGGCCGCCGCGGAGACCAAGACCGGCGCGGTCGACGACGAGGACGTGCTCTACGGCCCGCTGAACAACGCCAACCAGCTGAAGCAGGTCAAGGGCTTCATCGAGCGGCTGCCCGCGCACGCCAAGATCGAGGCGGGCGGCGAACAGGTCGGCGACAAGGGTTACTTCTTCGCCCCGACCGTCATCTCGGGCCTCAAGCAGGACGACGAGATCGTCCAGCACGAGGTCTTCGGCCCGGTCATCACCGTCCAGTCCTTCTCCGACGAGAAGCAGGCGGTCCAGTGGGCCAACGGCGTCGAGTACGCGCTCGCGTCCTCGGTGTGGACCAAGGACCACGCCCGTGCCATGCGGATGTCCAAGACCCTCGACTTCGGCTGTGTGTGGATCAACACCCACATCCCGCTGGTCGCCGAGATGCCGCACGGCGGATTCAAGAAGTCCGGCTACGGCAAGGACCTCTCGGCCTACGGCTTCGACGACTACACCCGCATCAAGCACGTGATGACCTCGCTGGACGGCTGATCCGGCAGGTCCGGCAGGTCCGGCTGAACCGGCCGGCCGGTCCGGCCGGCTGATCCGGGGGCCCGCACCGTCGGGCGGCCCGGAACGCTCGACACACCGTCGCGGGCGGAGGCTTGGCAATGGACGCTCTGTCTCTTGCCGCCTCCGCCCGCGGCACGTGAGAGTGCACGCCATGGCTGATCTTTCGCGGCGTGCGCTGCTCCGGGGTATGGGCGGAACGGGTGTGACGGGGGCGCTGGCCGCCATGACGGGCTGCGGGGTGCCGCCCGCATACGTCAAGGAGGCGGACCGCCGGGGAGCGGACCGGTCGGCACGCGACCGCAAGCTCGTCTTCGCGAACTGGCCCCTCTACATCGACGTCGACGACCGGCACAAGCAGCGCCGGCCCACCCTTGACGCCTTCGAGCGGCACACCGGGATCTCCGTGACGTACACCGAGGAGATCAACGACAACGACGAGTTCTTCGGCAAGATCAGCCCCGCGCTGATGAACCACCAGAGCACCGGCCGGGACCTGATCGTCATCAGCGACTGGATGTGCGCCCGGTTCGTACGGCTGGGGTGGGTCCAGAAGATGGACCGGGCGGCCCAGCCGCAGGTCGCCGCGCACCTCGATCCGCTGCTGCGCGCCCCGCACTTCGACCCGGGCCGTACGCACTCCGTGCCCTGGCAGTCCGGGATCACCGGCATCGCCTACAACCGCAAGAAGCTCGGCCGGGAGATCAAGCACACCGCCGACCTGTGGAAGGACGATCTGCGCGGCCGGGTCACCCTGCTCTCCGGGCTCGACGAGTCGTTCGCGCTGCTGATGCAGGGCGACGGGGTGGACATCACCCGCTGGAAGGCCGATGACTTCTACCGGATGACCGACCGCCTGCGGCGCCTGGTGAGCAAGGGCCACATCAGGCGGTTCACCGGCAACGACTACATCAAGGACCTGGACTCCGGCGATGTGCTCGCCGCCCAGGCCTACTCGGGCGATGTGATCCAGCTCCAGGCGGACAACCCGGACATCGAGTTCGTGGTGCCGCAGGAGGGCGCCGAGCTCTGGGCGGAGAGCCTGCTGATCCCCAACCTCGCGGAGCACAAGCGCAATGCCGAGCGGCTGATCGACTACTACTACCGGCCGGAGGTCGCCGCGGAGCTGGCCGCCTGGGTCAACTACGTCTGTCCCGTACCGGCCGCACGCGAGGTGCTGGCCTCGTCCAAGGACAAGGAGCGCGCCGCGCTCGCCGAGGATCCGCTGATCTTCCCCGATGACGCGATGCGCCGGCGGCTGGCCATCGCCCGCGACATCACGTCCAAGGAGCGGCCCGCCTTCGCCAAGGAGTGGAACGGGATCGTGGGGTTGTAGGGGGTGCAGGGGGTGCAGGCGTTGTCGGGAGTACCCGGCACAGGGGCGGCCCTGTGCCGGGTACCCGCATGCCGTGTCCCCCCGTGCCGTCCCGTCCCCCGCCGTTGTGGCTAGCCGCGCCACGCCGCCGTGTAGCTGTCGATCTCGGCCGTCAGCCGCGTCTTGGCGGCGGTGTCCATGAAGGAGGCGGTGACGGCGTTCCGGGCGAGGCCGGCCACGCCCTCGGCGTCCAGGCCCAGCAGCCGGGCGGCTACGCCGTATTCGGTGTTGAGGTCCGTACCGAACATCGGCGGGTCGTCGCTGTTGATCGTGACCAGCAGGCCCGCGTCGACCATCTCCTTGAGCGGGTGCTCCTCCAGGGTGCGCACCGCGCGGGTGGCGACGTTGGAGGTGGGGCAGACCTCCAGCGGGATGCGGTGCTCGGCGAGATGGGCGAGCAGCGCCGGGTCCTGGGGGGCGCTGGTGCCGTGGCCGATGCGCTCGGCGCGGAGGTCGGTGAGCGCGTCCCAGATCGTGCCGGGGCCCGTGGTCTCCCCGGCGTGCGGTACGGAGTGCAGACCGGCGGCGATGGCGCGGTCGAAGTACGGCTTGAACTGCGGGCGGGCGACGCCGATCTCGGGGCCGCCGAGCCCGAACGAGACCAGGCCCTCGGGCTGCAGGTCGCAGGCGATACGGGCGGTCTCCTCGGCGGACTCCAGCCCCGCCTCACCGGGGATGTCGAAGCACCAGCGCAGCACCACGCCCAGCTCCGACTCCGCCGCCTTGCGGGCGTCCTCGATGGCCTCGACGAAGGCGGCGTCCGGGATGCCGCGGCTGGTCGAGCTGAAGGGGGTGACGGTCAGTTCGGCGTAGCGGATGTGCTGGCGGGCCATGTCCCGGGCGACCTCGTAGGTCAGCAGCCGGACGTCCTCGGCGTCGCGGATCAGGTCCACGACGGAGAGGTAGACCTCGATGAAGTGCGCGAAGTCGCGGAAGGTGAAGAAGTCGACCAGCGCTTCGGGGTCGGTGGGGACGGCGGAGTCGGGGTGCCGCGCCGCCAGCTCGGCGACGATGCGCGGTGACGCCGATCCGACGTGGTGGACGTGCAGCTCCGCCTTGGGCAGGCCCGCGATGAAGGCATCGAGATCGGACAACGGTTCCTCCTGGTCAAGGGATGCGCGCGGTGCGCGGAGAGGCCCCCGTCATGCTAAGCGGGGCGCGGGCGGCCGCGGGGTGCAGGTTGCGGACGGGCCTCGCGCCCGGCCGCCGGGAAACCCTGCCCCCGGGAGGACCGGCCCCTGCGAGGCCCTGACCCCCGCGGACCCCGGCCCCCCAAGCCCGGCTCACGGCTTCGCGACGGAAGCCCTGCCTACGGCTGCGGCCCGTCCCGCTCCCGCACCGTCTGCCGCGCCTCCATCAGCGCGAAGCCCAGCAGATTCAGCCCCCGCCAGCGGGCCGGGTCCGCGGCCCGTTCGTCGTCGGCGGCGAGGCCGATGCCCCAGACGCGGTCCATGGGGCTGGCCTCCACCAGCACCCGGGAGTTCGTGCCCAGCAGGAAATCCCGCAGCGCGGCGTCCTGGCCGAATTTATGGACACTGCCCTCGACGACCAGGCCGAAGCGGTGGTGCCGCCAGGTCTCCTCGTCGAAGCCGCGGACCCGGCGCCCGGCGTCCTTGGCCTGCTTGGGGTGCCCCGCCGCGAGCACGCGCCGCTCCGCCTCCGCGTCGTCGAACAGCCGGGCCTTGCCGGCCATCATCCAGTGCTCGGCGGTGGCGTACCGGACCCCGTCGACGGTGAAGGGGGAGGGCCACCACTGGCTGAAGCAGCTCGCGCCGAGGCTGCCGTCGCGCCGGGGGCTGTGCCCCCAGAAGTGGACGTACTTGACGCGCTCGCCGGCGGCGGTGGCGCGGCACAGTTCCTCGACCGAGCGCGGCCCGTCCGCGACGCGTCCGGCAGCCTTCCCCGTGGTGATCCCCGTGTCGTCGTGCATCATGCCGGGATTCTGTCAGCGGGCACTGACAACGTGTCGGGCTTGTACGGCAAGAATCGCAGAATTCGTCGCGTAACCAAAAGGCAACAACGGAATCCCTTGTTGAGACCCTTCTGCTCTGTCAAGATCGGCCATCGATTCCGGAAATAGCTACGCCAGGCATGCCGCTGAGCGGCCTCGGTGCCCGGCGGAGGAGAACACCATGGATCACCGATTCGATGCCACCGAGCGGTTCGCCGCGGGCGCCCAATTCATCGCAGGAAGTCTCCGGAGCGGCAGTTCCGGCACTACCCAGGCCGTCGTGGACCCGGCGACAGGCGAGACGGTGTACTCCTATGAACTCGCAGGTACGACGGATGTCGACGCCGCCGTGCAGGCCGCGCGGCAGGCGTTCGCCGAGTGGGGCGGTGCCACGCCGGGCGAGCGCTCCGACGCGCTGCACCGCTTCGCGGCCGCGCTCGCCGAGGACGCCGCCGACCTCGCCTGCGCCGAATCGCTGAACTGCGGAAAGCCGCTCAAGCTCAGCAAGGAGTTCGACGTACCGGGTTCGGTCGACAACGCCGCGTTCTTCGCGGGCGCCGCCCGTCATCTGGAAGGCAAGGCGGCCGGCGAATACAGCGCCGATCACACCTCCGTCATCCGCCGCGAACCCATCGGCGTCGTCGGCTCCATCGCCCCGTGGAACTATCCGCTGCAGATGGCCGCCTGGAAGGTGCTGCCGGCCATCGCCGCGGGCAACACCATCGTCCTCAAGCCCGCCGAGATCACCCCCTTCACCTCGCTGCTGTTCGCCCAGGCCGCCCAGCGCGCGGGGCTGCCGGACGGCGTCATCAACATCGTCTCCGGGGCGGGCAGGGACGCCGGTGAGCACCTGGTGGGCCACCGCTCCGTGGCGATGACCTCCTTCACCGGCTCGACCGGCGTCGGCAAGCGGGTCGCCGAGATCGCCACCGGCACCGTCAAGCGGCTGCATCTCGAACTCGGCGGCAAGGCCCCCTTCGTCGTCTTCGACGACGCGGACCTGGAGGCCGCCGTCCACGGAGCGGTCGCCGGCGCGCTGATCAACACCGGCCAGGACTGCACCGCCGCCACCCGCGCCTACGTCCAGCGCCCGCTCTACGACGCCTTCGTCAGCGGCGTCGCGGATCTGATGGCGACCGTACGGCTCGGCGACCCCTTCGACCCGGCCACCGACCTGGGCCCGCTGATCTCGCACGCCCAGCGCGACCGGGTGGCCGGCTTCGTCCAGCGGGCGCGCGGGTACGCCACCGTCGTCACCGGCGGCGAGGCGCCCCAGGGGGAGCTGGCCAAGGGTGCGTACTACCGGCCCACTCTGATCGCCGGGGCCGCCCAGGACAGCGAGATCGTGCAGTCCGAGATCTTCGGTCCGGTGCTGGTCGTGCTGCCCTTCGACAGCGACGACGAGGGCATCGCGCTGGCCAACGACACCCCCTACGGGCTGGCCGCCTCCGCCTGGAGCCGGGACGTCTACCGCACCGGACGGGCCACCCGTGAGATCAACGCGGGCTGTGTCTGGGTCAACGACCACATCCCGATCATCAGCGAGATGCCGCACGGCGGGGCCAAGGCCTCCGGCTTCGGCAAGGACATGTCGGCCTACTCCTTCGAGGAGTACACGCAGGTCAAGCACGTCATGTACGACAACACCGCGGTGGCGCGCAAGGACTGGCACCGCACGGTCTTCGGGGACCGTCCGTAAGGGACGCTCCGCCCCGGGCCCCTGTGGCCCTTTTTCCTGCGGCCGGCGCCGCGGGCCTCGTCACCACCGGCCGAGCGCCGGGCTCATCCCCTGAAAGGGCACCGCGCATGGAGCACCACGAGCAGCCCGAACCCCTGTCCGCGGCCGAACTCACCGCCATGCACCGCAGTGCGACCGACGGCCGGCTCGCCATGACCCGCCGCTCCCTGCTGCGCGCGGGCGGCGCCATGGCGGCCGCGGTCGGCGGCCTCGGCGCCCTGGCGTCCTGCGGAATCCCGCCCGCGGGCCGTACGGACGCCGGCCGCTCCGAGGACCACTCCAGGGCGGAGAAGCGCCTCAACTTCTCCAACTGGACCGAGTACATGGACGTCAGCGAGGACGGCAAGCACCGGCCGACGCTGGACCGCTTCACCCGGCGCACCGGCATCGCCGTCAAGTACACCGAGGACATCAACGACAACGACGAATTCTTCGGCAAGATCCAGGCCCAGCTCGCGGCCGGCCAGGACACCGGCCGCGATCTGATCGTGCTCACCGACTGGATGTGCGCACGCATGATCTCCCTCGGCTGGATCCAGCAGCTCGACCCGGCCAACCTGCCGCACGCCTACGCCAACCTCTCGGCGCAGTACCGCGACCCCGCCTGGGACCCGGGCCGCGCGCACTCCTACGTCTGGCAGGGCATCCCGGCGATCATCGCGTACAACAAGAAGGCCACCGGCGGGAAGAAGGTCGACTCCATCAGCCAGCTGCTGGAGGACCCGAAGCTCAAGGGCCGGGTCGGCTTCCTCTCCGAGATGCGCGACAGCATCGGCCTGACCCTGCTGGACATGGGCAAGCGGCCCGAGGACGTCACCGCGGACGACTACGACGCGGCCCTCGCCCGGCTCCAGAAAGGCGTCGACTCCAAGCAGATCCGCCGCTTCACCGGCAACGACTACACCAACGACCTGGACAAGGGCGACCTGGCCGCCTGTGTGGCCTGGGCGGGCGACATCGTCCAGCTCCAGAACGACAACCCGGACATCGCCTACGCCGTCCCCAAGACCGGCTACATGGTGTCCACCGACAACCTCATGGTGCCGAACAAGGCCCGCCACAAGCAGAACGCCGAACGGCTCATCGACTACTTCTACGAGCCGAAGGCGGCGGCCCGGCTCGCGGCGTACATCAACTACGCCTGCCCCGTCGACGGTGTGCGCGACGAACTCGCCAAGATCGACAAGAAGGCGGCGGACAACCCGCTGATCCTTCCGGACAAGGAGATGGCGGCCCGCTCCCACTCCTTCCGTGCCCTGAGCGCCAAGGAGAACAAGGAGTTCGCCCAGAAGTTCTCCGACCTCACCGGCGCCTGACACCCCCCACTTGCCGGGCCCGCCCGAGCCGTTTCGCCCTCCGACCCACGGGACGACCGACATGACCCACACCGCGACCCCCCAGAGCAGCGGCGGCGACGTCCGCCTCCACGGGATAAGCAAAACCTACGGCTCCTTCACCGCCGTCCACCCCCTCGACCTGACCGTCCCCGCGGGCTCCTTCTTCGCGCTGCTGGGCGCCTCGGGCTGCGGCAAGACCACCACCCTGCGCATGATCGCCGGACTGGAGGAGCCGACCACCGGGACCGTCGAGATCTCCGGCGAGGACGTCACCGCCCTGCCGCCCTACAAGCGCCAGGTCAACACCGTCTTCCAGAACTACGCCCTCTTCCCGCACCTGGACATCTACGAGAACGTCGCCTTCGGCCTGCGCCGCCGCGGCATCAAGTCCGTCAAGAAGCAGGTCGAGGAGATGCTCGACCTCGTCCAGCTCGGCCCGATGGCGCGCCGCAAGCCGCAGCAGCTCTCCGGCGGCCAGCAGCAGCGGGTCGCGGTCGCCCGCGCGCTGATCAACCACCCGCAGGTGCTGCTGCTCGACGAGCCGCTGGGCGCCCTCGACCTCAAGCTGCGCCGCCAGATGCAGCTGGAGCTCAAGCGCATCCAGACCGAGGTCGGCATCACCTTCGTACACGTCACCCACGACCAGGAGGAGGCCATGACGATGGCCGACACCGTGGCCGTGATGAACGGCGGCCGGGTCGAACAGCTCGGCGCCCCCGCCGACCTCTACGAGAACCCCGCCACCACCTTCGTCGCCAACTTCCTGGGCACCTCGAACCTCATCGAGGCCGAGGTCGTCGAGGCCGGCGGCGAGGAACTGCTCCTCAAGGCCGGTGACGCCACGCTGCGGCTGCCCGCGCAGCGGTGCAGCGCCACGGCCCGCACCGGCGAGAAGGTGCTCGCCGGATTCCGGCCCGAGAAGGTCACCCTGGCGCACGCCGACGACGCCGGGTCCCTCGCCGAAGGCCGCAACCGGCTGCCCGCGCGGATCAAGGACGCCAGCTTCATCGGGGTCTCCACGCAGTATGTGATCGAGGCTCCGGGGGTGGGTGAACTCGCCGTCTACGAGCAGAACATCGAGCGCGACGGGCGTCTGGTCCCCGGCGCCGAGGTCGTCCTGCACTGGAGCCCGGCACACACCTTCGGACTGGACGCCACCCAGGACATCCAGGCCGGCGCGGACCTCGACGAGGAGGCCGCGTGACCACCACCGAAGCGCCCGCGCCACCGGACGGGCAGGCCGGGGCCGCCCCCCTGGAGGTGCGCAAGACCCCCGTCCGCAAGCGCCTCGTCCCCTACTGGCTGCTGCTGCCCGGCATCCTGTGGCTGATCGTGTTCTTCGCCGCCCCGCTCGTCTACCAGGCGTCGACCTCGGTCCAGACCGGCTCCCTCGAAGAGGGCTTCAAGGTCACCTGGCACTTCGCCACCTACTGGGACGCGCTGGGCGAATACTGGCCGCAGTTCGTCCGCTCGGTGGGCTACGCCGCCGTGGCCACCGCGCTCTGCCTGCTGCTGGGCTACCCGCTGGCCTACCTCATCGCCTTCAAGGCCGGCCGCTGGCGCAACGTGGTGATGATCCTGGTCATCGCCCCGTTCTTCACCAGCTTCCTGATCCGTACGCTCGCCTGGAAGACCATCCTGGCCGACGGCGGACCGGTCGTCGGCCTCCTGAACGCGCTGCACGTCCTGGACGTCACCAGCTGGCTCGGCCTCACCGAAGGACAGCGGGTGCTGGCCACCCCGCTCGCGGTGGTCTGCGGACTGACCTACAACTTCCTGCCGTTCATGGTCCTGCCGCTCTACAGCTCACTGGAGCGCATCGACCCGCGCCTCCACGAGGCCGCCGGCGACCTCTACGCCCGCCCGTCCACCACCTTCCGCCGGGTGACCTTCCCGCTGTCCATGCCCGGTGTGGTCGCCGGCACCCTGCTCACCTTCATCCCGGCCGCCGGTGACTACATCAACGCCGAACTGCTGGGCTCCACCGACCAGAAGATGATCGGCAACGTCATCCAGTCGCAGTTCCTGCGGGTCCTGGACTACCCGACCGCCGCCGCCCTCTCCTTCCTCCTCATGGCGGCCATCCTCGCCATGGTCACCCTCTACATCCGCAAGTCCGGGACGGAGGACCTGGTCTGATGGCCGTCCACGAGACCACCCGAGCCGCCGCCCGCACCCCGAACCGGGGCCTGCGCTGGCTGCGCCGCAACATCATCGTCATCGCGGGCCTGTGCACGCTGGGCTATCTGATCCTGCCCAACATCGTGGTGATGGTCTTCTCCTTCAACAAGCCCAACGGCCGCTTCAACTACCAGTGGCAGCGCTTCTCCACGGACGCCTGGAGCGATCCGTGCGGCGTCGCCGACCTGTGCGGTTCGCTCGGCCTGAGCCTGCAGATCGCGCTCTGGGCCACCGTCGGCGCGACCGTCCTCGGCACCATGATCGCGTTCGCGCTGGCCCGCTACCGCTTCCGCGCCCGCTCCGGCGTCAACACCCTGATCTTCCTGCCGATGGCGATGCCCGAGGTCGTCATGGCCGCCTCGCTGGCGACCCTCTTCCTCAACATGGGCATCCAGTTCGGCTTCTGGACGATCCTCATCGCGCACATCATGTTCTGCCTGAGCTTCGTGGTCACCGCCGTCAAGGCCCGGGTGATGAGCATGGACCCGCGCCTGGAGCAGGCCGCCCAGGACCTCTACGCCTCACCCGTCCAGACCTTCCTGCGGGTGACGCTGCCGATCGCCGCACCCGGCATCGCGGCCGGTGCCCTGCTGTCCTTCGCCCTGTCCTTCGACGACTTCATCATCACCAACTTCAACGCCGGCTCCACCGTGACCTTCCCCATGTTCGTCTGGGGATCGGCACAGCGGGGCACTCCTGTTCAGATCAATGTCATCGGCACCGCGATGTTCCTGGTCGCCGTGTTGTGCGTAGTCATGGGCCAGCTGGCCGGGGCCCGCCGCAAGAGGAGCAAAAGGAGCTGAGAACCATGGCACGAGCTGCCATGACCCCGTCCGCCGCGCATGCGCTCGCGGACGCCGAACCCACCCCCTTCTGGCTGGCCGACAAGGACCGCCCGGCCGCCCGGCCCGCCCTCGTCGGCGACGAGACCTGCGATCTGCTCGTCGTCGGCGGCGGCTACTCGGGGCTGTGGACCGCACTGATCGCCAAGGAGCGCGACCCCGAGCGCGATGTCGTCCTCATCGAAGGCGCCGAGATCGGCTGGGCGGCCTCCGGGCGCAACGGCGGCTTCTGCGCCGCCTCCCTCACCCACGGCCTCGGCAACGGCCTGGCCCGCTGGCCGGACGAACTGGCCACCCTCGAAGAGCTCGGCATCCGCAACCTCGACGCCATCGGGGAGGCCGTCGCCCGCTATGACATCGACTGCGCCTTCGAGCGCACCGGCGAGATCGACATCGCCACCGAGCCCCACCAGATCGCCGAACTGGAGGAGTTCGCCGAGGACGCCGCGAGGCTCGGGCCGGGCCGGCACACTTTCCTCGACCAGGACGCCCTGCGCGCCCAGGTCGACTCGCCGACCTTCCTCGCCGGCCTGTGGGACCGCGACGGCGTCGCCATGCTCAACCCGGCCCGCCTCGCCTGGGGCCTGAAGCAGGCCTGCCTGGGGCTCGGCGTCCGCATCTACGAGCGCACCCGGGCCACCGACCTCGCCTCCGAAGGCCTGGGCATGGCCGTCCGTACGCCCTACGGCCGGGTTTTCGCCCGCCATGTGGCGCTGGGCACCAACGCCTTCCCGTCGCTGGTCAAGCGGGTCCGCCCGTACGTCGTCCCGGTCTACGACCACGCCCTGATGACCGAGCCGCTGACCGACGAACAGCTCGCCGCCATCGGCTGGAAGAACCGCCAGGGCCTCTCGGACTCCAACAACCACTTCCACTACTTCCGTATCACCGAGGACCACCGCATCCTGTGGGGCGGTTACGACATCGTCTACCGCTACGGCGGCGGCGTCCGTGCCGAATTCGACCACCACCCGGCCACGTACGAGAAGCTCGCCCGGCACTTCTTCCGCTGCTTCCCGCAGCTGGAGGGGCTGCGCTTCACCCACAGCTGGGGCGGCGCCATCGACACCTGCTCCCGCTTCTCGGCCTTCTTCGGCACCGCACACGCCGGCCGGGTCGCCTACGCCGCCGGCTACACGGGCCTCGGTGTGGGCGCCACCCGCTTCGGCGCCGAGGTGATGCTCGACCTGCTCTCCGGTGAGCGCACCGAGCGTACGGAGCTGGAGATGGTCCGCAGCAAGCCGCTGCCCTTCCCGCCCGAGCCGCTGCGCTGGGCCGGCATCGGGATCACCCAGTGGTCGATGACCCGGGCCGACACCCATGGCGGACGCCGCAACCTGTGGCTGAAGGCCATGGACAAGGTGGGGCTGGGCTTCGACAGCTGACGGGCAACGGGGCGGCGGGCGGGCGACGACGGGACCCGAGCTGACGCCCCACGAGGGGCGGGTGACGAGGCGTTGCCCGCCCCTTCCGCGTCCCTCGCACGCCCTTGCTGCGGCCCTTGTACGGACGTGGTGCGCCCCTTGTGCGGACGGCCGGACGGCACGCCACGGCCGGGGTCAGGGCCCGTCCGGCCCCGCCCCGTCGGACGCCTCCCGGCGCACCGCCCGGCCCCCGCCACCGTCCCACCGGTCACACACCGCACACCAGCCGGCGAGCAGCACGCCGGCCAGACACCAGCTGCCGAGGACGTCCAGCGGCCAGTGATAGCCCCGCCGCACCAGGCCGATGCCGACGCCCACGGTGAGCAGGGGGACGAGCACGGTGACGACGGTGGCCGTGACCGAGGGCGTGGCCGTTGCCGTTGCCGTTGCCGCAGGAGGGTGCGGACGGGCGGCGGCCGCACCGTCGCAGGCCCGCACCCCCCGCCGGCCGCGGAGCAGCAACAGCCCGGCCACGCCGTACGCCACGGCCGCCGTGGCGCCATGGCCCGACGGATAGAAGGCGGGCGCAGCGCCGGCCATTTCCGGCGGGCCGGGCCGGGCGATCCACAGCTTGAGCGGGATGACCAGCGCGGGCACCGCGGCCAGTGCGAGGCCGGCGGCGAGCGGCGGCAGCCACCAGCGCACCGGAGCACGCCCCCGGACCGCGCCCGCGCTGCCCGCCATGCCCTTGACGCCCGCCGTGCTCCTGACGCCCCGTCCGCCCAGCCACCCCGCCCACACCATGACCACCGACAACACCGGCAGTGCCACGGCCGTATTGCCGAGATCGGCGAAGAACTCGGCGAGCCCGGCGGGGATGCCCCCGGCGGCAACGACGCGGCCGAGCCGTTCATCGAGGAGGCGCAGCGGGCCGTGCCCGGCCACCTGCCAGGTGAGCACGGCGAAGAGGACGGTGCTGAGCAGACCGGCCGTCAGGGGCGGGAAACGCGGGAAGCCGCGGCCCGGGGCCGCGGACGGAAAAAGGGCCGGCCGCCTCAGAACAGGGGGGGTGGTTCCGAGGCGGCCGCGCTGACCGGTGTCCCGCGCGCCCCGGGGGGTATGGGGCGGGCGGACATCCGATCGGTGAGGATTCCCGGAACCCCCTTTGCCAGGGGCACCGGTGTCGTGCGCGAGGGCACGGCCTGATCGGAACCGGGGAAGTGCCGACCGGGCGTCGCCCGCAGTCCCCTGCGAGCGGGGTGTTTCTCTCATCTGCAGAAACCGTACGGCACCGCGAGCGCCCCCGACAGTCGCATTACCCGGCCGCCATCGGCCCCGCACATCTTCTTCACGCCATGCCTCCAGTTACGCGCGTCCGCACGGAAATGAGCAGAGAAATGGGCACAGAACGGGGTGCGCGAGGGGTGCATGCACGGGTGCGCGTACATGGATGGGTACCTGCACCGGCTGCGCGTACATCGGCACCGACACCGGCGCGAAGCGGGCACGGCCCGGGACACGGAAGAAGCCGTGTCCCGGGCCGTGCCGGGTTTCCTGCCGCCCCGTGGTGTCCGCGGGCGTCCGTGCGCGTTGCTTCAGAGCGAGGCGAAGGCGCCTTCGAGGATGTCCAGGCCCTCGCCCAGCAGGTCCTCGCCGATGACCAGCGGCGGCAGGAAGCGCAGCACATTGCCGTACGTACCGGTCGTCAGGACCAGCAGGCCCTCCTGGTGGCAGGCCTTGGCCAGCGCGGCGGTGGCCTCCGGGTTCGGCTCCTTGGAGCCGGACTTGACCAGCTCGATCGCGATCATCGCGCCGCGGCCGCGGACCTCGCCGACGATGTCGTACTTCTCCGCGATCGCGTGGAGCCGGGCCTTCATGATCTCGCCGATCCGGCGGGCCTTGGCGTTGAGGTCCTGCTCGCGCATGGTCTCGATCGAGCCCAGCGCCGCGGCGCAGGCCACCGGGTTGCCGCCGTAGGTGCCGCCCAGGCCGCCCGCGTGCGCGGCGTCCATGATCTCGGCGCGGCCGGTGACCGCGGC
This sequence comes from Streptomyces sp. NPDC047049, assembly GCF_040643995.1. Lineage (NCBI taxonomy): Bacteria > Bacillati > Actinomycetota > Actinomycetes > Kitasatosporales > Streptomycetaceae > Streptomyces > Streptomyces sp. NPDC047049. The sequence goes on along the minus strand of NZ_JBEYVM010000007.1, from coordinate 71,189 downwards.
CAGCGGCAGGCCGCCCGCGATGCCCTTGGCGGTGGTGATCAGGTCCGGGACGACGTTCTCGTCCTCACAGGCGAACCACTGGCCCGTACGGCAGAAGCCGGACTGGATCTCGTCCGCGACGAAGACGATGCCGTTCTCCTTCGCGAAGTCGGCGATCGCGGGCAGGAAGCCCTTGGCCGGCTCGATGAAGCCGCCCTCGCCGAGCACCGGCTCGATGATGATCGCCGCGACGTTCTCCGCGCCGATCTGCTTGGTGATCTGCGAGATGGCCTGGTCGGCGGCCTCCTGGGCGCAGTTCTCCGGGCCGGTCAGCCAGCGGTAGGGGTAGGCCAGCGGGACGCGGTAGACCTCGGGCGCGAACGGGCCGAAGCCGTGCTTGTACGGCATGTTCTTGGCGGTGAGCGCCATCGTCAGGTTCGTCCGGCCGTGGTAGCCGTGGTCGAAGACGACGACCGCCTGGCGCTTGGTGTACGCACGGGCGATCTTGACGGCGTTCTCGACCGCCTCCGCGCCGGAGTTGAACAGCGCCGACTTCTTCGCGTGGTCGCCCGGCGTCAGTTCGGCCAGCAGCTCACAGACCTCGATGTACGGCTCGTACGGCGCCACCATGGCGCAGGTGTGGGTGAAGGCGGCCAGCTGCGCGGTGGCCCGGCGGACGACCGCCTCCGCGCTGTTGCCCACCGAGGTCACCGCGATGCCGGAGCCGAAGTCGATCAGCGAGTTCCCGTCCACGTCCTCCAGGACGCCGCCGCCCGCGCGCTTGACGAAGACGGGCAGCACGGCGCCGACGCCGGCGGCCACCGTGGCCTGCTTACGGGCCCACAGCTCCTGCGACTTCGGGCCGGGGATCGCGGTGACGACGCGACGCTCCTGGGGGAGGGCCGGGCCTCCGGACAGTTCGGTCATGGCAGTCTCCTGGAGTGGAACGGGGGACGTACAGAGGTGTTGTTCTCGCAGGCTAGGGGCGGCCGGGCGGGTCTGGCATGTTCCGTTCGGGAGAAGTGCGCGTGTTGCGTTGTCCGCACCGGACATAGCGGCGGGCCACGGCCAGTAGATTGTGCGGCGGCGCGCCCGGCAGCGGCGGACACCAGCGCGGGCATGACAATGACACCGCGGCCGTACGACGCGGCCGGCGGCGCCACGACGCAGCAGGCCACGGCTCAAGGGGGACAAGGGGCACCGGATGGACACCGAGGGCACGCACGACGCACAGCACACCGCTCCCCAGCGGTCGGACGGAGCGCACCGACCCGAACCCGCGGTGCCGCGCCCCGCGGCACCACCCACCCCGCCGGCCGCCGGCCCGCGCACTCCGCCACCGCCCGCCGCTCCGCCGACCGTGCCGACCATGCCCGCCGCCCCGCCGGACGCCGCGCCCCGAGGCTCCGCGGCCTTCGAACCGGCGCTGCTGGGCTGGCTGCGCACCCCGCGCCCGGCCGCCGCTCCCGGCATCTGGACCTACGGTCACCGGCCCCGTCCCGCGCAGGAGTCCGACCGGGTCCCCGGACGCCAGCTGGTCAGCGGCGCGGTGATCTCGTTCCTGTGCGGCTGGCTGCTGTGGTCGTTGCTGTGGAACGGGTACCTCGGCGGTTACTGGCTCTGGCCGCTGCTGCTGCTCACCCCGGACTCCTGGCGGTCGGCCGGCGGCGACAAGATGGTCTACGTCTGGGCCACCTATCTCTACTACGGGCTGGTGCTGGCGCTTCTGGTCGTCGTCTTCGGCCGTATGGGCCGCTGGCCGGAGCTCGTCCGCCGCTCCCTGGGGCCGGTCCTCGGCCGCTTCCGCAACCGTGGCCCCGCCGTCCCCAGGCCCCAGCCCGCCGCCGACCGCGCGCACTGGCCCGACCTGCGGGCACACGGTGCCGCGGACGCCGCCGACAAGCTCAGCGCCGAGGCACGGGCCGGCCGGATGAACGATGTGGATGTGGCCAGGATCGAGCGCGCCTGGCACTCGGTGCGGTCCGGCAAGAACTCCCTGGCCTCCTTCACCGACACCGTGCTCCGGCACGGGGCGGCGGCCTGTGCGCATCCGTCCGGGCGGCGCGACCTGCCGCGGCGGACCGCCCACCACGATCTGCTCGCCCACCAGGTCCGTATCGGCACCGCCGCCGACCACCACCGCAACCCGTATCAGCACCGCGGCGCCGGATGCGCGCTGGATCCGGCGGTGCTGGGCACCTCGCTGCTGGCGGTCGGGCCCGCCGGCAGCGGCAAGACCACCCGGGTCGTGAGGCCGGTGGTGGAGGCGATGTGCCTGCAGGCGCTGGCCGGGCAGGCCGCGGTGATCGCCGTCGGACCGGCCGGTTGTGACCTCGGTCCTGACGAGGCGTTCGACGTGGTGGTCAGGGTCGGCCGCCCGGATCCGGACTGCGACCTCGATCTGTACGGCGGCACCACGGACCCCGACGAGGCGGCCGGGATCCTGGCGGAGGCACTGGTCGGCGATCTCGCCGAGCAGCTGCCGGGCGGCGACAGCCGACGCGCGGCGACCGCGCTGGCCCAGTTGCTCGGCCCCTTCCGGGCCGCCCACGACCGCTTCCCCACCGTTCCCGAGCTGCGCGAACTGCTGGACGGCGCCCCCGCGGCGATGTCCGCGCTGCGCACCGCCCTGCAGGACGGGGACGCCCGCACCCTGCTGCGCGAACTGGACGCCCGGGCACGCCAGTCGGAGCGCCCCGGCGATCCCGGCGTGCTCCTCGCCGACCGCCTCGCCCTGCTGGACCGGCCCGCCTTCGCCCCGTTCTTCGACCCCACGGGAGGCACCCGCCAGGTCTCCCTGCGCGCCCTCGACCACCCGCTGCGGGTCCGTATCGAACTGCCCGAGCGCGGCCACGCGGAAGCGTCACGGATCCTCGCCCGGCTGGTCCTGGCGCAGTTCACCGAGTGCGCGGTGGGCCGGGGCGACCGCTCGGTGTTCGCCTGTCTGGTGCTCGACGAGGCCGCCCACACGATCACGGCGGAGGCGCTGCGCGGTCTGCAGCGGCTGCGCTCGGCGAACGCCGGCGCGGTGCTGACGCTGCGCTCCTTGGACGACATCCCCGATGCGCTGCGCGGCACGCTGCTGGGCACCGTCGGCTGCCGGATGGCGTTCGCGGGCGTGACGACGTGGGACGGCGCCCGGTTCGCCGAAGTGTGGGGCAAGGAGTGGGTGGAGACCCGCGATGTCACGGACCGTCAGATCATCGCGGAGGGTGCCGCGATGAAGGCGTTCCACCTCTTCCGTCACCTGGTCACCGGCAAGGCGGTCACCGCCAAGGCCGTCACCGTGCGCACCGTGGAGCGCGAGCGCTGGTCCGCGTCCGATCTCGCCAATGCCGTTCCGCCCGGCCATGCGGTCCTCTCCGTGACCTCGGTGGCGGGGGAGCACGCGCCGCCGGTGTTGGTGGATCTGCGGTCCTGAGGGCGGTGGGCGCTTGCGGCCCGGGGGCGACGGGGGATGAGGGCCCCCGTCGCCCCTTCGTCGTGGGGCCGTGCGCGCAGGGCCCGAGCGGATTTGGCCGGAGCGGAGCTCCCCCGGATTCCTCCGCTGAGGCAGAATCGGCAGTGGCCGTTCATACGAGGCGGCGTAAAGAATCGGCCGGTGACCGGTCAGCGGGCGGTCAACGAGCGACCGGCCGGTGACCGGCTGCCGTCCGGTCGTCCCTCGCAGTCGTCGACGCCATGAAGGTTCCATGCCGCACACCCTCGCTTCCCTGGTCAACCACACCGCGCTCAAGCTGACCGTGCTCGCGGGCGAGGGGCGGCTGGAGGTGCCGGTGCGCTGGGCGCACGCCAGTGAGCTGATCGATCCGGTGCCCTACATGGAGGGCGGGGAGCTGCTGCTGATCACCGCGCTCAAGCTGGACGCACAGGACGCGGAGGCGACCCGCAGGTATGTGCGGCGGATCGCGGAGGCCGGGGTCGTCGGGCTGGGATTCGCGGTCGGGGTCAATTACGAGGGCGTTCCGCAGGCGCTGGTCGAGGCGGCTGCGGAGCAGGGGCTGCCGCTGCTCGGGGTGCCCCGCAGGACCCCGTTCATCGCGATCAGCAAGGCGGTCTCGGCCGCCGTCGCCGCCGACCAGTACCGCGCGGTGACCGCCGGGTTCGAGGCACAGCGGGAGCTGACCCGGGCGGCGCTCAGCGCCGAGGGGCCGGCCGAGCTGCTGGCCCGGCTCGCGGCGCACCTGGACGGCTGGGCCGCGCTCTACGACGCGTCGGGCGCGGTGGTGGCCGCCGCCCCCGACTGGGCCGCACGCCGCGCGGCCCGGCTCGCCGACGACGTCGGGCGGCTGCGCGAGCGGCCCGCACCCGCCAGCTCGGTCGTCAGCGACACCGACGGCGACGACCGGGTCGAACTGCAGTCACTGGGCACCGGGCGCCGGGCCCGCGGTGTGCTCGCGGTCGGGACCGGTGCGTCCCTCGGCACGGCCGAACGCTATGCCGTGCACTCCGCGGTCGCGCTGCTCACCCTGACCACCGAGCGGTCCCGGGCGCTGCAGGACGCCGAGCAGCGGCTCGGTGCCGCGGTGCTCAAGATGCTGCTCGCGGGGGAGCCGGACCATGCGCGGGCGGTGGCGGGCCGGCTCTACGGCGGGCTGCTGGACGCACCGTTCCGGATGGTGGTCGCGGAGGCGGTGGCCGGCGACGAGCAGGCGTCGGGCGCGGGCGGCGGGGCGTCGGGCGTCCTCGACGGGCTGGCCGATGTGATGGACTCCGCGGCCGCGCGGACCGGTGAGGCGGTGCTCGCGGTGCCGGACGGCGGCCGGCTGATCGTGCTGGTGGCGGACGGCGGGGCGGCCGCGGACGCCTGCGCGGCGTACGCCGCCGCTGCCGAGGCCCGCACCGCCGCGCGGCCGCGGTCGCACGGCCGGACCGCGCGGGCCGGGGCGGGCCACGCGGAGGGGGTGGCCGTCGGGCTGTCGGCGCCGACCGGGCCGATGGCCGCCGCGAACGCCTACCGCCAGGCCGAGCAGGCGTTGTCGGTGGCCCGCCGGCGCGGCCGTGCGCTGGTCGAGCACGAGGACGTGGCGGCCGGTTCCGTACTCCCGCTGCTCGCCGACGACGCGGTCCGCGCCTTCGCGGACGGGCTGCTGCGGGCACTGCGCGAGCACGACGCCCGCGGCCGCGGCGATCTGGTGGCCTCGCTGCGCGCCTGGCTCGCCCGGCACGGCCAGTGGGACGCGGCCGCCGCCGACCTGGGCGTGCACCGCCACACCCTGCGCTACCGGATGCGGCGGGTGGAGGAGATCCTGGGCCGCTCGCTGGACGACGCGGACGTCCGGATGGAGCTGTGGCTGGCGCTCAAGGCGACATCGGGTGCGCCGGGGGAGTAGCGCGTCCGGGAGGAGCGGTCCGTCCAGAGGCCGGCCTCCCCCGAGAGAGGTGCCCCGTACGCTCCCTCCACCGCACCCCGTACGCTCACGCGGCCCCCTCCACCGCACCCCATACGCTCCCGCCGCCCCCCTCCACCGCACCCCGTACGCCCCCTCCACCACGGAGAGGCGGCCCCACCGATTTCTACGCTTCGGACAAACGCCACGGCGCCGCCGCACCCCTACCGTGGATCCCGAGTCAAAACCGCAGAGCCGCTCGCTGAGCCATGCGCATCACCCACCACTTCTGAAGGGCCGGGTTCCACTGTGCCGATCCCCACTGATGCAGCCCCCACCGCCTTCTGGCTCGCCGGCCGCGAGGCCACCGGCGAGGCCACCTTCGACGTCACCTCTCCCTGGGACGGACGCCTCGTCGGCACGGTGAGCGTCCCCACCGAGGCCCAGGTCGAGGAGGCCATCGCCGCCTCCGTCGCGGTGCAGGACGAGCTGGCCGCCACCCCCGCGCACGTGCGGGCCGCCGCGCTGGACCATGTGCACCGCCGGCTGGTGGAGCGTACGGAGGAGATCGCCCGGCTGATCTCCGCGGAGAACGGCAAGCCCATGAAGTGGGCGCGCGGCGAGGTCGGCCGGGCCGTCTCCGTGTTCCGGTTCGCCGCCGAGGAGGCCCGCCGCTTCAACGGCGGCGAGGCCCAGCGCCTGGACACCGACGCGGGCGGCGCCGGCCGGCTCGCCCTGACCCGCCGCTTCCCGCGTGGCACGGTCCTGGGCATCGCCCCGTTCAACTTCCCGCTGAACCTCTGCGCCCACAAGATCGCCCCGGCCATCGCGGCCGGCGCCCCGATCCTCCTCAAGCCGGCGCCCGCCACCCCGCTCTCCGGCCTGATCCTCGGTGAGCTGCTGGCCGAGACCGAGCTGCCGGCCGGCTCCTGGTCGATCCTCCCGGTGCTCAACGACCGGATGCCGGCGCTGGTCCAGGACGAGCGGCTGCCGGTCGTCTCCTTCACCGGCTCCGAGAAGGTCGGTTACGCGATCCTCGACTCGGTGCCGCGCAAGCACTGCACCCTGGAGCTCGGCGGCAACGGCGCGGCCGTCGTCCTGCCCGACTACTCCTCCGAGGCGGACCTGGACTGGGCGGCGCAGCGCATCGCCACCTTCTCCAACTACCAGGGCGGCCAGTCCTGCATCTCGGTGCAGCGGGTGATCGCCGACGCCTCCGTCTACGACCGTCTGGTGCCCAAGATCGTGGCCGCCGTCGAGGCGCAGGTCACCGGCGACCCGTCGGACGACGCGACCGAGGTCGGCCCGCTGGTCGACGAGAACGCCGCCAAGCGCGTCGAGTCCTGGGTCGACGAGGCCGTGGAGCGCGGCGCGAAGCTGCTCGCGGGCGGCAAGCGCGACGGCGCCTCCTACGCGCCGACGGTGCTGGCGGAGGTGCCCGCCGACGCCACCCTCGCCTGCGAGGAGGTCTTCGGCCCGGTGCTCACCCTCACGAAGGTCGACGGAGAGGCGGAGGCCTTCGCGGCCGTCAACGACTCCAAGTTCGGCCTCCAGGCGGGGGTGTTCACGCACGACGTCCAGACCGCCTTCCGCGCCCACCGCGCGCTGGAGGTCGGCGGCGTGATCGTCGGCGATGTGCCCTCCTACCGCGCCGACCAGATGCCGTACGGCGGCGTCAAGCAGTCCGGTGTGGGCCGCGAGGGCGTGCGGTTCGCGATGGACGACTACACCTACGAGCGGGTGCTGGTCCTCACCGGCCTCGCGCTGTAACCACCGCCCGATCCGATCTGGTCCACAGCGACCTGACCCGACCCGGTCCGGACCGGTGGACAGCGGCGGCCGTCCCTTGGGCCGTCACACCAACCGGACCCGGCCGGCGCCTCCCCGGCGCCGGCCCCCGGCGCGGCGCGCTCCGGCACCCTGTTTCCGGAGCGCGCCGCGTCCCCCGTTTCCGGCATCACCTCTCCCGTCATGCCGGATCTTGACGGTAAGCGGCACAGTCCCCTCCCTTCCTCCTGTCTGAGAGGGAGCCGCGGCGCTCCCCCGGGGGAGGTACCGGGGCCCCGCGTACAACCAGCGCGGTATGCCGTACCCCCCGAACGGCGGAGGGCCGCGAGCGGCCTTGGAGCGGCGCCAGGGGGGTATGTCCCACTTGGTGGGGAGTGGTCTTCCGTGCGGCCCTCTCCCGCCGCCTCCCGTGGTGCAACCCGCGCGGATCGGGTAACTCTCACAAGTAGCGCTGTCCAGCGGCCGACCGGCCCGCCGGCGCTGAACTGCTGATCCCGCGGCGAGGTGAGCTCCTGATGACCGCTCCATCCATCCGCAACGTTTCCGAGCGCGAAGCACGCCAGGTCGCCGAGGCGGCCCGCGAGCAGGACTGGCGCAAGCCCAGCTTCGCCAAGGAACTGTTCCTGGGGCGCTTCCGGCTCGACCTCATCCATCCGCACCCCACCCCCGCGGTCGACGACGTACGCCGCGGCGAGAAGTTCCTCGCCACGCTGCGCGACTTCTGCGAGCGCGAGATCGACGGCGCCCGGATCGAGCGCGAGGGAAAGATTCCGGACGAGACCGTGCACGGGCTCAAGGAACTCGGCGCGTTCGGCATGAAGATCGACGCGAAGTACGGCGGCCTCGGACTCACCCAGGTCTACTACAACCGCGCCCTGTCCCTGGTCGGCACCGCCAGCCCCGCCATCGGCGCGCTGCTCTCCGCGCACCAGTCGATCGGCGTACCGCAGCCGCTGAAGCTGTTCGGCACCAAGGAGCAGAAGGAGACCTTCCTGCCGCGCTGTGCCCGTACGGACATCTCGGCGTTCTTGCTGACCGAGCCGGATGTCGGCTCGGACCCGGCCCGGCTGGCGACCCTGGCGGTCCCGGACGGCACGGACTACCTCCTCGACGGGGTCAAGCTGTGGACCACCAACGGCGTGGTCGCCGACCTGCTGGTGGTGATGGCGCGGGTGCCCGCCTCCGAGGGGAGCAAGGGAGGCATCACGGCCTTCGTCGTCGAGGCCGACTCGCCCGGCATCACGGTCGAGAACCGCAACGCCTTCATGGGCCTGCGCGGCCTGGAGAACGGTGTGACCCGCTTCCACCAGGTGCGTGTCCCCGCCGCCAACCGCATCGGACCCGAGGGCGCCGGTCTGAAGATCGCCCTCACCACCCTCAACACCGGCCGGCTCTCGCTGCCCGCGATGTGCGTCGGCTCCGGCAAGTGGTGCCTGAAGATCGCCCGTGAGTGGTCCGCGGCCCGTGAGCAGTGGGGCCGGCCGGTCGCCAGGCACGAGGCCGTCGGCGCCAAGATCTCCTTCATCGCCGCCACCACCTTCGCCCTCGAAGCGGTCGTCGACCTCTCCTCCCAGATGGCCGACGAGAACCGCAACGACATCCGCATCGAAGCCGCCCTCGCCAAGCTCTACGGCTCGGAGATGGGCTGGCTGATGGCCGACGAACTGGTCCAGATCCGCGGCGGCCGCGGCTACGAGACCGCCCCCTCGCTCGCCGCCCGCGGCGAACGCGCCGTCCCCGCCGAGCAGATGCTCCGCGACATGCGCATCAACCGGATCTTCGAGGGCTCCACGGAGATCATGCACCTGCTGATCGCCCGCGAGGCGGTGGACGCCCACCTGTCGGTCGCCGGCGACCTCATCGACCCCGACAAGTCGCTCGCCGACAAGGGCCGGGCGGCGGCCAAGGCCGGCGGGTTCTACGCCCGCTGGCTGCCCAAGCTCGTCGCCGGACCCGGTCAGCTCCCGCGCACCTACCAGGAGTTCGGACAGCTGGCCGGTCATCTGCGCTATGTCGAGCGGACCTCCCGCAAGCTCGCCCGCTCCACCTTCTACGCGATGTCCCGCTGGCAGGGCCGGATGGAGACCAAGCAGGGCTTCCTCGGCCGGATCGTGGACATCGGCGCCGAACTCTTCGCGATGAGCGCCGCCTGTGTACGGGCCGAGTACCTGACCGAGACCGGTGACCACGGCCGCGAGGCACAGCAGCTGGCCGATGTGTTCTGCCGGCAGGCGCGGATCCGCGTCGAGGAGCTGTTCGGCCGGCTGTGGACCAACACCGACGAGCTCGACCGCAAGGTCGTCGACGGGGTCCTCGACGGCAGCTACACCTGGCTGGAGGAGGGCATGATCGACCCCAGCGGCGACGGCCCCTGGATCGCCGACGCCACCCCGGGCCCGAGCCGGACGGACAACGTCCGGCGGCCCGTTCGCTGAGCGGCCCGCGGCTGCCCGCGCCCCGGGGCCGGTCCGGAAGGCCGGACCGGCCCCGGGGCGTGCGGCCCACAGCGGTGCGCGGCGTGCATGATCGGCATGACCCGCCCTGGGTGTCCGCGGCCCGCCGGCGACCGGCCACAATGGACCACATGACGGACTCCCTCGCCCACCCGCATCTGCGCTTCGAGCCGGCCGCCGCCGATCCCGGCGGCCCGAGCGGCCCCCGTTCCCTCGTCATCCTCGGCTCGACCGGGTCGATCGGCACCCAGGCGATCGACATCGTGCTGCGCAACCCCGACCGCTTCCGGGTGACCGCGCTCTCCGCGGCCGGCGGCCGGGTCGGGCTGCTCGCCGACCAGGCGCACCAGCTGCGGGTGAGCGCCGTGGCCGTGGCGCGCGAGGACGCGGTGCCCGCGCTGCGCACCGCGCTGGCCGACCGCTACGGCGCCGGCGAGCCGCTGCCCGAGATCCTGGCCGGCCCCGACGCGGCCACCGACCTGGCCGCCTCCCCCTGCCACACCGTCCTCAACGGCATCACCGGCTCCATCGGTCTCGCCCCCACCCTGGCCGCCCTGAAGGCGGGCCGGGTGCTGGCCCTCGCCAACAAGGAGTCGCTGATCGTCGGCGGCCCGCTGGTCAAGGCCGTCGCCGCGCCCGGCCAGATCATCCCCGTCGACTCCGAGCACTCCGCGCTCTTCCAGGCACTGGCCGGCGGCGAGCGCGCCGAGGTCCGCAAGCTCGTGGTCACCGCCTCCGGCGGTCCGTTCCGCGGCCGTACGAAGCAGGAGCTGGCCGCGGTCACCCCCGAGCAGGCGCTGGCCCACCCCACCTGGTCGATGGGCCCGGTCGTCACCATCAACTCCGCGACCCTGGTCAACAAGGGCCTGGAGGTCATCGAGGCGCATCTGCTCTTCGACGTCCCCTTCGACCGCATCGAGGTCGCCGTCCACCCGCAGTCCTACATCCACTCGATGGTGGAGTTCACCGACGGCTCCACCCTCGCCCAGGCCAGCCCGCCCGACATGCGGATGCCGATCGCGCTGGGCATCGGCTGGCCCGAGCGGGTCCCGGACGCCGCACCCGGCGTGGACTGGACGAAGGCGCAGACCTGGGAGTTCTTCCCGCTGGACGAGGAGGCCTTCCCGTCCGTCCCGCTGGCCCGCCACGTCGGTGATCTCGGCGGCACCGCCCCCGCCGTCTTCAACGCCGCGAACGAGGAATGCGTGGACGCGTTCCTCCAGGGCGGGCTGCCCTTCACAGGGATTGTGGATACCGTCGCCGCAGTGGTTTCCGAGCACGGGACGCCGGCCGGGGGAACTTCCCTGACGGTCGCGGACGTCCTGGAGGCGGAGACCTGGGCGCGCGCCCGCGCCCGCGAACTGGCCGCCCGTGCGGCACGGACACCTTCGGAGGCTCGCGCATGACGACCTGGATGACCATCCTCGGCATAGTCGTCTTCGTCGTCGGTCTGCTGTTCTCCATTGCCTGGCACGAGCTCGGCCACCTCTCCACGGCCAAGCTGTTCGGTATCCGCGTGCCGCAGTACATGGTGGGCTTCGGGCCGACGATCTTCTCCCGTAAGAAGGGCGACACCGAGTACGGCATCAAGGCCGTTCCGCTCGGCGGCTACATCCGCATGATCGGGATGTTCCCGCCCGGCGACGACGGAAAGCTGCAGGCCCGGTCCACCTCGCCGTTCCGCGGCATGATCGAGGACGCCCGTTCGGCGGCCTTCGAGGAGCTGCAGCCCGGCGACGAGAAGCGGCTCTTCTACACCCGCAAGCCCTGGAAGCGCGTCATCGTGATGTTCGCCGGGCCGTTCATGAATCTGATCCTGGCGGTCGTGATCTTCATGAGCGTGCTGATGGGCTTCGGCATCAACACCCAGACGACCTCGGTCGGCTCCGTCTCGGACTGCGTCATCTCGGCGGCCGCCAAGAGCGACAAGTGCCCGCACGGCGCCAAGGACTCCCCGGCCAAGGCCGCGGGCCTGCGGGCCGGCGACAAGATCGTCTCCTTCAACGGCCGCGCCGTCCCCGACTGGGGCGCCCTGCAGCAGCAGATCCGCGACACCACGGGCCCCGCCACCCTCGTCGTCGAGCGGCACGGCGCACGGCAGACGCTGCACGCCGACCTGATCGAGAACAAGGTCGCCAAGACCGACGGCCACGGCGGCTACGTCCCCGGACAGTTCGTCACCGCCGGATTCCTCGGGTTCACGCCCGCCAGCGGCGTCGTCCAGCAGTCCTTCGGCCAGTCCGTCGACCGCATGGGCAACATGGTCGAGCAGGGCGTCTCCTCGCTGATAAACCTGCCCGCGAAGGTCCCGGACCTGTGGGACGCGGCCTTCAACGGCGGCGAGCGCAAGCAGGACTCCCCGATGGGCGTGGTCGGCGCGGCCCGGGTCGGCGGCGAGGTCTTCTCCCTGCACATCCCGCCGGAGCAGCGGGTGGCGACCATGCTCTTCCTGGTCGCCGGCTTCAACCTCTCGCTCTTCCTGTTCAACATGCTGCCGCTGCTGCCGCTGGACGGCGGGCACATCGCCGGCGCCCTGTGGGAGTCCGTCCGGCGGGCCTTCGCCAAGATCGTCCGGCGCCCCGACCCCGGCCCCTTCGACGTGGCCAAGCTGATGCCCGTCGCCTACGTCGTCGCCGGGATCTTCATCTGCTTCACGCTGCTGGTGCTCGTCGCCGACGTGGTGAATCCGGTGAAGCTGACCTAGAAAGCACGTTTGGCGGCTGCCGGACACCTCCGTGGCGTTTGGAGGTGTCCGGCCGTCTCCTTTCGTGGCGCCACAGGGGCGCGATGTGCTCATAGCAACCACCGTGCCGTAATCTCGGAGACCGGAGCCCGCCGCTGCGGGGCCTAGATCCACACCTTGGGGTTGCTCGCCAGATGACTGCCATTTCACTGGGAATGCCGGACGTACCGACCAAGCTTGCCGACCGCCGGGTCAGCCGCAAGATCCAGGTCGGCCCGGTCGCCGTGGGCGGAGACGCACCGGTCTCGGTGCAGTCGATGACGACCACGCGCACGTCCGACATCGGTGCCACGCTGCAGCAGATCGCCGAGCTGACGGCCTCCGGCTGCCAGATCGTCCGGGTCGCCTGCCCGACGCAGGACGACGCCGACGCGCTGCCGGTGATCGCCCGGAAGTCGCAGATTCCGGTCATCGCGGACATCCATTTCCAGCCGAAGTACGTCTTCGCCGCGATCGACGCCGGCTGCGCCGCGGTCCGCGTGAACCCCGGCAACATCAAGCAGTTCGACGACAAGGTCAAGGAGATCGCCAAGGCGGCCTCCGACGCCGGCACCCCGATCCGGATCGGCGTCAACGCCGGCTCCCTGGACCGCCGCCTGCTGCAGAAGTACGGCAAGGCCACCCCCGAGGCGCTGGTCGAGTCCGCGCTGTGGGAGGCGTCCCTCTTCGAGGAGCACGGCTTCCGCGACATCAAGATCTCGGTCAAGCACAACGACCCGGTCGTGATGGTCAACGCCTACCGCCAGCTCGCCGCCCAGTCGGACTACCCCCTCCACCTCGGTGTCACGGAGGCGGGCCCCGCCTTCCAGGGCACCATCAAGTCCGCCGTCGCCTTCGGCGCCCTGCTCAGCGAGGGCATCGGCGACACCATCCGCGTCTCGCTCTCCGCGCCGCCCGCCGAAGAAGTCAAGGTCGGCATCTCCATCCTGGAATCGCTCAACCTGCGCCAGCGCCGGCTGGAGATCGTCTCCTGCCCCTCCTGCGGCCGCGCCCAGGTCGACGTCTACAAGCTCGCCGACGAGGTCACCGCGGGCCTGGACGGCATGGAGGTGCCGCTGCGCGTCGCCGTCATGGGCTGTGTCGTCAACGGCCCCGGCGAGGCCCGCGAGGCCGACCTCGGCGTCGCCTCCGGCAACGGCAAGGGCCAGATCTTCGTCAAGGGCGAGGTCATCAAGACCGTCCCCGAGTCGAAGATCGTGGAGACCCTCATCGAAGAGGCCATGAAGATCGCCGAGCAGATGGAGAAGGACGGCATCGCCTCCGGCGAGCCGAGCGTGGCCGTCGCCGGCTGACCCGGCACCGCCCACAGCTCCCGAGCCCTGCCGCCCGCACCGGGCCGCGGGGCTCGCCGCTGCCCGGGACAATCCGTCCCCGGCGCCCGGGTGCTCCCGCGCAGGTGGAGGTAAAGTGCCAGGACCTGCTTCCGCCTGGCCTCCCAGGCCCGTAACGGTGAGGCTTTCCGACACGTGCTGACGACCACCACCATCAAGGTCCTCGAGCCCGGGGACCTCGACGATGCGCTCGCGGTCCTGGACCGCGACCCGGTCGCCAACGCCTTCGTCGCCGCCCGCGTCCAGGTCGCCGGCCTCGACCCCTGGCGGCTGGGCGGCGAGATGTGGGGCTGGTACGTCGGCGGCCGCCTGGAGTCGCTGTGTTACGCCGGCGCCAACCTCGTCCCGGTCTGCGCCACCCCCGAAGCCGTCCGTGGCTTCGCCGAACGCGCCCGCCGCCAGGGCCGCCGCTGCTCCTCCATCGTCGGCCCCGCCGAGTCCACCGCCGAGCTGTGGTCGCTCCTGGAGCCCTCCTGGGGACCGGCCCGCGAGATCCGCGCCCACCAGCCGCTGATGGTCACCACCGCACCGGCCGCCGAGATCGCCCCCGACCCCTACGTCCGGCGGATCCGCAAGAACGAGATGGACCTGATCATGCCCGCGTGCGTGGCCATGTTCACCGAAGAGGTCGGCATCTCCCCGATGGCCGGCGACGGCGGGCTCCTCTACCAGGCCCGGGTCGCCGAACTCGTCGGCGCCGGCCGCTCCTTCGCCCGTGTCGAGAACGGCAAGGTCATCTTCAAGGCCGAGATCGGCGCCGCCACCCAGCGGGCCTGCCAGATCCAGGGCGTGTGGGTCGACCCCGCCTACCGCGGCAAGGGCCTGTCGGAGACCGGCATGGCCGCCGTGCTGCGCTACGCCCTCAACGACGTCGCCCCCGTCGTCAGCCTCTACGTCAACGACTTCAACACCGCCGCCCGCGCCTCCTACCGGCGGGTGGGCTTCGAGGAAGTCGGCGCGTTCATGAGCGTACTTTTCTGACCCGCCGCCTTGTACGCTCCGAGCATGGATGACGTCGCGGTCGGCCCGCTTGATCTCGCTGCCCGCGTGGACGACGCGCTGTCCGTCCAGGCACTCGCCTTCGGCCTGAGCGCCGAGGAGATCGCCGTCCGCCGGCACATCGTGCTCCGTCACCTCACCTGCCCCGGTGCCCGCGCCCTCGGCGCCACCACCCCCGCGGGCCGGCTGGTCGGCTTCGTCTACGGCATGCCCAACGACCGCGCCCACTGGTGGTCCACCGTCGTCGAGCCCTACCTGCGCAGCGAGGGCCTGGACCACTGGCTCGACGACTCCTTCACCATCACCGAGCTGCACGTCCACCCCGACTACCAGCACCGCGGCATCGGCCGGACACTGATCACCCGCATCACCGACAGCGCCGCCCAGCCACGCTCCATCCTCTCCGCCATCGACACCGAAAGCCCCGCCCGCCGCCTCTACCGCTCCCTCGGCTACCACGACCTGGCCCGCCGCGTCCTCTTCCCGAGCGCCCCTACGCCGTACGCGGTCATGGGCGCGCCCTTGCCGCTGAAGCGGTCTCTTTCCCACGTTGTCGGCTGACCCACCGCGGTGGTTGCTCGCCGTTGCGCTTGGCGGCGCGTCCCACGGCGGGGCACCCGAAAACGGGGGCGCGCCGCCAAGCGCAACGGCGCGTAGCTCCCACGGCGGGAAAGCCGGAAACGTGGGAAGCCGGCCAAGCGCAGCGGATACGCATTTCCGCGGGAGAGACCCCTGCAGCTAACCTCCAGGGAGTCACCTTTCTTACGCAGGAGAAACTCCCATGGCCCACGCCGCACAGGTCCAGCGCATGTCCCGCTTGATGATCAAGACACTGCGTGACGACCCGGCCGACGCCGAGACCGCCAGCCACAAGCTGCTCGTCCGCGCCGGTTACGTCCGCCGCTCCTCCGCCGGCATCTGGACGTGGCTGCCGCTGGGCAAGAAGGTCCTGGAGAACGTCTCCCGCATCGTGCGCGAGGAGATGGACGCCATCGGCGGCCAGGAGGTCCTGCTGCCGGCCCTGCTGCCCAAGGAGCCCTACGAGGCCAGCGGCCGCTGGGAGGAGTACGGCGACCTGCTCTTCCGCCTCAAGGACCGCAAGGGCGCCGACTACCTCCTCGGCCCCACCCACGAGGAGATCTTCACCCTCACGGTCAAGGACCAGTGCACGTCCTACAAGGACCTGCCGGTGATCCTCTACCAGATCCAGACCAAGTACCGCGACGAGGCCCGCCCCCGCTCCGGTGTGCTGCGCGGCCGCGAGTTCCAGATGAAGGACTCGTACAGCTTTGACACCACCGACGAGGGCCTGGAGCAGTCCTACGCCCTGCACCGCGAGGCCTACACCAAGATCTTCCAGCGGCTCGGCCTGGACTACCGCATCGTCTCCGCCGTCTCCGGCGCGATGGGCGGCTCCGCCTCCGAGGAGTTCCTGGCCCCCGCCGCCGCCGGTGAGGACACCTTCGTCGACTGCCCGGCCTGCGACTACGCCGCCAACACCGAGGCCGTCACGGTCAAGGTCGAGGCCGCCGACGGCTCCGCGCACGGCCCCGTCGAGGAGCTGGACACCCCCGACACCCCGACCATCGAGACCCTTGCCGAGCACCTTGGCGTACCGGCCTCGGCGACCCTGAAGAACCTCCTGGTCAAGGTCGACGGCGAGATCGTCGCGGTCGGTGTCCCCGGCCACCGCGAGGTCGACCTCGGCAAGCTCGGCGAGCACCTGGCACCGGCCACCGTCGAGCTGGTCACCGCCGAGGACTTCACCGACCGCCCCGAGCTGGTCCGCGGCTACGTCGGCCCGCAGGGTCTGGCCGGCAAGGCCTTCCGTTACATCGCCGACCCGCGTATCGCCCCCGGCACCGCCTGGATCACCGGCGCCAACAAGGAGGGCAAGCACGCGGGGAACGTTGTCGCCGGCCGGGACTTCGAGGTCGACGACTACCTCGACGTGGTCGTCGTCGAGCCCGGTGACCCCTGCCCGGAGTGCGGCACCGGCCTGAAGATCGACCGCGCCATCGAGATCGGCCACATCTTCCAGCTCGGCCGCAAGTACGCGGACGCCTTCGAGCTCGATGTGCTCGGCCAGAACGGCAAGCCCGCCCGGGTGACCATGGGCTCGTACGGCATCGGCGTCTCCCGCGCGGTGGCCGCCCTCGCCGAGCAGACCCACGACGAGAAGGGCCTGTGCTGGCCGAGCGAGGTCGCCCCGGCCGATGTGCATGTCGTCGCGGCCGGCAAGGCCAAGCAGACCGAGCTCGCCCTGGAGGTCGGCGAACGGCTCGGCGCCGCGGGCCTGCGGGTCCTCGTCGACGACCGGGCGGGTGTCTCGCCCGGCGTGAAGTTCACCGACGCCGAACTCCTCGGCGTGCCGACCATCGTCGTCGCCGGCCGCCGCGCCGCCGAGGGTGTCGTCGAGGTCAAGGACCGCCGCACCGGCGAGCGCGAGGAGCTGACGGTCGAGGAGGCCGTCGCCCGCCTCGGCGCGTAACCCCCGCACGGCCGACGGGCCGGCCACCGGGCACACACCCCGGCGGCCGGCCCGTTCGTCCGTCCCACCAGGGGATCCCGCCAGGCATCCCGCCGGGGGAGAGCCCCCTACAGCCAGGCCGCGAACTCCAGCAGCAGCTCGCCGCGCTGCCGGTCGCCCACCGCCGCCTCCCGTACACCGGTGTCCACCGCCCGGTACAGCGTCCAGTCGCGCAGCCGGTCCCGGTCCACCTCCAGGGAGTCGGCCAGCTTGGCCACCCTGCGGCGGGCCGCGGCAGCCGCGCCCGCCCCGGCCGCCAGGTCCTCGAAACGGTCCAGCACCAGCGAGGCCAGGTCGTACGCCCGCTCGCCCACCACCGGCGACGGGCCGACCGCCAGCCAGGGCGCCCGCTCACCGGCCAGCACCTTGCCCTGCCGGAACGCGCCGTGCAGCAGGAAGAGCTCGTCGGACCCCGCCGGCAGGGCGCGGCGCAGCTCCAGCGCCTGGTCCACCAGCGGCCCGGCCGCCTCGGTCAGCGCCCCGGCCGTCCGCAGCGCCTCCACGGCCTCCTCGGTACGCCCGGCCAGCGTCTCGAACGGATGCTCCGGGGCCGCCGGCACCCACAGCCGCCGCACCGTACCGGCCGCCTCCAGCAGCGCCTTGGCCTCCGGCAGCGACCGCAGCGACACCCCGCCCCGCAGCCGCTCCAGCAACAGCGCACCACTGGTGGCATCGGACCGCAGCAGCCGCACCGCGCCCCAGCCGTCCCACGCCTCCAGCACCGCCCCCTCATGCGCGGACACCCGCCCGGGCACCGGGAACTTCAGCGCGGCGGGCGACCCGTCCTGCTGCCGTACGAGGGCGACCAGACTGCTGCGGCCACCGGGGGCCTGCACCCGTTCCAGCGTCAGATCCCAGGCATCCAGCCGCTGCTGAACCAAGGTCGGCAGGGCGTCGAGCCACTGCCGTACGGGGCTTTCGGGATCGCCGCTCAGCGAACTCACCAACCGCTGCGGCGGTTCGATGGGTGCCGTTGCCATGCTTGAGCCGTCCCCTTCCTGGGCCGTGACCGGACCGCGGCCGGTCCTTCAGAGCGCGCCCGCGGAAGCGCTCGCGGCGCCGGAGCCGGAGCCGGTGACGGCCGCGGCCCGCTCCACGAGCCCAGGGAAGGCTACGCCGCTGCCGCGCCAGCGCACCGCCCGCACCGCTGCCTCGCGCAGCGCGGCCGCCGCCTCGGCGCGCCGGGCCGCCGCGCCGGCCCGTACGAGATCCGCGTAGACGGCGGCCAGCCGGTCCTCCAGCTCCGCCGCCAGCCGGACGGCTGCGGCCGCGTCCGGGACCGGGAAGGGCAGTTCGTAGGCGGCGGCCGCGGCACGCGGGGTACCGCCCAGGTCACGCACCTCGCGGCGCAGTGCGTCCCGCCGCGCGCGATGCCCGTCGTACGCCGCCTGCGCCTCCTTTCGCCGGTCGTCCGCGATCCGCCCGCCGACCACGCCGTAGCCGTAGACCGCCGCATGTTCGGCGGCCAGCGCCGCCTGCACCGCGGTCAGCTCGTCGTGCCCGCCGTCCGCCTCCTCGTGCCCGCTTTTGCCGTGCACCGCCGTGGCCCTCATCCGCCCATCCCTTCGCCGGTCCCTGCTCCTGGCCCCGCTGCGCTGCCCGTCATCCGGCCGGCTCCGTCAGCAGAAACGCATGCGCCGCACCGGCCGCCGCGACCGAGGCGAGCAGCCGGGCCAACTCCGGGGGCGCGGTGGTCAGGGCCTTGGCACGGACATCGGCGAGTGTGCGCTCGGCCTCGGCCAGGGCGGTGCACGCGGCCCGTTCGTCCTGGGGGACCCGGGGGCCGGACGGCCGCCGGGAGCCCTGCGGCGCGGGGCCGGAAGCGGGCGCACCGGCATCGCGCGCCGGGCCGTCGTCGTCCGCCCCGCTGCCGGGGGAGGGGGCGGCCCGCTCACCGGTGAACGCCTCGGCGTGCCGGGCGACTTCCGAGCGCAGCGGGCGCAGCCGAGGCTCCAGCGCCGGATGCGCGGCCAGCGTGGCGTCGTAACGCGCCAGCAGGGCCGTGCTGTCGCGGGCGGAGTGCCGGCGCAGCCGGTCGGCGGCCAGGGAGTGTTCGGTCCGGCCGGGGCCGTCGTCCTCCGAGCAGCCGGTGAGCAGCGCCATGCCCCCGAGGGCG
The DNA here is from genome assembly GCF_040643995.1 of Streptomyces sp. NPDC047049. NCBI lineage: Bacteria > Bacillati > Actinomycetota > Actinomycetes > Kitasatosporales > Streptomycetaceae > Streptomyces > Streptomyces sp. NPDC047049. The sequence continues at coordinate 51,920 of NZ_JBEYVM010000007.1, read as the reverse complement.
GCGCCGGCCAGCAGGGTCCTTCTGCGTGTGAGCGCCACTTTCGGCATGTTGCACTTCCCGGGGTCTTTCGTCGTGATCACCGCAGGCGAGAGTATCCGTGACCACCCACCGAATCGTCAGTACCCCGCCGGAACCGATAGGCTTTGACCCGACACGCGACCCACCCACAACAGCACACGCGGCCGAGGAGTCACCCGGATGAGCACCACCCAGAGCGAGAGGCTGCGCGGATTGCTTGAACCGCTCGTCGCCGCGCGAGACCTGGATCTGGAAGAGATCGAGGTGACACCGGCAGGCAAGCGGCGGGTGCTGAGGATCGTGGTCGATTCCGACGAGGGCGTCCAGCTGGACGAGTGCGCCGAGCTGAGCCGCGAGGCCTCCCAGGTCCTGGACGACTCCGATGTGATGGGCGGCGCCCCGTACACCCTTGAGGTGACCTCTCCCGGCGCCGACCGCCCGCTGACCGAGCTGCGGCACTACCGCCGCGCCGTCGGCCGCCTCATCAAGGCCCAACTCCACGAGGGCGGGGAGCTGGTGGCACGGATCACCGCCGTCGACGACGCCGGGCTGGACCTCGAGGTGCCGGGGGTCAAGGGCCGCAAGCCGACCACCCGCCGCGTCTCCTTCGACGAGATCGCCAAGGCGCGTGTCGAGCTGGAATTCAGCCGTAAGCCCGACCGGACAGACAAGCGCGACGCGCAGCACGACGAGAAGATCGACGAGAACAAGGAGGAGGCGTAGCCGTGGATATCGACATGAGTGCCCTGCGGGGTCTGGTGCGGGAGAAGGAGATCTCGTTCGACCTGCTGGTCGAGGCGATCGAGTCGGCCCTCCTCATTGCCTACCACCGCACCGAGGGCAGCCGCCGGCGGGCGCGGGTGGAGCTGAACCGCAACACCGGCCATGTGACGGTCTGGGCGAAGGAGGACCCGGAGGACCTGGAGGAGGGCGCCGAGCCCCGCGACTTCGACGACACCCCCTCCGGTTTCGGCCGGATCGCGGCGACCACCGCCAAGCAGGTCATCCTGCAGCGGCTGCGGGACGCCGAGGAGGAGATCACCTTCGGCGAGTTCGCCGGGCGCGAGGGCGACGTCATCACCGGCGTCGTCCAGCAGGGCAAGGACCCGAAGAACGTGCTGGTGGACGTCGGCCCGATGGAGGCCATGCTGCCGGTGCAGGAGCAGGTCCCCGGTGAGGACTACGCGCACGGCACCCGGCTGCGCTCGTACGTCGTCCGGGTGACCAAGGGCGTCCGCGGCCCGTCCGTGACGCTGTCGCGCACCCACCCCAATCTGGTGAAGAAGCTCTTCGCCATGGAGGTCCCGGAGATCGCGGACGGCTCGGTGGAGATCTCCGCCATCGCCCGCGAGGCCGGCCACCGCACCAAGATCGCCGTACGGTCCGTCCGCTCCGGCCTGAACGCCAAGGGCGCCTGCATCGGCCCGATGGGCGGCCGGGTGCGCGCCGTGATGGCCGAGCTGCACGGCGAGAAGATCGACATCGTGGACTGGTCGGACGACCCGGCCGAACTGGTGGCGAACGCGCTGTCACCGGCCCGGGTCAGCAAGGTCGAGGTCGTGGACCTGGCGGCCCGCTCCGCCCGGGTCACGGTCCCCGATTACCAGCTGTCACTGGCCATCGGCAAGGAAGGGCAGAACGCCCGGCTCGCCGCCCGTCTCACGGGCTGGCGGATCGACATCCGCCCGGACACCGAGCAGCCCGCACCACAGGCCTGAGACCGTTCCATCACGGACGGTGACGCCGCGGCACCCGGAAATCGGTGGTGCCGCGGCGCTCCGACCGGAATTCTGAGCAGCCGTTCCGCCTTTACCCCATAGGGGTCGGGCCGGCGCGGGGAGGTAGACTTAAGCAGTGTCTGGCCGGACGCATGCCCGCGCATGCCCTGAGCGCACCTGTCTGGGATGCCGGGAGCGAGCGGCCAAGGGCGATTTGCTGCGCATTGTGGAGACCGAGGGCGAGTGTGTCCCCGATCCTCGCGGTACGCTGCCCGGCCGGGGTGCTTACGTGCACCCGACACTGGTCTGCCTCGACCTGGCGGTTCGCCGCCGGGCGTTCAACCGGGCCTACCGGGCCCGGGGACCGTTCGACACGACGGCGCTGCGCCGGTTCATCGAGCGGACGCCCGTCGAGCAGCCGCCGTTGCAATAACGCACAGCAGCACGAAACGCACAGCGCACGGAAAACCGTGCGGTCAGGTACCTCGCGAGTCGGAAGTAGGTCGAGATTGCGATGAGCACTCGATGAGTACGCGATGAGTACGCCCATGAAGTAGCGACGGTCCGGTGGACAACCCGGACCTAGAAGGAGCGAAGTGGCTAAGGTCCGGGTATACGAACTCGCCAAGGAGTTCGGCGTTGAGAGCAAGGTCGTCATGGCCAAGCTCCAAGAACTTGGTGAATTCGTCCGTTCGGCGTCCTCGACGATCGAGGCGCCGGTTGTTCGCAAGCTGACCGACGCTTTCCAGGCAGGCAGTGGCAATGGCCGCGCCGCCGGCAAGCCCGCGGCGCCGCGCAAGTCGGCCCCCGCGAAGCCGTCCGCGCCGTCCCCGGCGCAGGCGGCACGTCCTGCTGCCCCGAAGCCGGGCGCCCCCAAGCCGGGCCCCGCGGCTCCGGCAGCCCCCGAGGCACCGAAGGCCCCCGAGGCCCCGGTGGCTCCCAAGAGCACTCCCGCCGCCGGCCCCACCCCGGGCCCGCGCCCCACCCCGGCGCGCCCCGCGGCACCCAAGCCCGCTCCGGCCGCCCCCGCGCAGCCCGAGTTCCAGGCTCCGCCGTCCGCGCCGGCTGCTCCCGCCGCCGGCCAGTCGGCTCCCCGTCCCGGTGCCCCCGGCCCGCGTCCGGCCCGTCCGGCGCCCGGCCAGGGCGGTCAGGGCGGTCAGGGCGGTCAGGGCCGCGGTAACGCTCCGCGTCCCGGTGGCGAGCGTCCGGCCCCGCGTCCCGGCGGCCGTCCCTCCGGCCCCCGTCCGGGCAACAACCCCTTCACGTCCGGTGGCTCCACGGGCATGGCCCGTCCGCAGGCCCCCCGTCCCGGTGGCGCCCCGCGTCCCGGCGGCCAGGGCGGTCCCGGCGGTCCGCGTCCGCAGGGCGGCGGCCAGGGTGGCCCCCGTCCCCAGGGCGGCCAGGGCGGCGCGCGTCCCACCCCCGGTGGCATGCCCCGTCCGCAGGGTGCCGCTCCCGGTGGCGCCCCGCGTCCCGGCGGTGGCGGCGGTAACCGCCCGAACCCGGGCATGATGCCGCAGCGTCCCGCTGCCGGCCCGCGTCCGGGCCCCGGCGGTGGCGGCGGTCGCGGTCCCGGCGGCGCCGGTCGTCCCGGCGGTGGCGGCGGTCGTCCGGGTGGCGGCGGCTTCGCCGGCCGTCCCGGCGGCGGTGGCGGTCGTCCGGGTGGCGGCGGCGGTTTCGCCGGTCGTCCCGGTGGCGGCGGTCCCGGTGGTGGCGGCGGCTTCGGCGGTCGTCCCGGCTTCGGCGGCCGTCCCGGCGGTCCCGGTGGCCGTGGTGGCACGCAGGGTGCGTTCGGCCGTCCCGGCGGTCCGGCGCGCCGTGGCCGCAAGTCGAAGCGGCAGAGGCGTCAGGAGTACGAGGCCATGCAGGCCCCGTCGGTGGGCGGCATCATGCTGCCCCGCGGCAACGGCGCGACGGTTCGCCTGTCGCGCGGTGCCTCGCTGACGGACTTCGCCGAGAAGATCAACGCCAACCCGGCCTCGCTGGTCCAGGTCATGCTGAACCTCGGCGAGATGGTCACCGCGACCCAGTCGGTCTCCGACGAGACGCTGCAGCTGCTCGCCGAAGAGATGAACTACGTCGTCGAGATCGTCAGCCCGGAGGAGGAGGACCGCGAGCTGCTCGAGTCCTTCGACATCGACTTCGGTGAGAACGAGGGCGGCGAGGACATGCTCGTCGCGCGTCCGCCGGTGGTGACCGTCATGGGTCACGTCGACCACGGTAAGACCCGGCTGCTCGACGCGATCCGCAAGACGAACGTCATCGCGGGCGAGGCCGGCGGCATCACCCAGCACATCGGTGCCTACCAGGTCGCGACCGAGGTCAACGACGAAGAGCGGCGCATCACCTTCATCGACACCCCCGGTCACGAGGCGTTCACCGCCATGCGTGCCCGTGGTGCCAAGTCGACCGACATCGCGATCCTCGTGGTGGCGGCCAACGACGGTGTCATGCCGCAGACGATCGAGGCCCTGAACCACGCCAAGGCGGCCGAGGTGCCGATCGTGGTCGCGGTCAACAAGATCGACGTCGAGGGCGCCGACCCGACCAAGGTGCGCGGCCAGCTCACCGAGTTCGGTCTGGTGGCCGAGGAGTACGGCGGCGACACGATGTTCGTCGACATCTCCGCCCGTGAGGGTCTGAACATCGAGCAGCTGCTCGAGGCCGTGGTCCTGACCGCGGATGCCTCGCTCGACCTGCGCGCCAACGCGGAGCAGGACGCGCAGGGCATCGCGATCGAGGCCCACCTCGACCGTGGCCGCGGCGCCGTGGCGACCGTCCTGGTCCAGCGCGGCACGCTCCGCGTCGGCGAGACGATGGTGGTCGGCGACGCGTACGGCCGGGTCCGTGCGATGTTCGACGACAAGGGCAACAACGTCGAGGAAGCGGGTCCGTCGACCCCCGTCCTGGTCCTGGGTCTGACCAACGTCCCGGGCGCCGGCGACAACTTCCTGGTCGTCGACGAGGACCGTACGGCCCGTCAGATCGCCGAGAAGCGCGCGGCGCGCGAGCGCAACGCCGCCTTCGCCAAGCGCACCCGCCGGGTGTCCCTCGAGGACCTGGACAAGGTGCTCAAGGCCGGCGAGGTCCAGCAGCTCAACCTCATCATCAAGGGTGACGCTTCCGGTTCCGTCGAAGCCCTGGAGTCCTCGCTGCTCCAGCTCGACGTCGGCGAAGAGGTCGACATCCGGGTGCTGCACCGCGGCGTCGGTGCGGTCACGGAGACCGACATCAACCTGGCGTCCGGCTCCGACGCGATCGTCATCGGCTTCAACGTGCGCGCCGAAGGCCGCGCGACGCAGATGGCCGAGCGCGAGGGTGTCGACGTCCGGTACTACTCGGTCATCTACCAGGCGATCGAGGAGATCGAGGCGGCCCTCAAGGGCATGCTCAAGCCGGAGTACGAGGAGGTCGAGCTCGGTACCGCGGAGATCCGCGAGATCTTCCGCTCGTCCAAGCTCGGCAACATCGCGGGTGTGCTCATCCGCTCCGGCGAGGTCAAGCGCAACACCAAGGCGCGCCTCATCCGCGACGGCAAGGTGGTCGCGGAGGACCTCAACATCCAGGGTCTGCGCCGGTTCAAGGACGACGTCACCGAGATCCGCGAAGGCTTCGAGGGCGGTATCAACCTCGGAAACTTCAACGACATCAAGATCGACGACGTCATCGCGACGTACGAGATGCGCGAGAAGCCGCGCGGCTGATCGTGCAGCGGCCCGCCCGTGGCGCGGTCCACCCCGGTGGTGGTCGCGCGACGGGCGGGCGGCCGGCCGGGGCCGGTCGGCGGAAGTATTTCCGTCGATCGGCCCCGGTCGTTCCGTGTACGGTTCGAAATGACACGGACACCTAAGGCCCCACGGGTGGCTTGACCCGTCTTGCATGTACGTAGGGACGCTGTCCTTCGACCTGCTTCTCGGCGACGTACGGTCGCTGAAGGAGAAGCGCTCCGTCGTCCGCCCGATCGTCGCCGAGCTGCACCGCAAATTCGCGGTGAGCGTCGCCGAGGTCGGGGACCAGGATCTGCACCGCAGGGCCACCATCGGCCTGGCGGTGGTCTCCGGGGACACGGGGCATCTGACCGATGTCATGGACCGTTGCGAGCGCCTGGTCGCCGCACGGCCCGAAGTGGAGCTGCTGTCGGTACGCCGGCGGCTGCACGGCGACGACGACTGACCCGGACCGGGCAGGCCGCCGCCGGTGGAAGCACAATTGTGGAAGAAAGAAGGAGACGGACCAGTGGCCGACAATGCGCGGGCGAAGAAGCTGGCGGACCTCATCCGGGAGGTGGTCGCCCAGAAGCTGCAGCGCGGTATCAAGGACCCGCGGCTCGGTTCGCACGTGACCATCACGGACACCCGGGTCACCGGCGACCTGCGGGAGGCTACGGTCTTCTACACGGTCTACGGCGATGACGAGGAGCGGGCCAGCGCCGCCGCCGGGCTGGAGAGCGCCAAGGGCATCCTGCGCTCCGCGGTCGGGGCAGCGGCGGGGACGAAGTTCACGCCGACCCTGGCCTTCGTGCCGGACGCCCTGCCGGAAAACGCCAAGACGATCGACGACCTGCTCGACAAGGCACGGGCCTCGGACGCCAAGGTGCGTGAGGTCTCCTCGGGCGCCCAGTACGCCGGCGAGGCCGACCCGTACCGCAAGCCGGGCGAGGACGACGACGAGGGCACCGCGGCAGAATGAAGCGTGAGAGCAACAAGCCCCGCGTGAAGGGCGAGCGCGGCGCGCCTTCCGGCGGGGGTGGCGAGCGGCCGGCGGGCCTGGTCATCGTCGACAAGCCGGCCGGCTTCACTTCGCATGACGTGGTGGCGAAGATGCGCGGGATGGCGCGCACCCGCCGGGTCGGGCACGCCGGCACGCTCGACCCGATGGCGACGGGCGTGCTCGTCCTGGGCATCGAGCGGGCCACCAAGCTGCTCGGCCACCTCGCGCTGACGGAGAAGGAGTACGTCGGCACGATCCGGCTCGGCCAGACGACGGTCACCGATGACGCCGAGGGCGAGATCACCGCGTCGAAGGCGGCGCACGGCCTCGCCCGCGAGGACATCGACGCGGGTGTCGGCCGGCTGTCCGGCGCGATCATGCAGGTCCCGTCGAAGGTCAGCGCCATCAAGATCAACGGCAAGCGGTCGTATTCGCGGGTCCGCGACGGCGAGGACGTGGAGATCCCGGCCCGGCCGGTCACCGTCTCCTCGTTCGTGGTGCATTCCGCGCACGAGACCGAGGCCGAGGACGGTACCCCGGTGACCGATCTGCTGGTCTCCGTCGAGTGCTCGTCCGGTACGTACATCCGCGCCCTCGCCCGCGACCTGGGCGAAGGGCTGGGCGTCGGCGGCCATCTGACGGCGCTGCGCCGCACCCGCGTCGGCCCGTACAAGCTGGACCGGGCGCGCACCCTCGACCAGCTCCAGGCCGCCGTGGACGACACCGAGGGGGAGGGCCTGCCGGTCATGCCGCTCGGGGACGCGGCCGCCGCGGCGTTCACCCGCTGGAACGTGCCCGAGGCGCAGGCCCGGCTGCTGCTCAACGGCGCACGGATCCCGATGCCGCGCTTCGAGGGCAGCGGCCCGGTCGCGGCGTTCGGGCCGGACGGCAGGTTCCTCGCGCTGGTGGAGAACCAGGGCGGGAAGGCGAAGAGCCTGGCGGTGTTCGCGGTCTAGTACCGCAGTTGCCGTATCAGGAGCCGACGAGCAGGAACCCGTGGGGCCGGGCCTGGAGACGCGTGGACGACGCGCTCCGGGCCCGGCCCTTTGCGTGCCGGTATGCGGCCGTGCGGTCCCGCTTTCCCTGTCCCCCGGCCCTCCGGTTCCGCGTGGGGTTCCGGCTATTCACTCATTCGGTGAGGCGCTTGAAGTGAATCAAGGCGCGGAGGGGGGCGCGTTGCCAGGGGGCCCTGTCGAGACGATCACCGCCTGCTTACCGTGCGGGGGACGGCACAGGGTGAGAGGACCGGCGATGGCATTGCTGGATGCCGATGCGGACACGGCACTGGTGCGGATCCGCGATCTGGCAGGTCGGACACGGGGTACGGGGTTTCTCGCGGACCACGACGGCACCGTGATCACCAGCCACGAAGCGGTGGACGGCGCCGCGCAACTGGTGTTGCAGCCCATGGCGGACGGCGCCGGAGGTGGCGCGGCCGGGGGCGGTGGATGGACGTGCGTGGTGGCGGCCGATGCCGTGACGCCCCTGCCGGAGGCCGGGCTCGCCCTCGTCCGGGCCGGCGGCTTCGGACCGCACCGGCTCACGCCGCTGCCCGTCGCCGCGGCCCGGCCGGCCGCGGGCACCACCGCCCGGCTCTGGGCGGGCGGCTGGCTGGACGGCACGGTCGTCGGACCGGGCTTGGGGGTGATGTACACGGCCACCGAGCGCGTCCACCTCCTCGACGACACGCTGGAGCTCGGCCTGTGCGCCGGGGGCCGGGAGGCGCTGCGGCTGCGTGGTCTGGCGGTCGGCGGGCCGGTGCTGGACGCCCGGACCGGCGCGGTGCTCGGCATCCTCGGCACCGCGCTGCACCCTCAGGCTCCCGGCCGCGGGCGCCCGGGGGAGGGTGCCTTCGGGCGCCGGGCGGGCGGCTTCGCGATTCCGCTGCGTGCGGTCGCCGAAGCCGCGCCACAGGGAGCGCTGGCCGCGCTGCTGGAGCGCAATGCGGCGACCGTCCCGGCCTACGGCAGCGAGCTGAACCCGGCCGGCGCGCGGCGTCTGGCCGAGCTGTCGAAGGGCTCCGCCGAGCGGCCGCGGCCGGGGCGGGAACCGGTCGAACGAGCGGAAGTGGCCGCCGAGTTCGCGCGCTTCGAGGAGGGCCACGGGACGGCGGCGGCAGGTGTGCTGGGGCTGGTGGGGCAGCCGGGATGCGGCCGGAGCACGGAACTGGCCGGCCTCGCGGCACGCCGGGCCCAGGGCCCCGGCCCCGCTGCGACCATCCTGCTGCGCGGCGCGGACCTGCGGCCCGACGACGACGGGGTGCGTACCGCCGTCGAACGCGCGCTGCGGTCCGCCGGCCGGATCGTCGCCCGGGAGGGCCGTACCGCCGGTGACCCGGCGGACACCACCTCCCAGGACGTCGTCCGGGCGGCGGCCGCGGCCGGCCGTCCGCTGCTGGTGCTCCTCGACGGGCCGGAGGAGATGCCTTCGGCCCTGGCACAGGGGGAGCGGCTGGCCGGGTGGACCGCGGCGACGGCCGACTGGCTGCGTACCACCGGTGTGAAGCTGGTGATCGGCTGCCGCCCCGAGTACTGGGAACGGGCCGGTGCGCTCTTCCCGCCCGGTGTGCTGCACCGGCCGCTGCGTCCGGCGCCCGCGCTGCCCGCCTGCGTGGCGCTCGGTGACTTCACCGAGGAGGAGGCGGAGCGCGCCCGCGGCCGCTACGGCCTGCCGCCGGGTGCACCGGCCGCGCCGGCCGCCCGCCATCCGCTCGCCCTGCGCCTGCTCGCGGAGGTCGGCGCGGCGCTCACCGAGGGCGAGGGGGACGCGACCGGGCGGTGCGCCGCCGGGCCGGCCGGCCTCGGCACACCCGACCGCCACCAGATCTTCGACGCCTACCTGGACCTGGTGTGCCTGCGCATCGCCGTACGGCTCGCGGCCGGCCACCGGCCCCCGCCGCGCGGCACCGCCGTCCGCCGGCTGGCCGCCCAGGTCGCCGGGCAGGTGCACGAGGCGGCCCGCCGCTGCCTCGGCCCCGGTCCGGGCGCGCTGGACCGTACGTCCTTCGAGGAGGTGTTCCCGCGCGAGCCCGGCTGGGCCCGTGCGGTGCTGACCGAGGGGCTGCTGGTCCCGGCCGGCACCGGATTCCGCTTCGCCCACGAGGAGTTCGCGGAGTGGCTGCAGGGCGCCCATACCGACCTGGACCTGCTGCCCGTCCCCGGATACCGCGTCGGGCCGGCCGTCGAGGCGCTGCTGCTGCTCGGCAGGCGCGAGGGGGCGGTGCAACTGACCTTCCGGCTGGCGGAGTTGGTGCCGATGGCGACCGCCGCCGGGGCCGCCCCCGGGGCCGCCCCCGCGGCCGGTTCTCCGGCGGCGCGCGCCGTGGACGGCCGCTGGTGGGCCGCTCATCTGCTGTCCGGTGTGCTGCTCCGGGTCCCCGACGCGAGGCCGTACACGGGCGTCTTGCGGCTGCTCGCCGACCGGATCACGGAACGGTCCCTCCGGGCGGGCGGCTTCGCGCGGACGGGGCTGGAGGCCTTCGGGCCGTGGTTCTGGGAGCGGTTGGCGCTGGCCGATGAGGACCGGATGGACCTGCTGCGCCGCCTGCTGCCGGCCGACGGGCCGCCGTGCGGGGCGGGGCGGAGGGCCGCCGGCGCGGAGCGGTACGCGGAGGCGGGTACGGGGGCAGGGGCGGAGGTGGGGGAGGGGGCCGCGGGAGCTGTGCCGTCCGGGGCGCCGTCGCGGGCCGGGTGGCCGTCGCGGCCGTCGGGGCCGGGTCCGTCACCGCGGGCCGGGTGGCCGGTGCCGTCGTCCGGTTCGTCGTCGCTGCCCGAGCGGTTGCCGTCGTCCGGTCCGTCGCCTTCGCGTTGTTCGTCCGCATCGCCTGATCCGTCCTCGCCGTCCGGTCCAGCCTCATCGTCCGGTCCGTCCTCGTGGTCCGACCGGTTGCCGTCGTCCGGCCCGCCCGGGGCGTCCGGTCCCGCGCCGGGTGCTCTGTCGTCCTCCGCCGTAGCCGTCGACGGTCCGGGTGCCGGCCGCCGTTTCGCGCCGCCGCCGCGGGTACGCGTCCACCCCGCCGACGACCCGGCGTCCGGCCGGGACGGCGACGGCCGGCCGGACGCCACCGGTGGCCCGCGCTCCAGCCCCGCCCCGGGCGGCACCGGCGGCAGCGCGTCCGCAGCGGCTCCCGCAGTCCGGACCCGGCCCGCCGCGGCACGCTCGCCCCGGTTTCTCGATGCCGCGGCCGCACTGCTGTGCGCGGATCCGCAGCGGATGCAGCCTTTGCTGTGCGCCTGGTTCGACGACACCCGCCCGCTGCAACGCCGCGGGGCGGAGGACGGCGGTCCGGCCCACCCCGTAGAGGCCGTGTCCGGCGAGATCACCGTGGCCACCGCGGCGCAGGCGCTGCTGCACACCCATCGCCACCGGGCGCTCGACGCCCTCACGGAGGCACTGGTGCAGGCCGCGCACCCCAGGGGCGACGAACTGATGGACGCACTGGCCGAGGACGAGCCGGCCGCGGTGTGCCGGGCCGTGGACCGGTGGGCGCACGACGCCCGCCCCGAGCGGCGGGCCGCCGCCGTGTCGTACGGTCTGCGGGCCGCCCGGCACGTGACCGCCGGAGCCGACCGCGCCCTGCTGCGTTACGCGGCCCTCTGCCTTCTCGCCCGGAGCGCGGACAGCGCCCACCACGGCTCCGCGCTGGCGCTGCTGATGGGCGACCCGGCCACCCGTTCCCGCTTCCTGGACCGGGCGCTGGCCCGCTTTGTGGCGGGGGATCCGCAGCTGCCGCCCACGGTGTTCACGTCCGCCCTCGCCGACCATCCCGAGCCGGTGCTGACCGCGTTCCGGGCCCGGCTGATCGGCGGCGCCGGGCCACCGGTGGCGGCCGCCCTGCTGGGCATGCTCGCCCGCACCGATGCGCCGGACCTCGTCGCCCGGGTCGCCGACCTCGTCCGTGACTGTGCCCGGCACTGCCCGGAGCGCGCCGCACGGCCGGTCGCGGAGTTCATCGACCGCCGCCTCGAACGGGGCCCGGCCGCCCGCGCCGCGCTCCGTCCGCTCGCCGTGGAGCTGCTGACCGGCTCCCCCGTAGCGGTCCGGTGCGCGCTCGCGGCCGTGGTGGCCGAGACGGGGCGTGGCGACTCGGTTGCGTTGCGCCGTGAACTGCTCGATGCGCTGCTGGCGCAGGAGGCCTCGTATGTGGCGCCGCACCGCGTCCACGAGGAGAGCGGGGGCGGCCCGGACACCCGGGTGCTGGAGGCGCTTCTGGAAGCCGCAGCCGAGGGCGCGGAGCGGCGGCCGGCGGAGCGCACCAGGGAGCTGGTGCACCGCACCGGGATGCTGCTGGTGCGTACGCCTGCGGGCGCGGCGTGCTTCGACCGGCGGCTGGTGGAACTGGGGCGGCGGCTGCCGGGTTTCGCACGGCGGGTGCAGGACTGGGTGACGGACGAGCCGGGGGAGTGGGCGGCAGTGGTAGGCCCCGGCGCCCGCGCCACGCTCGCCGGGTCGCACAGCTGACGGGCAGGGGCTGTCGAGGCGCACCAAGGGGCGTTGGGGGCGAAAGGGGCCGCGGGGCGCGAAGGGGGCTGCGGGGCCGGGGCCGGACCGGGCGGGCCGGCCCGGGCAGAGCTGTCCGCGAACCGCGAGACCGTCCGTGGTATCAGGGCCGGACAGGGGCTGGGACGGGTGCCCTGAGCCACCCTTCGCGCGGAGCATCACCCGCGGCATGGCAGTCTTAGACCTGCGCCATGCCGAATTGGCGCAATGGACGGACAAGGGTTCGGGCGAGGAGCGGGCACTGTGCAGCGCTGGCGTGGCTTGGAGGACATCCCCGAGGGCTGGGGACGCAGCGTCGTCACCATCGGCTCCTACGACGGAGTGCACCGCGGCCACCAACTGATCATCGGCAAGGCCGTCGCGCGCGCCCGTGAGCTGGGGATCCCCGCGGTGGTCGTCACCTTCGACCCGCACCCGAGCGAGGTCGTGCGGCCCGGTACCCACCCGCCGCTGCTGGCGCCGCACGACCGGCGTGCGGAGCTGATGGCCGGCCTGGGGGTGGACGCGGTGCTCATTCTCCCGTTCACCAAGGAGTTCTCGAAGCTGGCGCCGGCCGATTTCGTGGTCAAGGTGCTGGTCGACAAGCTGCACGCCCAGGTCGTCGTCGAGGGCCCCAACTTCCGCTTCGGGCACAAGGCGACCGGCAATGTCGCGACCCTCGCGGAGCTCGGGACCACCTACGACTACACCGTGGAGGTCATCGACCTCTACGAGCGCGGGGCGGCGGGCGGCGGCGAGCCGTTCTCCTCCACGCTCACCCGCCGCCTGGTCGCCGAGGGCGATGTGGCCGGCGCGATGGAGGTCCTGGGAAGGCCGCACCGGGTCGAGGGCGTCGTCGTACGCGGTGCCCAGCGCGGCCGTGAACTGGGCTTCCCGACGGCCAATGTGGAGACCCTGCCGCACACCGCGATCCCGGCCGACGGCGTCTACGCCGGGCTGCTGCAGGTCGAGGGCGAGGCGATGCCGGCGGCCATCTCGGTCGGCACCAACCCGCAGTTCGACGGCACGGCACGGACCGTCGAGGCGTATGCCATCGACCGTGTCGGCCTGGATCTGTACGGGCTGCACGTCGGGGTGGACTTCGTCGCCTACATCCGCGGCCAGGAGAAGTTCGACACGCTCGACGCGCTGCTGGAGCGGATGGCGGTCGATGTGAAGCTGGCTCGGGGCCTGATCGCGGACGCGGGCTGAGACTTCGCGCTTCTGGCGTTCGTTCCCTTCGGGGCGGGGGCTTTCTTTCCTTCGGGGACGGCCGCCTTTCCTCCCCGGGGGGCCTGCCGCTCGGTCCTTGCCCGGCCTTTTCCTGCCTGGTCTTTTCCCCGGGCCCGGTCCTCCCGCCCGCCCGGTCCTTCCGCCGGCCTGGTCGTCCCGCCGGCTCGGTCCTTCCGCTGGCTCGGTCTTTTCCCCCGCCCGGCCCTTCCCGCGGGCCCTCCCCCCCCCAGCTGGTTTTTCCCCCCGGTTCCCCCCGGTTCCCCCCGGTTCCCCCCGGTTCCCCCGGTTCCCCCTCAGGTTTTTTCCCCGCCGCCCACCCCCCTTCGGGGGGTGGGCGGGTGTAGAGGTGCGGTATCGCCAACTTGGGTGGGCGAGGTGGAGGTTCGGTATCGCCAACTCGAGGGTGGGCGGTGTGGAGGTGCCGTCTCGCCGACTCGGGGCCGGGCGGGTGTGGAGATGCGGTATCGCCAACACGGGCGTTGGACGGTGCGCAGGTGCCGTATCGCCACTCCGGGGTTTCGACGGTACGGAGATGCGGCGTCGCCAACTCGGCTGATTTCAGGCGCAGTTCGGCCAAGAAGGGTTCACTCGTCCGAGGGAAGACGTGCTACGGGGCGGGGCCCGGCATCTCGCTGATGCCGGGCCCCGCCCCGTAGTGCGCCATGGCCGTGCCGTTACGCCCGCCTCACTGCGGAGGCGGCTGCTGCTGCCATCCCGGCGCCAGGCCGGGGTGTTCCGGCTGCGGTGCGTCCGGAGCCGGCTGTTGCTGCTGCCAGTGGGCCGGCGGCTGGGCGGGCTGCTGGGTCCAGCCGCCCTGCTGCTGGCTGTAACCGGCCGGCGGCGGTGGCGGTGTGCCCTGCTGCGGCTGCTGTTGCGGCTGGCCCTGCTGGGCGTACTGCTGCTGGGCGTACGGGTCGCCGCCCATCTGCTGCTGCGGGTACATCCCCGCCGCCTGCTGCGCCCGCGTGAAGTCCTCAGCCACCAGGGCGGAGAGGTTGAAGTACGCCTCACGGGTCTTGGGCCGCATCATGTCCAGGTCGACCTCGGCACCTGCGGCGAGATGTTCGTCGAAGGGGACGACCACCACACCGCGGCAGCGGGTCTCGAAGTGCGACACGATGTCATCGATCTTGATCATCTTGCCGGTCTCGCGGACACCCGAGATGACCGTGATGCCCCGCTGCACCAGGTCGGCATAGCCGTGCGCGGACAGCCAGTCCAGGGTGGTGCTCGCGCTGCTCGCACCGTCCACGGACGGGGTGGAGATGATGATCAACTGGTCGGCGAGGTCGAGCACTCCGCGCATCGCGCTGTAGAGCAGACCCGTACCCGAGTCGGTGAGGATGATCGGGTACTGCTTCCCGAGGATGTCGATCGCCCGCCGGTAGTCCTCGTCGTTGAACGTCGTGGAGACCGCGGGGTCCACGTCGTTGGCGAGGATCTCCAGGCCCGAAGGTGCCTGCGAGGTGAACCGGCGGATGTCCATGTAGCTGTGCAGGTGCGGGATCGCACCCACCAGGTCACGGATGGTCGCACCGGTCTCCCGCCGCACCCGTCGGCCGAGCGTGCCGGCGTCCGGGTTGGCGTCGATCGCCAGGATCTTGTCCTGCCGCTCGGACGCGAGGGTGGAGCCGAGCGCGGTCGTCGTAGTGGTCTTGCCGACACCGCCCTTGAGGCTGATCACCGCGATCCGGTAGCAGGACATCACCGGAGTACGGATCAGCTCCAGCTTGCGCTGGCGCTCCGCCTCCTCCTTCTTCGCGCCCAGCTTGAACTTGGACGGCTGGGCATTGGCGCCCGGCTTGCGCTTCTTGGGCTGGTTGCGCAGCAGCCGGTCGGAGGTCAGCTCCACCGCGGCGCTGTAGCCGAGCGGCGCACCGGGAGCGGCCCGCTGCTGCGGCTGCTGCTGCCCCGGCTGTGAGTACGACGCGTAGTTCGCCGCCGCGTTGGGGTCGCCGGCCTGCTGGCCGGGGAGCGGCTGGTAGGCCTGCTGGCCCTGTTGAGCCTGCTGGCCCTGCTGGGCCTGGTGTGCCTGCTGCTGGGCTTGCTGGGCCTGTTGCTGCGCCTGCTGGGCCTGTTGTGCTTGCTGGGCGGCCTGCGCCTGCTGCGCCTGTGCCGCCTGGGCCTGCGCTGCCTGGGCCTGAGCTGCCTGCTGCGCGGCGGCCTGCTGCTGGCCGTAGTGGGCCTGCGCCTGCTGGGGGTACTGGCCCTGCTGCGGGTAGCCCTGCGCACCGGTCTGCGGATAGCCGTAACCGGACTGCTGGGCCGCCGCGTGCTGCTGTGGCTGCGGCTGGCCCTGCTGGGGGTAGCCGTAACCCGACTGCGGATAGCCGTACGCGGGCTGCTGCTGGCCGGGGACGCCCTGCTGCTGCGGGTAGCCACCGTGCTGAGCGGGCTGCCCCTGCGGATAGCCGGCCTGCGGCTGCGGCGCCTGCTGTTGCTGCTGGGCCGGTGCCTGCTGCTGGCCCTGCTGAGGCTGTGGGGCCTGCTGGCCCTGCTGGGCGGCCTGAGCCTGTGCCTGAGCCATCCGCGGGTCCGCCGGCTGGAACTCCGCCGGCAGCGGCGGCAGGGTGCCCTGCCCGGGCACCCCCTGCTGCTGGCCCTCTGCCGCAGCGCCCCACGGAGCACCCTGCTGAGGCACCCCCTGCTGCGGAACGCCTTGCTGAGGTACGCCCTGTTGGGGCACGCCCTGCGGAGGCGTCTGCTGCGGCATGCCCTGCTGGGGCACGCCTTGCTGCG
Source organism: Streptomyces sp. NPDC047049 (assembly GCF_040643995.1). NCBI lineage: Bacteria > Bacillati > Actinomycetota > Actinomycetes > Kitasatosporales > Streptomycetaceae > Streptomyces > Streptomyces sp. NPDC047049. The sequence continues at coordinate 36,024 of NZ_JBEYVM010000007.1, read as the reverse complement.
GCATGCCCTGCTGGGGCGCGGTCTGTTGCGGCTGGGGCTGAGCCTGCGGCTGCGGCTGGGCCGGTGCGGGCTGCCCGCTCTGCGGCGTGGCCTCAGGGGCGGGCTGGGCGGGAGCGACCGCCTGCGGGGCCGGAGCTCCCCCCTCGGCGGCGTACGGCGGCTGGGCGGCCTCGGGCTGCGGCACCGCGGTGGGTGCGGGCTCCGGGGCCACCGCGGGCGCGGCGTCGGCCTCGGGCTGTGCCTCGGCCTCGGACTGCGCCTCAGCTTCGGGCCCGGCCTCGGGCTCGGACGCGTTCGCCGCCTCGGGCTCGTCGTTCTCGTCGTCGCCCCAGAGGGAAATCGACGGGTCGACACCCGTGCCCGAGCGGCGATTGCCGGCGTCCGCACCGTCGTCCGTGGCCGGAGCGGCCTCCGCGGTCGGCTGGGGGCCGGGAGTTGCGGTGGCCGGCGCGTCGCTGACGGCGGCCGGTACGTCATTGCCGGTGTCCTGCGGGCGCAGGGTCGGGAAGCTCGGCGGGGCGGCGTCCACGGGCGGCGGGGTCGCCGGCACCCCCTGCTGAGGAATCCCGGGCGCACTCTGCTGCGGCGGAATTCCGGGCGCCCCCTGGGCGGGCCCGGGCAGCGGCTGGCCGGTGGGCGGGCCGAGCGGGGGCTGGGCGGCGGCGGGCGGAGCGGTGGGCGAAGACGCAGGAGGAGTCGCGGGGGAGGCGGCACTCGCGCCCCCACCACTGGTGTCGTTGCTCGCGTACCAGGCCGGTGCGGCGAAATCGATCTTGAACTCACCGGTCAGGTCGAACTCGGACTGGTCGTCGTCAGGATCGTTTCCGTCCGGACGGAAAGCCTCCTGCTCGTTCACTGTGCCTCCTGGTGTACTGCAACGCACCTGAACGGCAGGACCGGATACAGGCGGATCGATCGGATGTAGCGGAAGTCGGAACACACCACCCGGGGTTGCGCCAACACTAACTGTCTCCGTCCCCGTTTCGACTGCCGTCGTGCTGTGCTCCTGCGGCTCTCCCGTACAGCCTAATCAAGACTCGGCACATCGCGGCAGTCGGTGCCCTGTCGCTTGGGGCCCCTCGGCACGCCGACGGGCGCACCCGTGGGCGCGCCCGTCACGGCCGTACCCGCGGCCGGTGGTGTACGTGCGGACGCGGCGCCCCGAAGGGCAACCGGCCCGCAGCGTCGGTCAGTCCCTCAGTCCATGCGGCGCGGGCCGCCGAGCAGGTTGGTCTCCGCTTCCGTCGGCTGGGTCATGACGAACTGGTGGCCGTCGCGCGAACACCACAGCATGGCGTTGTCGCTGAGCGTCGGCAGCACCGCGCCGACCTGCTCGGGCAGCCGCATGATTCGCGTCACAACCTCGGTCTCCTCGGGCGAAAGCCGCTGCAGGCCGACCAGGTCGGCGCGGCTGAGCATCTGCGGCGACCGCGGCCCGAGGAAGGGCAGTACGGTCAGCACCGACTGCCAGGGGCTCGGGGCGAGCTGATTGCGCGGCGGCCGCGCACCCATGTCCCGTACGACCAGCACCGGGCTGGAAACCGACGGCCCCTGGGGCGCGATCTGACGCACATCGTGGACGGAGACGCACTGCTGCCCGCCGCCCGCGGCCTGCGCCATCTGCCCCCAGGCCGGCGGCCGGGCCGTCTCGACCGCGACCCGCGCGCCGGTGGCGACCGTACGCAGCGCCAGCACCTGCGCCATCCACATGCTGCCGACCAGCGCGATCTCCATGGGCGCCGGCCGCAGCAGGCTCAGCACGGCGGGCTGGTTCTGCGGGTCGATGCCGATGATCACGCCGTCGTCACCGACCGGCAGGGTCAGCGAGGCGAGCGATTCCGCGGTCAGGATGTGCGGGCTGCGCCGCGGGCCGCGCAGGCCGAAACCGGGCCGGGGCTTGGGGCCGTTCGGACCCGACTGCCCCTCGTCCGGACGCGGCTGGTGCGAGAGGCGGCCGCCACCGGTGACGCCGCCCGCGACGGGGGGATTGCGCCAGCCGTTGCCGCTGGTGTTGACGCGGGGCTGATAGGTGGGAGAGGCCATCAGCGGGTACCTCCGAGGGGAAGCGTGGCCAGCAGGCCGGGCAGCTGCTCCCGGTCGAGCCGTACGAGCCCGACCTTCACGGAACCGGAACGGCGCTCCAATTCGCTCTGCGCGGCGGAGAGTTCGTTCTCACTGCGGGTGGAAAGACGGACGTAACCCGAGATGGCCGGGGCGCGGCCGCCGCCGTGCGTGGCGGTCAGCGTGAAGGTGCTGGCCATCGCCCGGGTGCTGGTCAGCAGCTGGGTGATGGCTGCCAACGGGGCCCCGCCCTGCCCCAGTTGGGGCCAGCGGCCGATCCAGTAGGTGGTGTGCCAGCGGTCGTCGCAGCGCATCGCCCGGGTCGTCTCCTGGGTGCGGCGGGCCGCCCGGCCGTCGCGCCCCATCGCCCCGTTGGCGGCCCGCGGGCTGACGCACACCGCGGTACCGATCGCGGCCACGACCTCGCGCTCGGCGAGCACCTTGGCGCGGACGCCGTGGGCGGTCAGCCGGCTGACGAGCTGGTCGGCGGCGCGCAGCAGCGAACGCTTGGCGCCCTCCATCCCGCCGCCGCGGGCCTCGATCGCCTCCGAGCACAGCTCGGGGTCCAGCTTGAGCGCGATCCACGTCAGCTGCAGCGCCGGCGTCTGCGCCTGGGCCTGCAGCGGCGCGTACGAACGGGCCGCGACGGCCTGTTCGGGCAGGTGCGGCGCCGGCGCGGGCTGGCTGTACTGAACGAACTGCACCGATTCGAGGTGGATGTCCTCGACGTCGAGCGCGGTGTGCAGCACCTCGAGCGGCAGCATGTGGCTGCCGCGCTGCGGCCGCAGCGGCTCGTCACGGGCGTCCACCTGGACGAGGGCCGTCAGGAACGTCCCGTCACCGACGAACCCGATGGCGCGCTGGTCCGACTCGGTGGTGAACTCGTAGGTCCGCAGGGCCGGTTCGCACTCCACCACCGGCGCGAACGCGGGGTCCACGCCCTGCGTCGCCGCGAGCGCGGAGTTGCTGTCCTTGCCGCGCCGCTTCATGGCGCGCACGGTCGTGATCCATTCCGGCAGCGGAATCCTCCGCCGCCGGCCGAGCGCGAAAATGACCAGAAGAGCCGCGATCACAATGGCCGCGGTCAGTGCGGCCGGATGGATCGTCCAGCCCACCAGCACCAGCGCCGCGGCGAGTTCGATGATGGCCAGCTGCTGGACGCGCACCCCGCCGATGGTTCCGGCCTGTTGGCGCAGCCGCGGTGCCACCGGACCGGCCGGACGGGCCGCGGAATCCCCGCCGCCATTTCCTCTGTTGCCCGAAGCTGTGCCGTTTTGGTCAGCATTTCCCGCGTATTGCGGGGCAGCGGAAGGCGGTTGCTGCTGTTGCCGCCCATTGCGGCGTCGAGCCCTGGTGGCGCTGGACATCCCCCGGCCTGCTCCTCTACTGGTGGTGTGGCCTCTGGACGTGTCGGTCGCCCGCTGAGACTGGTGCGTTGGAAGGTGGCACCCGTACCGTACGGGTCGATCGACACACGGCATAGTAGAGGGCGCTACGGCGTGAGTGCCGGGGGCGGTCGAGGTAGATCCGACAGGCGGGGAGAGAAAGCAACAATGGCATCACGTCGGGACGAGCTGAATGCGTATTCGTTTGCTCGAAAGCGCACGAATGCGGCATTTCTGAAGCCGCTGCCGAACGGATCGATCGAGAGTGCCCCCAAGCCGCTCAAGGCGGTGGTGCCGAGTATCGTCATGGGTGTCGTGATGCTCGTGGGATTCGGTGCGTGCGGCATTCTCAAGCCGGTTGCGCCACAGGGCTGGGACGAGGTCGGCAAGAATGTCGTCGTCGGGGACGAATCGACCACGCGTTACATCGTTCTGGAAAGCCACCACCAGAAACTGCTGCATCCCATCCTGAATCTCGCCTCCGCCCGGCTTCTTATCGACCCGAACTTCAAAGTCGTCAAGGTCAAGGAATCCGAGCTGGACGGAAAGCTTCCGCACGGGCCCGCCCTCGGCATTCCGTACGCCCCCGACCGGCTGCCCGGCACCAAGGACGCCGACAAGCCGAAGACCTGGGCGGTGTGCAACCGCCCCGGCGCCAGTGTGAACGCCAAGCCGCAGCAGGCCGTCTTCGTGCTGGCCGGCAAGGACAAGAAGCTCGTCGAGGGCAAGGGCAAGCTCGACGTCCATCAGGCCCTGTACGTCGAGGACCCCCGCGGCAAGAGGTGGCTGGTCGACAACAACGGCATGGCGTTCGGGTTCAACTCGACCCGTATGGGCGGGTGGCCCGGCAGCAGGGCGGACGGTGACGCCCTGCTGCGCCGTATCGTCTTCGGCCCCAACACCCAGCCGCAGAAGGTGTCGCAGCAGTACATGGACACCCTCCTCACCCTCCCGGACCAGCTGTCCATCAGCATGCCGCAGGTCGAGCAGGCGGGCACGATGACCACCGATTCGAAGGTCCCGGAGAAGGGCAAGCGGGTCGGCTCGATCCTCGAGGACAGCGACGGTCACAAGTACGTCGTGGAGAAGGACGGCGTCGAGCAGGTGACGAATTTCGTCGCCAGGCTCCTGGAGCAGGGCTCGAACGCGCGGAAGCTGCACTCCGACGGTTCGCCGATCGTCCCCGTCCCCGTCGCCGCCAGCAGCATCTCCCCCAAGAAGGATGACGCGGGGAACCTGACGACGTACCTGGGGAAGACGTTCGGCGACTTCGATTCGCCGTGGCCGAAGGAGGCGGTCTCCGCTGCCAACAACTTCGCTTCCCAGAACGGCGGACTGGTCACGCCCGCGCGCAGCGGCGTGTCCTGCAGCGTCTACAACGGCACCAACAACAAGTACCCGGGCGGCGAGGAGAAGCAGCTCGGCTACCCGAACGGCGTGCCGGACATGCAGACCTGGGTCGGCAAGGACTACCCGGCCAAGCTCGCCAGCGGCGCCAGCTCGTACGTCACCCCCGGCAGCGGCCTGCTGTACACGGAGGTGCCCACTCCCAAAGCGAAGAACGGCAGCCTTTTCCTGGCCACCGACACGGGGCTGCGCTACTCCGTTCCGCGGAACAACGACGGCGGGGGCAAGGCGGGCAACGAGAAGCAGGAAGTCGACCAGTCGATGCTTCACCTCGGCTACGGGGGCACACATCCGCCGCTGATTCTGAAGGCCTGGTCCTCCCTGCTCTCCGAGGGGCCGGCGCTGGACATCCGCAGCGCCAAGAAGCCGCAGTCGTCCTGAGCGGCACCAGGGCCTGAGGGCTGACGTTCCGAGGGGTGCGAGGTCCGCGCCGGTTCCGTCACGGGAATCGGCGCGGACTTCGGCGTCCGCATTCCGTGCACCGCAGAATTCACCTCGATCGCTGCGGCCTTCCGGATGCGAGCTTCGCTACTTCCGTACGCCCCGGCCTGACCGATAGCATCGCTTTCGTCCGGTTCATTTGAACGGCGTTTCCATGGCGGCCAGTTGACGATGTTGTGATCCCGTCACAAGAACCCTCCCCCTGTTGGGAACAGCCATATGGAGTGGTTAAAGTAGCCAAAGGCGTCAGCAGGAGATGCCTGCCGCGCGAGCGCCTGTTGGCGGCATGTCGCGGTACGACGTACAAGTCTCATGGGGGACGTTGACTATGGCTGGTCAGCAGTACACAACCACCGAGGAGGAGATGGTCGCGTTCAGCGGCAAGATCTCCTCGGTCAACCAGTCGATCCAGGGCGAGATCTCGCGCCTGAACACGGTCGTCGACACCATCACGTCCGGTTGGAAGGGTGCTGCGGCCTCCTCGTACAACCAGCTCCAGTCCCAGGTGAACCAGGACGCCACCCGTCTCAACCAGCTGCTGGGTGAGATCAAGGAAGCGATCGACGCGACCACGAAGAACTACTCCGCCTCCGAAGAGGAGCAGGCCCAGTCGATCTCGCACATCTCCGCCTCGGCTTCCCCGTTCGGATGATGGGGCCGCGTCGCTGACCGCGGCGCAACGGCCCACCGCCACAGCCCGGGCTCACCGGTTCGTCCGCCGGCCCGCTGTGGCACGTGCATCGACCAGGCTTCATCAACTCCTGAGGAGACACCATGTCAGGCCAGATCCTCGTTAATTTCGCGACGATCTCGCAGGCCAGTTCCGACGTGCGCGGTACGGCCAACAACATCCGCCAGCAGCTCGACGACCTCGAGGCGGGCGTCAAGAAGATCGCCGCCAGCTGGGAAGGCGCGGCGCAGGAGGGCTACCAGGCCCGCCAGCGCGAGTGGGACCAGCGTGCGGCCTCCCTGCACTCGACGCTTGAGGCCATCGCCAAGGCGCTGGACCAGGCCGCTCAGAACTACCAGGCCACCGAGCACAAGAACTCCGGTATCTGGGCGGGCTGACCTCACGGCAGCAACGGTACGGATAGCGACCGGCTGAGCAGCCCGACGGCTCGCACAGTGGTCAATGAGGGCGAGCGCGCTGCAACGGTGCGCTCGCCCTTCTGCCGTCCGATACCGCCCCGCAATATCCCCGCCACCTCCTCCACCCCGCCCCTTTCTCCGCCGTTTCCTCACTCCTCGCCCCGACCGTTCCGTCACACATGGAGAGCAGACAACCCGTGGGATCTCGCGCCATTGGTCATCGAGCCGGGCACCGTCGCCGAGCGGCGAGCGCACTGGTTTTGGCGGTGTGCCTTGCCGGCCTGTCGAGCGTGACCGCCGCGCCGGCAATCGCGGACGAGAACGTGCCGCTCAACAGCGGTGAGTGCAAGTTCGGCACGGACAACATCGCAGAGACCCCGTGGTCCCTGCAGCGCCTCCTGACGAATCAGCTGTGGGCCAATGGAATGAAGGGGCAGGGGATCCGGGTCGGTGTTATCGACACCGGTATCGACGCCGGTAACCAGCAGCTGAAAAGCGCAATCGGCAGCGGCGGCAAGTCCTTTGTCAACGGCAAGCCGACCGAGGACAAGGTCGGCCACGGCACCAAGGTCGCAGGCATCATCGCCGCCCGCCTCATCAAGGGTTCCGGCTTCTTCGGGATCGCGCCCAGGGCCACCGTCATCCCGTTCCAGCAGACTTCGGACGAGAAGGCCGGAACCGCCGACAGCCTCGCCAAGGCGGTGGACAAGGCCGTGGCGGAGGACGTCGACATCATCAACATCTCCCAGGGAACCGGCGCGGACCCACGCCTGCTGCCCACCCTCGAGCAGTCGATCGCCCGCGCCAACACCAAGGGCATTCTGGTGGTCGCCTCGGCCGGCAACGGTGGCGCCGACGGCGGCGAAAAGAACATGTACCCCGCCGCGTACTCCAGCAAGTACCCCAATGTCCTGGCCGTGGCCGCCTCGGACCGCAACAACGAGCGCGCGCCCTTCTCGCAGTCCGGCCCCTTCGTCCAGATCGCCGCCCCCGGCGTCGACATGGTCTCCACGGTCCCCGACGGCGGCAACTGCGTCGACCAGGGCACCAGCTTCTCCGCTCCCTACGTCACGGGAGCCGCGGCCCTTCTCAAGGCCAAGCACAAGGACTGGTCGCCGCAGCAGCTCATCTGGCACCTCGAGCAGACCGCCGAGCGTGTGGGCAAGGGCCGCGACAACTTCATCGGCTGGGGCGTCGTCGACCCGGTGGCAGCTCTCAACGACGACACCGAGCCCACTGCCGAACCCAAGCCGGACAAGCCCGCGAACGTGGCTGACGGCTCCGATATCCATCCGGTCGCGGTCACCCTCGGCGAAAGCCCCGAGGACCGGCGTGCGCGGGTGGCCGTCTACATTGTCGGCGGCGGACTTCTGGCCGTCGGTACGGTGGTGGGCTGCGCCATCGCACTTCGTGACTGGCGTCGGAAAACTTCATAGCAAACACGGGGAGGCCAAGGATGGCTAACGATTCCTACCGCGTCGATCTTGACAGGCTCGATGAAGTCGTCAAGAAGCTCAACAACGTGCTCAAGGACATGCAAAGCGCCTCGGGCAAGGCGAAGAGCGGGACGCATCTTCCGGCGGGCTCGCTGGGGAAGGGTTTCGCGGAAGAAGGTGAACTGCGGCAGACGCATGACACCATGAAGGAGTTCATCGAGAAATACGTGCTCAAAAAGCTTGAGGACTTGATCGATGATCTTCAGAAGAAGACGACGAAGACTCATGGCGCCTATCAGGACCAGGAGCAGAGCACGAGCAATGCGTTGAAGAGCGGCCAGCCTTCGGCGCACAGAAACTACTCCTGAACGATGGCATCGAGCTCGCAGCGGAAGAGGGGGCAGGGGCGTGGGTAGTTACGCGGACAACAAGTACGCACCGCAGGACAAGTGCTATGCCATCGAGAACACAACGAAGTTCTACAAGATTGACTTCATGTCGCTGAAGGCCATGGTGGCCGATGCGAAGCCGGAGACGGTCGCCGGCGTTTCCCACGCCTGGAAACAGGTGCACGACACGATGGTGGTCGACAGCGGTGGTGGCATCCGTGCCTACTTCGACAAGGCCATCGAGGAGGTCTTGCAGCACTGGGACGGCGATGCGGCGAAGGCGTTTCGGGAGCGAGCCAAGAAGATCAGCGAGAGCATCGGGAACGGTGCTCTGTACGCGAAGAACGTGAGCGACGGCATGGGCCGTGCGCACGAGGCTCTGAGCGAGTACAAGCAGCATCTCGACGGCATGGAGATGCCTGACTGGGGCGACCGCGCCTGGGACTGGGCGACCGACCACGTCGACCGCCAGGACAAGAACGCCGACTCCCAGCTTGCCGACGGCAAGAGCGCGACTCAGGTGGTCAAGGACAACGAAGACGACCTGTCGGCACAGAAGGAAACGCAGCTGAAGGCTGCAGCGACCATGGAATATCTGGGCGCTGCCTACAGGACCAATGCGGCAGCGATCGGGAAGCCGACGCCTCCCAACGTCGACGACCCGAACAACGTCCCGCCGCCGGACAACCCGGGAATCCCGCCGGTTCATTACCCGCTTCCGGGGAGCGTCACCAAGCCCAAGGGGATGCGTAGGGGGTCGATGAAGCCCATGGAGAAGGGGCCGGGGTTCTCGGGCGACGGTGTGAAGACGCCAGGGATCAGCGGCGGTATCGGCAACACGATGCCGGGGCCGGGCTCTCTCACGCCGCATGTGGGCACGGGTCTTGAAAGCCTGACTCCTCCGCAAGGTGGCCTGGGCCCCGGCGGAACGGGGGGCGGAAGCATCCCAGGTGGTGGTGGCATCGGCCCCGGCACCGGAGGCATGAGTGGTGGCACCGGCCCTGGCGGCGGCACCGGCCTCGGTCCCGGAGGACTCCCCGGTGTGCCGGGCGGCATGAAGGGTGGCACTGGCGGCCGTACTGGTGGGACCACGGGGAGCGCCGGTGGTCGTACCGGCGGGACCACCGGCCCCGGGACCGCCGGGCGTGGGACCGGACGTGCCGGCATGCCAGGTATGGGTGGCGTCGGTGCGGCAGGCGGCAAGGGCGGTGCCAAGGGCGCCGGGGGAGCCGGGCGCGGCCTTGGCCTCGCTCGCCAGAAGGGTGGCGTCATTGGTGGCAGCACCGAAGGCAAGGGGGCCGGTGGCTCCCAGGGCGGCTCGGGTCTGCACCGCAGCCGTGGTGGCGGCCAGTCGGGTGCCGGGGCATCCGGGAGCCGGCGTTCGGCAGGGATGCCCGGGATGCATGGTGCCCATGGGGCCAAGGGCAAGAACGACAAGGGGCAGAACGGTGAGCGGCCGGACTACCTGGTCGAGGACGAGGAGACCTGGGCAACCGAGCGAGATGTGGCTCCGAAGGTGATCGAGTAGCTAGCCTTCGGGTGTGACAGCGGCGGAAATGAGTGGGGCCCGCAGTCTTCGGGCTGCGGGCCGCAACCTGTTGAGGAGAGGTGTTGCAGCATGAGCTTCACGCGGACGCTGCGCGCAGTTGGCGGCGTGGCGGCGGCAGGAGCACTGCTCTTCACCGCCGCGCCGACCGCTTCGGCGGACTACATCAGGGACGGACAGTGGGCGCTTGATGCGTTCAATCCGCAGAAGGTGTGGAAAGAGTCGACCGGTAAGAACGTCACTGTGGCGGTCATCGACTCCGGTGTGAACGGGGATCACGTCGACCTCAAGGGAAATGTGCTCCCGGGGAAGAGCTTTGCCGACGGGGGTGGTACCGCAGACCACGAATCCGGCGATGACCACGGCACGGCAATGGCGGCCTTGATCGCGGGGCATGGGCACGGGCCTCACCACGCTGACGGAATCATGGGTCTGGCGCCAGATGCGAAGATCCTTCCGATCAAGCGGAATGAATCGATCGGTGGAGACGCCAACAATATCGATGGGCCCATTCGGTACGCGGTTGATCACGGCGCAAAGGTCATCAACATGTCCTTTGCGGGGCCCTTCGCGCTGACCGAGACGGAAAAAAGCGCGATCAGCTATGCCGTGAAGAAGGACGTGTTGCTGGTTGCCGGTTCCGGCAACGACGGCAGCGGAAAGCCGAATTATCCAGCTGCAGCGCCCGGCGTGTTGGCGGTCGGCGCAGTCGCCGAAGACGGCAACGTCCTAGGCGAGTCAAACTACGGCCCCCATATCCGCCTGATCGCCCCGGGCGAGAAGATCTACTCCGCCGGTACCTCCATGAAGTACCGGCAAGCCACAGGCACCTCCGACTCAACGGCCTACGTCTCCGCCGCCGCGGCCCTCGTCCGCTCGAAGTTCCCCGACCTCACCGCAGGCCAGGTCGCCAATCGCCTCACGAAGACGGCGATCACCCCGGACGGCAAGACGGGCGTCACGTCTCCCGATCCCAAGTACGGCTACGGAGTGATTCGCCCGTACCGAGCCCTCTCGGAGAATATTCCGGCAGGCCCGAAGAACGGGCCCCTCACCATGCCGAAGGACACGGAGCCGTCCGCCGGCGCCGGCGCGCCTGGGGGCAGCCCCTCGGCGAGCAGCGGTGCCGAGGAGAGCAGTGGCGTGAGCCCCCTTGCGGTTGTCGGTATCGCGGTGGGTGTGCTCGTTGTGCTGGGGATTGTCATCGGCGTGATCGTCGCCGGCAAGAAGCGCCGCAATGGTCCGCCTCCGGGTGGTGGTGGCTTCGGCGGTCCGCACGGTGGTGCGGGGGTTCCCCCGCAGTATCCCGGTGCCTACCAGCAGCCGGGTGGCCCTGGCGGGTACCAGTCGGCACCGCCCAACTACCCGCCTCGTCAGTAGAGACGCAGGCCTGCAGGCTCGGTGAGCTCATCCGCCGGTATCACTCGGAGCGCGCCGCCGGACCGCAGCCAGATCGCAACCAGATCGCAGCCAGGGGTGGAACCGCAGTTGATGACTGCGGTTCCACCCCTGTTGTGGTCGGGGAGCGGAACGAACGAGCCACTACCGAATCGCTCAGCCGAAGACCGAACGCACCTCGTCCGTGACGTCCTGGTGGCGGGTGGCCGCGCCGCCCGTGCGGCGGTCGACATGGCGCTGTGCGTGGTCCAGGCCCCGGTTGGTGAGGTCTTCCTTGGCGTGGTCGACATAGGTGGCGGGGTCGGCGAGGCTGGTGACGCCGTCCTTGTACTCCTGGGCGCCTTCCTTGATGCCGTCGACGTATTCACCGGCTTTGTCCTTGCCGATGTCGGCGGTTTCGCCCCAGTCGATTCCGTCGCGGGCGCCGAAATGGCTTTCGATGCCCTGCTGGGTGACGTTCTGGGCCATCTCCGTGGCGGCCTCTTGGGCCTTTGCCTTGCCCTCTTCGACGATCTTGTCCCTGGCGATTTCCTTCGCCTGATCGATGACCTTGTCCTTGACGGTCTCCTTGACCGTCTTCTTGACGTAGTCCGCCGCGATTTTGCGGGCTTCCTTCGAGACGGCCTTCTTCGCCATCTTTTTGACGGCATCCATGGTGGCGTGCTCCATGGCCTTGGTGGCCGCCTCCATGACCTCGCGTTTGATCTTGTCGAGGATCTGGCGGACGATCAGGCGGGTGGCCTGGGTGGCGCCCGCGGCACCGAGCTCGGACAGGCCCAGGGTGAAGGGTGCGGCGGCCTGTGCCGCGATGAGCTCGGTGGCCAGCATGACGAGCTGGACGATGACGGCGATTTTTCCGGCGAGAACGGCGAGGGCGGCGGCATCGAAGGCGACGGCGATCACCTCGGCCGCCGCGGCGGCGTCACGAAGGTAGTGGTCGCCGCTGTCCCCGCCGCCGGAAAAGGAACCCCATGCGTGGGAAAAGCCCTCGATCGCCTCTCCGGAGTTGGCGGAGACGACCTCACCGGCTGCCGAAGAGCCCTTGGTGGACGCTTGATTGACCGCCTCGGCGAAGTTGCGCCAGGTCTGGGCGCACTCGTGGAGCTTGTCCTCGTCGGCATCCGGCCAGTTGTAGCCGAGCAAATCCAGGACCCAGGCAACCTCGCTGGGCAGCGTCAATGACACAGTGATCGTCCCCCGTGCAGTGGTAGCCGATTGCGGAGCGCAATGGCGTCGGTGAAGGAAAAGCGTGAGAGGGGTGGCGGCGGTGGCCCGTGGGGAGGCGCCGCCGCTGCTCGGCCGCGCCCTCTAGGCGCTGCGGGAATGCGTCCGGGAAAGACCTCGGCTGGTTTTCCCGGTGCCGCGGCGCCCGGGTTCATGGGCGGGATGCCCACCGGGCGTCAGATGGCGGGGCGGCCGACCGTGCTGATGGTGCGGATTCCCTGCTCGTCGGATGCGGTGTACGAGCCGGCCATGTTCTGGAGCTTGTCGCCGATGCTTTCGAGGCGTTCGCCCAGGGAGTCCATCGATTCGAACATGCCGTCCCTGAGGGGCGTGTAGATCGTTTCGAAGATGTCGCCGAAGTCGCAGTTTTCCCAGGGGCTGCCGAGGCCTTCAAGATCATCCTGAAGCTTCTTCGACGCCTTGGAGAAATCGCTGCCGATGTGGACGAATGCGTCGCCCTGTCTGCGCAGCACATCCGGATCGACGTCAAATGCCTTGCCTGCCACTCTTGCCCCCGGTCATGCGTCGTCCGTAGATACTGTCGCATCTTTAACGAACCACACATTAGGCGATCTGAACGCAAGCATGTCAAGGCGAGATGTGTGGAGGGAACGTGGGCATCCTGCGGCTCAATCGCTCGCGAATGCAGGGGAATTGACCCACCTGCGGCATGGGTGAATCGCGCGTGCGGGGCGCGGGGGTGTCCCTCGGTCCGTGGGCTGAAAGGGCAGGTTAAGTATTGGTGTGTGGTTGGTCAATTATTCGGGACCCGGGGGAGGGGCAGGGTGTTGCGGCGTCAACCACGGACCTTGCCGAATGGGCCGTACGGGTGGGTCCGGCAGGTTGACGGTCGGGGGTGTGCGGCGGCCGGGCGATCACTACGTCCCGTAGCATTCCCGCTCATGGACGCAGCCGGTGCAGAAGAGCCCCTTCCCGACAGCCGCGTGGGGCTGACGCCTCGTCAGGCCAGGCGCATACGCGTCATCCTGGCCTCGGTGTTGATGGCCGCGATGGCGGGGGTGCTCGTGGTGCGGCTGGCGTCGCGCACGTCGGTGCTGGTGGTCGGGGTGTACGGGGCCGCGCTGGTGCTCTGCGGCGTGGTGATCGAACTCAGCCGGAACGGACGGACCCGCCTCGGCACCTGGTTGCTGGGCATCGGCCTGGCGGCCGCACTGGCCGCCGACTGGCTGCTGCTGCCCTGAGGGGTTGAGGGAGGGGCCGCGCACCGGGCGTATTTCCCCACACGGCCCCCCACACGGCCCCCGGGCCCCGCACTCGGCCCCACGCGCTGCCCTCAGAACAACCCGTGCCACATCTGCTCGATGACCAGCGACCACCAGTTGCCGTCGTCATCCAGTGCCCAGGAGTCGATCGCCGCGATCTGTTCCTGGAAGGCGGCGACCGCCGCACCCGCCGCGTACGGATCCATGCCCTGCATTTGCCCGCGTGTGGTGGCCAGCAGGGCGAGCGAGCGCAGGAACGCGGATGCGGTGCGGTTGACGAACCGGCCGCCGCCCGACGACGGCTGGACCGCCCAGACGGTGCCGACGAGGCTCTGGTTCTGCTCCGGAGCGGTGCACTGAACGGCGAGTGTGTAGAGGCCGTCGGTGCCGAACCGGACGTAGCCGGCGAGGGTCGTCAGGGTCTCTTCGCGCGCTTGGGTGCCGGCTTGCCGCAGGTGGGCCGCCACGTCCGTGAACAGTCCGCCGGCCGGCGGGGCGTCGGAGCGGTCGGCGGTGAAGAAGCACGGGACCCGGGTGGGCAGTCCGGCCCAGATCAGGGTGTTCTTCGTGGCGTCGGGGAGCTGGGTGGTGGCGAGGTCGTCGGCGTCCGGGCGGTGGACGCCCTGCGGGCCGAAGACCTCCACGAGGTGCTTGCCGAGGGCCACGTCCCGCATCGGTGGCGCGGCCTCGACGCGCTGTGGCACCGGCAGCCGGTGCGGCCGCGGCGGTGCGGGCCGGCCCGCCAGCTGGTGCATCATCGCGACGTGCCGCACCAGCCCGGCGACGCCCTCGGCGCGCTCCTCGGGACGCATGCCGTAGCCCTCGGTGCAGGAGAAGGCGGCGTTCGGGAAGGTGCGGAGGATGAAGTCACCGGGGTAGCCGCCGGGCAGTAGCGCCGACCGCAGATCGGTGTGGACGGCGCGGACGTCCGCGGGGTGGATGCCCAGCCGCCGCAGCTCGTCGTGGAGCTGGTACTCGGCGGGCGGCTGACCGGGGGCCGAGACCCGGGCGAGACTGGTCTCCTCCCCGGTCGACGGGTCGTGGTAGGTCGCGACGGCGGTGTTGCCGGGGCCGGTGGCCGGACGCTCCGCGGGCGCAGAGGGGGCTGCTTCGGTACCCGCGTCGTGCTTCTGCCGGTACATCCGTACGACCTCGTCGACCGGCACCGACGGCCACACCGTCAGTTCGCCGGACGCCCGGTCGACCACACCGCAGGCGGCACCGACCTCGGCGGGCGGGCGTCGCTGTCCGGTGTGCGGGTCGGCCTCCGGGGGCGGCGGCACCGCCCACACCACCCAGCCGAGGTCGAACTCCTGCAGGGCCACCTCCCGCGGCGGGCCCTGCTGACCCTCGGGGTTGAGCCAGCGGCCCGCGGTGGCGTGGGCCTGCGCCTGGGTGATCACGAGTGGTCTCCTTCGAGGCCGCCGCGGCCGTCGCGGCCGTCGGACGAAGCGGAGTCGGCGGTGCCGGTGCGCTGGGCCGGCACGGAGGGCACGGGCGCGGGGGCGGGCGCCGCGGCCAGGATCTGCCGGGCGGTCACACCGCGCGCGGTGGCGACGACCAGCACACCGTCCGGCGAGAGATCGGCGCCGGTGAACGGGGTGTCCGAGAGCAGCGCGGCCACCACTTCCTCGTCGGCGCGGGACCGTACCCGCAGATGGTCGGCGCCGCGGGTGAGCCCGAAGGGCGCCGCCTCCTGCGCCTGTGCGGAAGGCAGTTGCACCAGCGTCGGATCGGCGTCGAGATACCCCGGTCGCAGCAGATCGTGGACGAGCAGCGCCCGGCCGCCCGCCCCGGAGTCGTCGCCGTCCGGGCCGGGCACCGTACGGGCCCCGGGGGTCCCCTCGGGGACGAGGAAAGCGGCCACGGGGCGGGGAGCGGCGGCGGGGGATGGCGGTACCGGTCCGGCGCCGCTGCCGTCCGGGCCCCCGGCCGCGCCCGCCGTCGCACCGTCCCCGCCCTGTGCGGGCAGGGAACCCGTGGTCACGGCGCGGACGCCGGCCAACGGCACACTCCACAGCGTCCGCCACGGCAGGGTGAAGCCGAGCGTGTGCAGCGCGTCCGCGTATGCCACCAGCCCGTCCTCGACGAACGCGGACTCCAGGAACGCCGCCCGCAGATCGGCCGATGCCTCGGAGCGGGTGAGCAGCGGGGCGGTGCGCAGGTACGTACGGGCCGGCGCGCCCAGCTGCTCCAGCGGTACGGCTTCGATGGCGGCGCGCATCGTCACGGGGTCGGCGTGGGCGAACAGGCCGGGGTCGGTGAGGAGTTGGGGGAGGAGACCGGCATCGAGGGTGTGCGCCGCGAGATGGTCGCGGATGTACGGATCGGCCTGCGCCCAGTCCTGCTGGGGCACCGCTTCCAGCAGCGCCATGGCGATCTTGGTCTGGGCGTCGCGGACGTCCGGCAGACCGGAGCGGATCTCCTCGGCGATCCCGGGGTGCATCAGGCGCAGCAGCGTACGGCCCTCGCCGGCTCCGGAGCCGGCCCCACCGCCGTCCGCGGTGCCGCCCCTCTCCCCGGCCGCGGCCCCGCCGCCGTTACGGCTCCGGTCCCCGCCACCGTTCCGGCCCCGGTCCCCGTCGCCACCCCCCTCCCCGTCGCCGGTGCCCCGGGACGGCTCGACCTGCTCGATGAACGGCGCGGCCAGCAGCATGCCGTCGGCGAGGTCCCGGCTCATGTCCCGTCCGGCGACGGCGCTCGCCAGCGCACCCCACAGCTGGACGGGCAGCCCCTGGCCCTCGGCGAACGCGAGCGGCGCCAGCATCAGCCGCAGGATCTGCGGATCGGCGCCCAGCCGGCGCGCATGCAGATCGAGCACGTCGCCGACGCTGCCGGGCAGCAGGGAGGCGTCCGCCGGGTCGAAGCCCTCGGGCCGCACGATCAGCGACTGCACGGCGAGCCGGACGGTCAGCCGGTTGCCGTCCGCGCGCGTCGCGAGGGCTTCGGCGAGCGCCCGGCGCGCGGACGGGTCGGTGGTGTACGGGAGTTCCGGCGCCCCCGCGTCGGGCGTCAGCGCGGCCTCGGCGTGCCGCACCAGGCCCTCGGGGTCGGCCCACTCGGGCGCGTCGAGATCGAGGATCTGCGCCTGGCCGGAGGGCAGCGCTCCGGCCAGTTCCGCGGCCAGTTCGCGCGGGACCTCGGCGAGCAGGTGCACCGTTCCGGTGGCGGCGAGCGGCCGCAGGACGTCCCGGACGACCCGCGCCGGCTCGTTCGCCGCGCGTACCGGACCGGCCCGGTCGACATCGGGCACCACCAGGGTCACCGGCTCTTCACGAGCGGCGAGTTCGGTGAAGATGTCATCGTCGCGGTCGGCGCTCAGCCCGAAATGATCGGAGATGAGCCACAACAGCTGTGCCGCGGTGCGCCCCGCGGGGCCCGGTACGGCGGGCTCCGGTAGGTCGGGGGGCACCGTCGCCGGGTCCAGATCGTCCAGCGGCAACTGCTTGCGATGGCGGGGGTCGCACATCATCAGGAAGCCGGTGAGCAGGCGCGAACGTCCGCTGCCCGGGTTGCCGGTGAGCACGATGACGCGCGGCGCACCCGGCCAGCGCATGCGCCAGGCCGCGAGCGCGCGGAGCACGGCGGTGCGACCGCCGACGTACGGATGTGGTGCATATCCGGCGGCCGCGGCTTTTCCTTCGCCTGAGGCGCTCATGGCTTCCTCGTCCCCGATCAATTACGACTCCACCTTTGTGGATTCCTGCGTGTTCCGGCTCGATCCTATGATCCGTTCCGTACGCGGAGCGTGGCGTGGGGGCGACTGTTCCGTAACTGGAACCGGCAGGCCGGGGCCGGTGTGCGGTGGTCGTAACGGAAGACGGGCGAGGAAGGGCGAAGTGAGTTGTCCCCGGGGCCCGTTGTGGAGAAATCGAGATCAACATGTGCGGAAAGAAAGCAGATCCGTTCCGAATGATGCGGCGGTCGATCTGCTTTCTTCCGTGGCGGCTTTCCGTGCTGTGGGAACGGATTTCGGTGACCGCCGGCGCGGCGCCTCGGGTCAGTCCCGGTGCCCGCCGCTCCGGCCGCCGCGCCGCGGGGCGGTCACGAGGGTGCCGGAAGGGCCGTCACGCTCCGCGCGCTCCTCGTCCTCCTTGGCCTCCTGCTCCTTCTGCCACGCGGCGAACTTCTCGCGGGACTCCTCGCGCTCGGCCATGGTCTGGTTCTCCGCGGCCCGCCGGATCTCGTTCATCCGGTCACCCAGGGCGTCCATGTACCCCGGCGTCGCGATGGCGTCCTTCATGCCGATGCGCCCGGAGAGCACCTCCTGGGCCATCTCCTGGAGCTTGCCGCCGACATGGGGGTTGTCCGCCAGGACCTTCAGCGCCTTGCGCAGCCGGTGCGCCTGCTCGGGATCATGGGCGACGTCCATCAGGTCTTCGTCCTGGATCTGCCGCTCATTGCTCATGTCTGCCCCCTTGAATGTGATGGCACAGGCCGCGAGTGCGGCACCGGCGTGCCGAAGTCTAATGACGGGTGTGAACGGGGCGTCAAGGCGGGGGTTGTCGGTATTGCCGGATATTGCGGCATGCCGAATTCCGTGCTGCGCCGCCCGTCCGTTGCACAGAGGGCTTCGGGCCTATTGCGGGTGTGCTAGACCTGAAGCCATGCCGGCAGGTAGCCGTCATGCAATTCGGGGAGAAATGATGTCCGATGAAGTCCGGCTCAGTACCGAGGAGTTGCACAGACTCGGTGCGACGTTCGAGATACGTGCGGAAGAACTGAGCCGGCAGCTTGCCGCATTCAGGAGGCGGGCGGATGCCGAGGCCCTGCGGGACGGATTCGGCAGCGACGAGGCGGCCCGGTCCCACCGCGAGCTGTACGAGCAGGCCGAGCAGGCGCTCGCCCAGCTGCAGCAGCGCCTCGCGGAGGTCGGCCGAGGCATCAAGGAGACCGCCGGGAATGCGCAGGCGGCCGAGGAAGAGCTGGCCGAGATGATGCGGAGTGTCCAGTGAGCGAGCGAGGGAATCCCGAGGCCCTGCGGGAAGCGGCGGCCGGCTGGCGGGAGATGGGCAAGCACCTCGACGGCCTCGTCCGCGATCTGGACCGGCACGTCGGCACCGCGGCCGCGGCCAACTGGCACGGCCCGGCCGGTGAGGCGTTCGCGGGGGAGTGGCACCGCCTCAAGCGGTCCGTCGACGATTCCCTGCCGGTCTTCGAACTGGCCGCCGCCGACCTGGAGACCGCCGCCGCGCAGCCCGCCGACGACCAGGGCGGCAAGGACCACGGCACACCACCGGTGCACCACGCGGCCGACGGCGCGCAGTCGTCGTCCGGTCCCGAGATCGCCTACGGCTTCATGGCGCTCGGCCAGCTCGCGAACGGTCTCGGCGGCGCGTTCGGCAGGCGCGGTGGGGGCGGCGGCCAGGGACAGCGGCCACCCGTACGGCACGCATGGGCGACCTCCACGGCGGCGCAGGGGCCCGACCCGTTCGGCCCGGCGCAAGGCGACGAGGCCACGAGGCGGGGCGGCGAGGGCGTCGCCAAGGGGGTACGGGGCCGGCCGTCCGGGGCGGAGCCGGAGCTGGGGCCGGCTTCGGTGCCGGGCCATGAACGGGACCTCAAGACCGGGCCGCGGACGAAGGGAACGGCGGCCCCCGCCGCCGGGCCCGCCCCCCGGGCCGCGGCGCCCGCCACCGCCGACGCCCCGAAGCCCCAGGCCCCCGCGCCGTCCGGCGGCGACGCTCCCGGCAGTGCACCCGGGAGTCCCGGGCCCGACATCACCCGCCACGGGGCCTTCGGCTGACGCATCCGGTGCCGGCACGTCCGGCACGTCCGGCACGCCCTGCGCGTAGGTACCGCGCGTACGTACCGCGCGGGCGCACCGGCCGCACGGACCAAACGGCGGTTCGCACGGACGGAACGACAGTCCGCACAGACGAAACGGCGGTGGGGCGCCCCTCCAGGAGAGGCGCCCCACCGCCGTTGTGGCGTACGGACCGGTCAGCGGCTGTTCGCCGGCAGCCAGCCGGTCTGGACCAGCTGCGCACCGCGCTTGCGCGTGATGAACGTCGCCCGTCCCGGCGTCAGGCTCTGGCCCTTGACGTTGCCCATCAGCGGGCCCTCGGCCGGGTCGGCGGACAGGATCAGACCCTGCGCACCGAGCTCCTTGGTCCGCTGCATCACCGGCTCGAACGAGGAGCGTCCGGCGCCCGAGGAACTGCGCGAGATGATCAGGCGCAGACCCAGGTCACGGGCGAACGGCAGGTACTCCAGCAGCGGCTGCAGCGGGTTGCCGCTGCTGGTCGCCACCAGGTCGTAGTCGTCCACGATCACGAACGCGTCCGGCAGGTCGTACCAGCTGCGGTTGCGCAGCTGCTCCGGCGTGACGTCCGGGCCCGGCATCCGGCGGCCCAGCGAACCGGCCAGACCGGCGATGACCTCCTGCAACTGCGGCCCCGCTGCACAGTACTTGTACATGTGGCTCTCGGGGATCTCGCCGAGCAGCGCACGACGGTAGTCGGAGACCACCATCAGCGCCTTGTCGGACGGGTACCGCTCGGCGATCTGCTTGGCCAGCAGACGCAGCAGCGAGGACTTGCCGGACTCGCTCTCGCCGTAGATGACCAGCAGCGGGTCGGTCTCGAAGTCGATGAACGCCGGCGACAGCGTGGTCTCGTCGACACCGATCGCGATGCCGTGATCCGGGTAGTCGTTGCCCTTGGGCAGCTCGTTGACGTGCAGCATCGTCGGCAGCATCCGCACCGCGGGGGCGGGCTCGCCCTGCCAGTGCTCGCTGACCGTCGACACCAGGTTCGCGATGCCCTCGCTCAGCGTCTCCGGGTCGCTCATCCCGTCCAGCCGCGGCAGCGCCGCCAGGAAGTCGAGCTTCTCGGGGGACATACCGCGACCGGGCTTGCCCATCGGCACGTTCTCCGCGCGCTTGCGGTCGAACTCCGACTCCATCGGGTCACCCAGGCGCAGCTCGACGCGGTTGAGGAGCTGGTCGCGCAGCGCGGGCCGCACCTCGGTGTAGCGCGCACCGGCGATGATCAGGTGGACACCGAAACCGAGACCCCGGGCGGCGATGTCCAGGATCACCGGGTCCATCTGCTCGTAGTCGGTCTTGAACGTCGCCCAGCCGTCGATGACCAGGAAGACGTCGCCCCACTTCTGGTCGGGGTAGGCGCCCGAGGCCCGCCGCTGGCGGTAGGTCCCGATCGAGTCGATGTTGTTGGCCCGGAAGAACTCCTCACGCTCGTTGAGGATGCCGACGACCTCGGAGACCGTACGGCGCACCTTCTCCGCGTCCAGACGCGAGGCGACGCCGCCGACGTGCGGCAGGCCCTCCATGGTCAGCATGCCGCCGCCACCGAAGTCGAGGCAGTAGAACTGCACCTCGGAGGGGGTGTGGGTGAGCGCGAACGAGGCGATGGCGGACCGGATCAGCGTGGACTTACCGGACTGCGGACCACCCACGACCAGGCCGTGACCGGCGCCCGCGGAGAAGTCCAGGTACATCACGTCACGCCGCTGCTCGAACGGCTTGTCCACCAGCGCGACCGGCACCACCAGCTTGCCGAGCGCGGTGTACTCCGGTGCGTGCACACCCCGTTCGGGCGTGACCGCGAGCGTCGGCAGCAGCTGGTTGACCGTCGGCGCCTCGTCCAGCGGCGGCAGCCACACCTGGTGCGCCGGCGGGCCCTGGCCCTGCATGCGCTGGACGATGACGTCGAGCACGGTGTCGGCCAGCGCGTCGTCCTGCTCCGGCTCGGCCGGCGCGACCGGCGTGGGGTCCTCGATGATCTGCTCGACGACCGGGGCCGCCGTGAACGGCACCGGCAGCCGGTTCGTCCGGCTGCCGCCGGCACCGCCGCCGGCCCCGGGACCGCGGTACGGGCCCGAGACGTACGCGGCCTTGAACTGGACCATCGTCTCGGTGTCGTACTTGAGGATGCCGGAACCGGGGACGTTCGGCAGGTGGTAGGCGTCCGGCACCCCGATCGCGGTCCGCGACTCCGCCGCGGAGAAGGTCCGCAGACCCAGCCGGTAGGACAGGAAGGTGTCCAGGCCGCGCAGCTTGCCCTCTTCCAGGCGCTGCGAGGCGAGCAGCATGTGCACACCCATCGACCGGCCGATACGGCCGATCTGGATGAACATGTCGATGAAGTCGGGCTTGGCGGTCAGCAGCTCGGAGAACTCGTCGAGCACCATCACCAGCGAGGGCAGCGGGTCCAGCGGGGCGCCCGCGGCACGCGCCTTCTCGTAGTCGGTGATGTTGGCGTAGTTGCCCGCCGAGCGCAGCAGCTCCTGACGGCGCTGGAGTTCACCGGTGATCGAGTCGCGCATGCGGTCGATCAGCGTGACGTCCTCACCGAGGTTGGTGATGACCGCCGCGACGTGCGGCATGTCCGACATACCGGTGAAGGTGGCGCCACCCTTGAAGTCCGCCAGGATGAAGTTGAGGGTTTCCGAGGAGTGGGTGACCGCGAGCGCCAGCACCAGGGTGCGCAGCACCTCGGACTTACCGGAACCGGTCGCACCGACACACAGGCCGTGCGGGCCCATGCCCTCCTGCGAGGCCTCCTTGATGTCGAGCATGACGGGCTGGCCGTCCTTGTCGACACCGATCGGCACCCGCAGCCGCTCGTGGAGCGTGCGCGGCCGCCAGGTACGCGACACATCGACGGAACCGGCGTCACCGAGGTTCAGCAGGTCGGTGAAGTCCAGGTTCGACAGCAGCGGCTCCTCGCCGTCCGCGCCGGAGCCCGCCCGCAGCGGGGCCAGCTGGCGCGCCAGCGCCTCCGACTCGGCGATCGACAGGGTGTCGCAGACGCCGTGGTAGACCGCGCCGCCCGCCGACTCCAGCACCAGCTTGCCCGGCCACACCTGGACGGCCAGACCACCGCGGATCTCGTCCAGATCGCCCGGGACGACCTCCAGGATGGTGACGCCCTGCAGGCCCTCGGCCCCGGCGATCACCGAGTCCATCGGCACCTCGCCGCCGTCCAGCACGACCAGCACATGCGGGGCGTCGGTCACCGGGGTGCCCTGCGGGTTGAACCGGCCGCGGCCCTCCAGGTCGTCCGCCAGCAGCTCCTCGATCTCACCGAGGTCACCGACGACCAGCCGGCGGGTGCCCGCGCCGTCCGTCGTCTTGTGCTGCACCTGCGGCAGCCACTTGGTCCACTCCCACTCCGCCTGCGCACCGGGCGCGGCGACGACGGCCACCACCAGGTCCTCGGGCGAGTGCAGGGTGCACAGCTGGGCGACGACGGCGCGCGAGGCGCCGTAGACCGTGTCCGGGTCGCCGGAGACGGTCAGGTGGTAGAAGGCGCGCAGCGAGACCGCGAGGGGCAGATCGTCCAGCTGCCCGTGCTTGTCGAGGAATTCCTTCATCGCATGCGCGGTGAGCGGTTCCAGCTCGTCGACCGGAGCGGTCTCCGGAGCCCGCAGGGGAGTGGCCAGCTGCTGCGGCCCCAGCCCCAGTCGCACCTGCCCGAAGTCCGGATCGCCCGCCCGGCGCTCCCATACCCGTTTGCCCTCGGCCACGATCGACCACAACTGGCTCGGGTCGGGGTGGGTGAACAGCTGCGCGTCCCGCTGCTTGCGCGCGGTGCGCCGCACCTCTTTCCGCTTCTGCGTAAGGTACTTGAGGTAATCCTGGCGCTCCTGGAGCATTTGCCCGGAAGGCCCTTGGCGGGCTTTGACGATCTGCACGATCGCCATTGCCAGGGTGGACGCCACCATAAAGCCGCCCATGATTTTCATGAACGGCTGGTTGCCCATGAACAAGAATCCCGCCGAAGACGCCATACCCATCATGGGCATAAGGGTCATCAGCATGTTTTCTGATTCGCCCTCACGCGGAAGCTCCGGGGGTGCCTCGAGTGTCACCTCCTCGGAGGGAACTTCGGGTGGCAGCGCGCGGGGCGGGCGCTTGACGATGACAACGCTCACCGAGGCATCAGTCCTTCATGCATCTCGCAGTCTCGGACCGCCCCCGTTGGATTCGACGGTCCCCCCGGACCAAGTGCTTGGCCCGAACCAGGCGTTGATCCTACTGTTAACCGTCAAGTCTCGGGGTGGGTGGGGCGAGCGCTGAATTGGACGGTACGCTGACGCCTCGCGAGCGTGCCCACAGCCCCGAAGTGACGGCTCTCTATAGAAGGCGCGCGACGCGACAAAACGCCCAACGGATAGGGGGAACCGCCAGGTGAGCACGAGCACTGGCACCGGCTTTTGCCGGGTCACAGTCGCCGCGCCCGATGCACGGATTGACGTGGCTCTGCCGGAGGACGTCGCACTCGTCGACATTTATCCGGAGATCCTGAGGCTCTCCGGTCAGTCGCAGGCGGAGGGCGCCCCGACCGGATATCACCTAGTACGCCGCGACGGCACGGTTCTTGACGCCGGACAGTCGCTGGCGCAGCAGCAGATCCTCGACGGCGACCTTCTTCTTCTGAAGCCGTTCGCCGAATCGCTGCCGCTCCCCGTCTTCGACGATGTCTCCGACGCCGTCGCCTCCGCGGTCAAGCGCAACCGCAACCGCTGGAGCGACGACCTCATGCGCGTCGTCGGCCTCACCGCCGGTGTGCTGCTGCTCGTCATGATGGCGTTCGCCCTGTGGGTGTCCAACCCCGAGCACCGCGACATGCACCGCCTGCCCGGCATCATCGCCGGTGTCGTCGGCATCGTGCTGGTCGCGCTGTCCGGCGTCCGTGCCCGTGTCTACGACGACCACGGCTCCTCCATCGCGCTGGGCCTTGCCTCGCTCCCGCACCTCCTGCTCGCCGGCTCCGGCATCTTCCCCGTCGACGCCGGAGCCGACCCCGGCCGGCTGCACCTCCTCGTCGGCTGTGTGACCGTACTGATCGCCTCCGTGCTGCTGGTGGTCATGCTGCCGCGCGGTGACGCCCCCTTCGTCGCCGCCGCGTTCCTGTCCGCCACGGGGACCCTCGCGGTCTTCGCCGCGATCCTCACCGACGCCGCGCCCAGTGAGGTCGCCGCCGTCACCGCCGTCGTCTCCATCGCCCTGGTCGCCTGGCTGCCCGGCCTCTCCGCACGCTTCGCCCGGCTGCCCATCGGCTACAAGTCGCCCGACCAGATCGCCAAGGGCTCCTACGACAACGGCGGCGAGACCGAGTCCGTCGACTTCGTCAAGATCGGCAACCAGGCCAAGCGCGGGCACGAGCTGCTGCTCGGCCTCGTCGCCGGCTGCTCCGCCCTGACCGTCGGCTCGGCCGGTGTGGTCCTCGGCTTCTCGGACAACGTGTGGGCCCAGCTGCTGGCGCTGGCCGCCGGCATCACGATCATGCTCCGCGCGCGGCTCTTCGACTACACCGCGCAGGTCGCCTGCCTGACCATTGCCGGCATCCTCACGATCGTCCTGCTCATCCTGGGCATCGCGCTGAACCCGCCGACGGAGATGTTCATCGATCTGGCCCGCTACCAGGACTCCGGCCCGCTGAACATCCACACCGTCTGGTTCTCCGGCAGCATCGCGGCGGGCGCCGCCCTCCTGGTCGCCGTCGGCCTGATCGTCCCCCAGAAGGGTGTCACCCCCTTCTGGGGCCGGATCTTCGACATCTTCGACGGCCTGGTCCTGCTCTCCCTGGTGCCGCTGTGCCTGGCGGTCCTGGACGTGTACGGCAAGGTGCGCGGCCTCACCACCGGCTGAGACCCCCGCTCACCGGCCTGCCGAGCGGCCCCCCGACCACCCGGTCGGGGGGCCGTTTTGAGCTGGTACGCTGTGTGACGGTCCGGATGAGTCATCCAAGATTCCCTGTGAGGTAAACCAGGGGCGCTCGCCGGCCGGAACCCTGAGGAGTACCGCGTGTCGCTCGACGCCGCTACGAAGAAGCAGATCATGGCCGAGTTCGCCACCAAGGAGGGTGACACCGGCTCCCCCGAGGTCCAGGTCGCGATGCTCTCCCGCCGCATCTCGGACCTGACCGAGCACCTCAAGACCCACAAGCACGACCACCACTCCCGCCGTGGTCTGCTGCTGCTCGTCGGCCAGCGCCGCCGCCTGCTGCAGTACCTGGCGAAGAAGGACATCACGCGCTTCCGTGCGCTGGTCGAGCGCCTGGGCATCCGCCGCGGCGCGGCGGGCGCCAAGTAAGGACGCCGTAGAGGGAGCGGTTCCCGTCAGGGGCCGCTCCCTTTGCCGTACGCACCGGACACTCGCGCCACCTCATGGTGGACGGAAGCTTTGTAGTCTGGTGCCATATCGCAAAACTGAACGCGGTAGGAGCGCCTCCTGGCCGCCGGTCCTCGGTAGTGGCCCCCGGACGATCCATGGACGCCATGTGTCATCACTCCGGGTGCTTCGATCGAAGACCGGCCCGCACCGGCGCTCCGCCGAAGACGGTCTGCAGCCATACGGGCAGCAGACGCAGACGAGGAGATATTCCTGGTGGAGAACGAGACCCACTACGCCGAAGCCGTGATCGACAACGGCCCCTTCGGCACCCGCACCATCCGCTTCGAGACGGGCCGCCTGGCCAAGCAGGCCGCCGGCTCCGCCGTGGCGTACCTGGACGACGACACCATGGTGCTGTCGGCCACCTCCGCGTCCAAGACGCCGAAGGACCAGCTGGACTTCTTCCCGCTGACCGTCGACGTCGAGGAGCGGATGTACGCAGCCGGGAAGATCCCCGGTTCCTTCTTCCGCCGTGAGGGCCGTCCCTCCGAGGACGCCATCCTCACCTGCCGGCTGATCGACCGGCCGCTGCGCCCCTCCTTCAAGAAGGGCCTGCGCAACGAGATCCAGATCGTCGAGACGGTCATGGCGCTCAACCCCGACCACCTCTACGACGTGGTCGCCATCAACGCCGCCTCCTGCTCCACCCAGCTCGCCGGCCTGCCCTTCTCCGGTCCCGTCGGCGGCACCCGGGTCGCCCTGATCAACGGCCGGTGGGTGGCGTTCCCGACCCACACCGAGCTCGAGGACGCCGTCTTCGACATGGTCGTGGCCGGCCGCGTCCTCCCGGACGGCGACGTCGCGATCATGATGGTCGAGGCCGAGGCCACCGAGAAGACCATCCAGCTGGTCAAGGACGGCGCCGAGGCCCCGACCGAAGAGGTCGTCGCCGCCGGTCTGGAAGCCGCCAAGCCCTTCATCAAGGTCCTGTGCAAGGCCCAGTCGGACCTCGCCGCCAAGGCCGCCAAGCCCGTCGGTGAGTTCCCGGTCTTCCTCGACTACCAGGACGACGTCCTCGAGGCGCTCACGGCCGCGGTCAAGGACGAGCTCTCCCAGGCGCTGACCATCGCCGGCAAGCAGGACCGCGAGGCCGAGCTGGACCGCGTCAAGGGCGTCGCCGCCGAGAAGCTGCTCCCGCAGTTCGAGGGCCGCGAGAAGGAGATCTCCGCCGCGTACCGTTCGCTGACCAAGAGCCTGGTCCGCGAGCGCGTCATCAAGGAGAAGAAGCGCATCGACGGCCGCGGCGTCACGGATATCCGTACGCTCGCCGCCGAGGTCGAGGCCATCCCGCGGGTGCACGGCTCCGCGCTGTTCGAGCGTGGCGAGACCCAGATCCTGGGCGTCACCACCCTCAACATGCTCCGCATGGAGCAGCAGCTGGACACCCTCTCCCCGGTGACCCGCAAGCGCTACATGCACAACTACAACTTCCCGCCGTACTCCGTCGGCGAGACCGGCCGCGTGGGCGCCCCCAAGCGCCGCGAGATCGGCCACGGCGCGCTCGCCGAGCGCGCCATCGTGCCGGTCCTGCCGACCCGCGAGGAGTTCCCCTACGCGATCCGCCAGGTCTCCGAGGCGCTGGGCTCCAACGGCTCGACGTCCATGGGCTCGGTCTGCGCCTCGACCATGTCGCTGCTGAACGCCGGTGTGCCCCTCAAGGCCCCGGTCGCCGGTATCGCCATGGGCCTGATCTCCCAGGAGATCGACGGTCAGACCCACTACGTCGCCCTCACCGACATCCTCGGTGCGGAGGACGCTTTCGGCGACATGGACTTCAAGGTCGCCGGCACCAAGCAGTTCGTGACCGCGCTGCAGCTCGACACCAAGCTCGACGGCATCCCCGCCTCGGTCCTGGCCGCCGCGCTGAAGCAGGCCCGTGACGCGCGTCTGCACATCCTCGACGTCATGAACGAGGCCATCGACGTCCCGGACGAGATGTCCCCGAACGCCCCGCGGATCATCACCGTCAAGATCCCGGTGGACAAGATCGGTGAGGTCATCGGCCCCAAGGGCAAGATGATCAACCAGATCCAGGAGGACACCGGCGCCGACATCACGATCGAGGACGACGGCACGATCTACATCGGTGCCGCCGACGGCCCGGCCGCCGAGGCCGCCCGCGCCACGATCAACGGCATCGCCAACCCGACCATGCCGGAGGTCGGCGAGCGCTACCTGGGCACGGTCGTCAAGACCACCACCTTCGGTGCGTTCGTCTCCCTGCTCCCGGGCAAGGACGGCCTGCTGCACATCTCGCAGATCCGCAAGCTCGCCGGTGGCAAGCGCGTGGAGAACGTCGAGGACGTGCTCGCGGTGGGCGCCAAGGTCCAGGTCGAGATCGCCGAGATCGACCAGCGCGGCAAGCTCTCCCTGATCCCCGTGATCGAGGAAGAGGACGCGGCCGCGGACACGAAGGACGACGCCGCCAAGTGACGTCCCGTACGCACGCGACGACGGCCCGCACCTCTTCGGAGGGGCGGGCCGTCGCCCGTACCCAAACGCTTCTCAAGGGCACCGCGGGCGCCGGCACGGTCCGCCGGACCACCCTCCCCGGCGGGCTGCGGGTCGTCACCGAGACGCTGCCCACGGTCCGCTCCGTCACCTTCGGCATCTGGGCGCACGTCGGCTCCCGCGACGAGACCCCGTCGCTCAACGGCGCCACGCACTACCTCGAGCACCTGCTCTTCAAGGGCACCGAGCGGCGCAGCGCGCTGGACATCTCCGCCGCGATCGACGAGGTCGGCGGCGAGATGAACGCCTTCACCGCGAAGGAGTACACCTGCTACTACGCGCGGGTGCTGGACAGCGATCTGCCGCTCGCCATCGATGTGGTGTGCGACATGCTGACCGGCTCGCTGGTCGAGGCCGAGGACGTGGACGCCGAGCGCGGTGTCATCCTCGAAGAGATCGCGATGACCGAGGACGACCCCGGCGACTGCGTGCACGACCTGTTCGCGCACACCATGCTCGGTGACACCCCGCTCGGCCGCCCGGTCCTGGGCACCGTCGACACCGTCAACGCCCTCACCCCCGAGCGCATCCGCCGCTTCTACAAGAAGCACTACGACCCCACGCACCTCGTCGTCACGGCCGCCGGCAACCTCGACCACGCCAAGGTCGTCCGCCTGGTCCGCCGCGCCTTCGAGCAGGCCGGGGCCCTGGACCGTACGGACGCCGCCCCGATCGCGCCGCGCTCCGGTGCCCGCGCCATCAAGGCCGCCGGCCGCGTCGAACTGCTCAACCGCAAGACCGAGCAGGCCCATGTGATCCTCGGGATGCCGGGGCTGGCGCGCACCGACGACCGGCGCTGGGCGATGGGCGTACTGAACACCGCCCTGGGCGGCGGGATGAGCTCGCGCCTCTTCCAGGAGGTCCGCGAGAAGCGCGGCCTGGCCTACAGCGTGTACTCCTACACCTCCGGCTTCGCCGACTGCGGGCTGTTCGGCGTCTACGCCGGCTGCCGTCCCAACCAGGTGCAGGACGTCCTCAAGATCTGCCGCGACGAACTCGACCAGGTGGCGTCCCACGGCCTCACCGACGACGAGATCCGCCGCGCGGTCGGACAGCTGCGCGGGTCCACCGTCCTCGGCCTGGAGGACAGCGGAGCGCTGATGCACCGCCTCGGCAAGAGCGAGCTGTGCTGGGGCGAACAGATGTCGGTCGACGAGATGCTGACGCGGATCGCGGCCGTCACCCCGGACGACGTGCGCGAGGTGGCCCGCGAGGTGCTGGGCACCCGGCCCTCGCTGTCCGTCATCGGCCCCCTGAAGGACCGGCAGGCGGCCCGGCTGGACGACATCGTCGCCTAGGCCTCCGCGACACCACCAAGAGAAGGACGGGAAACGATGAGCAAGCTGCGCGTGGCCGTACTGGGAGCCCAGGGACGCATCGGCTCCGAGGCCGTACGGGCCGTCGAGGCCGCCGACGACATGGAGCTGGTGGCCGGGCTCGGCCGGGGCGACAAGCTGGAGACGCTGGTCGAGGCCGGCGCCCAGGTCGTGGTCGAGCTGACCAACCCCGGTGCCGTGATGGGCAACCTCGACTTCTGTGTGCGGCACGGCATCCATGCGGTGGTCGGGACGACCGGCTGGACCGATGAGCGCCTGGCGCAGCTGCGCACCTCGCTCGCCGCCTCGCCCGGGGCGGGCGTGCTCATCGCCCCGAACTTCTCCATCGGCGCGGTGCTGACCATGCGGTTCGCGCAGCAGGCGGCCCGCTTCTTCGAGTCGGCCGAGATCGTCGAGCTGCACCACCCGAAGAAGGCGGACGCCCCGTCCGGCACCGCCGCCCGCACCGCCCAGCTGATCGCCCAGGCCCGGGAGGAGGCCGGCTGCGCCCCGCAGCCGGACGCCACCACCACCGCGCTGGACGGCGCGCGTGGCGCGGACGTGGACGGCATCCCCGTGCACTCCGTTCGGCTGCGCGGTCTGCTGGCGCACCAGGAGGTGCTGCTCGGCGGGGAGGGCGAAACCCTCACCATCCGCCACGACTCCCTCCACCACAGCAGCTTCATGCCGGGCATCCTGCTCGGTGTGCGTCGCGTGGTCACCACTCCGGGCCTGACCGTGGGCCTGGAAAACTTCCTCGACCTGGGCTGACGGGTATGGGCGGAAAGATCACGTACTTCTTCCTCGCCACCGTGCTGGTCCTCGTCTTCGGGGTGGTGGGGCTGGAGGGCGTACTCCTCCTGATGACCGGCGAGCCGGCCGCCATGGGCATGGGCGCGGTGGCCTTCGTGCTGCCGTGCATCGGCGCCTGGTTCCTCTGGCACAACACCCGCTTCGCGCGTGACGCCCACCGGCTGGCGCACGCTCTGGCGGCCGAGGGCGGCCTGCCGGCCGACGAGCCGGCCCGGACCCCCGGCGGCCGGATCGACCGGGACGCCGCCGATGAGATCTTCGTCCGGCGGCAGGCCGAGACGGAGGACGCCCCCGGCGACTGGCGTACGTGGTTCCGGCTCGCGGTCGCCTACCACGACGCCCGGGACACCCCGCGCGCCCGGAAGGCGATGCAGCGCGCCATCGCCCTGCACGACGACAAGCCCGTACCGGCCGCTTAGGGCGGGTACGGGCGCTCAGGGACGGACGGATCCGGTCCTCACGGGGGCCGGATCCGGCGGTTCTACGGGGGCAGCGGGGCGCGGCGTGGTGAGCGGTCCCACGGCACCGGGCCTCAGGCGCGGTACTCCGCCGCCCAGGCCTCCAGCACATCCGCGGCCCGTTCGAACGCCTCCGGGCGGGACAGGAAGTCGCCGTTGTGGTCCGTGAGCAGGGACCGCAGCGGTTCGCCCTGCGTCCGCTCGATGATCAGCGCCTGTCCCTGTACCGTCCGCGGCAGCCCCAGCCAGCGCACCGGCTGCTGGCGCGTTTGCACGGAGGCGACGGCGCTCCAAGGTTCGGTCGTCGTCCGCAGCAGATTCACCTGCCGCAGGCCGTGCGCGCTCACCCACACCCCGACCCGCAACAGGCGCAGGGCCAGGGCGATCATCGCTGCCCCCACCACCGCACAGACCGCGGCGCCGGGCAGCGAGCCGGCCATCGCGGTGATCAATGCGGAGATCAGCACGAACGAGGCGAGCAGCAAAAACACCGCCGCCGTCCCTACCCGCCACGGTCCGGGGCGGTAGGGACGGCGCCAGTGGTCGGGCTCGTCATGCGCAAGTGCGGCCGAATCCGCGGCTCGGGTGTCGGGATCGAGGTCGCGGTCGGCCGTCAGGAAGGGCAGGGGCACGGCTGATCCTCACTCATGGGCACGCACGGAAGCTGTGACCGGTGAGGCTATCGGGACCGGCGGAGCGGAACCACTTCGCGGCACGCCCCGCCCGCCCGTTCAGCGATGTGATGCCTCGGACTGATGCACCCGGCTCGAACCGGAGCTGTCCTGCTGCAGTGCGGGAACGCCGAACAGCAGGGCGCCGGCCAGGCCGCCCACGACTGTCAGCGTGATGAGAGACTGGCCGAGGAGCTGCGCGCGCGAGGCGCGCTGCCGCGGCGGGGGAGTGACATTGCTGCGGAACCGGTCTGCCTCGGCAACGAAGGCGAACGGGACGGGCTCTCGCCGGCGGAACATGAGCGGGCTCTCCTAGGAACCTCGAAGTGGGCACTGTCACAGGGTTAGACGTTCGTGGCGTGCGGTTGGTGCCCGTTTTCAGGGACTTCTGTGAAAAATATCAACGGCCGCTCCGCGCGCCGCCACGGCGCGCCCGTTTTGCGGCTAACGCGGCATCACGCGGTGTTTCCCGGACTGTCAGTGGCGGGCCGTAGGGTGGTCGCGCACGAGGATCGATTGGAAGGAACCGCCGGTGTCCCAGACCCCCGCCGAGAGCACTGAGAGCCCCGACAGTGCAGCCGTCAGCTTCCGGAGCGAGGTGACGGTCGAGCTGGTCAAGCACAGCGCCGCGGACAGCGACGTGCTGTGGGCGGCCCGGGTCTCCACGGCCGGTGAGCAGTCCCTGGAGGAGCTGCAGAAGGACCCGGAGCGCTCCAAGGGCCTGATCAACTACCTCATGCGGGACCGGCACGGCAGCCCCTTCGAGCACAACTCCATGACGTTCTTCATCAGCGCGCCGATCTTCGTCTTCCGCGAGTTCATGCGGCACCGCGTCGGCTGGTCGTACAACGAGGAGTCCGGCCGCTACCGCCGGCTGGAGCCGGTCTTCTACGTCCCCGGTGAGTCCCGCAAGCTCGTCCAGCAGGGCCGCCCCGGGAAGTACGAATTCGTCGAGGGCACCCAGGCGCAGCACGAGCTCACCGGTCGCGTCATGGAGGACTCCTACCGCCGGGCCTACGAGGCGTACCAGGAGATGCTCGCCGCCGGCGTCGCCCGCGAGGTCGCCCGCGCGGTGCTCCCGGTCGGCCTGTTCTCCTCCATGTACGCCACCTGCAACGCCCGCTCCCTGATGCACTTCCTCGGCCTGCGCACCCAGCACGAGCAGGCGAAGGTGCCGTCCTTCCCGCAGCGCGAGATCGAAATGGTCGGCGAGCAGATGGAGGCCCACTGGGCCAAGCTCATGCCGCTCACGTACGGCGCATTCAATGCGAACGGCCGGATCGCTCCGTAAGGCCCAGGTTGCGGGCCGGATACCGGAGCGCGCAGGACAGACGTGCGAAGTGTCCGGATTGCGGCATTTTGAGAAGTTCATCTACGCTGAACAGACGGACCCGGCACTGCTTGAACCCCCGAGCAGGCAGTGCCGGAGTCCACATCCCTGCTCCCCAGAGGCGCATCCCGCGGTGAGCTACGAGTAGCGTGGGACCCATGGCTCCGACTTCCACACCGCAGACCCCCTTCGGGCGGGTGCTGACCGCCATGGTCACGCCGTTCACGCCGGATGGCGCCCTCGATCTCGACGGCGCACAGCGGCTGGCTGCCCACCTGGTGGACGCCGGCAACGACGGCCTCGTCGTCAACGGCACCACCGGAGAATCCCCGACCACCAGCGATGCGGAGAAAGCCCAGCTGGTCCGCGCGGTGGTCGATGCGGTCGGCGATCGCGCCTTTGTGGTCGCCGGAGCCGGAACCAACGACACCCGCCACAGCCTGGAGCTGGCCCGCGCCGCCCAGGACGCCGGCGCCCACGGCCTGCTCGCGGTGACGCCGTACTACAGCAAGCCCCCGCAGGAGGGCCTGCTCCGGCATTTCACGGCCATCGCCGACGCCACCGACCTGCCGGTCATGCTCTACGACATCCCCGGCCGCAGTGGTGTCCCGATCAACACCGAGACCATCGTCCGGCTCGCCGAGCACCCCCGGATCGTCGCCAACAAGGACGCCAAGGGAGACCTCGGCCGCGCCAGCTGGGCCATCGCCCGCTCCAGCCTCGCCTGGTACAGCGGCGACGACATGCTCAACCTCCCGCTGCTCTCGGTCGGCGCCGTCGGCTTCGTCTCCGTGGTCGGCCATGTCGTCACCCCCGAGCTGCGCGCCCTCCTGGACGCCCACCTCAACGGCGATGTCACCAAGGCCACCGAGATCCACCAGAAGCTGCTGCCCGTCTTCACCGGCATGTTCCGCACCCAGGGCGTGATCACGACCAAGGCCGCCCTCGGCCTCCAGGGGCTGCCCGCCGGTCCGCTGCGGCTGCCGCTCGTGGAGCTCTCCCCCGAGGAGACCGAACAGCTCACGCGCGATCTCGCCGCCGGCGGGGTACAGCTCTGATCACAGACTTCACAACTGAATACGGACCAACAACCGCCTCATAGCAAGTGCACGAATGTCATGCGCGCCACGTGCCCTCGACGGCAGCGTGGCGTGTGTGGTGAGGAGAGTCTTTTGAGTCATCCGCATCCTGAGCTCGGCGCCCCGCCGAAGCTTCCCAAGGGCGGCCTGCGCGTCACCCCCCTCGGCGGCCTGGGTGAAATCGGCCGCAACATGACGGTCTTCGAGTACGGCGGCCGGCTGCTGATCGTCGACTGCGGAGTGCTTTTCCCCGAGGAGGAGCAGCCCGGAATCGACCTGATCCTGCCGGACTTCACGTCCATCAGGGATCGGCTCGACGACATCGACGGCATCGTGCTGACCCACGGCCACGAGGACCACATCGGCGGTGTCCCCTACCTCCTGCGGGAGAAGCCGGACATCCCCCTCATCGGCTCGAAGCTGACCCTCGCGCTCATCGAGGCCAAGCTCCAGGAGCACCGCATCCGTCCCTACACCCTCGAGGTGCAGGAGGGGCACACGGAGCGGATCGGCTCCTTCGACTGCGAGTTCGTCGCCGTCAACCACTCCATCCCGGACGCGCTGGCCGTCGCCATCCGCACCCCCGCGGGCATGGTCGTCCACACCGGCGACTTCAAGATGGACCAGCTCCCGCTGGACCGCCGCCTGACCGACCTCCCCGCGTTCGCGCGGCTCGGCGAGGAAGGCATCGACCTCCTCCTCTCCGACTCCACGAACGCCGAGGTCCCGGGCTTCGTACCGCCCGAGCGGGACATCTCCAACGTCCTGCGCACGGTCTTCGCGAACGCTCAGAAGCGCATCATCGTCGCCAGCTTCGCCAGCCATGTGCACCGCATCCAGCAGATCCTCGACGCCGCGCACGAGTACGGTCGCCGGGTCGCCTTCGTGGGCCGTTCGATGGTCCGCAACATGGGCATCGCCCGCGAGCTGGGCTACCTGAAGGTCCCCGCCGGCCTGGTCGTCGACGTCAAGACGCTCGACGATCTCCCCGACGACGAGGTCGTGCTGGTCTGCACGGGCTCCCAGGGCGAGCCGATGGCCGCTCTCTCCCGGATGGCCAACCGCGATCACCAGATCCGGATCGTCCAGGGCGACACCGTGATCCTGGCGTCCTCCCTCATCCCGGGCAACGAGAACGCGGTCTACCGGGTGATCAACGGCCTCACCCGATGGGGCGCGGACGTCGTCCACAAGGGCAATGCCAAGGTCCACGTCTCGGGCCACGCCTCGGCCGGCGAGCTGCTGTACTTCTACAACATCTGCAAGCCGAAGAACCTGATGCCGGTCCACGGCGAATGGCGCCATCTGCGCGCCAACGCCGAACTGGGGGCACTGACCGGTGTCCCCAAGGAACGGATCGTCATCGCCGAGGACGGTGTCGTGGTCGACCTGGTCGGCGGTGTCGCCAAGATCGTCGGCAAGGTCCAGGCGGGCTATGTCTACGTCGACGGCCTCTCGGTCGGCGATGTCACCGAAACCCATCTCAAGGACCGCCGCATCCTGGGCGACGAAGGCATCATCTCGGTCTTCGTGGTCGTGGACAGCAGCACCGGCAAGATCGTCGGAGGCCCGGACCTGCATGCCCGCGGCTCCGGCATCGAGGACTCCGCCCTGTCGGGCGTGGTTCCCAAGATCGATGAGGCCCTGGCCAAGGCGGCCCAGGACGGTGTCGCGGACGCGCACCAGCTCCAGCAGCTGATCCGCCGCTCGGTCGGCAAGTGGGTGTCGGACAACTACCGCCGCCGCCCGATGATCCTCCCCGTAGTCGTCGAGGTCTGACGCCCTCGGGTCGTACGCAGGTACGCAAGTAGGAGCGGGGCGCCCGGATTTGCATCCGGGCGCCCCGCTCCAGTACGTTTACGTCTCCTCCTGATCGGGAAACGCCGCACGCCTCTGCGTACGGAGCGCCCCCACGAAATCAGGCGGAATTCCGGCCCAGAGCAATCTGATAAAGTCGGATCAGCCGAAAGGCAAAACCCCTCCGACGGGTAATCGGGCCGAATGAGAACCGGCAACGGAACGAAATCGGGTCTGCTAGAGTCGGAAAGGCCGGAAAGCGAAAGCCGGACGGCCGACCCGCTCCAACACGGGGCCGGAGACGG